>DATEOC010000001.1:0-10528 GCA_035274425.1 Chloroflexia bacterium
GACCCCTAAACCTTCTGAAACACCAAAATATACTGGTGCAGTTGGTTAGCCACGAACCTGTACGGGTATCCGAACGGGTACAGCCGGGGCGTCTGGTCGTACCAGATTTTACACCCCCTGTACGCCAACCCCTCCATAGCCGACAGCCGCACTACGATATCCGCGTGCAGCAAATTATGGTGTTGAGCGGTAGGCTGCAAGTCCTTGGCGAATATCACCATGTACCCCAACGGCTTCAGTACCCCCAACGCCGTCCCCAATATCCTCGTCAGCTCCGCCAAAAAGTGGTCATAAGGCAGGTTACCCAGGTCATGTGGGCTGCCAGTGAATGGGGTAGCGTCGTCTCGCCCCGTGCGCTTCTTCTTCTCCCCACTCTGAGGCCGCCTCATCATGTCGCTGTACGGCGGGTCGGTCAGCACCATGTCGAACATCCGCCCCGCCACCTCCGGCTGCTCCAGCATCCGCCTCGCGTCACCCAATAGCGCGACCTGCCCATCCAGCCCCTCCTGCCTGGCGACTTTCTGGTACGTCTCTATATACTCCTGCGAAATATCCAGCCCCACAGCCCCACGTCCCGCCATCGAGCAGGCGAGCAGCGTCCCACCCACCCCCATGAACGGGTCCAGCACCCACTCCCCCTGCTTCGTAAAGAACTCCACTATCCTCCGCATCAACTGGGGCGGCTTGGGAGATGGGTGGCTCCTCCTCAAGTTATGCCCAAACGACTGCGGCCCCTTCGTCGGATAAGCCGTCGCCTCCACAGACGCCAGGAAATGCACCCACTCCCTCCCCGTCAAATCGTTGAGCCGGTTCCGAGGATGCGTCTCCACTTTGGGCTTTGAACCTTGAACCTTGAACCTTGAACCTTGAACTTTGGACTTCACAACTCGACCCAAAACAGCATCTCCTTCACCGTATCATCCGGCCCATACCTCCTGTTATCGCCGTCCGCGTCCGACCTGAACCGCCGGTACTCGCAGTCGTATATGACCACGTTGCCGCGCTGAGCCAGTATCTCCACAATCCGCTCGTGTGGTATAAGCCCCTCGCTGTTATAGCTCACCAGTATCCACCGCGCCGCCGCCTCCCGCACCAGTTCCGATAGCGCTTCCTCAGCCTTCCCCGCCCTACAATATGCCGATTTCTTGCCATTATCTGTCCGCAGCCCCGCCACGCCCTTCGTCTCCGGCTCGTCACCCAGCGCCAACGTCTCCAGCAGGTGGTAATTCGTGCTGTACTGCCTGCTGTTGTACGGCGGGTCCACATACAGGAGGTCGCACTCTCGCCCCTGCGCAAGCTCGTTCGCGTCCACCATGTTCACGCTGTGCTCATGCGCGCTGTGTACAACCTGCGGCACCGCCAGCACTAATGGCTTATGGGCGCGCGGGTCCCAACTCTTCAAATAAGCCGCGTAAGTCCCCGCCACATTCGCCGTCTTCGACACCGCCTCGATAAGCGCCACCACCAGTATGTACCTCTCAGGCTCGGCCAGCCACCCCTTCTCCCACCACCCGTTGATCTCCTGGCGTATCGCATCTATCCTCAGCGCGTTCGCCGACGTAAAATATTGCCGCCCCTCCGGCCCGCCCGGCGAATAGGTCCTGTAGAAATACCCCTCCACCCCCGGCAGGTTGTTCAGGTGTGCAATCGCCCACTGCAACGGCACTGTCCGGTAAAGGTCGGGGTCGAGCGCACCCGCCCCCACCAGCCCCGCGAATGGCGGCGACTCGTTCAAACCTATATAGGCGTGCTGCAAAGCGTATGAGTACGCCATTATATCCCCTGATATAACCTGCCACTCCCGCCGCTTCAGATGGCTGGCTACCGAAGTCGTGCCCGTGAACGGGTCGCACACGCACAGCGGTGCATCACGCCTGCTAACGGCCCTGTGCTCGTCCAGCACTCCGTCAATGAAATGCAATAGGCTTTTCTTATTTCCCAAATATCTCATAGCTCTCACGCGCTAGAAGTTCAGAAGCTACCAAACGGCCAGCATAAGTTTGCATATTATGACCGCTTTTGGATGTGCGCGCAAGGTATCTTTTGAGGATACGGATTCAAAGACTTGGCTTCGCAGGAATGCAAGAGCCGGATAGATGTTACCCATCCGGTTCTTGCACCATTCTTCTATTTTCAGCTATAAAATTCGGGGTGTCTCATATTCCTGACTTGTTACGTATGGGAATAAGAATTCACGACACAAGAATCAGCTTATTCACTTGGAGGATCTATTCTTATTGTCGGATCGCGCCACACAAGGAGGCAAGGATTTATGGAGACTGTTGTATATTTGCTTGGAGCAGGCTTCTCGGCTCCTCTAGGTCTGCCTGTGATGCAGAACTTCCGACTGAAGTCACAGGAGATGTACTTTGCCAACATACATAAATATGCTCACTTCACAGATGTGTTTGATACGCTCAAAGACCTGTCAGTAGTCAAGAACTTCTTTAATGCTGATCTGTATAACATCGAGGAGATACTTTCTATACTTGAGATGGATGATCATCTTAAGGGAAGACGCTTGCGCGAATCGTTTACGCAATATATAGCTGACGTGATCACCCACTATACTCCAGAAATGGCAGATTACATTAACTTGCCTGGCAACTGGTATGACTTTCTGTTTGGTTCGGAAGCAAAATGGTCCGCATACGGCCAGTTTGTTGGTGCATTATTGAACCTCAGAGTTTGGCATCTGCCAACCGGGTACTCCTCTCCAATGACTTACAAGGATTTAGTGATAGGGTCTATTGCACAGCCGAACGTTCGTTATTCGATCGTCACACTGAACTATGATCTCATACTTGAGAAAGTATGTGACTTCATTAATGCGAACTATACAATCTATACGATCAAGGAGCCCATCGCCTTTAGCACATCCATCGATATTGCACATAAGGAATCTTCACCTGAATATGAGGGGCCAGTAACAGCCTCAATTGCAAAACTACATGGAAGTATTCAAACGCACGCTATTGTCCCACCCACTTGGAACAAGAATGTTTATCCTGATATTGTGCCCGCTTGGCAACTCGCTTACCGAGTCTTGGCAGATGCTACGCAGTTACGCATTATCGGATACTCACTTCCCACCGCTGACGCTTATATTAAATTCCTGCTCAAATCAGCAATCAAAGAGAATAGGCGTCTCAAGGCAATAGACGTTATTTGCCGAGATCGTGCAGGCAGTGCGAAAGCTCGCTATAGTGAGTTTATTACCTTCAATGACTATAACTTCATCAACGCTGATGTTAGTGAGTACTTGCAGACGCACAAGCAAATCTATGAGCATACAGTCAGACCCGTTGACCTTGCGGAGGGTATTGCCATTAATAAGTTGGAAGAGGCTCATGCCAAATTTGTGGCTGACCATAGCTCCTAAAGCGAGTTACGCCTTTACGTCGCCACCTGGTTGCCCACCACCTCCACTTATGCTACACTTCCCCTGCTAACCACACAGGGAGACCCCGCCGCGTGCAACCTGACTTCGTACCAACCATACTATCTTGGGCATCAGCCCTCCTACTCTACCCAGGGCTCCTCTTCGGCCTAGCCCTGGCGCTCGCAAGCGAATGGATATTCGCGCTAGCGCGACCCCTCATTACCCCAAGCACCTACCGCTCCCGCGCCACCCAGCGCACCTTACTCCAACCTCTCTATACCTTCCTGAAGCTATCCGGCAGGCGCAACCCCGCAAGCTTCTCCCCTGACAACAGCGCACCCATGCGCACCACGACACCATCCAGCCTCCTGGCAGCAGTGAGCGCGATAGCTCCAATCCTTGCCCTCGCCCTCCTCCCCTTCCCAGGAAGCCCCCTCAACCGCCCAGGTGGGCCACAGGTCGACCTCCTCACCATCTTGCTTCTTCTGGCCGCCGGGCCACTCTTCAAAGCCGCATGGCGCTTGCTCTCAGGCGACCTCGTTAGCCTCCAGGGCGCGCGAGACCTCGGCAGACTCCTCACCGGCCTCCTCCCATCTATCCTCGCCCTAGCAGCCCTAGTAGAGGTATCAGACACCCGCTCTCTAGCCGTCACCTCCCTCACTGCCGCCCCCGAAACCCCCGGCCAGACAATCGTCCGCCTGCTTGCTGGTCTTGTCCTCCTGGCAGCCCTCCCCTGGTGGCTCGACTGGCGCGACACCACGACCTCCGGCGACAATGCGGGCATCCATGCAGGCCGCCTCCTCCAAACATCCGCGATGGCGGCTCTCTGGTCCCTCCTTATCCTCCCCGCCCCCGGCGATAGGACGTGGGCAATAGCTATAGAAATCTTCGGCGCGCTCTTCGCCTACCTCTCAATGCGAGCCGTGCCCCACCTCTGGGTCCCCATCCGCCGCGAGCGAGACGCCGCCAGCCTCGTCTGGGCCACCGCCCTCCCAGTCGCTATCCTCGCCCTCGCCATAGCCCTCTGGACCGGAGCCTGATCAAATGACCAGGCACAATCCTCTCACGTTTCACGTTTCACGTTTCTTCATCCGCCGTCCGTCGTCCGTCGTCCGTCGTCCTGACAGGAGCCTGTCCGCGTGAGAATCGCCATCACCGGCACCACCGGCACCCTCGGCAAAGCCCTCGTTCGCCACGCCGAAGCTGCGGGCCACACTCTCCTCCACCTCAATCGCCCCCAGCACGACATCACCGACCCTACTATCACATCAGCTATCACCACCTTCAAACCCGACGTAGTTATCCACCCCGCCGCCTACACCAACGTAGACGGCGCGGAGAGCGAGCCTGATGCAGCTTTCGCCGTCAACGCCCAGGGCACCCGCAACGTCGCCATCGCATGCGAGGCCGCAGGCTCCCCACTTATCTACGTCAGCACCAACATGGTCTTCGACGGCACCAAAGGCTCTCCCTATCTGGAGTCTGATACGCCCAACCCACGCGGCGTTTACGCCACCTCCAAGTGGGAGGGGGAGACACACGTCAAAGAAGCGCTCACGCGCCACTACATAGCACGCGTCTCATGGCTCTACGGCAAGGACGGCGACAGCTTCATCCACAAGATCATCAGGGCAGCTGACACACACGGCAAACTCACTGTCGTAGCCGACGAGATAGCCACCCCCACCTACGCCGAAGACCTCGCTGAAGCCCTCCTGAAGCTGGCACTTACTGAGAGATACGGCATCTACCACCTCGTAAACGAAGGCGAATGCTCCCGCTACGAATACGCCGCCGAAATTATGCGCCTCACCAACCGCGCCCACATCGCCATCACCCCCACCGCCCTCGCCAACTTCAACCGCCCCGCCTACACCCCTCCCCACTCCACCCTGCTGAACACCGTCGGCGCACAGGCTGGCATCGCCCTCCGCCCCTGGCAAGACGCCCTCGCCGACTACCTGCGAAATTCTCAATTTTGAATTTTGAATTCTAAATTGGTATCCTGTCACCATAGAGCAGGACCGATCTCATTTTGCCTCATAAAACCCCAATTCAAAACTCAAAACTCAAAACTCAAAACTCGACACCCCGCGTGTCGGTCATCATCCCCACCCACAACGGCGCGCACCTCCTCCCCGAATGCCTCGAAGCGATGTGGCACCAGACCTACCGCGCCACCGAGCCGTTCGAGACCATCGTCGTGGACGACGCCTCCACCGACGGCACCCACGACCTCCTCCTCGGCTACCCCGAAATCAAGATAATCACCCTCCCAGGCACCCAGGGTCACGGCTTCGTCACAGCCGTAAACACCGGCCTCCACGAAGCTCGCGGTGAAATCCTGGTCCTCCTCAACAACGACGCCGTGCCCGACCCCACGTGGCTCGCTGCCCTCGTAGACGCCCTCGACCGCAATCCCTGGGCAGGTATGGCCGCCTCCCGCCTCATGCTCTATGACCGCCCCGACACCTTCCACTCGACGGGCGACTACTACGGTCTCGACTGCGTGCCCAACAGCCGCGGCGTCTGGCAGCGAGACAGGGGCCAGTACAACCGCGAAGAGGAAGTCTTCGGCCCATGCGCCGCCGCCGCCGCCTACCGTCGCTCCGTGCTCGCAGATGTAGCCCTCCAGGGTGGTACGCAGCCCCCTTTCCGCGTATTCGACCCCCAGCTCTGGATGTACTGCGAGGACGTTGACCTCAACCTGCGTGCACGCCTCCGGGGCCACCGCACCGTCTACGTCCCCACCGCCCGCGTCCGCCACCGCCTCAGCGCCACCGGAGGCGGCCCCCTCTCCTCCTACTACGTTGGCCGCAATACCATCTACCTCATCGCCAAAAATCTCCCCCGCCAGGCCATCCTCCGCTCCCTCCCCCGCATTATACGCGCCCAATCACGCTTCGCTCTCGAATCGCTACGCCACATCCGCCACCCCTCCTCCCGCGCCCGCCTCCGAGGCATCATCGCCGGTCTCCTCACCTGGCCCCGCCTCCTCCCCACCCGCAAGCGCACCCTCTCTACCGCCCGCCTTACGCCCTCTCAGGTGTGCCATCTCCTCAAACGCTTCTCCAACATCCGCTAGCGGGCACGTGACCAATCTGAGGATAACCGCTTATAATTGTAGAGGAGCCAAACGTCATGAACCATGCGCACCAGATAATTAGAATCGCCAGGTCTCGGATAACAACATTGAGCCTATGCGCGCTCATGTTGCTCGCTATAGCGGCTTGCGATACAGCCAGTCCCACCTCTACTCCGACTCCGCCAGCCCCACCCACAGGAACGGCTGTACACATCGCCGTTCCTACTCCTTCCCTTGCTGCTACCCAGGCTATCAACATGGCAGTACTTCGCACCTTGGAGGGGCATACAGATTCGGTACAAAGTGTAGCATTCTCACCTGACGGACATACCCTCGCCGCTGGCTCAGGAGACAACACGGTGAAGCTGTGGAACGTACTGGATGGCTCCCTGCTGCATACACTGGAAGGAGTGAAGGTCGCGCTCTCCCCCGATGGACAAACCCTCGCCTCCGGCGCACAAGATGAGACCACGAAACTTTGGGCAGTGAAGCTATGGAATGTATCGGATGGTTCCCTTGTGCGTACTTTCGAGGGGCATGGTGCCCAATTGAACCAGCTCGCGTTCTCACCTGACGGACAAACCCTTGCCGCTGGCTCATTCGACTCCATAGTAAAACTATGGAACGTATCGAACGGCTCTCTCATACGCACTTTCGAGGGGCATACAGATAACGTCTGGGGCGTAGCATTCTCACCCGATGGGCAAACTCTTGCCTCCAGCTCTTCCGACAATACGGTAAAACTATGGAACGTATCGGATGGCTCTCTCATACGCGCCTTGGACGGGCCTACAGTTTTTGTGACAAGCGTAGCATTCTCACCCGATGGGCAGATCCTCGCTTCTGGTTCATTCGATAACACAGCTTCACTATGGAGCGTATCGGATGGTTCTCTCTTGCGCACCTTGGAGGGGCATACAGCTTACGTGAGCAGCGTGACATTCTCACCCGATGGGCAGATCCTCGCCTCCGGCTCAGGGGACAACACCGTGAAGCTGTGGAGGGTATCGGATGGTCTGCTCTTGCACACGCTGGAAGGACACACCAGAGAGGTAGAGAGCGTGGCATTCTCTCCTGATGGGCAGATCCTCGCCTCCGGCTCCTGGGACAAAACAGTGAAACTTTGGAAGGTAAAATAGCAGCACGTCCTGTCGATTGTTAGGCCGGGTCATTGTCCTCGCCCAGCATGAATGGTATACTCTTGTTATCCCTGTACCTGTCCCTCTATCCGACTGTAGAATTGCGGCTATGCCCATCTCTATCCACAGGTAGAAGTCAGCCCTCTACCTATCACCAATTCCATACCCGCCAGCAGCCTGCTGAGGACAGCTCATAGCCAGAACGGAGGAACATCCTGAACACCATGCGCCACATCAATAGAATCGCCGGGTCTCGGATAGCAACGTTGAGCCTGTGCGCACTCATGCTGGTTGCTATCGTGGCCTGCGATACCTCCGACCCCATCCCTACTCCAATCGTCAGATTCACCGACACGGTCCCACATGATACCCCTACCCCTCTCACTGCTAAGACCCAACTACCCGCAGTGTCTCGCACCCTGGAAGGTCATGCAACTTCGGTCTCCAGCGTAGCGCTCTCCCCCGACGGGCAGACCCTCGCCTCCGCCTCAACCGACGAGACAGTAAAGGTATGGAAAGTATCGGACGGCTCCCTCTTGCACGAGCTGATAGGGACGAACGTAACCTTCTCACCCGACGGAAAAATCCTCGCCTCCGGCTCAGGGGACAATACCGTGAAGCTGTGGAACGTAACGGATGGCTCCCTCGTGCGCAGACTTGAGGGGCATACAGCCCAATTGAACCAGGTCGCGTTCTCATCTGATGGGAAGATGGCCGCAGCCGCCTCCTCTGACAAAACGGCGAGGATATGGAACGTATCGAGCGGCACCCTCCTGCAAACGCTAGAGGGACACGCGAATGTCGTCTATAGCGTCGCATTCTCACCCGATGGGCAGACCCTCGCTTCCGGCTCGAAAGATAGCACGGTGAAGCTGTGGAACGTAGCGGATGGCACGCTCGTGAGCACGTTAGAGGGGCACACACATATCGTAACGAGCGTGGTATTCTCACCCGACGGGAAAACCCTCGCCTCGGCCTCAGGGGATAGCACCGTGAAGCTATGGAACGTAGCAGATGGTTCAATTGTGCGTACTGTGCAAACCCAGGCAGGCCAATTGAACCAGGTAGCATTCTCACCCGATGGGCAGACCCTCGCTACCGCCACATCGGGCGACACCGTGAAGCTATGGAACGTATCGAATGGCGACCTCTTACGCGTGCTGGAGGGGCATGAAGCTAGTGTGAATAGCGTGGCATTCTCCCCTGACGGCCAGACCATCGCCTCCGGCGCTTCCGACAGGACTGTAAGGCTGTGGGAGGTGAAGTAACGCGTCCCTTTCCACATCCTTGCATAATCCCCCCATCTCCTGTATAATTCACGCAACTCCGATAGCGGAACCCTTAAGCTGAGAGCGCCTGCGGCAGTCCTCTCAGTTTTTTGCTATTACTCTCGCCGTTGACCCCACGGGTGCCCTGCCCGTGCGACAATGTGGACTAAAGGACAAGACAATGGTCATGGACAAGACTGTATACCTCACCGCCGAGGGCAAAACCACGCTCGAAGAAGAGCTGATCCACCTCACCGAGGTGCGTAGGCCCGAAGTAGCCGACCGCATCCAGCAGGCTAAAATGGATGGGGACATCTCCGAGAGCGGCGAATATGAAGACGCCAAGAACGAGCAAGCATGGGTCGAGGGGCGCATCCGCACCCTTGAGCACATGCTCATGCACGCCCAAATCATAGAAGGGCCCAGGGGCGACACCATCGTCCTCGGCTCACGCGTGAAGCTGAAAGACAGCGAAGGCGAAACTTACGACTGGATGATCGTCGGCTCCGCCGAGGCCAGCCCCCGTCTGGGCCGCATCTCCAACGAGTCCCCCGTCGGCAAAGCCCTCCTGGGCCGCAAAAAGGGCGACAAAGTAGAAGTCAACACCCCAGGCGGCGTTGAAAAGTTCACCATCCTCAAAGTAGAATAACCCTACCCATCCATCGGCCCGCCCTACGTCAAGAACCGGCCCCGATGGTCGGTTCTTCTATTTGGATTACAGACGATAGAGGAGGCTATGAACTTTGGGTTTATCAGAATAACCTGAAATATATGACTGAGGGGAAGTAATATCTCAGGCAGTTTGGTAAATGACTCATCAAGTAAGTTGAACTGCAAGCTAGACAGGGGAATTAGTATGTGGCTAGAGTGGAGTATTCACAAGAATGGTCAATGGCAGGGGCAGATGGAGCGAATGCATCGCTGGCATGACCGTGTACAGAGAGCATGTGCCGCTGGGAGTCCTGATGTGGAAGACTTTGTGTTTGCATTCTTTCAAAATTGCTTCACACTCCGTGAATGGGTCGAGAAGACATCCCCATTGTCTAAGACTGACTTAGACACCTTCATGGAGTCTACGCCAGAAATGCGTATCTGCCGTGACATTTGCAACGGGACTAAGCACTATTCAATATCGAGGCCCAGCATTGATGCTCAATTTTCGATCCTAAGGGAGTACAATCCCTATGAGCCTTCTAGGTATCGACTCTTTATCTTGCTAGAGGATATGGATCACGTCGTAAAGGGGAAACACGACAAATATAATATTGTGAAATATGATATGGTAGAACTCGCCATAAACTGTTTACGAGCGTGGGATGTGTTTCTTGCACCGCATATTATCAGTGAGACAAGATGATCATGGTCACGCAACATGCAATTCACTGAGGTAATATCTATGACAGAACCCGCCTCCACAGATTACGCCACCGAGCTGGATATGGGCGACCAGGAGCGCCAGCGTCTCGCCAAGCTCCAGGAGCTTCGCGCCGCAGGCATAGACCCCTACCCCCCACGCTCCCACCGCACCCACACCGCAGCCGAGGCCATCGCCGCCTTCGAGCAATGGGAAGCTGCGCAGACGACGGACGACACACCTAATTCCGCACTCCGCACTCCGCACTCCGCACTTCCCGACCCCCCACCCCCGACCCCC
>DATEOC010000002.1:0-42208 GCA_035274425.1 Chloroflexia bacterium
GGGGCTGTCTTCTACCGTCCCTCCGGGGCTAGCTCTTGTTCTTCTAGCAGCTAATGTTGCTTTATGATTATCTACTCAAAGAACCCCACCAGCGAACCCGCCAACCTCTTCACCTCAACCCGCTCCATCTCATGCCGCGTCGCGGGCAGCACTTCCAACTCACCTTGCGGGAGGGCGCGATAGACCTCATGCGCTTCCGGAACGCCAACCGTCGAATCACGGTCACCAACCATAACCCTTACACGGCATACGATCTGAACCAGCTTCTCGGCTCGAAGGCCCCCAACCTCTCCCAAAGACAGAAGTAGATCGGCGGTCTTGTTCACTACTGTCTCCCAGCCAGCAGAGGTATGGCGCTCAGCGAGGGCGCAGGCGAAGTGGGGGACCTTCGCTGCTATCTTCTCGGGGTTGAGGAAGCCTACCTCGCGCTCGGCGGTTTGGGGGTCCCAGTGGAACTTCGTGCCGAGGGTCGCGATGCTCTGTACGAGGTCGGGGTGCGTGATAGCCAGGGTGCAGGCGACGTATCCGCCCATGCTGTAGCCGAAGATGTGCGTGCGCTCGATTGAGTGTAGCGCCAGGTAGCTGCGGACGTTCTCCGCGAAGTGCTCGATGCGGAAGGGGCGGGCCAACTTGGGTGCGGGGCCATGCCCCTCGAAGTCGAGTGTGTGGAGGTTGTATCTCTCATGGAGGAGCGGCAGAAGAGGTGCGAACTGCTCGCTAGCCCCTAGCGCGCCGTGCAGTAGCAATAGATTCTCTTTATTCATGCCTGATTTATATCATACAAAACCCCTGCCAACCGATTATTACTCCGTTAACAACCATTTGCTATGATCGCAAAACGGTGGCCTTCTACTTGCTGCAAAACGGCTCGCGGGAGTCGGAGCACCCGCAAAATCAGGACTTACGCTGTTTGGCTCCCATCCATCGTCCTTCGTCCTTCGTCCTTCGTCGATGCGTAAGCCCTGATAATCACATATCACGCCAGGATAAGGAGGGGATTGTCATGTTTGGCATTCGCAGGAACCGGACTACGCAACGCCTTGTACGGGCGGGCGCTTTGCTACTGTCACTCGCAATGGTCTTTTCGACCCTATCTATACGTCTCACCGGCGCGGCCCCACAGGGTACAGCGCCTCTCGCGGCCAAGGAGCTAATATTTATCTCGGACGGGATGCGCCCCGACCTCGTTGAGAAATATGTCAAAGCGGGCGATATGCCCAACTATGCGAAGATAGTCAATAACGGCGTTACGGGTGAAAACGGCATGGTGCCGCAAGTCGCGGCCAACACCGGCGCGGGTTGGAACACTATCACGACCGGCGCGTGGCCCGGCACACATGGCGCGATGAACAACACCTTCCACATCAACAGCAACGGCATTCTCACCACGACCTCCGGCTTCGCCGCCACCATACTCCAGGCAGAGACGTATGGCGAAGCGGCAGAGAAGGCGGGCAAGAAGGTTGCGATCATGGAGTGGCCGGGCACCTTGCCTGGCACAAAGGTGAAAGGTCCCGCCGTAGACTTTCGCAACTTCTACAACAATCGCGGCGTCGTGACTAACTACCCTATCCCCAACGTCCGCTCCGACCCCGGCGTGGTCTACACCAACACCTTGCAATTCGCTGACGCCACAGGGTGGACTGGAGCACCGGAATCGTTCAGCCCTGCTAAAGAAGCACAGCTCAGCTACAACACCAACTCCATCTCCAATACCGTAGCTACGCTCAACTGGCCCCTTTATGTCTATGACAGCACCAACGACAACCAGGTAAACTATGACAGGTTGCTGATAACCAGGGAGGCCAAAGATGCCGCGCAGAAGGTGGCCGACCTGAAGGCAGGAGAGTGGGCGCCCGTCAAAGTGAAGCTGCCCCAGAATGGCCTCCTCGTCGGGCAGTACATCAAGCTGTTGGACCTCAGCCCCGACCTCTCGAAGTTCCGCCTCTATTACACGTCGCTGGCCCGCTCGCGCAGCAATATGGCCGACCTTGAGGAGAAGATAGCCAAAGACTTCCCACCCTCTACCGGGGCCGACTTCGCACCATTACAGGCAGGGTACATTGACGCCGATACCTATATAGAGCAGGGCCTCAAGTGGTACGACACCTACCGCCAGGTGCACGACTACGTCATAAAGACCTACAACCCTGACGTGGTGATGGCGGGCTACCCCGATGCCGACGAGTTCTCCCACCAGTTCCTCGCCCTGGCGACGCCGAGCTACACCGGCCCGCGCCTCATCAACGCGGATGTCGCCACGGCAGAGGGCTATATCAAGTACGCTTACACGCAGGCCGACGAGATACTGGGTAGCCTGTGGGGCCTCCTGGGTGGCTCCGATAATATCGTCACCCTGGTCGGATCGGACCACGGCTTCGCGGCTATCTGGAAGTCGGTGAATGCCAACCAGGTGCTCCAGGACGCTGGCCTTTACGATCCGGCCAATCGCGCCGCCAGCAAAGCTGTCGCCTATATAGCGGGCGGCACAGCCAACGTATACGTAAACCTCAAGGACCGGGAAGTAGGAGGTGTGGTCGCGGCAGCCGATTATGAAACGGTCCGCACGCAGATCATAGATGCCTTCAATAAACTGACCGACGGGGGAGCGAAAGTGACGGGCGCGGTGCTCAAGAAAGAAGAGGCACGCACCATACCGTCGAGCGGTGGACCCATCAATTACTGGCACCCAACGCGCACAGGTGACGTGGTGGTTATACTCACGCCACCCTACCAGTTCGACGCGCCAACCACCGGCCAGGTTATAGCCGACGCCCCCTTCTACGGGCAGCACGGCTTCCTGCCCGACACGGTTGACCTCGCCAAGAATATCAACCTGCACGCCATGTTCGGTATCTACGGGCCGGGAGTCGCACAGGGCAAGAAGCTAACAAGCCCACGCGCCATAGACTTCATCCCGACCGCTGCCTACGCGATGGGTATCCTCCCGCCGCGCTATGCCGAGGGGCGCGTGCTAACGGAAGCGTTCACAGGAGGCGCGGATAAGCTGATACCGATAAAGGTCCTTGCCTGGGGTGACTACCACGGGCAGCTAGACCCGGTGCAGGCCCGCCCTGACAACCTGGTCATACCGAGCGGCGGCGTGGCTAACATCGGCGCTTACTGGAACGAAGCCAAAGCCAAGTACCCCGACGGCACCATAATCCTGAGTGACGGCGATAACGTGGGCGCGACCCCGCCAAACTCTGCTTTCCTGAACGACGAGCCTACTATCCATGCGATGAATACGCTCGGCTTTACGGCCTCCGCACTTGGCAACCACGAGTTCGACAAGGGCGTCGCGGGTCTGCAAAAGCTGCAAGCTATAGCCGATTTCCCATACCTGGCCGACAACATCGTTGAAGTCAACACCGGCAAGATCGCCCCGTTTACCAAGCCGTACATAATTGTGAAGGCCAATGGGATTGACGTAGGTATTATTGGCATCGCCAATCCGGAGACCCCTACTGTCACAAGCCCGCAAGGCATTCGCGGCTACAACTGGCTCAACCCTATCGCCCCGACGAACATGTACGTCAAAGAGTTGGTCGGCAAGGGGATCAAGACGATTATCGTCGTGTACCATCAAGGGTCTCAAAGCGGCGACTTTGACACGGTAAACGGCCTCTTCGGCGACCTGGTGAATAACCTCGATCCCGAAGTGGACCTGGTTGTGGGCGGGCACACTCGCGTGAAGACGATGGCCCGCGTAAATGGTATGCTGGTCAGCGCAGCCAACCACGCTCTTGAAACGAGCGAGATGATGCTGCTGGTTGACCCGCAGACCAAGAACGTGACCTATTCCTGGGGCGCGTTCAGGCGGCCATACGGCGGCGCAATCACTCCCGACCCCGCCCTGGCCGCACTGGTCAAGGATGCCAACGACAAGATCAAGCCAGTGCTTGGCGAGCAGGTGGGTACGGCGGCGAGCCTCGTTGACCGCAGCCGGGGGCAGGAGAGTAAAATGGGCAACCTGGTCAGTGACGCCATACGTGCTACTTACCAGGTGGACGTGGCCCTGCAAAACTCCGGTGGCCTGCGCGCCGACTTCAATCCTGGCCCCGTAACCAAGGGGGATGTTTTCGCAGTGCTTCCGTTCGGCAACCTGGTAGTCACGGGCAAGCTCAAAGGCTCCGATCTGCTCGCGGCCCTCGAGAACGGCGTGAGCGACGTTTCTGGTAGCGCGGGACGCTTCATCCAGCTTTCGGGCGTGCGCTTCGCTTATGACCCTGCGGCAGCCGTCGGTAAGCGCGTGCTGTGGGCCGTCCTCTCCGACGGTAAGGCGGTTGACCCCAACGCGACTTATGCCGTCGCGACCAACGACTTTATGCAGGTAGGAGGGGATGGCTACACCTCCCTGACCAGGATGACCGAGGTAATTTCCCGCGAGCAGCTATGGGAGGTGGCGGCTAACTACGTCAAGAGCCTGGGCACGGTGGACCCGAAGATCGAAGGGCGCATAGTCGCGGCGCAAGCAGGTCAGCCGGCCCCCACCCCTCCGGCGGAGACTACACCTGTTCTGCCAACTCCCGCGTCTATCCTGCCGACGGCAGCGCCCATCGCCCCCACCGCTACGGCAGGAGTTGAGGAGCCGACTGAGGTTCCGCCGCAAGCCCCAGGCGGCGGAGTGCCGGGGATGCCCAGCACGGGCGCAGCCGATAGTATCCCATGGATTATAGCGGCCCTCTTCGTCGCGATGGCGCTCTGCGTAGTAGGTTTGTTTGCGCTGAGGCGAAGGTCTGTGCGATAAACGCCGCATTACAGGACCAAAAGGAGGTTTCGGCTGAGCCGAAACCTCCTTTTGGTCCTTTATCCAGATGCCCCTCCCCGGTTGGGGAGGGGCGGGGGTTGAGGATAGTTGTCTAACTTTTAGCGCCTGGTAGGCCTGGTATAACTAGCCCCAGTTGACGCTATCGTTTGTGGGTGCGCCCCAATTGACGCTGGCGGATGTGTTGACGTTGTGGAAGCCCCAGTTGACGCTATCGTTTGTGGGTGCGCCCCAATTGACGCTCGCTTGCATGTTGCCAGATGTATGGAAGCCCCAGTTGACGCTATCGTTTGTAGGTGCGCCCCAGTTTACCGACCCCTGGGAACCGTGGTTCACGCCGCCCCAATTTACGCTGTCACTCTTGTTGGCAGGTGCAATGCCTACTGCCGTTGCTACTAAGACCGCTGCCGACGCCATAAATGTGGTAAAGAGCTTCTTCATTTCCCCCGCCTCCTAGTTGGTTAGTTGTATTTGGTCGTTGAGTGTGTCTACACTTTCTGACCTTATTGTAGCCTCACGCTTGCGACGGCACATCGGCAAGATTACCCAATTCATAAAAATCGCCAAAATGGCGGGGATGGGTAATCCTACCCATCCCCTGTTATGAGCTTGAAAAAATATTAAAGAAGAGCTTTCGGCTACGCCGAAAGCTCTTCTTTGATATTTTTTCAAGGAAAGTGGTGCGTCACTCTGGTTGCCAGAAACTCGAGATGACGCATGTCTTGATGCAAACGCTAGACCAGTTGGTGCTCGGTGGCGAAGTGCGCGGCGGCGGTGCGAGTGGTGACGCCGAGCTTGCTATATACGGATGAAAGGTGCCTCTGGACGGTGCGGGGGCTGAGGGTAAGCTTCTCTGCTACCTGTCCATCGGTCAGTCCCTTGCTGACCAGGCGCAGCACTTCCACTTCGCGCAGGGTAAGGCCGGCTGGGTAACTTTCAGAAGTGCCCGCCTGGGCGACGGGCGCAGCCGTTGTGGGTGCCTGGGAGGTGAGGGCCGCCCTCATTTCCTCTTTCCCGGCCAGGGCATAGGCCACAGCCTCATCTATCGTCATGAGCTGTCCCACCGACCACGCCCGCCTCCAGGCATCGATGCTAAGCTGCGACTGCGCCGCGGCCAGGTTGCGGGCGTACTCTATGCGGTCAGCCGGGTCGAGATGAGTTGTGGTCCCCTCAGATAGCGTATGGGTCGCGGCGAATAGCCTGGCGGCCCTCTCCGGCATACGTAGCGCACCCGCCAGCCCTGCCAGCGCCGCGAGGCAGTAGGTTGTATCGCGCTTGTAGCCCATCTCGTGGAAGAGGCCCAGACTCTCGGTGAGGAGGTCGAGCGCATACCTGTAGTCCCCTCGGCGGTATGCTACGTGGCCGAGGTTATGCATCACCATCCCTACGCCCCATTTATCCCCAAGCTCCCGCGCCAGGTCAAGCGCCTCCTCGTACAGGGGTTGCGCGGCGTCGTACTCCTCTTCGGAGCGTAGTATCTCCCCCACATTGACCAGCATCATGGCTATGCCACGCTTGTCCTTCAACTCCCGCCTGATAGCAAGGCTCTCTTCGTACATCAGGCGCGCCGAGGCGTTATCTTCAAGGTTTTGCTTCACGATCCCCAGGTCGCCCAGGAAGCACGCTATGTACCAGGCATCCCCCGTCTCTCGCGACAGGACTAACCCCTCGGATAGCACGTCATGTGAGGTGTCATAATCGCCCTGGTGGCGCAACTCGTTACCGAGGTTACGAAGCGCATCAAGGATGCTCCCCTGGTCGCCCAACTCCCGAAATAGCACCAGGCTGTTCTCGAGGAGCGACCTTGCCTGCGTGAAATCGCCCTGAGACGCCGCAAGCGTCCCGGCAGCCATCAGCGCCCTGGCACGCTCGCGAGTAGAGGCAGCGATGCCTCTAGCCAGCGCCATCTCCAGCCAGGTCCGCCCCTCGGTCAGGTGCCCACGCGTCTTCCAGAATAGCAAGAGGGCCGCGCCCATCCTGAGCGCGAGGTCGGCCCGCCCATGCTCCACGGACCATTTGAGCGCGGCGCGCATGTTATCATGGTCGGCCTCAAGATGCCTGGTCCACTCTACCTGCTCCGACCCGCGCAGGCCCGGCTCTGCCTTTTCGGCAAGGGCTAGAAAGTACTCGGCGTGCCTCTGCTGGAAGGCTTCGGCCTCGCCGCTCTCGACCAGGCGCTCCCAGGCGTACTCATGTATAGTCTCCAGCATGTAGAAGCGTGGGTCTTTCCCCTGGTCCGCTACACGCCGCAAGAGGCTCTTATCGGCAAGCGACTCCACCACGTCGAGCACATCTTTTTCAAGCCCTGGCCCCTCCCCTCCTGAGCAGATCGCTTCCATAGCATCGAGGGAGCGGCTTCCTGAAAAGACCGACAGCCTGCGAAAGAGGATTCTCTCATCCCCATCCATCAAGTCGTGGCTCCAGTTGATGGTGTTACGCAGGGTTTGCTGGCGAACAGGGAGATCGCGTTCGCCACCCGTGAGGAGCTTGAGCCTGCTCTGAAGGCGTGCAAGCATAGACTGGGGCGTGAGCATCTTGATGCGCGCTGCCGCCAATTCGATAGCGAGGGGTAAGCCATCGAGCCGGGCGCATATCTCCGCCACCGCGGGAGCGTTCTCGTTGTTGACTTCAAAGTCGCGCTGGGTCGCTACGGCGCGATCAATAAAGAGGCGCACCGCCTCATATTGGGTCAGGTCGTGTAGCGGGGGAAGATGCTGAGCGTCAGGGAGAGCCATCATCGGCACAGCGAACTCATGCTCGCCACGCAGGTGCAGCTTCTCGCGACTTGTGACTAACACCTTGACGCCAGGCGCGCCTGACATTATCCATGACACGAGAGGAGCAGCTTCCAACACCTGCTCAAAGTTGTCGAGCAGGAGGAGCATCTTCTTGTCTTTTAGGCGGCCCTTAATCGTCTCTACTAAAGCCGCGTCCTTGACCTCCAGGAGGCCGAGGGCCTGGGCCACTGTAGAGGCCACGAGCGCGGGGTCGCTAATAGGGGCGAGGGCGACGAAATAAACTCCATCGGGGAAGTCGCAAAGAAGCTCGGAAGCGAGTTGCAAGCTCATGCGTGTCTTCCCGGTGCCCCCTGGCCCGGTCAGGGTCACGAGCCGGACATCCTCCCGCCGCAGAAGCGCAGATACTGTGTCAAGCTCACGCACCCGCCCGATGAACGGGGTGGGCTGGCCTGGCAGATTATTAGGTGCGCAGTCCGCTTTAGAGTGATTCATTGCAGCTTATGAGCCTCCATAAGAGCAATTGACCCGGGCAACACTTTATCAATCTGACGGAGTGTTAAGATGAGCTACTACGACCAAACAGGCCCCACGCCCATTCGATGCGATATGCGCCGATACATTGAACCCAGACTCCAACATACGACCTTTGAGCGCGGTTATCCACTTGAGAGCGCCGTGGCCCGCCGTTGCATGATCAGCGAGCCTTGCGGGGTCTGTATCCCCTTTGTAGCCGTAGACGACCCGCGCTATGCTCTCGAATGTCTTGCCTTTGGGGTCGCTCGATGTCAGCCAGCCGCCCGGCACTATAACTAATCGCCCTCCGGGGCGCAACACCCTGCGTATCTCCGCCAGCGTCTTGAGGTCGGCTATATATTCGCTGGGGAACGTGCTGACTACCGAGTCGAAGTGGGAGGAAGGGAAAGGGAGGGCCTGGGCACGCGCGCGGCAGATATTGAACGCCGTGTTGAGCCGCCTGGCCTTGCGGGTCGCCTGCCTGAGCATCTGACGCGAGAGGTCCACGCCCCACACAGCAAAGCCCTCTCTAATGAGGTCGAGCTGCAAGTTGCCTGTGCCCATACCCACCTCCAACACGCGTGTGCCGCCCAGGTGCGGGATCGCGGCACGCTGCCACAGTCGCCACTGTCCGAGGAAGAATGTACGGCTTACCCAGTCGTAGGCCCATGCGAGAGGACCATATAGCGACTCGAAGGCAAACTTGAGGAGGCGTTCGCGGGTACTCTTCATACGATGCCGACCCTTTGTACCCAACGCCACTCCTTCAGTTGACCTATTATACCACGCACTACTAATTTTCGAGCTCACACGCGTGATAACGTCTATGCTATTATACAGAAGAGACAAAGGATACTTGCATGACGCGACAAATACCCCCATCAAATAACAAAACCCTGGGCCATCTCAACTACCTGCACGGCATACTGACCCAGCCCGCGGGCCAATGGGAGGGGTTCTATAGGGCGCAAAGCCCCTCGATGAACTTCGCCCTGCGCTACCAGCTGGCGTTCGCCACGTATGCGCTGGCCGCTATGGCGCAACGCACGCCCGCCTATCGAGCACCCTACGCCGAAGCGATGCGCTGTGCAATCGAGAGGATGCTGGACGTGTCGACATGGGGATACTGGCGTGCGCCTGAGGTCGCTTCGCGGACGACGGACGACGGACGACGGACGACAGATGATACAGTAAGCTCTGGGCATATTGCGGTGCTGGTAAGTCCTCACCAGCGTATCCCAGCAGGGCCTCCATCTGATCCCATTGTGCACAATAATCTACAGTACTCCGGCCACCTCAGCACGATGCTTGGGCTGTACGAGAAGGTCACAGGTGATAGGCACTACGACCAACCTTTCACCCTCAGCGACCCCGACAGCGGCGTGAGCTTTACGTATACGCACACAGAAGTCGCGCAACGCATATTTAGCCAGATGCGGGATAACCGCTTCGGCGGGGTGTGCTGCGAGCCGGGGATGGCATATGTGCCGTGCAATAACTACTCGATGGCCTCCAATACTCTGCACGACGCCCTGCACGAGACGAGTTATAGCAGCGCCAACGATGGCTGGCTGCGCACCGTCAGGCGCAAGATGGTGCTGCGCGGCCCTGCGCTACGAGGCGTCTTCGGTGCGAGCTACATGAAAGACCTCCATCTCGCCACCCCCGTAGCTTTCAATTTCACCGACGCGTGGGGCCTGGCCTTCCTGTTACCATTTGACCGTCCCCTGGTGAAGAAGCTCTATACGAAGTTCAGGCAGAAAGTAGAGCGCGCCGGAGCCGAGGGAGCATATGTAGGCTCTTCGCCCGTCAGCGAGAAGATGGAGATCAGCGACGTGCCGATCAATACGGGATTCGGCTCGATATTGGCGCGTGGCCTGGGCGACATGAAACTGGCCGATGCATTCCACCGCTATGCAAGCACCCACTTCGACGCGGGGTGGGAAGGTAACCGTTACTTCTACAGAGGCGCACCGCGCGCGCTGCACGCCACCGCGCTGTACGCTCTCGCAGCCTCTATTGAGTCTGGTGGTGAGGACTTCGCGCGCCTCTTCACGGCTACGCCCGATCCTTCATCTGCCAACCAGCCTTTTCTAGAGAGGGTATTGGACCCATCAGGCAGGATAGGGGTGTGCCAGGCTGAATATAGTCCACAGAAACATATATTGCGCATAGGGTTGGTACAGGTAGGCGATCCCGTAAATTTGAGGCAGGTTGGCCCCGTGGAAGCTACTTTGGTTATCAAGAATATTGAGAAGAAACCGCATATAAAAGTAGACGAACGCATTCTATCTGATGAGGAGTTCAAAATTGATGCAGACGGGAGCCTACATCTCATATTGAACGTAGAGTTTTCAGAGGTTGCGACATGCTCTATAAACTTTTAACGAAGCACCCACTTCCCTGTCATTCCGAACGGAGTGAGGAATCTCCGAGCTTGGATGTAGGCATAGAGCTTTAGATTCCTCACTGCGTTCGGAATGACACTCTTCATACCTTCGTTGTTACAGACGCTTCTAGGGGTTGCTAACCTTCCTGTTATTGGGAGAATGTGCATAACTCTAGCGCCAGCTTATTGACTCCACTATGCGCGACCTGTATAATGCAGTTACTTCGATGTTACAGGTTCGCTTGAAACGTTGAAGAAGCAGAAACCTAGAGGGTCCTCACGGATTGTCTAGGTTTTTTGCTTAACCAAAGCCCAACCCGGCTTTCCTATTCGACTCGTATGCCTACACGCTCCAAGAGCTGCCGGCTAAGCTCCGCACGGTATTTGATAGGCTTCTTTTCTGGGCCATGAGAATCTGAGCCTGAGCTGGTCAGTAAATTGTGCTCCTGGGCGTAGTTGAGATACATGGCGGTCTGCTCCGGCGTATGAGCAGGATAGTGGGCCTCTAAGCCGTCAATAGGGGCTTCATTACGAAGCTCATCAAGGAGGTCCACCTCATAGAGCGTGAAATCTCCTCCCCGCCCTGGATGGGCAATCAGACACACCGCTCCACTGCGATGGGCGGCATCAACCACTACACCGATGTCGTTCGTCGCGAAATAAAAGCCGGCATCAGTCATAATTTGCCCAATTGACCCAGGCCCCGTGCTATAGCCATGGTGCTGTAACAGTAGCTCAAGATCGCGCGGTTGAAGCGGTTCTCCTCTCTCCTCCTTCAACACTTCATGCTGACGCGAAAATGCGTATCCGTTCCGCTGTAGTTCCTCGTACACTTCTTGCGTGATTTCTTGCTGCCGGAGCACAACTGCCTGAGCAAGCTCATGTAGTTCATTCCGTTCCGGATCGAATCCATAGCAGAGCAGATCAGTGAACCCTCCCTTCCATGACGTGCTCATTTCCACAGCCGCAAGAATTGGTAACTGCCTCTGCGCCCCCAGACGTTGCACGTTTGCAACGCTATCCACACGGTCATGGTCTGTTACAGCTACCAGGCCGAATTGTTCACCCACAAGGTAGTCAATCAGCTCTTCAGGCGTCCATGTGCCATCGCTGTACGTAGTGTGCATTTGCAGGTCAACAGTGGCACTAGCGTGCAAGACCAGATTGGAAGCCAGAGGTTTCATAATCATATCGTGTCACCAGACCCTGGTTAATTCTTATCTAACAAGCGCCTCCTCGCATACTGACCTGTAAGCGCACGCTCTGCACCGCCCTGCCACCTCATGGTTGCGATGCACGTCCAACTGCCTGGCCGCCTCGCGCATCTCATATATAACCGACAATAGATAATCGCGGGTCTCCGAATTGTAGTCCACCCGAAAGGTATCGGCGCTGTACTTGAGCAGGCCATAAGGCGGTGACTTGCCTGCGCTCTCCTCCACGAGGAGACAATAGGCGAGCACTTGCAGAAGGTGAGACTCATGCGGCTTCGACTCGGTGCGCCCTGGCTTCACCTCTACAGGCACCAGACCCCTGTCCGTGGAAACAATGTAGTCGGGCGTGCCTGCCAGCCCATAGCGCGCAGAATAAAGAGGCTTGCCCGGCACGCCAGGCAAGCCTTCATACATATCTGAATGCAAAATGCGCCCCGACGGCAGTCCACTCTCGCGCCGCAGCCTCGCTGACGACCGGAGAGCAAATGCCGCGAACCCAAACAATAGCAAACCAGCAACCAGCAAGAGAAGCAAGACGCCAGATTGTCCCATAACACGATTATATCAGTGTCGCGCCATGAGCGAAGTGATATTATCCTGCGACTTCTTGTCGATCTGCTCTTGTGACGTTGGTCTCGCCCACGTAGATAACGCCGCCCTGCTCCAGGTTGTCGTCTCCACAGGCGCGCACGATAGCCACTGCCATGTCATCAACGGTGGGGAGCCAGCCAGCGGCTTGTCGTCGCGCCTCCAACATGCCGGAGTCTGCGCGCTCCATCAGCTTGGGAGTAATAGTGCCTTCTACAAGGTCGCCGCTGACTCGCACGAAACGGATACCGCGCTTATCGAGGTCGGGGATGAGAGAAAGGAGCGCCTGCTCGCCTGCGTGCTTGCTCCTGGCGACAGGCTCATACATGGAGTATTGCGCGACCTGGCCGTAGAAGTGCGCCCAGTGGCTGGTGACGAATACGGCTCGCCCGCCCGATGGCATCAGCGGCATCGCCTCCTCCAACGTCCATACCTGCGCGTCGCGATTGAGGAGCATCGGGTAGTCAGGGTTCTGCGCGACCATCTCCTTTTCGAGTCCACCGGAAGCGTTGAGCACGACTATATCCAGCCTGCCAAACTCCCGCCTGATGAAGTCCATCATACGTTGAACATCATTCTTGATGGTGATGTCAGCGGGCACGGTCAGGGCGCGTACCCCTTTCGAAATCGCCTCGGAAGCAACCTCCTCGGCACGCGCCGCCTTGCTGCGATAATTTATCACCACGTCGGTGCCGTGCTCCGCCAGAAGGAGAGCAGTCGCAGCCCCTATCCCCCGCGAACCGCCCGTTACGAGTGCTACTTTACCCTTGAGGTATAGGTAATCCATGCTAGCCTCAGATGTGGACGACGGACGATAGACGATAGACGACGGACGATAGACGATAGAGGGTGAAACGTGATGCGTGATGCATGAAACTATTGGCTCTTCTGCCTACTGCCTACTGCCTTCTCAGTCATCCGTCATCAACCCGCTTTCGGTCCCGCCTGCTTCACCTCATCCGTTACCTGATCGGCGAACTTCTCGAAGTTGACCTGGAAGCGGTGGGCGAGGTTGTGGGCGGCGGCGTCATACGCGTCCTTGTCCTGCCAGGTGTTGCGCGGCCACAGTACTTCCGAGGGCACGCCTGGGCAACTCACGGGTACGGGTAGCCCGAATATCGGGTCCTCTTTGGTCTCTACCTGGGCGAGAGAGCCATCCAGTGCGGCACGCACCATTGCGCGAGTGTGCGCGATGCTCATGCGGTGCCCCTTGCCGTAGGCTCCGCCCGTCCAGCCGGTGTTCACAAGCCACACGTATGAGCCATGCTCTCTGATCTTCTCGCCCAGTTGCTGAGCATAAGTCATCGGCGGGAGGGGGAGGAAGGGAGAACCGAAGCAGGCGCTGAACTCCGGCTCAGGCTCGGTGATGCCGCGCTCGGTGCCCGCCAATTTTGCTGTATAGCCGGAGAGGAAATAGTACATTGCCTGCTCAGGGGTGAGGCGGGCTATGGGAGGCATCACGCCAAACGCGTCGGCGGTCAGCATCATGATGTTCTTGGGGTGCCCGCCCATGCCCGTAGGTGAGGCATTGGAGATGAACTCTATTGGGTAGGCCGAGCGGGTGTTCTCGGTCAGCGCGTCGCTGTTGAGGTCGAGCTGGCGCGTCTCCATCTCTATCACTACGTTCTCAAGCACCGTGCCGAAGCGATGGGAGGCGTTCCAGATGTCAGGCTCGGCTTTCGGGGAAAGCTTGATCACTTTGGCGTAGCATCCGCCCTCGAAGTTGAACACACCATGCTCGCTCCACCCGTGCTCGTCATCGCCAATGAGGGTGCGGGTGGGGTCGGCGGAGAGGGTGGTCTTGCCTGTGCCCGAAAGCCCGAAGAAGAGCGCCGAATCGCCATTCGGCCCGATGTTGGCCGAGCAGTGCATCGGCATAACGCCGCGCATCGGCAGCATATAGTTCATCACGGTGAACATTGACTTCTTGATCTCACCCGCGTACTCGGTGCCGCCGATAAGGACCAACTTCTGCCCCAGGTTCAGCATGATGAACGTTTCGGAGCGAGTGCCGTCAGTGGAAGGATTGGCCTTGAAGGATGGCGCGTCTACAACGACGAAGTCGGGACTGAAAGTGGCGTGCTCTTCTGGAGTGGGGCGTATGAAGAGGTTGCGTGCGAAGAGGTTAGCCCAGGCGCTCTCGGTAAATACGCGCACCGACAGCCGGTAATCGGGGTCCGCGCCCACAAACACATCCTGTACATACAGCTTCTTATGTGCCAGCTCCCCCATCATGCGGTCGCGCAGGGCGTTGAACTTCTCCTCGCTGATAGGCTGGTTGACCTTGCCCCACCAGATTTTATCCTGGCTGGACGGCTCCTCTACCACAAACTTGTCTTTGGGAGAGCGCCCCGTGTACTGTCCGGTGCTGACCACCAGCGAGCCGTCTGCCGCGATGACAGCTTCGCCATTGCGTATCGCTTCCTCATAGAGCGCGCTCGCGGGCAGATTGTGCCTCCCACTTTCAATACCGAGGTCTACGGGTGTCTCGACTTGCATTATTCCTCTCCTTGTACGGCTCTGTACTGTGGGGCAGACTGCGTCATCTGCCGGAAATTTGTCCGCTTCTCTTATATTCCGAACACGTATACAACGCTACAAAATGCTCACTATACTCTCAGACATTGGGTCTATTTCTGCTCGCAAAGCGCCAATTGACTCCGTAAGCATATCATAACCGGGCGAAAAGTGTCCAATTTGCAGCTTTATGCTACAATTGACCAACATTTCGAAAGGATAAAGGAAAAGGGACAAAGGATAAAAGACGCCAGCGAAGACTCGTTTTATCCTTTTGCCTTTATCCCTTTTCCTTTACATGGAGGGGGCTATGGACGCAGCGAAAAACATTGGGGAGCTTCACGATAGCGGCGAGGGTGGGCGGCCCATCGGAGTCCTGGGCCGGTTGCCCCTCCCTCTGATAGCAGTTGTCCTGGTGGCGATAGTAGATTTACTGACCGCTGTTTACGCGATAACCCGCTACCTGGAGACCCAAAACTGGATATGGATAGCCTGGGCCGTGCTTAATCTGGCGGTTGGGGTGGGGCTATTGATGCGCCAGAGGTTAGCGCGGACGGCTGCGATTGTGCTTTTTTCGCTGAATAGCGCTGTAACGCTTTTTCTGCTAAAGTCAGGCCCAGGCTGGCTCTTCCTGCTAATCGTCTTCTGGATGGTATGCATCATCGCTTTACTCGATGCGTTAGACGCCTTCAAGCCTAAGCGCGAGTAAGTCGTCAGGGATTTTGAAAAGGGACAAAGATGAAGGTTTGGCTGAGCCAAACCTTCATCTTTGTCCCTTTCAATGCGTTGTTAGTTACGGCCTGGAAGGGGTCTCGCAGCCGGGGAAGAAAGTGTTGGCTACAATCTTCGAAGCCTGTCCCCTCGTCACGTTGCTGAATGGCCGGAAGTACGGCCTGCTCTCTTCGTCACATGGCTCCTCTGGGATCGTCCCACATGGGTATCCTGACATTACTCCCAGAGTGGTGAGACGCATTATCCATACATAGAAGGTGTGATCGTCTGGTACATCCGTGTAGAACAGACCTGTGGGGTCTCCACCTAACCCAGCAGCATTAGAGACTATCTTCGCTAGCTGTCCCCTGGTGGCACTGGCATTGGGTCTGAAGTATGGACGGTTATCAGGAGGCTCGCATGTTTCTTCAGGCACCAGCCCACAAGGGTACCCTCCCATGTGCCCCCTCATGGACAGCCTGTTGATCCATGCATAGAAGGGACTGGCCTCCGGTACGTCCTCGTATATCTGAGGACCTGGGTCCTCATTGAAGCCAGCGGAGTTACTCACCATCTTGGCTATCTGTCCCCTTGTGATGTCGTTGCCAGGCTGGAAGGTGCCGTCGGTGTAGCCTGAGATGATACCCCTACAAGCGAGACATCGTATCCATGTGTAGAAGGTGCTGTCGGGGGGTACGTCTGTGAAGGTGATAGCGCATGCCGTAGAGGTAGCCGTGGCGGTAGATGTGGAGGTGGCTGCGGAAGTAGGTGGGGGCGGCAGCATGGGGGTGTTGGTGCTCGTAGCGGTGGGAGGAATTACGGTAGCCGTAGAGATTGCTGTAGCACTCGGCGGCACAGTCGTTGCGGTGCTGGTGCGGGTTCGCGTCGCCGTGGGGGGTATGGTCGTGTTGGTAGCCGAAGGTCCAGTGGTATTGGTGGGGATGGCTGTAGGCGTGAAAGGTGTGCTGGTAGGAGTGGGGCTGCCCCCTGCTGTTACGGTAAGCCATTCCGCCGTGATGGGACCCCAGCTCTGGAAGCCGCCATAGTCGGTCACGCCCCGCCCACGCACGAAGATGATATGCCTGCCCACCGGTATGCTGCTCGTGTCTATGGTGGCCTGCGCGCCCTCGGTTGGGCTGTTGAACGTGCCGTCAGTTGGGGCCATCGGGATGCCTGTGCCGCCAGCCCAGGGTGGCGTGTCGATGTAATACTCGGCAGCCGCGATGTTCTGCAAATATGCGTTGACCTGACCATCGCTACCCATCCAGTTGTAATTCAGGCTGGCGGTAAGCTGCGAAGAAGTCCCTTGCGTGACCGTCATAGGGGATGTGGCAACGGTGTTGGCATCGGGGCCACGCGTGAGAAGATAAGGCGTGCGGGCGATCTTAGAGTGATGGAGCAGGGCACCCCGGTTCTCGGGCCAAATCCCCAGCCCGGAGGAAGTGCAGCCTGCGTTATCGAGGCAGTTGTAAGGCGGGAAGAAGTTAGCGCCCGAAAGCTCCAGGCTGTAAGCCGGGATACCAAGCTCGCCGTATGCCCAGTTCTTCTCGTCGCCATCTACGATGTACAGGCATTCGGTGTTCTGGCAGTACTCGTAGCCGTTGCCTACAGGCTGGACGTTAGGGGAGCTCATGTGCCTGCCGATGTTGCGCAGGTCGGTGCGGTTGGGCGCGAAGTTGCTGGTGTAGCCCCACGGGTAGAGGTTCTGCTGGGCGTTGGAGTGCATGTTTATGAGCGTGCCGGTAGTGGTGAGGGGAGCAGGATCGCTCTCCAGGGGGCCGCGCTGGTCGGGGATGAGGGCGCGCACCCTGGCTATCATCGACTGCGTCTCTTCCTCGGAGTTTTGTGAGGGGCCGCGATAGACATCATCGCACGGATTGGGGCTTGAGCCGCCGCAGCAGCCCCACTGGAAGGGGAAGTTGCGGTTGATATCGGTGCCAAACTGGTCGTAAGTGGAGCAGCCGTCATCCTTGTCGGCGTTCCTGCGGTGCAATGTAGGCGTGCCCTGCCCATTCGACTCGTTCATATGGTGCCCATCGGGGTTGAGCATGGGCATGACCCAGATATCCTGGTAGTCCACCAGCCAGTGAGCATCCGCGTTTGAGTCATAGTTGTCCAAAAGATAGTTGATGAAGCGCATAGCCACTTCGGGCGTAGCAATCTCGCGGGAGTGTATGCCCGCATCGTACCAGAAGACCGGCTTCGGGCCTGGTATATTGCGGTTGGTGATGTGCAGCACATACAGATCGAAGCCGCTCCAGGAGTTGGGCTGCGTGCACATCCCAAGATGCGTCTTGCACCAGGAGTCGCCAATGTCTATCTTCTCCGCGAGGAGGGGGTATGCTGCCACCTTCTGGTCTAGAAATGCCTGCATCTCTTCGACGGTCCTGTAACCATTGTAGAAGGTGTCTGAGTCGTCACCGGCGAAGTAAGCGTTCGCCTGCCGGGTCGCCTCCTGGTCAATCTCCACGCGCAGGCCACGCGTAAGGAGAGAGTTGTAGAGATTGAGGTCGCCCCACTTCGTTAGGAAGCCGCCTCGGGTGCTGGCCTCCTCCGCTCCTATCTCGGTAGCGAGCCGGTCGCGCTCAGCAGCGTCCCGGAAGTAGATGCGCATGACTAGGACAGACTGCTGTGCGAGGGCGCTACTCTGTCCGGCCTGAATTGGGCTAAGCCCAAGAACGGGGAGGGCAGCCTGCGTAGGAGTCGCTACGCTGCTGCTGAGACCGAGGAGTGGTATCAGCACCAACAGAATAGGATATGCTAGCTTCAGAGACGATAGACGACGGCTGCGGTTAGAGATCATAAATGGCGTCCTCACTTTAAATTTTGAGTTCTCAATTTTGAATTCTAAGTTTTGAATTATTCAAATCAATTCAAAACTTAGAATTCAAAATTTGAGATTCCACAAGGATAAAGTATACCAAATTACCGCCCCGGCCTGGAACCGGAGGGGCGGTGACTGACACCTTCGAGTTGCGTGCCGGGCTGAGCGACGACTAACCAGGCTGCGGAGAAAGGCCCCCAGCTTTGGAGCGTCAATTCGTTCCAGTCATAATCGGTCACGCCGCGCCCGCGCACGAACACAACGTGGCGGCCTGGCGTCAGGCTCGTAGTGTCCATTGCCCCTATCACCGTCTCCGTAGGCGAATCAAAGCCGCCATCCATGGAGTATAGCGGTAGTGGGGTGCCTCCCGCCCAGGGTGGTATGTCTATATAATACTCGGCGGCAGCCACGTTCTGTAAGTAGCTGTTGCCCGTCCAGGCATAATTGATAGTGGCAGTAAGCTGGGCGGGGGCACCCTGCGTGACCGGAGCAAGGCCAGTGGTCACGCTATTGGCGTCCGGCCCGCGAGTGGTCAGAAACGGGGTGCGCGCTATCTTAGACAGGTAGAGAAGCTCTCCCTTGTTCTCCCCCCATAACCTGTCCACTTCAGAGTGGAGTGGGAAGAAGCTCCCTCCGCTCAACTCGGTGGTGATAGAGAGCATGCCCAGTTCGCCGTAGCCCCAATCGTTGGCGGTGCCATCCGATACGTACAGGCAGTTCGGGGCCTGGCAATAGTCATAACCATTACCCCCGGCGTCCTGGGCGCTCATGTGGGCGGCGATATTCTCCAGGTCGGCACCGTTGGGCGCAGGCTCCCCCATCCAGCCCCAGGGGTAGAGGTTGAGGTCCGCGAAGGAGTGGAGGTTCTGGTAGACGCCGGTCGCGAGGAGGGGTGCCGCGTCGGTGTCGGCAGGCCCGCGCTGGTCGGGCACAAGCTCGCGTATCTTAGCGGTGACCGCCGCAGTCTCTTCCTCGGAGCTTTCGGACGGCCCACGGTAGGTCTGCTCGCACGGCGCGAGGGTAGAGCCACGGCAACAACCCCACTTGAAGGGGAAGTTGCGGTTGAGGTCGGTGCCGAACTGCACTACATCCTTGGGGGGCCAATATGAGCAGCCGTCGTCGTTATCGGCGTTCTTACGCTGGGAGTAGGGAGCATCACTCCCTGCTCCTGCCTCGACGGTAAAATGGCCGTCGGGGTTGAAGAGGGGCATCACCCAGATGTCGTGGTAGTCTACCAGCCAGTGAGCATCGGCGTCAGTGTTGTAGCCGTCGAGGAGATGGCTGACGAAGCGCATAGCCACTTCGGGCGTGGCGACCTCGCGAGAGTGTATGCCGGCGTCGAACCAAAATACAGGCTTCGGGCCGGGTATGGCACGGTTGGTGATGTGCAGCACCCAGAGATCGTGGCCGTTATGCGGCTTGGGTAAAACACACTGCCCTGTGTGGGTCTTGCACCACGAGTCTCCAATATCCAACTTCTCAACGAGGCCAGGATAGTGCGCCGCCATCTGATCGAGGAATGCTTCTATCCCGCTGACCGTTAGGTACCCGCCGAAGAATGTGTCACCGTTCAAGGTTTGCGAATTTTGGATTTTGGATTTCGGGTGCCCTCTGGGCGTTTGGAGTGTTGATAGGATGTGAGACTCTGTGTTGTCAGTCGAGGCGGTATTGTTCGAGAGGGTAAATCTTTTCAGCTCCTCTGTGTGGGCCTGGTCTACCTCGACGCGCAGACCCCTGGCTAGCAGGCGAGTGTAAGTATCGCCATCGCCTATGACGGTCAAATAGCCACCGAGCGTGGGCACTTCCTCGGCTGCAAGCTCGGTAGCGAGACGGTCACGCTCGACGGTATCTCGGAAGTAGACGCGCAAGACGAGCGTTGGCCACTCCGTAGAGGCGTGATTTATCGCGCTCTGGTTTGTAATGGGCAGCGCAGCCCTGGTGACAGTTGCTACACTCCCTGCTAAGAGGAGGGGGAGTAGCAAGAGGGCTAACGAAACCCCAAGTGCTAGCCTATTGAGATGCGCAATCCTCTTTGCAATCATAGTGTCGCTATAATCTAGCTTTAGGAGCTCAAATTACGGAAGGAATGTAGGGGCGTGCCGTTGGCACGCCCCTACGGGTATTATCTGCTCTTCGGGTCGATTGTCTACCGTTTATCGTTGAGGGGTGTCGCAGCCAGGGAAGAATGTGTTAGCCACTATCTTCGATGCCTGCCCTCTCGTCACGTTGTTGAACGGTCGGAAGTATGGACGGTTAGCCTCATCACATGGCTCCTCTGGGATAGTTCCGCAAGGATAGCCGCTCATCACTCCCAGGGTGGTCAGTCTCATTATCCATACATAGAAGGGGTGGTCTTCCTGCACGTCCGTGTAGAAGATACCGGTAGGTGTCCCTCCTATCCCTGCTGCATTAGCCACTATCTTCGCTAACTGTCCACGAGTGGCACTGGCGTTAGGGCGGAAGTACGGGCGATTGTCAGGCGGCTCACATGGCTCCTCCGGTACCAAGCCACAAGGATAGCCACCCATGTGTCCTCTCATAGATAGACGGTTTATCCATGCATAGAATGGACTGGCAGGAGGTACGTCCTCGTATATCTGTGGACCTGGGTCTTCATTGAACCCTGCTGAGTTAGATACCATCTTGGCTATCTGCCCACGTGTGATGTCGTTACCAGGCTGGAAGGTACCATCGGAGTACCCTGAGATGATGCCTCTGCAAGCCAGACACCTGATGAAGGAGTAGAAGGTGTGGTCAGGAGGCACGTCTGTGAAGCTGATCGTGCATGGCGTCGCGGTAGCTTCCGTAGTGGCAGTAGCGACACCCTGGGTCATGGTGGCTACCGCAGTGGAGGTAGAGCTAGGCAGCACTACTGTGGGCACCAGCGTGTTTGTTGGCGCTGTCGTGGCTGTGGCTCCACCCGGCGTCTGGGTAGGCGGGACGGTAGACGTAGGCGCGATAGGTGTGCTTGTGGCCGCAGGCACAGTCGCTGTGCTCGTCGCGGGCACAGCCGTCATAGTGGGAGCTACCGTCGCGGTCGCCCCCCCGGTGCCGCACGGATTGATACGGAGCGTATATGTCTCGCACCCTATCCCGCCGTTATGCTCGAAGACGATTACCACCGCGGTCTGGCCGGCTCCAAGAGTGAATGAGTAGACGTTGTTAGGCCCGCCGCGCGCTCCATCGGCGATGTAGTTCGTGCACTTGTTGTTGGGGTCGTATGTGCCGAGGTAGGCCACGCTGGTGAGAGCGTTGTTGGAGCAGCCGGGGTTAAGGGTCACGGTCACACACTGGGACGAGCCGGTCATGTTCTGGTAGGTATAGCTATCGTAGTTGTGTTGGTCGGTAACGCTGCTGTCCTGCCCTGGGCACGCGCGGGGAATGTCGCATGTTGACGGAGGGAGGCCCACCGTTATGATACGGGAAATCTGCGCGAGGTCGGTGTTGGTGATAGAGCCGGTGTAGCTCGCGCTGCTGGCGCAGGCGGTAGGTGAGGCCAGAGGTACGGTTGGGCTGGGCACCGCACCTGTAGCGGTCGGCACGGGAGTCCGAGTGACGGGCGTACAGCTGGGGAACTTGAAGGAGCCTATACGCGTGCGCCACGTGCGCTCACCCGTGACCTGGATGTACTCGGTTGTGTACCAGAATGTGCAGTCATCAACGGGGTCAACGTTCATCTGGCTGTAATCACCCCAGCGCCCGCCCGGCCCTGTTTGAGAACCGGTCCCTGCTATAAGCTCGGCCTCGCCCTGGGCGAAGGTGCCTGCCGGGTCACTTGCAAGACGGCCTGCGTAGCGGATAGATGGGTAGACAGTAGTGCTTGAGGCGCTGAAACCTGCCGCGATGTTCCCGGCATGGTCCATCGCTATACTTCCCATCCAGCGGTGGACGCTATCCCCAGGCGCGTAAGTGCCCTGTTGGAAGAGGGTAGGCGTGGCGTTATTGGGGTCGCGTAACTCATACCACCTGATGCTCCCAAATCCGCCCGTATTGACCGTGTGGTTGACCACAATCGACTCATGCGTGCCCAGGTTACGATAGGCCACGCGGTACATCAGGCGGTCGGAGAGAGTAGCTAACGTAGCGCTGGTGCCAGGCTGAGTTATGCCAGGCACGCTGGAGCTAAATGCGGTGACGGGCACCATGACGGGTCCGGTGAAGGTAGAATTGGCGGTATTGGCCCAGTCCACATGGAACTTGTAGAATCCCAGGTTGGTAGTACTGAACCACTCCATGAAGTAGTTAGGGCTGCCTGCTGGTGGAGGGGTCGTACCATCCAGGTCGCTCGGCAGGATACCGGATGACGTGACGCGGAAAACGACCATGCGGGCGTTTGGATCGCCTTGCAACATGAGGTCACGCTCAAAAGCGTAGTTAGCGCCACCACCTGGGCCACCGAAGGTGTTGGTCGCCATATAGTAAGCATCGGACCAGACGCCTACGTGCGGGTAATCTTCAAAGTTGTTGCCTACCAGGAAATCGTAGCGATACCAGACACCGAGCGGGTCGGGGGTCGCAGATATGGCGAAGCACTGGTGGGTGGGGCCGTTAGAGTTGGTAAAGGCGAACCATGAGACCAACCACCTGTCGGCGAGGGGGTCGTAGAGGCCAACGGGGTCGCCCCTGTTGGTGCTCTCGCAGAATCCGCCGAAGTTCCTGAAGAGGGTGTTATTGTTCGCAGGGCCGTATAGAGAGGTGCCGGTCTTGTTGAATATCTGAAAACCGACGTTCACTATCTGGAGGTAGTGGTTGGGTCCAACGTCGCCGGAGGTGTCGGGCGGATAGCCGCCCCAGATGTTGTATATCCCCTCGAAGTTGGCGATGGGGGTGGGCATAACCAATGGGCTGAGCAGTTTTTCAAGGGCGGAATCGGTGCCTTGCTGCCCCTGGGCACCATCCTTGTTGACCGGGTGGAGTGGGAAGTCGCCCACCTGCCCATATTCTGGCTGGATCGGTTGGATCGAGCGCAACGGTGGGGATGCGTCACTCCTGACGGGATAAGATACGGTAGGGACTCTACCTTGTGCTGCATTGGACTCGGTGGGGTATGCAGCGTTGGCGTTCAACGCTGATTTCCCCGCTACGCTTATGCCCAGGAGCGCGAAAGCTACTAGGACGACTCCTGCTATCCTCCGGAAAGTGCGTGTCATGGCGTATATGCTCCTTCGATATATGCTGCTCAAGTCTCGCCCAGGCGCAAGTTTCTTTAGAATAACGAACCCGCCTCTCTACGTCAAGGTATATTCTATAGGAGTTTGAAGAAAATTATCAGAAAGAGGGTTTGGCTGAGCCAAACCCTCTTTCTGATAATTTCCTAATGCAGTTGTATGTCGCTACGCCGACAACTTACGATGGTGCTAAGTCCCTTATGGTCTGCTCGGAGTCTGGCACCCTGGATAGAAAGTATTGGCTACTATCTTGGAGGCCTGGCCTCTTGTCACGTTATTACCGGGGCGGAAGTATGGCCTGTTCTGCCCGTCGCAAGGCTCCCCCTCTCCTCCACATGGGTAGCCGCTCATCACACCCAACTGAGTAAGACGCATTATCCATGCGTAGAATGGGTGCTCCTCTGCCACATCTGTATAGAATTGGCCTATAGGTGTGCCGCCAATACCAGCGGCGTTGGAGACGGTTTTGGCTAGCTGACCCCTCGTAGCGTTTGCGTATGGCCGGAAGTATGACCTGTTGTCGGGAGCTATGCACGGCTCTTCGAGTACGGAGCCGCATGAGTACCCACCCATGTAACCCAACCGGGACATACGGTTGATCCACAGGTAGAACGGGTTGGAGGGGTCCACATCCTCGTATACCTGCTCCCCCGCATCATCGCTCAAACCCGCTGCATTACTCACCATCTTGGCTATCTGCGAGCGTGTTATATCGCCGCCTGGCCGGAAGGTGCCGTCGGAATAGCCTGAGATGATGCCCTTGCACGCCAGGCATCTGATGTAGGCGTAGAAAGTGTGATCGAGGGGGACATCGGAGAAGGTGATAGTGCAGAGGGTAGGGGTAGAGGTAGATATAACCGTAACCGTCGCCGTCGCGGTCTGTGTGGAAGTTGGAGCGCTTTGAGTGCGCGTCGGTGAAGCGGTCACTGTATTTTGAGAAGGAGTACTCGTGCTTCGAGTCGCAGTGGCTGTGGTTGCGACGGTGGTAGTCGGCGCAACGGTGGGAGTACGTGTGTGGGTAGCCTGTGGTGTGATGCTTGCTGTGGCTGTAGCGCTGGCGGTAGGCGTGTGGGTAGGTGTGCTGGTCTGCGTTGGAGTGATACATGAGCCGACGTATCGCTCGATGAGCGTAAATACTCCGCCAGTATTGAGGCTACCCTGGTCTCCTACCGCCCACGCTTCATTCTGAGAGACCGCAGCCACGCCATACAAGTCATTGAAGCGTGCATCAACATTCGGACTTGGCACCCTGGTCCATTGCGTGCCATCCCAGTGCATAACCAGCGTATCGTTTACAGATTGAATATATGACTCTCCCACGGCCCATACGTCATTAGTGGAAGCGGCGCTCACATCGAAAAGTGAGCCTACACTATCGCCGGGGACTGCTACATCGGTCCAGCCTGCGCCATCCCAATGCACCGCTACAGGTTGGCTACCGTCATAGCCCACTGCCCATACGTCATTGGAAGAAATAGCATCTACCCCAGACAGCCAGCGTCCAGATGTACCGGGAGAAGGAACTATGCTCCAGGCGCTCCCGTCCCAGTGCATTGTTGTCGCACCGGAGCTACTGCCACCGACGGCCCATACGTCGGCAGCCGAGATCGCCACTATTGCTTGTAAGGCTCCTCCGGCGGGAGTAGGCACGGCACTCCATTGGTTACCGTTCCAGTGCAAGACAAGGGACGCGCTCGAAACAGAACCCACAGCCCACACGTCGTCATGGGATATTGCGCTAAGCCCGGTGAGGGTGACGCTCGCGCTACCAATGTTTGGGCCGGGCACGGCACTCCAGGCACTCCCGTTCCAGTGCATCGTAAGTATCGGAGAGAATGCTGCGTTATTGCGGCCTACCGCCCAAACATCATCACTCGCAATCGCAGCAACCGCATATATAATACGGCCACCGAGAGCATCCGGCATCGGTACGAGGCTCCAGGCATATCCATCCCAGTGCACAGAGAAAGGGCGATAATCATCCGGGCCGGAGGTCCCCACCGCCCATATGTCGGAGGGTGAGACCACAGCTATAGCTCGTAAGGAGTTCGCCTGCGCGTCGCGATTAGGACTGTCCATGACGGTCCAGCCCGTACTACAGCTAATGGGCGTCGGCGTCAGGGCTGGACAGGAGCCGATGTAACGCAGGGTAAGTGCCCTGAAGCTATTGTCTGTCATTACATACTGCTCGCCCGCGATCCAGATGTCATTTGATGAGAGAACAGTCATTCCCCGCACGATACCCCCATTAGGATAGGGGAGGGAAATGGATAAGTTGTTCCACTGGGTGCCATCCCAATGAGCGGCTTCGATCGTACCCGAACCTCCACCTATCGCCCATACATTGTTGGAGGATACAGCTTCCACCGCAAGGAAAATCGCGTTACTCACACTGACAACTTCCGTCCAGGTTGTGCCATCCCAGTGCAGCACGAATGCGATGTAATGCACGCCTGGGTAACATCCGCCTGCACCACATAGGTTATATCCGGCTGCCCAGACATCATTTGGAGCGGACGCAGATACGTCAAATAGCGCGCCAGACGTTGCTACGGGGATGCTACTCCACTGCGTACCGTCCCAATGTAGGGTTAGTGCTGAGCCGCTTGCCTCTCCGACTGCCCACACATCATTGGATGAGATAGCTGTGACACCCATGAGATTGCCGCCGACGAAGCCATTATTCGGATTAGGTACAACCGACCACGTATTTCCATCCCAGTGGAGTATGAGCACCCTTGATGCGGACTCACCAACAGCCCATATATCGTCTCTAGAGACAGCATCGATACCATACAGCATGTTATACCCTGACTGGCTAGGGTTAGGGCTAGGCACGATGCTCCATACGTCCCCATCCCAATGCATAATGACCGTCTCGTATCCTGGTCCTGGACCTGAAGCGTAATCAGCGACGCCTACCGCCCAAACATCGTCAACCGAGACTGCTGATACTGCGTGCAACATCGTCATAGTATAAGTATTGGCGGGACCTGGAACGACACTCCATGTGCTTCCATCCCAATGCTCAATTAGCGATTGATTACCGGAATAACCAACAGTCCAAATATCCGTATCAGAGAGAGCATCCACGTCATTTAGCCCATTGAAACTAACATCAGGGCTAGGGCTATCCACGATGCGCCACCCAGGAACGCAGCTTGGAGGGGTCGCTGCGGGGGCGAGCGAAATACCGCTATGGCTGTTAGAGGCGATTGCAGTGTGAGATTGGGTGACAAACGCCCCGAAAATAAGTGTAACACCAAGCAATAGCGCCACTATAGGCACTACGAGTCGCCAGCCCTTCCGGGCATCCATTTCAGTTCCCATATCTATATCTCCCCCTGCGATTGGTTCGGTACGCTGCTGTGATGGAAGCAAGAGAGTTGATTGTCCACGCTGGGCAGTAGGCTGTGCAGATACAGCCCCTACTAGAAAGTCTAGCAGAGCTATGTCGTTACGGATATGGGTATCTAAGGCTAGTGGAAAGGGCTATTGGTACTATGCCTCCCCCATTGGAGGAGACGTTTAAAGAAGCATCAACGATAAGGTTCGGCGCAGCCGAACCTTATCGTTGATGCTTCTATATTAGAAGCTTGTAGCTGACGCGAAGTTGAAACGCTCGATGCGCGCGGCGGGGGCTGCCGCCGAGCCGAAGAGGAAGCCTTTTTGCAGCTTGATAGTGTCCCCAAGGGTGGCGTGCTGCCAGGCTTCTAACACCGCCTGGTTGAAGCGCAGGTTCTTGACGGGGCGCGTCACCTCGCCATTTTCTATAAGGAAGGTGCCGTCGCGGGTCATGCCGGTGATTATCGCCTTGAGAGGGTGTACCACGCCCATATAGTGGAAACGCGTCACCCAGATGCCGCGCTCTATCCCTTTCGTAAGCTCATCTCTAGGTGTGCTTCCCGCGTCCATAAAAATATGTAGAGGGAAAGGCCCCCATGGGTTTGGCGCGGGCAAGGCGTGACCTGTAGACTGCTTGCCTTCACGATTGGCCGTGTAGCTGTCGTACACCGCCTCGCCACCAACTCCGTTCCTTATCAGCTCCACGCGACGCTTGGCAACCCCTTCCATGTCTACAGGCATAGCGAGGGCACGCTGGTCGGAGCCATCATCGTAGACGTTGATACTCTCTCCAGTGATTAGCTCGCCAGGCTTGAGGAAAGACCTACCCTCTTGCAGGGCCAGCCCGGAGAAGCCGCCTGACAGCGCCAGGTATTCGAGCAACCCGCCCATCGCGTACTCCTCAAGCACCACCGTGTATTCTCCAGGCTCAATGTCAATAGGGTCTTTGCTCCTGAGCGCCTTGCCTACAGCCTCACGCGCCACGGCCTCCGCATCAATATCTGATACGTCCCTCGACGTGCTGCTGGCATACCCCGACGAGTTCTCGCCCATGACCACCGTCAGCAAGTTAGCCGCCGTGCTGTGCCCATATGAAAAGACCCCCAGCGAGTTACCTGCCGCTATTTCTTGCACGTTTGTGGAGAAAGCCCCCGCCGCAGTCAACCCTTTCTCCCCGGCGAGGCGGCAGACCGCCCCCGCGCCATCCGCCCTCAAATCGGGCGTGGTAGATGCAGTGGTCTCTACGAAGAGGTCATTTCGGGGTGTGCCTGCATCGTCCGGCGTCGGGAGCGTCTTGAAATCCGGGTTCTCAGGCTGGAAATTCGCTATCGTACGCGCCCGCGCAAGCGTCGCCTCTAAAGCGTCGTCCGACAGGTCGTTGGTGGTGGCAACCCCCAGCTTCTTGCCCAGCGCCACGCGGATAGTCACCTGCGTGTTGGTCTCTAGGATGTTCTGATGGATGTAGTTGTTAGCGAAGCGAGTGAGGGCCGTGGTCCCTCCCAGGAAAGCTACCTCAGTCTGGTCCGCATCCGACATCCCAAGCACGCGCTCAGTTATGCGCTTGATGGTCTCTTTACCTAACATTCAGCACTCCTTTTGTGGACGACAGACGACGGACGACGGATATGATGCGTGAGGGGTGATGCGTGAGATTATTGCTTCTTCTGCCTTCTGCCTACTTCACCTCGTCCGTCGTCCGTCGTCCGTCGTCTATCTCACCCCAACTCTAACGTCGCGGAACCTCGCGGGGGACGCGCCGTGCGCTACGCGGCCTATCTGCATTGGCTCACCTTTGCCGCAGTTGGGCAATCCCCACAATATCCACTCATCTTCACCCGCTATGCGCTCGCAGCTATTCCAGAACTCAGGGGTGCTGCCGGTGTAAGTGGCGTTGCGGTACATCTGGCCCAGCTTGCCCCCCTTTATCTCGTAGGCAAGCTCCGTCCCGAACTGGAAGTTGAGCCGCTTGTCGTCTATAGACCACGAGCGCGTCGTGGATAGGTACAGACCGTCGTCTACCTCCGAAATCAGGTCGTCAAATGAGCCGCTTCCCGGCATGAGCGAAATGTTGGTCATACGTATCATCGGGATGTGGTTCCAACCGTAGGCGCGTGAGGTGCCGTTCGATTCCATGCCGAGCATGGCGGCAGTCTCTCGGTCCATGAGGTAATTGCGGAAGACGCCTTCGCGCACGATGTCGAAACGCTGCGCGGGCACTCCCTCGTCATCGTATCCGAACGACCCCAGCCCATCAGGAAGGGTCGCGTCGGCCACGATGGTCACAAGGTCTGAGCCATATTTGAGAGTGTTCAGCTTGTCGGGGGTCATAAAAGAGGTGCCCGCGAAAGAAGCTTCCATGCCCAACGCACGGTCCAATTCAGTAGGGTGGCCGCACGACTCGTGTATCTGGAGGGCCACCTGTGAGGAGTCGAGCACCAGCGTCTTCACACCCGGTGGGCAGATAGGAGCATCGAGTAACGCCACAGCTTCAGACGCGATACGCTCGGCATTCCCCGGCAGGTCGATCCGCTCGACCAGCTCGTATCCCTCGGACGCCCATTGCCCACCCAGCGCGCCAGGATAGGAGCGCCGCTGCACTTCTCCTTCACGCACGGCGGTAGCCTCGATGCCTGAGCCAATATTGAAAAGCTCCTGCTCGATATAGCTCCCTTCGGTGGAGGCAAATACCTTGTTGTGGCGCGAGGCATAATAATGAGAAATCGCGACCATGACACCTTCCACTCTCCGCATATTCTCGTTGGCCTCGGAAAGCACTCCCAGCTTCTGCTCAAGAGGCACCTTGAAGGGGTCTACCTTTATGGGGGTGCGGTAACGGTCTACATGACGCATCGCGGTGCCGATGTCGGCAGGGGTAGTGCGGACGCGTGCGCTCGCCTGGGCGATCTTGACCGCCTGCGCCACTACTTTGTCCAGTTCGTCGTTGTTGACCAGCGAGCTTGATGCGAAACCCCATGCCCCGCCCGCCAGCACCCGCACGCCAAAGCCCCTCTCCTCCTTCAGAGAGAGGGCATCCACATTGCCGTTCTTGACCCTGATCGTCTCCTCCTCCATCTCGACCACGCGCACGTCGGCATACGTCGCGCCGAGGTCGCGCGCCCGGTCCAGTGCGCGAGCAGTGAATTCCTTCATCTGGTTATCTCCTCTTTTCTTAAGTTCAAAGTCCAAAGTTCAAGGTTCAAAGTTCAAGGTTCAAAGTCTTGCATGGGAACTTCTGAGATTGTGGTAGACTATCCAATATGTGGTGCACCCCTGTTATAAATAAAAGCACTCAAGGTGTCTAGGAGAGTATCTACATTTCGAACCTTGAACCTTGAACCTTGAACCTTGAACCTTGAACCTTGAACCTTGAACTTTGAACTTTGAACTAACGAACATGCCTAACCTGCCTATCACCAATCATCACCGCTGGGACGTTACGCCTGAGGAGGCGCAGGCGATACAGATGTCGCTCGCGGGAAAAGTATCGCTCAAGGCCGACCTGGGAGAGATAGAGGTCGTGGCCGGGGTCGATATGAGCGCGACGGGGGTGGCACGCGCGGCAGTGGTCCTGCTCACCTATCCTGGCATGGAAGTGATAGAGGTGGCGCGGGCCGAAAAGCCGCTCGATTTCCCTTATGTGCCCGGGTTGCTCTCATTCCGAGAGGGTCCTGCCATCATGGCCACTTTTGAGAAGTTGACGCACTGGCCCGACCTCGTCTTCTTTGACGGGCAGGGTATCGCCCACCCGCGCAAGTTCGGGATCGCCTCACACATCGGCGTGCTGCTCGACCTCCCCACGATAGGGGTCGCCAAGTCCCCCCTGGCGATCACAGGCCCTGAGCCGCCGCTCGAACCCGGCACCTGGACCGAATGGAAGAATCGTCGAGGCGAAACGATAGCTGCCGCCGTGCGGACCAAGTTACGCAGCAAGCCTCTCTATGTATCCCCCGGCCACCGCATGGACCTCCCGACCTCCATCCGCCTTGTGCTAGAGAGCGTACGGGGCTACCGCCTCCCAGAGCCGACGCGCCGGGCGCATAACGCTGCGGCGGAGAAAGATTGACGAAAGACGATAGACAATAGACGATAGACGATAGACGAAGGGCGATATAGGATGGATTGCAATATACCTATCGTCTATCGTCCATTGTCTATCGTCCGTCTTATTTCGTCTTTCGTCCTTCGTCTTTCGTCCAGAATGAACCTTTCCCCCCGAAAAGTTGTGTAGAGAGAGTAAGGTCAGATGGCACCCGAACGGGCGGAGTGCCATTGCCTGAAGGTCGGTAGCGGGTAGACTTGCCTTTTCGCTCGAAATATGGTACGATGAACGATATGTGCGATTTGGGCAAGAGCACAGCGGGTTCGCTAAAGTCATCCCACCATTCCCAATACCGCACCGCATAAGTTGTCCTGAAAAAACATTCTCTTTGGAAAGGGGGTGATGGAGACCCACCGGCTCGAACAGGGAAAATCGGGCCTGGCGCACGAAATGCGCAAGGTGGGATCGAAATTCCAGGACGCGGGAGTGCACCATCGTGCAGACCCCGGTTCGACCACTCAATGCTCATGCCACATTCCCTGGAGTGGCAAGACGCAACTTTACCGTGTGAAGCATATTATTTCGCCTATTGGTCAAGACCAATTTAGGTAGGAGGAACGCATGAACGAGTTAAAGCGTGGTATCGGCCGCAAAGTGCTCTACACCAGCATGGTGGGTGCAATGATGCTGTCGATCATGCCTGCAACTTTCGCCCGCACCGCTGCCGCCCAGGCACCGACCTGCAAGAACATGAACAAGATTGATGTCTGCGGTCGCTTCCTTGAGCAGTGGAACAAGCCCGGCAACGAGCAGAACAGCACTTACGTAAACGGTCTACCCATTACCGCTGAGCGCAGCGAAATCTCCCTCACAGATGGCAAGACTTATGCCACCCAGTGGTTTGAGCGCGCCAGCTATGAGAAGCACCCTGAGAACAAGGCTCCTTATGATGTGCTCCTCGGCCTCCTCGGTGTTAGACTTACCGAGGGTCGCGGCAGCGTTGACCCGGCAACCGGCAAGGCCCGTAACCCAGCCGATGTAGCCTTCGTTGGCGTTGACAAGCCCGCCGACACCAGCGCCACCAAGGTCTGGTTCCAGGACACCAAGCATGTCGTCTCCGGCAAGATTCTTGAGTACTGGAACAAGTTCGGTGGACTACAGCAGTTCGGCTTCCCTGTGAGCGAGCAGTTCAAGGAAATCTCCGCCACAGACGGCAAGACCTACGATGTGCAGTATTTCGAGCGCAATCGCTTCGAGTTGCACCCTGAGAAGGCTGCCCCCTACGATGTGGAGCTAGGTCTCCTCGGTGTCCAGCAGTACAAGGCCCAGGCTATCGCTGCTGACAAGCTCCCTATCGCCCCCATCGCGGGCGCTACCACAACCAAGGACAGCATGGTCATCGGTTCCTCGCAGGAGCCTGACAACATGACCGTCTTCAACAACGCCCTCATCAACAGCCGCTTGCGCCGCTTCGTTGAGATGGGTCTCACTGACCGCGACTCGGAGTCGGAAGTCTACCCGCAAATCGCGTGGTACGTACCCACAATCGAGAATGGTGGCTCCTTCTACGTTGGTGCTGGCGATGATCGCCACCTCGTCACCAAGTACAAGATGCGCCAGGGCGTCAAGTGGTCCGACGGCAAGGAAGTCACTTCCAATGACGCTGCCTTCTACTTCCGCCTGATCATGAACCCGCAGTCCCCGGTGACGAGCCGCGCCACATATCAGAAGTTGGAGAACGTAGAGAACCCTGACAAGTACACGGTTATCTACAACTGGCGCTCGATCAACCAGCTTAAGGCGTTCTACAACAGCCTTCCCGACAAAGAGAACTACGGTTTCATCAAGGCCTACATCGACCTGAAGAGGCCCGGTGGTGACATCGCTTACTCCGAGGTCGGGGGCATCTATCCGATGCACGTGCTGAACAACATCTCACCACAGGACATCATCGAGTCTCCTTTCGGCACCACCCCTATCGGCGCTGGTCCCTGGAAGGTGCAGTCGTGGAACCGCGAGCAGGAAATGGTCCTCGTGCCTAACGATAACTACAACCTGACCGCCAAGCCCCTCATCAAGAACATCCGCATCAAGTTCATCACCGACGTGAACCAGCTTCTTGCCCAGGCTAAGACTGGCCAGCTCGACATGATCTTCAGCGAGGCGTTCAACTCTCCTATCGCCGACGTAGCAGGACTGGAAGCGGCAGGCTACAAGGTAGTGAGCCGCCCGGCCACCACCTGGGAGCACATCGACTTCCGCTTCGACTACGGGCCTTTCAAGGATAAGGCCGTTCGCACCGCTATCGCCAAGGGTATCAACCGCAAGCGCGTTTCGGACGTGGTATACCTCGGCACAGCCGGTGTGATGAACAGCGTAGTACCTCCATTCGCATGGCACTCCCTCGACAACCCCAACTTCGCCAAGGAGTTCCCGGCAATCGCCTCGAAGTACAAGCTGCTCGACATCAACTACGACGCGGCAGCAGCGAACAAGCTGCTCGACGACGCTGGTTGGGTCAAGGGCTCCGATGGCGTTCGCGCCAAGGGCGGAGTGAGGCTCTCCTTCGAGTATGGGACCACCACCCAGGCCGCTCGCCAGCAGATCCAGGCACTGGTATCCGCTGACCTGAAGGCAATCGGTGTGGACGCCGTGACGAAGAACTACCCATCTGGTGTCTTCTTCGACAGCAGCGCCGACAGCCCACGAGCTAACGGCACGACCAAGTTCGCTGAGTTTGCATGGGTAGGCTCGGTAGACAGTAACTTCGAAGTTTGGACCTGCCACGCTCTATGGGACCCCAAGACCGAGGCTGGGGACAACAACCAGGTATACTGCAACCAGGACCTGGACCAGGCAAACGGCGAGTACGATGCCAGCACCAGCCGTGCGGAGATCGCCGAGGCATCAGCCAAGGCACAGTCGATCATCTCGAACGATGTGGTCGTAGTACCGTTGGTACAGCGCGCTAACATCGAAGTGATCCGCGCCACTCTCCAGAACCACAAGGAGACCACCTCCCAGGTAACGTCCAACTGGAACGCCCTGCAGTGGGCCTTCAAGTAGTTCTGAGCTAACTTGCTCTACATAGGGGTGGCCCCAAAACCGCCCCTATGTAAAGTGGCAAAGATGAAGAAGGTTAATAGCCTAGTCGCAGGGACGTACAGATATGTGCGTCCCTGCGTTTCTAAAAGAGACAATAGACGGCGGGCGAAGGACGGAAACGGAATACGAATCAGGGATTGAGACACGGGATAAGATAAAGGGTAGGGATATGCAAGTCCCACGATTACCAGATTTCATATATACGATTATTCAGAAACTCACTCTGGGTAAGAGAGTAGATGAGGATGTCGATGTCGAGCTAAACGACCTCACTTATGAGGATGCGCTGCTGGACGCTCAGGCGCGCTCCTTCTTCCGCGCCGAGTACATGGACAAGGAAGCATCCACCGACGTCTTTCCACGGCTCGCTCAGGCTATACGGCTCCACGAGCAGGAGCAGCAGGCAGCATGGAACGGCGGGCCGAGGCAAGCGTGGACGACCAGGGCCACTGGCGTTGCAAGGCGGTTCGCTACGGGGTTTGGGCAGGCGATGGCAGGGCTATACAGGGCAGGCTCCAGCGCCGGAACAAGTCGCGTGCTCTCTGGGGGTTTAGTGACGGTACTCCTGGTGCTGACGATGGCACCAAACATGCTCACGATGCTGAGCGGACCCTCCGGCGTAAATGGTACAGCCTCGTTCCTTCCTCCCCAAAGCCCACATCAGACTTTAGCCATTCCTTTACCGGACCCACAGACGCGTATGGAGCAGAAGACGGGTGAGGACTTTGATGCGCCTTACCAGATACAAGAGGTCCCACCCCTCGACCCCGTAGAGCTTCGCCCGGTCGAAAAGAAAGCAAGCAAATTGCCTGCTCAACCAGCCCATAAGATATATAACAACGGGCAGGAGTGACCCTTTGGGGAGTTACGAAATTATGAATTACTAGAACCAATTCGTAACTCGTAACTCGTAACTCGTAATTGGGATATTGAACCGGCCCTGGGCAAATATTGTGATTATATGGTATACAATACATTTACTCGCACCTGACGTCGAAAGGGTGATGGAAAAGGATAAAAGAGGAAATTGATCTTTTCATGACTGGCATATCCTTTATCCCTTATCCCTTATAATTTATCCTTTATCAACCGGAGGGACGTAGAGAATGGCAACATACATCATCAGGAGGATGGTACAAGGGCTGGTGGTGCTAGTCCTCAGCACGCTCATGATCTACACGATCCTGATCCTCACGCCTGGTGGTCCAAAAGACCAGATCGACCAGATGCGGGCTGAGGCAGGCAACGGAAGGCCTATCAACCAAAACTTGATAGACATCTACACGAAGCTCTACGGCCTGGATGTCCCCTACCCGCTCAACTACCTCACCTGGCTCTTCGACCCCAATGATACCTTCGAGCGTACCTACGACTTGCAAGGCGGCGTCTTCACCAATACGAGAGGGATAGACATCTTCGGTATCAAAGGGAGTGGGGTGCTGACGCTTGACCTGGGAGATTCGGTAATCATAGACCAGGGAAAGCCGGTAATCGAATTGATGGGCGCTCGGTTCGGGAACACACTGATACTGATGGGCTTGTCTACCCTCGTCTCTATATTGATAGCCCTCCCCATCGGCATCATAGCAGCCATCAAGCAGTACTCCAAGCTTGACTACACCGTTACCACCTTCTCCTTTGTGGGATTGTCCATGCCCACATTCTGGTTCGGCTTGATGCTTATCATCTTGCTGGGGATATTACCCAGGCAATGGCATAACCAGGGGGCTACCTGGCTCCCTTACTTACCGACTGGGGATACGGGTGACACTATAGTGCCCAGTTTCATAGACCGCATTTATCACTTGGTGTTGCCTGTGGCAGTGCTCTCCTTCGTAAACGTAGCACAGTTATCACGATACGTGAGAGCATCTATGCTAGAGGTGCTCAAGCAGGACTACGTACGGACGGCATGGGCAAAGGGACTGCACCAGCGTACGGTAATCCTCAAGCACGCCCTACGCAACGCCCTGATCCCCGTCATCACGATAGTGACGTTGGGACTACCGGCACTCTTTGGAGGGGCCATCATCACAGAGACGGTCTTCAACTACTTCGGTATGGGTAAGCTCTATTTTGAATCTGTGACGCAGCTAGACATCCCGTTGGTGATGGGATTCCTGTTGATCAACGTGCTACTGATAGTATTCGCGAACATCCTGGCGGATGTGCTATATGCTGCCGTCGACCCCAGGATCAGGTTCAGCTGAGACCGAAAGGATAAAGGTTGCGCGAGCTTTATCCTTTATCCATCATAATTTATCCTTTATCGAGTGGAGGGAAGAACGATGGCAGTAACAGCGGTCAAGGTGAAAGAAGTACTGGCTCCTCCTGAGCCAAGCAGGCTCGCGATTACGTGGCGGCAGTTCCGCAAGCACAAGCTAGGGCTGATAGGGATGGTGACGCTGCTGATCCTGGTGCTCGCGTGCATCTTTGTGCCGATGATTATGGAAAGCACTTATGGGCTGACGTATGAGACGATTGACGACGAGGCGCTTGCGACTCCGATGATCGTCAACGGAAACCTGACATTCACGAAGCCGATGTTCTACTCTACGTCGAAGGCCCTGCATATTCTGGGTACGAACGAGATAGGGAGAGACGTCTTTACGCGCCTGCTGTTCGCCGGACGGATTTCGCTGGCGGTGGGAGTGATAACGACTATTTTGGTCTTGCTGCTCGGTGGTCTAGTCGGAATATTAGCAGGATTCTATGGGGGGTGGGTCGACACGCTCTTGATGCGCTTTGTCGATCTGATGTTAGCGATACCATCATTGCCGATCCTGCTGATTGCGTCGAAGATGCTGGCTCAATCCCAAATATTCGAGAACGCATTTGGGAGGGGGCTGGGATCGGTAGTCACTATTATTCTGGTGCTTTTCCTATTTTCATGGATGGGTATCAGCCGCCTTGTGCGAGGGAGTATCCTGTCGCTGAGGTCACTGGACTTCATCGAAGCGACGCGGGCGCTTGGCGCGAGCAACCGGCGAATCATCATGAGTCACCTGGTGCCTAACTCGCTAGCGCCTATCATAGTGGCAGCGACGCTGGGGGTAGGGGAGTTCATCATCGCGGAGTCGGCGCTGTCGTTCCTGGGGCTGGGGATACGCGACCCAATCCCGTCGTGGGGGAACATGCTTGAAGGGTCGCGGCAGTTTATGGAGTTCATCACGAACATCAACCCATTCGAGGAGATCCGAGGCTATCTCGTGCTCTTCCCAGGGATAATGATCCTGATCACAGTGCTGGCGATCAATTTCATGGGTGACGCGCTACGAGACGCGCTCGACCCACGCCTCAAGACATGATGCAGCTTCGCGCAGCATAAAACTTTTGGAAAGCACAAAAATGAGGCTCCAGTTCGCCGGAGCCTCATTTTTGTGCTTTCCATATATCCGTCTGAGGCATCAGGAGTCGCGCTCGGTAAAGGCTATACGCGCCGCGAGGAGGATGAAGACGCTGCCCGTGAACCACTTCTGCACACGTAGGAAAGCTGGCCGCCGTGCCAGACTGTCTCCCATACGGCTGGCAAGGAGGGCCACAGCGACGTTCACCAGCGTGCCTGATGTGACGAAGAGCAAACCAAGTGTGATTACCTGCAACATAACGGGGCCGCGCGCCTCGCTTACGAACTGAGGCAGGAAGGCAAGGAAGAATAGCGCCACCTTCGGGTTGAGCACGTTGGTTACGACCCCCTGGAAGAATATCGCGGCTAAATTATCGCGTTTTCCTCCTGGCTGCGCCTCTATGGAGAGGTGACTCTTGCTGACCAGCGTCCTGATGCCCAGGTAACAAAGATAAGCCGCCCCGACGTATTTCACCACGTCAAAAGCGAAAGGCACCGACCGCAGTAGTGCGGAGAGGCCAAGCGCGACCGCCACAGTATGCACGATGCAGCCCACGCCAATACCAAGCGAGGAGGCCACCCCGGCCATCCTCCCCTGCCCGATGCTGCGCACTATAACGTAAAGCATATCCGGCCCAGGTGTCAGATTCAACGCGAGCGTGGCTAAGAGGAATATGTATAGCGTATTCAGGTCTGGCATAATCGAAATTATAAAGGAAAAGGGATAAAAATGAGGTGAATGGTCAAACTTATCCTTTATCCCTTATCCTTTTTCCTTTATAGTATGAGCATGGCGTCACCGAAGCTGTAGAAGCGGTAGCGTTCCCTGATCGCTTCGGCGTAGGCGCGCATCAAGAGGTCGTGTCCGGCGAGGGCAGACACCAGCATCAGCAGGGTGGTCTTCGGCAGGTGGAAGTTGGTAATTAGCGCGTCTACAAGGCCGAAGGTGTAGCCTGGGGTGATGAAGAGATCGGTCCACCCCTGCGCGCTCCCGACTTCGGATTTCGGATTTGCGCCGGAGGCCATTTCGGCTGGGGATCTGCTTCTTCTGCCTTCTGATATACCCTGAGTGCGAGCCACCGTCTCCAGAACTCGCACGCTGGTCGTCCCCACCGCTATTATACGCCCTCCGCTATCTCTGGTGTGGTTTATCAGTTGTGCAGTCGAGTCGCTCAGAGAGTACCACTCTCTGTGCATCGGGTGGTCCTCGATTCGCTCCTCATGCACAGGACGAAACGTATCAAGGCCCACGTGCAGGGTCACGGTGGCGAAACCGATGCCTTGCTCCCGAAGCTCATTGATAAGCCGCTCCGTGAAGTGCAGGCCAGCGGTAGGGGCTGCCGCGGAACCTTCGGTGCGGGCGTACACCGTCTGATAACGCTCAGGATCGCCCAGGCTCTCATGGATGTACGGAGGGAGCGGCATCTGCCCCAGCCTATCAAGGTAGGGACGTGGCGGCTCGTCGAAGCGTAGCACCCGGCCACCAAGCTCCGCACGCGACGCTACTTCGGCTTCCAGGTAAGGGCCGGCCTTCACATCCCCAAATCCTAGCCGCGTCCCATCGTGGATACGCCTCCCCGGGCTGACCAGCGCCTCCCAGGTTAGAGGCTCCCCAACGTCGCCGGGTTGAGGGAGCGGCCTGAGCAGCAGCACCTCCACCTTGCCTCCCGACGGCACCTTGCGCCCCAGCAATCGCGCAGGCAAGACCCTGCTCTCGTTGGCGACGAGCAGATCGCCCCGGCGCAGGTAGTCGCCAAGCTCGTAGAAGTAGCGGTGCTCGATGAGGTCGATGGCGCGATGGGCCACCAATAACCGCGAGTGGTCACGTGGCTCTATAGGTGTCTGAGCTATAAGCTCCTGGGGCAAAGAGTAGTCAAAGTGGTCGGTAAGCATACTCCATTATAAGGGACACGCCTGTTTGGTTCGATTCTTGCTCATACCTAAACTAATGGAGACACAAGATGCCAATTTCCCGGACCGATTCGTGACCCCAGGCAATGATAGTGATAAAGTGAGCAATTGGAGGCCTGGCGGCACGTCCAGTGATGAAGCCACGCCGCTTAGTGGCATGAGGCACTTGATCACCCGCGTGCTTGAGCTTGCAGACGCGCCAGGCGCTAATAGCGATGCCCTCCGCGAACTCCTTATAGAAGCGGGTGATCTCTTCGCGGCAGATGCGGCATCACTCTATCTGTATAATGTCAAGCACGAGCTGAAGTACACGGCGAGCTTTGGACTCTCCAATAGGACCATTCGCCAGGTAGAAGAGATGGCCCAGGCTGGAACTGCAAACCACCTGTTGAGCACCCAGGACGCTCCAACCTCAATAGAAGACATACGCGAACCCTCCGGAGATGGCGCAAGCACTGATGTATTCCTGGAGATGTTGGCTCGCAAAGGTGTAGTGAGTCTGGCCGCTTTCCCCCTCATGGCTCGCGATAACCTGTTGGGCTTTCTCACGCTGTATCATAATAGCAGGCGGGTCTACGGGAAGGAAGAGGTAGACGACTTATCTGTGCTGGCGAGGGTGCTGGCGATGGCCCTGCTCAACATCCAGCTCAATGAGGCCCGCAAGATGGAAGACAAGGGTAGGGACCACTTTGTCAGCGCCCTCAGCCATGAGCTACGCACACCCCTCACTTCGATAATCGGCTTTACGCAGGTAATCCGCCGCAAGCTCGCGAGCGCCCCGGCGGCTGATGGCCGTATGGCCGAGCATATGGACGTTATTTGGGCACAGGCGCAGAGGCTAAACCGCCTGATAGACACCTTCGTAGATATAGCCAATATCGAGCAAGGGGACTTCTCTATAAAGTTCAGCAAGGTAGAGTTAGTCTCTGTGCTCAGGTCGGCATTAGAGCAGACTGTTACAAGGCTGAACTCGACGAACCAGATAGAGATAACGGTCCCTGACCACCTGATATGGGTGCCCGGGGACAGGCAGAGGCTGGAGCAGGTCTTCAGCCACGTAATATCCAATGCATTGCGCTATTCACCCTCGGAAGCCTCTGTAGGGTTAAGATGCATCGAGCGCGCCTCGCACGGTGACGTAGAGGTATCTGTCACCGACAAAGGGCCGGGTATATCGGATAACCTGCGTGACGCTATCTTCGAGCGTTTCTATCGCGCCGAGGCGCTCAGGTCGGGCGGCCTGGGGGTAGGACTCTACCTGAGTAAGACTATAGTGGAAGCTCACGGCGGCCAAATAGTGGTAGAGAGCGAGCCTGGGGAAGGCACTACTGTCTCTATTATCCTGCCTGCCTAGTGGATTGGATTTCCTCATCAAACATGAGTCATCCCGAATTTAAGATTTACGCTTGGCAAGCATAGAATCCCAAGTTCAAAAATCAAAAAGATAAAAATGGGCGGCGCAGCCGCCCATTTTTATCTTTTTGATTTTTGAAAAGCCCCTCCCCACACGTTGTATGGAACATGGACAAGGGTAACGGGTGTACGGGGAGATAGGTAACACATTATACAGATTGCTCCGATTGCTCCGATTGCTCCGATTGCTCCGATTGCTCCGATTGCTCCGATTGCTCCGATTGCTCCGATTGCTCCGAACGCAAATCGATCTGAGCGATGGGGTGCTGGCAGAAGTAGATAGCCAGCACCCCTTCTGTGTGGGTTAGCTTGATTGCCACTGGATAGCCTTTGAAAGCTTTGCTCACCTGCCATATCTTTCCCTTGTAGTGCAAACGGCCTTTGTCCAGCACCTTTCTCACAGCTACCACTCCCTCTGTGCCAGCTTGTGGGTACTCGATAGGTGGCAACTGTTCAGGGTATCGATAGCTACTTGGTCTGTATCGAGAGGCCGGCACGGCCATGTCCAGCGCTTGGTGAGGACGGTACAGGTTGTACTCATCCCTCCACTTATCGAAATGTTGTTGGCACTCGATAAGATCAGTAAACACTCTGTTGTGCAGTAGCTCAGCTTGCATGGTGCGGTGGAAACGTTCGTCTTTGCCCTGTGTCTGCGGGTGGTAAGGACGAGAATGGCTCACACCAACTCCTAACCTGAGCAACCACACTGTAAAGGGAGTGTAAGGGGAACCAAGTGTGTCTCCCCAGGGTGAGCCGTTGTCCATCGTTATGCGAGCAGGCATTCCGTACAAGCGGAAGATGCTCATTAACTGGGTTTGGACTGTGATGCCTTGTTCGTTATGGCAAGCTCTCACTCCCAATGAGAAACGGGAATGGTCATCTAACACAGTGAGAGGGTGACATCTGCCGCTGTGGACAGTGGGGAAATGGCCTTTGAAGTCCATCTGCCACAACTCATTGGGAGAAGCGTGTTCGAAGCGATGCCACTTGTGAGAGTTATGGGCAGGAGTGAGAGGAGCTGTGAGGCGGTTATGACGGCGCAGAATGTCGGTAATTGTATTAGGGTGCGGTATATTGAGATGTGGATGACGAGCAGCGAGCACCTGGTATTGTATTAGGGTGCGGTATATTGAGATGTGGATGACGAGCAGCGAGCACCTGGTAGAGTTTACGGCCTCCCCAGGCTGGGTGGCGCTCGCGCTCTTGTACTACTAGCTCTTCTAGGTGCTTGGCAGTACGAGCCGGTGAAGAGTGGGGACGGCGTGTACGGTCCGCCAATCCTCCTGCTCCCTCCAGTTCAAAGCGGCCTAGCCACTTGTATGCAGTCTTAGGGCTGATGGAGAACTGGCGGCATAGCTGCCTGATGTTGGCACCCTCCTGGTTAGCCATAAGCACAAACTCTTCTCGTAGCGACATGGTAGACACCTCTTTCCACGGCATGCTGCACACCTCCTCTTGTTGGTTGGAAGGTGCAGCATATCAGATGTGTTACCTATCTCCCCGTACACCTGTTACCTATCTCTATCTGCTATACACACGTGGGGAGGGGTTGGGGTGGGGCAGTGGGACGGTTGTAAACATAAGGCAGGCACGAATATTAAATTCGGGATGTCTCATGT
>DATEOC010000003.1:0-44585 GCA_035274425.1 Chloroflexia bacterium
ACGATGGCTATGTTCAATCTTCTCGTTAGCTGGCATGGCTTGCAACCTGATCAAGATGGTAGAACTCATCTTTCTATTGCTCAATTCTCCTTGTGAACTAGCACCATTGGTCCTAGATTCCTCACTTCGTTCGGAATGACAATCTTTTTACATTCGTTGTTACACACACTATTAGAATTGTTAACAAAGGCTATTGACACCCCATTCGTCCTTCGTCTTTCATCTTTCGTCTTGTTACGCATTGACTCCACCCCCTCCACCTGTTATATTCGACTTGCTAACTCAGCCATATCCACCCCGCCCACCATTGGAGGCCATCATGGAAGCAAGAGCGAGAGTGAGCCTAACAGTAAGCAGCAAGCACGCCCTAAAGGTGCTTGCCATTATGAGCTTGCTAGTAGGCCTATTGGTTCCAAGCACCCTTCGTTGGGCAACGCCCGATAGCACACCCACTTCCTTACGGTCCCTCGATTTCGGCAAGCTCCCTCTCTCTTTCGAGCCAAACGTTGGACAGGCCGATTCAGCCGTGCGCTACCTGGCGCACACGGCAGGCGGAACGCTTTTCTTCACTCCATCAAACGTCGCCCTGGTGTTCCACCAGGCAGCAACCAGCCCGGAGAAATTGAGCTTCTCAAGCTCGCCACCGGCCCAGGAGGCGACATCTCCACCCACTAATCTTCGTATCCTCTTCTCCGGTGCCAATCCCAATCTGACCATTGAAGACGGCACATCATTACCGGGGAAGGTCAGTTACCTCTTGAGCGACGACCCGTCCAGGTGGCATACCGGCATATCCACGTATGCTGGAATTACCTACAAAGAACTCTATCCGGGCATTGATTTGAGATATGAAGGCACATCTGGAAGTCTGAAGGGCACCTACAACGTCGCGCCAGGCGCAGACCCCTCTCGCATCCGCTGGAGATATGATGGGGCGGAGAAAGTGGCAGTAGAGGGCGCGGGCAACCTCCAGGTCACCTCTGCGGGCGCGGCGCTCGTCGAGCAGGCACCGGTCGCGTGGCAAGAGGTAGGGGACAAGCGCCTCCCCGTCAACGCCAAATATGCGATTGCGAGCGATGGCAGCATTGGCTTTCTACTGGGTAGCTACGACAAATCGAGACCCCTCACCATAGACCCTACACTGACCTACTCAACCTATCTCGGTGGCAGCTCAGCCGAGAACTCGTTGAGCATTGCGGTAGACTCGGCAGGGAATGCCTACCTTACAGGCGAGACCTCTTCGGCAAATTTCCCGACACACAATCCCTACCAATCTAACCCGTCAGGCATCAGCGACGCCTACATAACCAAGCTCGCGCCTGACGGCTTAACGCTCGTTTACTCCACATATCTTGGCGGCAACAACCGCGACCTCGGAGTCGGTATAGCGGTAGACCCAACGGGCAATGCATACGTAGGGGGCTTCACCAGCTCTACCAACTTCCCCTTGCAGAATCCTATCCAGGCTTTATATGGAGGGGATGCCCTGGACGCGTTCGTGGCAAAGCTGAACCCCGCCGGGTCAGCGCTTGTCTACTCTACCTACCTGGGTGGCAACGACTACGACCAGATTTTCGACGTCGCGCTGGACAGCGGGGGAAGTGCCTACGTCTTTGGGGAGACGGCATCGAGTAACTTCCCCATCCAAAACCCTTACCAGTCCACACTTAGTGGCACTTCTGATGCTTTCTTGAGCAAGCTGAACCCCGCAGGCTCAGCTTTGACCTACTCCACTTACCTGGGCGGCGGTGGGATTGAGCAAGGCTTCGGCGTAGCTGTAGACGTGGCTGGTTCGGCCCACGTAAGCGGGTATACACTCTCCAATAATTTCCCCGTATTTGAAGCCTACCAACCTGCATATTCAGGACAAGGGGACGCGTTCCTGACGAAGTTCAGCACCAACGGTTCCGCGCTAATCTTCTCTACTTACCTCGGAGGCACTAACTACGACGCCTCCTATGACGTCGCTATTGACTCATTAGACAATCCTTACGTCTACGGCTTCACCCTCTCGACAAACTTCCCGACACAAATCCCCTACCAGTCGACCAACCATGGAGCGCACGACGCCTTCGTCACCAAGTTCAACTCGCGAGGCTCTGGCCTCATTTACTCTACCTACCTGGGCGGCAGCGGTGACGAGCCGCCTAACGTGTCGGAGATAACCGTCGATGTTGCCGGGTATGCGTACGTAACGGGTGCGACGGCGTCCATCAATTTTCCGGTCGCCCGCCCCATCCAATCCTCAAATGGAGGTGGGCTTGACGCCTACGTGACTAAGCTGGCGCCAAATGGATTGGGGTTAGCTTATTCAACCTACCTGGGTGGGAGCAACGAAGAAATAGGCACCAGCTTAGCAACGGACCCAGCCGGTAATGTATACGTCACCGGGAGGACCTCCTCTACAAACTTCCCGACTGCCAACCCCTTCCAACCTAACAACGCCGGGGGCGCTGATGCATTCGTCTCCAAGATTTCTGACCCACCTACCCCAACACCCACTGCCACCTCCACCAACACAGCCACAAATACGCCTACAAGCACCCCCACTGCCACGAATACGCCAACCGCCACCGCTACCAACACCGCGACCTCCACGCCTACCTCTACCCCCACGGCGACCAATACCCCAACTGCAACTTCTACACCCACGCAGACCTCTACTCCTACATCTACTCCTTGCACAATTGTCTTCACAGATGTCCCGCCCCTCAACACCTTCTACCCATACATCAGGTGCCTGGCGTGTAGACAGATAGTTACAGGCTATCCATGCGGCGGGGAGGGCGAGCCTTGCGATGGGCAGAACAATCCATACTTCAGGCCGTACAACGAAATCATAAGGGGGCAGATAGCCAAGATCGTCTCCAATGCCGCGGGCTTCTACGGAGACCCAGGTCCGCAGCGATTCGAGGATGTACCAACTTCCCACCCATTCTTTCAGTGGATACAGCGCCTTGCCAACCTGGGGCACATGAGCGGCTATCCATGTGGCAGCGCGCCAGAGGAACCTTGCGTACCACCTGCTAATCGCCCATATTTCAGGTCTTCCGCCCGTACCACCAGGGGGCAGCTCTCGAAGATCGTCTCCAATGCGGCAGGCATAACCGGCACGCCCACAGGTCTCTTCTACACGGACGTGCCTGAAGACAACCCCTTCTACCTGTGGATAATGCGCCTCACTGACCTGGGTGTAATCTCAGGGTACCCATGCGGTGGAGAGAGTGAGCCTTGTGACGACGAGAACCGCCCGTACTTCCGACCGTTCGCCAACGTGACGAGGGGGCAGGCATCAAAGATAGTAGCCAATACCTTCTTCCCAGGGTGCGAGACACCGGCCAGGTCTAATAGATTACCGTGAAACTAAATGCTGACCCCATCCTGCGACTGATGAAGATTAAGAAAATAATCAACATAGGTGCCCCAAGCCCCGCCCGGCGGATGAATCCGCGGGCTACACATACGAAGCCTCCCTGCGGAGGCTAGGGCTTGTTTCCTTCTTATGTTGATTATTTTCTTAATCTTCATCAGTCGCAGGATGGGGTTTTCACACAAACTATAAGGTAATTGCCCGAAGCGTACCTGGGTTTGGCCTAACGCCCCAAACCCAGGTACTTCATACCCGCACCCTCAATCTCTCCACGGTCGAGGGAGTTGCGCCCATCAAGTACGACCATGCAGCCGAGGTGGGCCAGGCTGCGCCAATCGAGCGATTTGTACTCTTCGTGGTAAGCCTGCAATATCGCCGCATCGAATTGCGGCAAACTATCGAGCGCGACAGGCTCGGCGCCGTAGCGCGATAGCTCCTCCGGCGTGTAGAGGGGGTCATTGATGATAGGCTTAGCGCCCTTCTCCTTCAGCAGATGCACGAGCCTCACACCACCCGAAAACGCGCTCTCTTTGACGTTCTCCCTGTACGCAAGGCCAAGCACGAGCACGCGTTTGCCTGCCAGCCCACCTAGCGCCTGGTCCATACGGTCCAATGCCCACTCTGCCATGTCGTCATTTGTCTCACGTGCCTCCGCGATCAAGTGGAGGCCAACTTCGTCCGCGTAATTTAACAGGAAATAGGGGTAGACAGGGATGCAGTGCCCGCCTACCGCGATGCCGGGCTTATGGATGTGTGAGTAGGGCTGCGTGTTCGCCGCGAATATAGCTTCATCTACCGGCAGGTCATGCGCCGTCGCGTACCGGGCAAAGGTGTTTGCGAGGGCGATATTCACGTCTCGGTACGTCGTCTCCATCAATTTCACCAGCTCGGCGGTATCGGCGTTGCGCATAGACATAATCGGCGCGCCGTCCAGGGCGACTTCGTAGAATCGCACCGCCTCATCGGTAGACTGGGATGTGATTCCACCGACGATCTTATGGTACTGTTTGAGATCGCGAAAGATGCGCCCGCTGTATACGCGCTCGGGGCTGAAGGCGAGAGAGAAGTCTCGCCCTGCCCGCAGACCCGACCCTCTCTCAAGAGCGGAAGCGAAGCGCGTGCGGGTCGTGCCTACCGGCAGAGTAGTCTCGTAAATAACCAGCGTACCCCTACCCAGCCCAGCAGCCACCGCCGAGGTCGCAGCGTCCACGCTGGCGTAATCTATCTCACGCCTCTCATTCACCAGCAGCGGCACGAGGACGACCACCACGTTGCACTTGCGCACGGCCCCCGCAGTGTCAGTGGTGGCCGATAAGTACCCTTCCCGCACGGCTGCGCTAACACGATCCGCCAGCCCCGCTTCTTCTTTGATATGACTTTGTCCCGCATTGACCGAATCGACTACCTCTTGGGATATGTCGCAGCCTATGACACGTATACCGACGCTTGCAAATTGCGCGGCCAGCGGCAACCCTATCTTCCCTAAACCAACAACGGCAACATTATACTGCGCCAACCCTTTCCTCCTAGTTACGAGTAGCGAGTTATGAGTTGGACTGCATAAAACTCGCAACTCGCTACTCGTAACTCACTACTCACAAGTTCACTACCTTACCTTCAAGCCCCGCTTCGACTATCTTGCGTGCTACGTGTAGCGCCGCCAGGCCATCCTCGCCTGATACTAGCGACACGCCTTCTTCGCCCCGAACCGCCTGGATGAAGCGCTCTAATTCTACGCGGAGAGGCTCTGCCCGCTCGATACGCAAGCGCACCATGTCACCTTCGCTCACGCCCTCGATGCGCGACATCGCGTCCCAGTCTGATTTGACGTAGTTGTTCTCATAGAAATAGAGGTCCTGGGTAAGATAATCGGCGTGGAACATGCCACGCTCGCCCGTGACGAGCAATTCCCGTATCTTGGTCGGCGTGAGCCAGTTTATATCAAGCACCCCTACAGAGTCGTCCTCAAACCTGAGCAGCCCTGACAGGAGGTCCTCATGCGCCGTATGTATCTTGCTGGAAGTCTCGGCGTATACACGCGTCACCCGCGACCCGCTCAGGAAGTGCATTATGTCAACGTCATGGGTGGCGAGATCGATCACTACGCCCACGTCCCGCACCCTGGGAGGGAAGGGGCCAAGCCTGCGGGCGTGCATTTTGAACACCCGTCCCAGGTCTCCCCGCCGCAGCCTCTTGTGCAGCTCCAATATAGCGGGGTTGTATCGCTCGATATGCCCTACGGTCAGCACCACACCCTGACTCTCTGCTACCGCAAGCATCGCTCGCGCTTCGTCTTCGGTGGAAGCTATAGGCTTCTCCACCAGCACGTGGATGCCCTGTTGCAGAGCGTGAAGCACAACCTCGCAATGCATCGCGGTCGGTACGGCCACAACGACGGCATCGGGCTTCTCCACGCCGAACAATTCGCGGTAATCCGCATAAGAGGCTGTGTGAAAGCTGCGTGCGGCGCGCAGGGCCGTCTCCGCGTCAGCGTCCGCCACTCCTACCAGTTCTACCCCCGGCAAGTCGTTGAGCACGCGCACGTGATTGCGCCCCATCGCTCCCGCGCCAATGACTGCTACTCGGGTAGGATTTTGGATTTTGGATTTTGGATTTTGGATATGCACTACAGCCTCTCAATAATAAACGCGAGACCTGAGACCTAAGCTCGTAAAACCTGTTTAGGAACTGCATTATGAGACTAACGACCTTGAATTACGAAGTATCTTTCTCCCTGTCATTCTGAGCGAAGCGAAGAATCTAAAACTCTATCCATACAGCCAAGCTAGGAGATTCCTCACTCCGTTCGGAATGACAGGGAGATGGGTCCTGTTCTTTGCACATTCTTACGCTTTAGACTTTACCACAGCAACTATCATTTCTAAATCACCCTGGCTAAGACCTGGGTGAATCGGGAGGGAGAGCACTTCTCTGGAGGCTCTTTCCGACTCCGGGAAGCCCTCCCCCTTATATCCCATCTCGCGGTAAAGCTGCTGCTGGTGGACAGGTACGGGGTAGTACACCTCGCTCCCTACCCCGTGGGCGGTGAGATGGGCGCGTAGCTCATCACGCTCCAAAGGCGGACGTACCCGCACCGTGTACTGGTGGAAGATGTGGCGCGTGCCCGGACGCACCTGGGGCACCTGCACTATCTCTTCAGGAAGGTGCTCACTCAGGTACGTAGCATTAGCGATGCGCCTCTCGTTGAACCCCTCCAGCTTCGGCATCTGCGCCAGCCCAATCGCGGCATGTATATTGGTCATCCGGAAATTGTATCCCATCGTTTCGTGGTAATACCGCACCCTCATCCCATGCGCTCGTAGCAGCCGAGCGCGATCGGCGACGCAGTCATCGTCCGTTGTCACAATGCCGCCTTCGCCCGTCGTGATGTTCTTGGTGGGGTAGAAGGAGAAACAGCCCGTACCCCAGCTTCCGGCACGCTTGCCGTCTATCTCCGTGCCATGCGCCTGCGCCGCGTCCTCTATTACCGCCAGGCCATGTCTCTCGGCTATCTCCATGATGCGCCCCATCTCCGCCGGGTTGCCATAGAGATGGATAGGCATTATGGCTTTCGTACGAGGGGTGATGGCGGCTTCTATCTGATCAGGGTCAATGTTGAAGCTGCCTGGGTCTATATCCACGAAGACCGGCTTCGCGCCAACGTACAGGACCGTGTTCGCGGAGGCGATGAAGGTAAATGGCGCGGTGATTACCTCGTCCCCAGGCCCGATGCCGTTCGCCAGGAGCGCAACGTGGAGGGCGGTAGTGCCGTTGCTGGTGGCAATCGCGTGCTTCACCCCACAGTACTCAGCGAACGCCGCCTCGAACTCAGCGACCACACTCCCCTGCGCAAGTTGCCCCGAATCGAGCACGCGCAGGACCGCTTCCTTTTCCTCATCCCCAATCATAGGGCGCGCTATAGGTATCATTTAGCCTCCTTTGTGAGACGTGAAATGTGAAACGTGATGCGTGATACGTGAACCGCCAAGACGCCAAGAGCGCCAAGATACCGCCAAGATTTATTATGGTTTAGTTGTCCGTCGTCCGCCGTCCGCCGTCTGTCGTCCATCAAAACTCATAGCTCCGTCCACATGCGGGGCAGCGCCATGTTGAGCCGTCTTGCTCCAGCTTCTGGCCGCACGCGCATACGTATCCCGCCAATCGAGCAGGGTTGCCGTACACCAGGCCGTGATCGGGCACATCGCGCGTGACAACCGCACCCGCCCCTACCATCGCGAAGCGCCCTATTGTCACCCCCGTGACTATTATGGCACCAGCGCCTAACGACGCACCCTCTTTCACGAGGATGCGCCCAAGCTCCCAGTCCGCATCGCTCTTGAGCGAGCCGTCCGGGTTGATAGCACGCGGCAACTTGTCGTTAGTGAAAATCACATGCGGTCCGACGAAGACCCCATCTTCTAACGTCACTCCATGATAAATACTAGCACGGTTCTGTACCTTCACGTTGTCGCCTATCTGCACGTCAAAGTCCACGTACGCGCCCTTGCCGAGTATACAATTGCGCCCCAGCACCGCCCCCTCACGCACCTGCGCCTGGTGCCAGACCTTCGTCCCCTCTCCAAGCGTCGCTCTTGGCGAAACGTCGGCGGTAGGGTGGATGTAGATGCCTTCTTCCATAGTTTCCCTGATGCGTGAAACGTGATGCGTGAGTTCTAATTTCTAACTTCTAATTTCTAACTTCTATAAAACCTCTGCGCCCTCTGCGTCTCTGCGGTGAACCCATAAATAATCTTTGCGTTCTTCGTTCTCTTTGGGTCTTTGCGTTTAGCTATCGGCAAGAAGGGCAGCGATACGCTCTGAAGCGAGGCCGTCGCCGTATATGTCGGGTGGGGAACTGGAGGGCCTGGGCGCGCCGAGGGCTTCGAGTATGCGCGCCGGGTTCGTCCCCGCGAGAGTGTTCCAACCGCACGCTACCGTCTCCACCCACTCCGTCTCCCCGCGCATCGTCACACACGGCACTCCGAGCCACAGCGCCTCTTTCTGCACCCCGCCCGAATCGGTCAAAATGACACGCGCGTGCTTCTCCAGCGCCAGCATCTCAAGGTACGACACAGGCTCCAGCAGCATGATGTTCTCGCCTGCGTGTATTCCCGCCTCGGCTATCGCCTTGCGAGTGCGCGGGTGTACCGGGAAGACCACCGGCTCAGACGCCTCCCTGAGCGCCCACATGATAGCGGTGAGGTTCTCCGGCGCGTCGGTGTTAGATGCCCTATGCACGGTCGCCAGTAGATATTTGCCTTTCTCCAGGCCAAGCCGCTCTACTAGGTCAGGCCCCTCATCCACGCGACCGGAGGCCCACAGCACCGCATCGTACATCACATCTCCAACTACATGCACGCCTGACCTGATCCCTTCACGGGCTAGGTTAGCCTCCGCTACATCCGTTGGGCAAAAGAGGAGAGTGGAGAGCGCATCCGCGACGACCCGGTTAATCTCCTCCGGCATCGAGCGGTTGAACGAGCGCAAGCCCGCCTCCACGTGCGCCACCGGCACACCCTTCTTGGCAGCTGCCAGCGCCCCCGCGAGCGTCGAGTTGGTATCACCATATATAAGGAGCCAGTCAGGCCGCTCCGACTCCAGCACGTCTTCTATACCTGCGAGCATGGCCGCCGTCTGCGCGCCGTGCGGCCCCGATCCAACCCCAAGGTTGTACCGGGGCTCCTCTATCCCAAGCTCGCTGAAAAAGACTTCGGACATGGCAAGATCATAGTGCTGGCCGGTATGCAGCAGCACCTCCTCGATCCCCGCGCCCCTAAGAGCGCGCCCAACGGGAGCAGCCTTGATAAATTGTGGGCGAGCACCCACTACGGAAAGCACCTTCATACAAAGAGCAGCCCATGTACGAGCCAACTCTTAGTATACCACCCCCTATTATGCGCTAGCAAAGAGGGATCGGGGGTCGGGGGTCGGGGGTCAGTACTTAACTAGCACCTGATCCCCAATCCCTAATCCCCGACCCCCGACCCCTGATCCCCGACCCCTATGCTACAATACTCATCCAATGATGCACCGAAAGCCAACCTATCACGTCTACGTGGAAGTAGGCACGAGCGGGGCCATGGCTCACGTCGCGGAGCTACCGGGAGGCTTCGCGGTAGGGTCGGACGCTTCAAAAGCGGTGGCGGCGACCCCCAGGGCAATTCGAGACTTCCTGACCTGGCTACGAAGCCATAGCGAGCCGCTGGTGCCCGAAGCGCACGTCTCACGCCCCAACCTCGCCGACATCTCCGTCATGGAGGTGCGTACTGAGGGCGCTCCCCTGCAAGCGGGGAGCAAAGCCGTCCTCTTCGGCTTCGACCAGGTCGCCTGGGACGACGAGAAGCTCGAACGCACCCTGCGCTGGCTCCGATACAGCCGCGCCGATCTACTCAAGGCCATAGAAGGCATGAGTGAGTATGAGCTAAAAGGCAGGCATATAGCCCCTGATCGAACGCTATGGGACACTCTCCGGCACGTCGCCAACGCCGAGTATGGCTACATCAACCGCGTCGTTGGCCCCCTCGATAATCGTGAGCCGGTAACAGACGACGAGCCTGCCCACATAATGGATAGGCTCAACGCCATACGAGTTATACTGGTGAAGTGGGCGCAGGCTGTGGCTCAGGAGAAACGTGCCGAAATTACCTATCCCACTTGGGCAAACCGCCCTGGCGAACCCTGGACCCTCCAAAAAGCCCTCCGTAGGGCGCTAGAGCACGAGCTTGAGCACCTTCGGGAGCTTCGCTAATTACGAATTACGAATTACGAGTGCAGAACGTAATTCGTAATTCGTAATTACATAACGTTCGCCACGTCGTACCCCTCCTCGGAGAGGGCTTCCTCCATCTTGCTCAGCTCTATCTTCTCAGGGTCGTACTTGAGGGCGACGCGCTTGTTGGCGACGTCTACTATCGCCTCCTCAACGCCCTCGAACCCTTTCAGCGTGCTCTCGACGGTGTGCTTGCAGTGATTGCACGATATTGCGGGCACTACCAGGCTTATCTGTCTCATTTATGTATCTCCTATTCTTTATTTATGTTTCTGTTTACTATACCTTCCCGTGAGGCCAGGCATACTCTTATAGATGTATTATACTGAAATTAGCAAATCACTGTACGTAACCGGCCCATTTTATGGTATTATATCGGCGCATTTGTGGTCGTACCCCTTCACCCACCACTATCAATTGCTATGACCCGTAATCCGTAATTCGTAGTTCCCCGAAGGGAGGAGCCAATGCTTAGGATAGAGCATCTCAGCAAGATATACGATGACGGGACGAAAGCCCTACATGATTTCTCCATAGAGATACCGAAGGGGCAGTTCCTGGTCATCATCGGCCTTTCCGGCTCAGGCAAGTCCACCCTCATACGTTGCGTCAACCGCCTGATCGAGCCGACCAGCGGCAAGATCTTCCTGGACGGAGAGGAGGTGACCGCCGCGTCCACCGCGCATCTGCGCCGCATCCGCCTCAAGATCGCAATGATCTTCCAGCAGTTCAACCTCGTCAAGCGATCGTCCGTCATGACCAACGTCCTCACGGGCCGACTCGGTTACAAGAACAACGCCACATCTCTCTTTGGCAGATTCTCGCGGGCCGAGCAGGAGCTTGCCATGCGCAACCTTGAGCGCGTCGGCATCGCTTACAAAGCCAGGGCGCGTGCTGACACTCTCTCCGGCGGGCAGCAGCAGCGCGTAGGCATCGCCAGGGCGCTCATGCAAGAGCCGAAGCTGATGCTCGCCGACGAGCCTGTGGCATCCCTCGACCCCGCCACCTCCCACTCGGTAATGAAATACCTTGAGCAGATCAACAAAAGCGAGGGAATCACCGTGTTATGCAACCTCCACTTCCTATCGCTGGCAAGGCGCTACGCGGACCGCGTAATCGCCCTGCGTAATGATGGGCAAGGGGGCCACATCGTATTCGACGGCCCCGCCCTTGAGATAGACGAGGCCAAGTTCCGCGAGATTTACGGCGAAGACGCGGTCGAAGTAGAGATCGGGCCGGGCAAAGGCAAGTTCGAGGAAGAAGCCGATGCCGCTGCCGCCGCAGGAGGTGTACGCTGATGGCAACTATAGACAATCCCGCCCCCAACCCCCGCCCTATGACCGTGGCCGAGCGCCAGGGCACCGCCAAGGAAGAGGCCGCACGCTATCCCCTACCTGTGTTGCGCGTTCTGCAAGGCGTCTGGGGTCTCTGGCTGATAGCCTGCATCCTCCTCTTCATACCATATCTTCCGGGCGTCTTCGGCGGTACTGCGTTTCTATTCGCAAACTTCGGTAGCATGGTCTTCGGAGGCTTCTCCGGCATATTCTCCGGAATATCGAGCCTCACAGTTGACAATCTGCTATTACCGCCCTGGCTTGGCCTATCCGCAGAGACCGAAAAGTTCATCATAGATGGTTGGCTTGCCCCCATAATCATCATCATAGGGACCCTCCTCATAGGTCTCCTCTGGAGGGCATCCAGAACGCTTCCGCAAGTCGCACGCATCCCCCTCCGCATGGTGGCCGTGTTCATCGGTATTATAGTGGGCCTGGAAGCGCTCATGCTCTTGAGCTACCCGCTGGCTCTCGCCAACAGCCTCTTCACCAACCAGGAAAAGTGGTACTCCATCCCCATCACCATCGTGGGCGCGGCTATCATCTACTTCCTCTGGAAGCTGGTTGACAATCTTCCTGTGGCCCTGCATGGCATTGGCCGCTTCCTGACAGCCCTCCTGGCAGCAGTCGTGGTCATGGAATTCCTGGTTGTCCTCAGCTACCCCCTCGAATGGCTCAGGGAGCTATCCGTAAACCTGCTGAACAATATTCCGGCTGATTTCATGTCCAACTTCCTGCGGTCGTGGTGGCTACCCATACTGGTAATCATCGTCGGTAGCTTCCTCATATGGCTGCTATGGAACTCGGCCCGGTCTCTCGCAGGCATCGTCATAGCTGGATTACTGTTATGGGCGCACATGTTTGGCTGGCAGGTGTCTCGTATCGAACCGCAGGTGCTGGTCGAGAAAGCGCCTAAGACGCAGCAAATCGTCAGCGACTTGCTACAGCCCAATATAGTGGCCCGCGACGAGCAGGTATTGGAGCTTCAAGCCCAGAGCGTAGTTGGAGTGGAAACGCCTCCGCAGAAGCTCTTTCCCGTCACTATAGAATCTCAGCTAACTTCGTCCCTGGTCAGCAAGCGTCCGAATGAAGCGGGTGACATAATAGTACCCCCCAAGGATGAGAGTGAGAGCTTCAACCTAAAAGTCGATCTTTCGACTGATAGCGTCGCGCCTGGACAGCCTATAACTATCAAGGGTACAGGCTTCAGAGCCAATACCCCCGGCCTCATCAGGTGGCAGAGCACCGGTGTCAGCGCGTCGGTACAAGACCTCGGAACGTTTACGCCTGACGCTCAAGGCAACTTCGAGTCTACTGTGCAGGTACCTGACGACCCGGAGCGCGTCATAAACCTCTCCGGCTCGCCCAACACTATCGCCTTCACCCAGAAGTGGCCTTCGGGTGAGCTTTATTTCACAGATACATTCCGCCTGGTGCGCGACGCTATCATCGAGACGATCTTCCTGGCGCTGATGGGCACGACGGTCGGCGTCATCCTGAGCATACCACTCAGCTTCATGGCCTCCCAGAACCTCATGTCGCACAATGTGGTGAGCAAGACCGTGTATGTCGTAACCCGCACTATCCTCAACATACTTCGCTCGGTGGAGGTGGTCATCTGGGCGATCATATTCGTGGCGGCGGTGGGCCTCGGACCTTTCGCGGGGATGCTGGCTCTCGCAATCCACTCTATAGCTTCTCTCGGCAAGCTCTACTCCGAGGCAATCGAGGCGATTGACCCCGGCCCCATAGAGGCTATTACCGCCACCGGCGCGAACCGCTTACAGGTGATTCGCTACGCGGTAATACCGCAGTTCATCCCGCAGTTCGTATCATTCACCCTCTACAGGTGGGACATCAATGTAAGAATGGCAACTATTATTGGTATCGTAGGCGGAGGAGGCATAGGTCTGCTCCTGTCGCAGTACATCAACATCCTCGACTGGAATGCCGCGGGCACCGCGATACTCTTCATAGCCATCATAGTGATAGCGATGGACTATGCATCGTCCAAGATACGAGCCGCCGTCGTCTAACTCCTCTCACATCAGAGGAAAGATGCCTTTTCACACAAAAATGCTGGCGCTCCGCGCCAGCATTTTTGTGTGAAAAGATAGAGATGCTTACAGGTCGAGGGTCATGCCTTCATACCCCAGGGATACATCGGCACCGAGCCTGTCCGACACTTCGGCTACTTCCCGGCGTATAACTTCCTCATGCGCGGGGTTCATGTGCACGCATACGGTACGCGGATAATACCCTTGCCTGGCGTGAAAGGTCCTCAGCACGCGCTCCAATGACAGCGGCGTCATGTGGCCGAAGCGGTTGGCCTCGTCTTCATACACGCTACACATGGTGGTTTCGATTATGAGCAGGTCGGGACGCTGCTCGATCCAGAGCGGACGCTCCTCGATGCGAGTGTCCGCCGTGTAGAACATACTCTTCCCATCTCGCTCCACGAGATAACCTACCGCCGGTACAGTGTGGGACACCGTTACAGGCAAAATAGCGTACCCCAGCAGGTTGAACGCTTCCCCCGGCTCGACGTGGTGATACGTAACAGGATAATACCCTTCCTGGTATTCGCGCAAGGCAGGCCATAGCACATCATTGAAGATGTGCGCCTGAACCGCGTCACGAGTATCGTCTATGCAGTAAAGCGGGAGTTCCATCTGCTGCCAGCGCGTGTGGGCCAGCCCCGGCAGGTCTTTTATGTGGTCGTAGTGGCGATGGGTAAGGAGCACCGCGCCTATCCGCAGTTGCTCATCACTCGATAGCGCCCCGGTCAGCCCGCCAACATCAATCACCAGGTGCTCATCAATCAGAATTGACATGAAGCGCGCCTCTCTGTTTTCACCCTGGTGAGCGCCAAGCAGCTTTATCCTCATCCTTGTCCCCTCTACCAATCGAAAAGCAAAATCCCCTCACGCAAAGGAGAGGGGAGGATGGTAGCGCATAGGGGATTCGAACCCCTGGTCTCCTCCTTGAGAGGGAGGTGTCCTAGGCCTCTAGACGAATGCGCCATGGACGCGTACTTAACGTACAGAGGTTAGTTTATCAAATCGCACAGGGCGTGTCAAGCGGGTTGCGTTAGCATACGAGAACCTGTATAATTATCTTGTTCCTTTGCGGGAGTATCTCAGTCGGTAGAGAGTCTGCCTTCCAAGCAGAATGTCGCGCGTTCGAGTCGCGTCTCCCGCTCCATCAGCAGAATGTAGGCTTCAAGCTACGTTCTGCTTTTTGTTGCCCTTATGATTTGCTCTGAGCCTCTGTAAGAACAAGACTCCTCTCCATGTCATTCTGAGCGGAGCGAAGAATCTAAAGCTCTATCCACCTGGCAAGCTTGGAGATTCCTCACTACGTTCGGAATGACAGGTAAACGATATTTCTTCGGAAAAGCAGTAGCACACGTCCTAATGGAGCAAAGCAATGGAAGTAGAATATAGAAAGATGCGCCTCGCGGACGAAGACGCCGTCTTTGACCTCAGAATGCGCACCTGGGGCGCGCCAAGCATCGAGTACGTCAGGCAGGGCGCGCGCCTCGACCCACTTTACCTTGACCACACCCTTGTGGCCTTCGCAGCTGATGGCACTCTACTGTCAACTGTACGCTACTGGCTCCGGCAGGTCCGTGACGCGACCGGCGTGCCACAGCAAGTAGGCTGCGTCGCGAGTGTGACCACCATCGAGAGCGCCCGCAGGCAGGGCCATGCCCGCAAGCTGATGCAGCTAGCGATAGAGTCTATGCGGCAGGAGGGGTGCGCATGGACCCTCCTCATGTCGAGCGACATGGGAGTGCCTCTCTACGAAGGGCTGGGCTACCGCGTCTTCTCTGCCCCTTATTACCGGGGCGTGCTATCGGACGAGCGTCCACAAAACGATAGCATATGCAGCATAGAGACAGAACGCATCGAGCCTCCCTTCGATTTTGAGGAGGGTACCTGGAAAACGGTTCGCGATATATACGCCCTCTACAACGCTCGCCGACCCCTGGCATTGGTGCGGGACGAAGCCTACTGGCGAGGCTATTTCTCCCGTCGCATCCGTTCGCGCAACACAACCCACCCAATGCTCCTCATCATGGCCTACACGGGAGAGGGAGATGATAAGGAGTACGCAGGCTATCTGGTGGTAGACTACTCTACACAGGAGGTAGCGCGAGAGGAGTTCAACCTGGACCAGTTCTTTACCATCGGCGAGATTGGCGTTGCGCCGGGGCATGAGGAAGCAATACCAGCCCTCACGTCCGCCTTAGCAGATAACGCGGCGCAAGGGCACGTGGGTGGGAGGTCATTCTTGCCACGCGAACCCCAAATAGATGCGGCTATGCGAGCTCTATTTGGTCAAAGCTTGCAGATGCCAGACGACCGCGACATGATGGCGCTGCCGTTAGAGGAAGGTTGCGGCCATGAAGAACTTGAGGCGATGTTCGCAGCCCCAGGCGCGCTCTTCTGGATCGTAGATGACTTTTAGTCTATAGCCATCGTCCAACACAACACTACACACTCACCCCTAAGCATCCAGCCTAGCGGTAAGGGCGGTGGAGAGGCCCGTAAACTAATCTTCCTACCTTAAGAGAAGTCTATGTGAAGATAAGATTCACCCGGCGTCCCCAGCGACATTCTTCTTAGAACCCACCCTCACATGTTAAGGAATCGTTATGTGAGGTTGGGTTTGGGCTACCTGGCCTCTATTTCCCGGCCCTCGCCGTATAGGGACTAAAAGTGCGCGGCACATAGACTTCTCTTAAGATGTGCCGCGCACCACCATAGATAGAAAGCAGAAGGCAGAAAGCAGAAAGCAGTAGACCGTGCAGGTATTTCTGCCTTCTGCCTTCTGCTTACTACTTGAGCGCTGCCACAATCGTGTCGGCGTCGGAGCGCATCATGCCCAGGTAATCCGCGCCGGGCGTACCGGGCGTGCCTAGCGAGTCGCCGTACAGCGTATTCACAACCTTCACTCCGGTGTCATTCCCTATCTGCTGTGCGAGGCTAGGGTTGATAGAGCTTTCCACGAATATCGCCTTCACTTTTTCTTGCTTCAGCTTCGTAATAATATCTGCTATGTCGCTCGCCGATGGATTGTATTCGCTGCTCATGGAGGGAATAATGGAGCCTACGAACTTGAGCCCATACCGCTCTATGAAGTAGCCAAAGCTGTCATGGTTCGTGACCATCTTTCTATCTTCGGCAGGTATAGCAGCCACCTGCGCGGCGATGTACTTGTCTAGCTCGTCAAGCTTCGCCAGATAGGTGTCAGCGTTGGTTTGATATACAGCGGCGTTGGCGGGGTCCGCCTTCACTACAGCGTCGCGAATATTGCGCGTCATGGTCATGGCGTTGGTGACGCTAAACCAGACGTGCGGGTCTTCTCCTGTCTCACCCTCGTGGGCACCTTCCTCTCCCTCGGCCCGGCGCAACTGTATGCCCACCGTCACTTTCACGACGGGGCGCTCTCCTCCTGCATTGGCGATGAGCCTGTCCGCCCAGCTATCCAGCCCGATGCCGTGCTCCAGCACCAGCCCACTCTCGACGATAGACTGCACATCGCTCGCCGTCGGCTCGTACTCATGCGGATCAGTCCCAGCGCTCATAATGGAGCGCACGGTCGCCCGGCCACCTATAACTGCCTCAGTCATCGACCTTATCTGGGTAGTGGTCGTAACGATGGAGAGCTTCCCACCCTGTACCTCTGGAGTAGCCTGCCGGTTAGCCTCCGTCCCACACCCCGCCAGCACTAACAAGAGCAAGGCTGCACAAGTCCGGACTGCCTTACCCCGCACCCTGAGACTACTCACTTTCACTACTCTTTTCATAATAGTCACCGTTAAGTCGAGCGACAGGACGGGCAGCGTCCCACCAACTCAAGCCTGTGCCCCTCTACCCTGAAATTGGTACGCCTCTCCACCTCGCGCACCAACTCATCCAGACCCTTCTCCTCCTGAAAGTCAATCACGCGCCCACAGCTATTGCATATCAGGTGGTGATGGTGGTGGTCATCACACGCCAGGTAAGTATGGCAGCGCCCGCCCTCCACGTCGTTATGTATCCTCTGTAACACCCCCAGCTTGCTGAGCAGGTCAAGGGTGCGAAAGACCGTAGCTCGCCCAATACCAGGTGCGCTCACCCTCATCGCCTCCCATACCTCGGCTGAGGTAAAGGGTTCCGCTCGGCCCACAACGTCCTCCAACACCACCCGCCGAGGCCCCGTCAGCCTATACCCCTCATGTCCAAGCCTCTCCAATATCGCATCTACGTCAGGCATGGCATCTCCCTATCTGAGTTCAAAGTTCAAGGTTCAAGGTTCAAGGTTCAAAGTAATCGCTAGGTTATCGTCTTTCGTCTTTCGTCTTTCGTCTTTCGTCCGTCATCACGCATCACGCATCACGTTTCACCACGACCCTCCCCAGCCACCCGTGGCGAGGCGCGACCAGCAGCGACACGCCGAACCATGCCGTGATCACCAGCACTATCGTCCCGCCTGCCGCCAGTTTCGTATGGTAGCTTATGAAGAGGCCCGCCGCGCCCGAAAGTGCGCCAAAGAGCGCGCTCAGCGCCATCATCACCCTCAGGCGGTCTGTCCACAGGCGTGCCGCCGCGGCGGGCGTCACCAGCAGCGCCACCACCAGGATGTTGCCTACCGCCCGTAACGATACCACGATGGTCAGCGCCATCAGCATCAGTAAGCCCATGTTGACCAGCCATACCGGCAGGCCAACCGCCTCGGCCATGTCGTCATCGAATGCCACAAGCATAAGCTCCTTGTGGAAGAGGATGAGCACTCCGAGCACCAGCAGCCCGACAGCCGCGCTCGCCACCAAATCTTCGGTCCCAACCCCCACGACGTTGCCGAAGAGAAAAGAGGCGAGGTCGCCCGTGTAGTCGCGCCGCGTGCTGATGAGCACCACCCCCAGGGCGAACATCCCGGCGAAAAGCACGCCGATAGCGGTATCCTCCGACACGCGCCTGTTACGCGCCAACGCTCCAACCGAGAAAGCAGTCAGCAGCCCAAATAGTAGCGCGCCCAAAAAGAAGTTCACCCCCAGCAGGAAAGCCACAACTACCCCAGGGAAAATCGCGTGCGCAAGCGCATCCCCTATAAAAGCCATCCCCCTCAGCACCACGTACGTGCCAATAAGCCCGCAAGTAGCCCCCACCAGCACTACCTCAAAGAGCGCTCGCTGCATGAACTGAAACTGCAAAGGGTCTGTTAGCCAGGATAAAAAGTCCATATTACGAATTACGAATTATTGTGCAGTACACTCACGCATCACGTTTCACGTTTCACGTTTCACTTTATCGTCCGTCGTCAAGCAGGCGGCGGCTGGCCTCCGGGGTGCCCGTGCACGTCCGGGACGAGCGCGCTTTGCATTCCGCCATTGGCCTGGGGCACGACCAGCAACTGGCCCCCATACGTGTCGCGCAGCACGTCGGGGCGCAGCACATCGGCTGGTGGGCCATAAGCCACAATCGCGTGGTTGACCATGATCAACCCGTCGCACCAACTCGCCGCAAGCTCCAGGTCGTGCGTAGCCATCAGCACCGTCCCGCCCTCGCCACGCATTCGCCTGAGTAGCTCGCCTATAGTCTCCTCGGTCTTTGCATCTACGCCGTTGAGCGGCTCGTCCAGGAGCAATAAGCGCCCACCCTGCGCGAGAGCGCGGGCCAGGAAAACTCGTTGCTGCTGCCCGCCCGATAGCTGGCTGATCTGCCGCTCCGCGAAGGGGAGCATCCCAACCTGCTCCAGCGCGTCTGCAACCGCTTGCCTGTCCTCCGGGCCTGGGAAGCGCAGCCAACCCAATCGGGCAGTCCGACCCATCATCACCACGTCGCGCACCGTTACGGGGAAGTCCCACTTGACCGTCTCGTGCTGGGGCACGTAGCCGAGGAGGCTGCGCGCCTCACGGCTCCTCGAAGGCCAACCACCCACCTCCACCGTCCCGCCCGCCGGTTTTAGCGTGCCCAGTATCGTTTTTATGAGGGTAGATTTACCCGCGCCATTCGGCCCAATCACCCCCACCAGCTGGCCCCATGCTATTTCCAGGTCCGTATGGGACAATACAGGCCTACCGTCGTAGCCCACCGTCATATCACGCAAGCATACGGCAGGCGCACCCGTTCGCGTTACTTTATCGTCGCCAGCCTTCTTACGTCCGGCTTCTAATTCACTATTAGTGACTGCAGACACAATACACTCCAGTTATTGATACACAGTATCGTTATCTCACCGGAGTGTAGCACGTACGCAACCAGGCTGTCAAGGTGCCAGCCACAAGATTGCCCCGTCTCCCAGGGCGACCTCCTTATACCCTCGCTCCTGTGCATACTCTATCCAGGGCACCTCCAGGTCCGGCTCGAACCCTACCAATATCGCCTTCGGAGGCTCCCTGTCGAGCAATTCATTTAGCTCCACCGGCGACATCAGCCCTGACGCCGCCCGCTTTCCTTCGGAGAGTAGAGTGATACTTCGCCACGTAAAGGGCCCTGCCGCGAAGTCCGAGTAAATCCGCGCGCCACCCTCCAACGGGTAAATAGGCGCGAAGGTCAGGACCCGCTCGTCCCCAACGTACTTCCTAATCTCCTCACCCATCTTGTGCGCTCTAACTGTCGCCCACCTGTCCGGTGCCAGCAAATTCTCCAAAGGGAAAAAGGGTGATCTGTAAATAAACGACAGGAGTACCATGAGAGCGAACAGCGCCAGGGGCCATACCTTTACACGGTACAGCGCGGCGGCACAATACACGATAGATAACACCAGGAAAGGGAGTGGTGCGAAATAATATTGGTACCACGAAGGGTCAGGTACGAAGGCCCCCACAGATAGTGCTATCGTAAGCGTCAGCGCGAGGTAAAATTCGCGCCACGCTGCGAACGCCGTAAAGGCTTTCATCAAAATAGCAGCTATACCAAGCGTCAGCAGACCCAGCGCGAGCACGAGATTAGCAGGCTGAAGTACCACCTCCCACAAATAGCCAAGCTTACCAGCAAGGTCCATAGCCCGCATATAGCCTATCTTCTCCCAGAACTCACCGTTAGCCTGGTGGTATACGAAGTTCCCATAGAGGAACTGGCCGGGCGCGAGAGCAAACATGACGAGCGACGGCAGCAACCCCAGCCCTACACCCGCCCCAAACAACCCTACCGGCCTTGACCTCCCTCGCATGGAGGGGCCGGGGGGCAAGATGGATATAAAGATAATGAACGCGGGCACCACGAGCAGAAAGAGGAGCCGCGTGCCAACCGCAAGCCCCGCCAGCAGCCCGCTCACTATCACCCATTTTCCCTGCCCGCCTTCCAGAGCGCCCCGACGTAGCAGTGCTAATGCCCCCAGGCAGAAGAATACCGGCAAGTCGTGGTTCCATGCCTGGCCGCTGGTGTAATTGAAGATCGGGTTATTGATAATGAGTGACACACTACCCGCAGCCAGAAGGAAGCGCACCAGATAAGAAGAGCCGCGCAGCAGGTTGGAAACGAGCACAAATACCAGTGTAAGGCTTCCCAACGCGGCCAGCGTAGAAAGGAGCCTGGCGCTCAAGAGCAGGTAGTCGGACACCCCGAAGAGCGCGGCGTATATAAATACGAGGTTGGGCATCTGCAAATAGGGGAAGTCCCTGTAGGGCAGCCCCAGCCCCCGCGCCAGTAGCTCGCCGCCCGCCACGTACATATGCTCGTCGTGGCTCAGCCCACGCTGCATATTCGCGCTGAAGAGAAGCAGCCCAATAGCGCAGAGAAATACCCCCGTACCGATAAGGAAGAGAGTCCTGGGCTGTTTCAGAGCAGAGTACATCGATATAACTATACCCTGGCGGTATTGCTACCCCTCACGCATCACGCATCACGTTTCATTGCGCTCTTATGGGAAGCGAGCATACTTCCGCACATACTCTAGCAGAGCGTGAAATGTGCGACCCTCTAAAGCACGCCGGGCACTCTTGAAACCAGCCCCGTATACCGGGTCTTTATTACTCTCCATGGCCGTGAGACGGTACTGGGCCTCGCGAGTGCCCTGCCGCTTGAGCCACAGGTATTCGCACAGCTCGCATATCCCCTCTTCCACCTGTGGAGGTAACTTAGGGAAGGCATTGAGGAAAAGCCAGGCGTGGCCCAGCTCATGCGCCACGACAGTTGAGAAATGCTCACGAGGTAGCCCGTGCAGGACCAGTATCTCCTCCACCTCACGCCGCACTACTCTCCCACGTTGCGTCCATAGCCTTGTACATGCCATACCGGAAGGGTCGCTCGCGTACGCATGGGTAGAGCGGCTGGTAAGCTCACCCTGGCCGGGCAGGCGTAGAGGTATGCGTGCCATGCCCAGGTCCATGCCAAAGCTCGCAAGCGCCCGCCGGACCTCGCCCATGATGCGCTCACCTTCCGCAGGAGCATCAACGGCAGTGCGCCTGCATAGATTGCACATATGGCGTCCATCCTGGTACCGCACCCCGCCGCCCGTCAGCCTGGCGCAGATCAGACGGCCACAACTGTAGCACTTGTGTAGCTCGACGTTGTGTCGCTCGCAATATTTATCTCCCCACAGGTTGACGGAGTACGTCCCCCGCAACGGTTCCCCGCACACAGTGCACTTGGGGCTGAAGAGGAGATGAAAATCTGTCTCGCAATACGCTTTCCCATCCCGCTCGAAGAAGCTACGCCCCGCGAAAGGTTTGCCGCACTGGGCGCACACAAAATGCTCCACATGCCAGCTTTTGCCAAGCGCGTTGGTATACTTTCCTGTGATAACCTTACCACACGCCGCGCAGCGAGGGCTGAATCGCTCGTGGTAGCAGGCCACGTGATAAGCCCTTCCCTCATGCTCTATGAATCCCTCCCTGCCCGCCGGCTGGCCGCACGCCGCACACCTGAAACAGTCCCGGTGCCAATCCGCACCCAGCACGCGCACATACTCGCCCATTATAGATTTGCGGCACCCGGCGCAGGTCGGCATCACGCCACAACCCAAACCGCCGGGAGCTGCCAGAAACGCTCGGCGTAGTGCTTGCCTGCCTGGTCTCCGGCTACAGATTGCGCGTAGGCTCGCACCGCGCCCGGCATAGCATCACTTCCACCAAAGAGCACGCCCAACTGCGATTTGTAGCGGGCGATAGCGGCTATCTTTACCCCTATCACCTCGGATATGGGCACTGTGCGCGATTTTGGATTTTGGGGAGGTGGGATGGAAGGGACGCCGAGCGATTTGAGACGCGCTACGAGTGCATTCTCTTTCGCTGCGTAGGGGTAGTCTTCGTAGAAGAGGACGCCATAGCGCGGGCCTAGTAGACGTGCTGCACTGAATACGAGCTGGTGGTCCACGTGGTTGCCGACGCCAAGTGGCGCGAAGACCCGCACCCGCCCCTGTGCGTCGGCCTCCGAGAGCACGCGCCTTATCTCCGCTGCTATACGGGGGCTGAGCATAGCACGCTCTTCGTGCGCGAGCTTGCCAAACAAACCTTCGTTGGAGGTATAGAGGTGCTCCCCCATAGCGCTACGCCTGTAAGGGGCATCCTGGAAATCGAGCCAGACGGGTTGGAGTCCGAGCAGCTTGAGAGCCTGGCGCTCTTCTTCTCGCCGCACCTCGTTGATAGTAGACATGTTCTGCCCCGCGCCACTTTCCCACATCCGGTGTTGCTCCTGGGCAAAGTGAGATAAGGTATCACTTTGGAGAGAGGGCGCTGCGAACACCGTCAGTCCGATGCACCGCGCCCCCATCTTCGCCAGCCGCGTCGCCATCCCCCCACATGAGAGGGCGATGTCGTCAAAGTGGGGCGAGAGGAAGATGGCTGTGGGGGGATCGGTCATGGTGGTTCGTGAAACGTGATGCGTGATGCGTGATGCGTGATGCTTTAATCACAAAGGCCACAAAGACACGAAGAACACAAAGAACGATAAAGGATGGGCTTGTACCAAAAGGAATCTCTGCGTACTCTGCGTCTCTGCGGTGAATTCCATAATAAATCTTCGTGTTCTTTTTTGCCTTTGTGTTCTTCGTGATTAAATCCGTCTCGATAGCTTAGCGCGCAGGTGCCCCCCGAAGCGCGCCAGAGACACGCCCAAGAGCACGAGCACCATGCCCGCCCAGAACTGCCACCCCAGCGGCTCCTTGAGGACGAAGAATGAGATTGTCGCGGCAATCACAGGCACCAGGTTAGAATAGACCGCAGTACGCGTCGTCCCCAGCTTCTGTATCCCTTTGTACCAGATTATGTACGACACCGACACCGCGAATATCCCCGACGCCGCCAGCACCAGCCACGCTCCGACAGGCGCTGTCGTCCAGGTGGGTGCGGTGCTCACTATCTGGGGAGAGGAGAAGGCGAAGAGAGCCGCCGCACCCACAGGCATGACGAGCGCGTTCAGCTTCACCGCCGAGTACCTCTTGAGGAAGTCCTGAGAAATGGTTGTGTAGAAGCCCCATATCGCCGTGACCACCAGTATCAACAGGTCGCCGACAAGCTGTGCCCCTAACTCCAGCGGTTTGCCCGATCCGGTAATGACCAACGCAGCACCCAGCAGACTCAAGCAGATGCCGGCCAGTGCGTATCCGCGCACGCGCTCGTAGCCCAGGAGCGCGCTGAATATCGCCACGAAGGCGGGGCTGGTAGAGAGGATGAGGGCCGTATTCCCTGCCAGGGTGTTATCGACCCCTATTATGAAGAGGGCCTGGTAGATGCCATGCGCGCCAAGCCCCAGCGCCAGCAGCTTCCACCCATCTCCTTTGTGCCACGTCAGCCTCTCTCCGCTCAACAGAAGCACCACTACGGGCACCAGCGCGGCCAGCAAAAAGCGGAAGGCATTGAACACCAGGGGGTCCATGTACTGCAACGCCCACTTTATCGCCGCAGGGTTGGCCGCCCACACTGTCACCATCCCCAGGAGCAAGAGATCGTAAATAGTCAATCCCTGCTGGGTTGCGACTGTAGGTGCAGCCAGTGCGTTGGATGGGGTGGAAGATTTATCTTCGGAGGGGGCTGTTTGCGCTATCGTAGTCATATTATGAATGTTATACCTGCTAGAGGTCCAAGAGCTATAAGAGTTGCAAGAACTCATCAATCGTTAGGCCCGCATTACGAATCAACGCACGCAGAGTACCCACCGATAGTTCCCTATGCTGGGGAATAGAAAGGTTGACGCGGACGCCCTTTTTAATCAAGACCAAGTGGCTGCCAACCTGACCCACTGGCGTCCAACCTGCCTTCTGGAAAGCTTTTGCCGCTTCCTTACCGGAGATATTACCTAGCTTGCTCATCGCCTAGACTGCGACGACAATAGGTTGCCGGCGTTGATCCTGAGGTAGATTAGAAATAGCCTTTTGATCTTCGGCCCAGAGCCAAGCGACAATAGCCTCTTTAATGTTAGCCAGAGCTTCCGCTTCATCTTTGCCCTGAGAAACACATCCGGGAAGCGCGGGGCACTCAGCTACCAACCAACCATCTTCCGCTTGTTCTAACGTGACATGAAAAATCATAATGTCCCTTTCTGGATCGCTGGCAATCCCGTAAATATTATAACACGCATGTAAGTTTGGACTCATACTCACTGGGATTGTAAACGTTCAGAGCAGGGGGTAGGTAGAGCAAACCCTCACTCATCACGCATCACGTTTCACCACATGATATAATAGTTGCGCAATGACCCCTCAAACACCTTATCTCATAGGTCTCAGCAGGGTGCCGGGCATCGGCCCCAGGAGGGTGCGGCTTCTCCTGGACGCTTTGGGAGATGCCGAGAGCGCCTGGCGCGCCACTTATGCCGACCTCCTCGCCGCGAAGCTGGACGGCAAATCGGCGGATGCGCTGATCGAGACGCGGCGCACTCTGGACCTGGATGCCGAGATGGAGCGACTGGAGGCGGCAGGGGTCCGCGCCCTCACATGGGGAGACGAAGAGTACCCTGAGCGCCTGCGCGAGGTAGACGACTCGCCGCCTGTGCTGTACGCGATGGGCGATCTGGTGCCAGAGGATAGCTGGGCCGTAGGGGTGGTAGGCACACGCCGCCCCACCCCATACGGGCGAGAGGCCGCAGCGCGCCTTTCGACGGGGCTGGCACAGGCGGGGGTCACGGTAGCGAGCGGCCTGGCGGTAGGGATAGACACCGTCGCCCACTACAGCGCGCTCGAAGCTGGAGGCCGCACCATAGCCGTGCTGGGGTCTGGCCTCGACGTTATCTATCCGAGCGAGAACCGAAACCTGGTGCGCCGCATCCTGAACGATGGCAAGGGCGCGGTCCTCTCGGAATTCCCCCTCGGCACCCAACCTGACGCCATGAACTTCCCCTCGCGCAACCGCATCATATCCGGCCTATCGCTCGGAGTGCTTGTGGTCGAGGCGGGCGCGAAGAGCGGGGCGCTCATCACCTCAGCTTTCGCTCTCGACCAGGGGCGCGAAGTCTTCGCGGTCCCCGGCCCTATCACCTCGAAAATGAGTGAAGGTCCTAACAACCTCCTCAAGAGCGGCGCGAAGTGCGTCACCACCCCCGACGACATCCTGGAAGAGCTGAACATGCAGATGGTGACGGAGCACGTCGAGGCGGTGCGCGCCCTCCCATCCGATCCGACCGAGCGCAAGCTCCTAGAGCTTCTCCAGGACGCGCCCCTGCATATAGACGAGCTAACAGAGACGAGCGGCCTCCCTCCATCCACCGTAAGCGCCGTGCTGACGATGATGGAGTTGAAAGGGATGGTGCGGCATTTGGGCGGGATGCAGTACGCCGCCCGGTAACGCACACTTGCAGAAAGGGCCACCCCATATGGAGTCTCGCATTCAATCATATCTCCGCGTCGCCTCGAGCCACGGGCGGGAAACTGAGCGCATCGGCCCCTTCCTCGGCACCTTCGACCTCAGTACCGAAAACGCCTACCTCAACTACGCGATCCCAGACGATGGTGCCACGCCCTCACCCGCCGACATAGCTGCCCTCATAACCGCATACGAGCGACGCTGGCGCAAACCACGCCTCGAATACATATCGAAGCTCGCCCCTGCCGTAGAGCAGACGCTGATAGATGCTGGCTTCGAGGTCGAGAGGCGTACCCCGCTTATGGTCTGCACACCAGGCTCGGAGCAGTTTGTCCCCACCCCTCCCGGCATGGAATTGCTCGTCCCAACCACCGACGATGAGATTAGTGGTCTTATGATGGCGCAGAATGAGGCTTTCGGCCAGGCTCTCAATACGCCTGATGCCGAGGCCATCGCGAGCTTCCGCTCCAGCATGGCGGGGGGTATGATAGCGATCATGGCACGCGACGAGGCGACGGGCGAACCGGCAGGCGGGGGCGTAGGCACCATCCCGTACGACGGCATCACCGAAATCGCAGGCATAGGCGTACGCGAGGCATACCGCCGCCGGGGTATAGCCGCCGCGCTCACCTCCCGCCTCCTGCAAGAAGCGTTCGCCGCAGGCGTTACGCTCCCTTTCCTCATGGCCGCAGCCGAAGCGGAAGAGCGCATCTACGCCCGCGCAGGCTTCACCACGATTGGAGATGTAATGCACATCTCCCGCCCTACCACATGAGTCTGCTCCGAACTCCTGACGATTCTGTGCTTGCCATGTACCTGCTATAATGGTACTCAAGCCCCAAGAGTAAATATCAGAAAGCATAAAAGATGAAATTGAGGTAAAGCGATGGAGACAATCAGAGCAGTATACGAAGGTGGGGTATTTCGCCCAGTCGGTCCGGTGGAGCTACCGGAAGGAGCTTGGGTGGAGGTAAATCCCATCGGGCAGAATGGGGCGCAACCTGTGGAGCAAGGGCAAAGCCAAAGAAAGGCTATCAAATCCTTGGTGGGCGAGGAATTGACCGCGCTCTTAGACCAGTTCGACGCCCTCCCCTATACACCACACACTGATGGGCGGACTGACATATCGGAGAAGCACGACGAAATCCTCTACCCTAAGCACGGGGATATGCCGTGATCTTTGTTGATACTGGTGCCTTCTTTGCTTATGCCATACCAGACGACGAGCATCACCAAGCGGCGGCGCAGTGGTTTCGACAGAATCGCCTACCCTTGATTACATCGGATTATGTCGTTGACGAAATACTGACGTTGATGAGGTCTCGTGCGCCAGGCATCCGTTCCACTGAGCTTGGCGAGTTACTCTTCAGTGGTAAGTTGGCAGACCTATACTATCTAACTGAAGACGACATTCAATCCGCCTGGCAGGTCTTTCGTACCTATACAGACAAAGAGTGGAGCTTCACCGATTGCACGAGTAAAGTCATAATTGAGAAGCTAGGCATCATCCACGCCTTCTCATTTGACCAGCACTTCCGCCAGTTTGGCACTGTGACCGTAGTGCCTTAGGCCCTAAGGAAGCGACATGAGCAGAAGAGCACTCCTAAGGACGCTCCGGCAAGCCCGCACCGGGTCCAATAACATCAGGTTTCAAGATCTGGTCGCGCTGGTAGAAGCCTACGGCTTTCGGTTCTCGAGGATAAGCGGCAGCCATCATATCTTTGCCCATCGAGAGGTTCCTGAGCAAGTCAACTTGCAAGAGCGGGGTGGCAAAGCCAAAGCGTACCAGGTGAGGCAGTTCATGCAAATAGTGGATGATTATGGTTTGGAGCTATAATACGGTTGAGGAGTAAAGCTATGCGCGAGCATGAATACCCTATAGAGATTTTCTACAGTGAGGAAGACGGTGGCTATATAGCTAACATCCCAGACCTCAAGTACTGCTCCGCGTTCGGCGATACGCCAGAAGAAGCGTTGCGGGAATTGGAACTTGCTAAAGCCGCCTGGATCGAGTCGGCACAAGCTCTGGGCAAGCCAATCCCGCAGCCTTCGCGCAGGAGTATAGCGTCAACTGCGGCTCCCTAAGCGCCACAGGGACTTGCATTTCAACCATCGAATACTCTTGGCGCATGCCTAATTCGGGCTACTAAACGGGTCATAGCTATTGAGAACGGATGAAAGCTTGATGGACCATCACACGCCTTCTCATTTGACCAGCACTTCCGCCAGTCTGGCACTGTAAGGTCGTGCCTTAGAGCAGGTTGGTTTGGTGTAAGGAGGCAAACTTGATATGTCTGAGGTCATCTGGGCACAAGAACCTATCGAACGCTGCCTAAAATACATAACCGAGGAGACTAAGCTTCTCTCAACCTGCATTAGGGGTTTGAGGACCGTTAGTGGCTTGCCCCATTGGTATGAAGTTCGTGCAGACTATGTATCGCCATTAAAAAGATTGATGCAGAATTCGGTGTAGAGAGCGAGGAAGAAGAGTTAAACTCCGAAGTTAGCCCTGAGGATATTGAACTGTCCAAGAGCATGGCTGCCTTTGCTCAGGGAGAGATAGAACAAGATTTCCCATTGCTCCACGCCCATGCTGTCGTAGCTATATGGGGTGCTCTCGAAACAATGGTCGAGGACCTTTTGGTAGCGTGGCTGATGAACGTACCAGAAGCCTTAGAAATCGATGCAGTAATGAAGCTTCGCATTCCTATAGCTAGGTTCCTGTCTATGCGAAATGAAGATAGGATGCGGTTTTTAGTCGCTGAACTTCAGCAGACGAATAGCGGGAAGAAGCGCGGTGTGGGCCGTTATGAAGCTTTACTTGGTATCTTCGATTTATCGGGGAAAATTGACCCGCAGGTTAAGCAAGACCTTATAGAGATGCACAGCACTCGTAATGTCATTGTGCATCGCGCTTCGATTATTGACCGCGAGTTTGTTGATGCCTGCCAGTGGTTAGATAAGAAGCAAGGCGACAAAATTGTCGTGACACATGCTGATTATCATCGATTTGAGGAAGCAACTGAAAAATACGTCGTGTGCATTATGAACCGAGTCCTAGACCATTTCAGTTTGCTGCGGTACGTAGATGATTCTGGTTTGGAGTAGATATAGCTCCTTCTGAGAGCAAGGTTGATAGGGTAGGAGCAACGTAGGTAGCGTAGCTATTTTCTGTGCATCAGGTAGAAGCAATTCGTTTATCCACCTCCCCCAGCATCGGTACTATATGCTTCTTCCGCGACAATATACCCTCTAGCTGCACCGTGTGGCCCTTCTCCAATGGCGCATTGAACGTCTCGGCTACTTCCTTTTCATGCCCTCCGACCAGGATAGTGGTGCGCTCGCGCAGGATGTCTATCACCGCGAAGAGGACGCTTGTGTAGCCGCGCTGCCGCAGGCTCTCCACCGCTCCCAGCAGCTCCTTGCGGCGGGCCAGCACGTCCGCGCTGTTGGTCGTCTCTATCACCCCTATCCCGAAGTGGCTCCCCTCCACGCTGAAGTCCTTGAAGTCGGTGGTCAATAATTGCTCAGGCGAGCGGTCCGACACGTCCGACGCCAGGTCCAGGATTTTCATCCCGAACTCCTCCATATCTACACCCGCCCGCGCCGCAAGAGCAGACGCCACCCTCCTATCCTCTGGGGTGGTCGTAGGGCCGCGAAAGAGGAGCGTATCGGCCAGTATCCCACCCAGAAGCACCCCTGCCACCTCCTGCGGCACCTCTATACCTGCTTCCGCGAAGAGCTTACCGACAATTGTGCTCGTCGCGCCTACAGGCTCAAGGCGCATAAAGAGGGGGGCGCGCGTCTGGAAGTCAGCAACGCGGTGGTGGTCTATCACCCCTATGACCTCCGCATCCTCGATGCCCGTCACCGCCTGCCCGCTCTCGTTATGGTCTACGAGCACGATTTGCCTACGGACGGGCCTGAGCAGGTTCGTCCGGCTGATCAGCCCCACCACCCGCCGCTCGTCGTCCACCACGACGAGGGAGCGCACGTTCCCCTCGCGTAGCGTCTCCGCTACCTCCTCAACCGGGTCATCCGGTTTGCAAGTCACCACCGTGCGGCGCATCAGGTGGCGCACCGCCGTGCTGAGGTGTATGAGGCGCACAGTAGTGGAGGTGTGGTGAGGGACGGATATGACCGTCACCTGCCGCTCCCTCGCTAGCGCAAGCACATCCTCCTCTACCGGCAGGTCGCCCGTTATGACCAGCGCACCTACCCCGAACTCGATAGCGGCACGTTGAGCATCCGCCCGGTCCCCTATCACCAGCAATATGCCGGGCACGAGCCGCTTCAGCATCGAGTCGATCTCCATCGCGCCCACCATCACCCTGTCGTGTAGCACCTGTCCAGGCACACGCACCAGCAGTTGCCCATCCAGCGCCTTCAACACGTTATCCAGGTTCAGAGGTACGTGGTCCAGTTGCCCAAGCTCGAGACCCGCGATAAGGTTGCGGGCGAAGTCCTCGATGCCCATCACCCCGGCCAGGTGCCCCGCGTCGTCTACAATAGGCACAACGCGCCGCCCTTCCCGCTGCAAGACCTGGCCCACTTCGTAAAGCGACTCGGCGATGTGCGACGTCGCAATCGGGCTGGTCATCACGTCAGCCACGCGGGGGCGCACGTCCGTCACCAGCCTGGGAGGGGCGACGCCAAACCGCTCCAATATATAGGTGGTCTCGCGCCGCAGCACCCCCTGGCGGGCCGCGACGGCATTGCTCGTGCCCTGCAACTGCATGAGCGCGGCATACCCCACAGCGGAGCTTATCGCGTCTGAGTCGGGGTTCTTATGGCCTAATACGAATATTGATGCGGGCATCGAGTAAAGGAAAAAGGATAAGGGATAAAGGATAAAGTGTCAGGGCTGCTGTATTATCTGAGGGCAGGCGCTTCTAGTCAAGAAGGCGCAGGCTGAATACTTTCATCCATAACTCGCCCTCCCAAGCCCTGCCGACCCCTGACCCCTGCTCCTGTGGTATAATTAAAGAATATCAGCTTGCTCTCATATCAGCAATAGTCAAGTAACGTTCCCCGGAGGGTATATCTATAATGGTCACAGGAAATGGAAAGCGTAGAGTCGTCATCACGGGCATGGGCGCGGTCTCACCTCTCGGCAATTCTGTCGAGAGCTCCTGGCAGGGGGCCATCGAGGGCCGCTCAGGTATCGGCCCCATCACCCGCTTCGATACTACAAGATACGACGTGCGCATAGCGGGCGAGGTCCGCGATTTCAAGCCTGAAGAGTACGTCCCTGCCAAAGAGATAAGGCGCATGGACCGCTTCATACATTACGCCGTCGCCGTCTCCAAGCAGGCCGCCTGCCACGCCAACTTCCAGATTACCCCCGAAAATGCCACAGAGATAGGCGTGGTTATAGGCTCCGGCATCGGTGGTATCGAGACCCTCACCGAGGCTGTCCTAACAATTGAACAGAAAGGCCCCGACCGTGTAAGCCCCTTCACTATCCCCGCTCTTTTGACCGATCTCGCCGCGGGCCAGGTCTCTATCCAGATGGGGATCAAGGGGACTAACTTTGCCGTCGTATCGGCCTGCGCCTCCTCCGCCCACGCCATAGGTGAGGCGATGGAGATAATCAGGCGTGGCGATGCCAAAGCGATGATCGCGGGAGGCTCCGAGGCGTCCGTCTGCACGGTAGGTAATGCTACCTTCGCCGCCATGCGCGCCCTTACCTCCCAGTTCAACGACGAACCGCACCGTGCCTCCCGCCCTTTCGACGCCAAGCGTAGCGGCTTCGTTCTGGCAGAGGGGGCGGCAGCGGTCATGCTCGAAGAGCTCGAATATGCCCAGGCGAGAGGTGCCAATATTCTAGCCGAGCTGACGGGCTACGGCTCCACCTCTGACGCCTCCCACGTCACCGCACCCGCTGAGGGTGGAGAGGGTGCAGCTCGCGCTATGGAGATGGCCCTGAGGAGCGCGGGCCTCACGCCGAAAGATATAGATTATATCAACGCCCACGGCACCAGCACGCAGCTCAACGAGAAATATGAGACGATGGCTATCAAGCGGGCTATGGGCGACCAGGCTTACAATATACCCGTCTCTTCCACCAAGAGCATGACGGGACACATGCTTGGAGCCGCGGGCGCGATGGAGCTTATCTTCTGCATCAAAGCTATCCACGAAGGGATCATCCCCCCCACCATCAACCAGGAGTTCCCTGACCCCGACTGCGACCTCGACACGGTGCCCAACGAGGCGCGACGGGCGGATGTGCGACGGGCCATGTCGAACAGTATGGGTTTTGGCGGCCACAACGTCGCCCTCATAGTCGAGCGATTTACTCAGTAAACAACCTTAGCCAGAATATAACGTCACAGATAGGATGTAGATGAGAAATAATTACCGTAAAGCCGGCTCTAAGACGCTGGCCGCTTTGGCATTAGCTGCACTATTCCTCGCCGGCCTACCGGGTAGTGGGTCTGGACAACAGGTGCGCTCAAATGCGCTGGTCTCCTCTGCGCAAGACAGTGAGAGTGACACGCAGCCATTGGCGTTGCGCGTTTACCCCGGGAACGACTCCGAACGTCAGGCGCTCGCCCTGGAGTTTGGTCTTGAAAAAGTAACTAGCGATAGCAGCTATTTGCCCGTCTGGGCAGACCGGATCGCGTACAATAACCTGCTCGCACGAGGATTACGGGTCGAAATTGATGAGGAGTTGACCCGCGAAATCGACGCGATACAACCTGGCAGCGGCGGGCCGGATACCTTCTATGGAGGCTACAGGACTGTAGAAGATGTCGAAGCCCTTCTGGACGGCTTTGTCTCCTCCTACCCGGGCCTTGCGGAGAAAATAGACATTGGCGATTCCTGGTGCAAAGCCCACCCTGGCGCTTGCATTTTACCCGAACCTTACAACGGTTATGACATCTGGGCGCTACACGTTACGAACCGCGCCATTCCGGGCGACAAGCCGGTCTTCTGGTACGATGCCGGTATCCACTCGAGGGAGATCGCGACCCCTGAGGTAGCCGTGCGCTTCATTGAATGGCTCCTCGATGGGTATGCTAGCAATGCGGATGCGCACTGGCTGGTCGATTATCACGACATCTGGATCGTTCCTATACTCAACCCTGACGGCCATCACATCGTCGAGTCGGGAGGCGGAGGCAGCTCGCCTTACCTGCACCGCAAGAACGCCGCCAACGACGATGGCTGCTCCGACTGGCCCCCATCCAACGGCAGCCAGTTCGGTGTGGACCTCAACCGCAACTTTATCCGCAGGTGGGGCTGCTGCAACCAGTCAAGCACCGACCCGTGCCACCTTGCATACCGGGGCATGACGCCCGGCTCAGAGGACGAGACGCAGGCTGTAATCAACAAGGTCCGCACTCTTATCCCTGATCAGCGTGGGGAGCTTGACACGGATAGCGCCCCCATTACAACAACGGGTCTCCTCCAGACTATGCACTCCTTTGGCGCAACCCACCTCTACCCATCCACCTTCGTCCCGAATCCTGTGCCCAATGCGGAAGATATGCGGAACATGGTGCTCCACTTCGCCGCGCCCGACGCGGGCGGAAGCGGCTACAATACCTGCCAACCGCCCTCGTGCTACGCAATAATAGATGGGACAACTATTATGTGGGCATACGGCGAGTTGGGGATACCCTCATTTACAACCGAGGTAAGCGGCGACTTCTTCTTACCTGACTATAGCTTCGTGGAGACGATCTGGGAGGAGAACCGGGGACCGCTTATCTACCAGGCAAAGTTGGCGCGCACACCATATCTCACTACGCGCGGCCCCGACACCAATGCCGTCACAGTCGAACCTGGGATTGTAACTCCCGGCACGCAGGTGCATATCACCGCTACGATCAGCCACGCCTGGACCGGAAATGTGTACGCGCAGAATGTGGCTGCGGCAGAATATTATATAGACACTCCTCCCTGGGCGGGTGGAACCCCCGTGGTTATGCAGCCGTCCGACGGCGCGTTCGACAGCATGACCGAAAATGTTGAAGCGGATCTCGATTCTACGGGCCTCTTGCCGGGAAGGCATATAATCTTCGTGCGCGGGAGGGGGATCGCGGAGTACGAAGGGTACCCGAGCTGGGGTATCGTGAGCGCTCAATTCCTCGATGTAGTCACCGAGTTGATTACCCCCACGCCTGTTGCTACCTCAAGCCCAACGCAACCCGCGACAGTTACGTCGGTGCCTACGCCTAGTGCAACCGGCACGCCTACGCCCACTATCGTGCATGGCTCACCCAGCGCCACAATGGTGGGGTCAGCTACACCCACGGCCTGCGCTATAGAGTTTACGGATGTCAGTGAGTCCCACACCTTCTACTCCTTCATCAGGTGCCTGGCGTGTAGAGGTATCATCTCCGGCTACTCTGACGGTACGTTCAAGCCTGGTAACGAGATTACTCGTAGCCAGATAGCCAAGATGGTGAGTAATGCTGCTGGTCTGGAGAATGACCCAGGAAGCCAGATATTCGAGGACGTACCACCAACCCACACCTTCTATGCCTGGATCAACCGTCTGTCTCAGTTGGGCTATATGGGAGGGTATCCATGCGGTACCATTCCTGAAGAGCCATGTGAGCCTCCTGATAACAGACCTTACTTCCGGCCTTTCGCTAATGCCACTCGTGGGCAGCTGGCGAAGATAGTGGCTAACACAGCAGGGATAGGAGGCACACCAACTGGCCTGTACTTTACAGACGTACCTGAGGAGCACCCCTTCTACGTATGGATCATGCGTCTCACTAACCTGGGAGTGATGGGTGGGTATCTGTGCGGAGGGGAGGGAGAGCCTTGTGACGACCAGAACCGTCCATACTTCCGGCCCTTCACCAACGTGACGAGAGGGCAGGCTTCGAAGATTGTAGCTAATACCTTCTTCCCCAACTGTCAGACGACACGACGGTAGGCGTCAGAGTATCTATATCCACACACCCTGTTCGGACCTTCATGGGCCTCTTTCTTGTAATGGCACTCCCTTTGCTTAGTAAGCTATGCATTACGCCACAGCAAAGGAGACCCATCGGGCATGGGCAATCCCGCATCACCAGAAGTAGTCGTAATCACAGGAGCGTCCGCAGGCGTGGGCCGCGCTACTGCTATCCGGTTTGCAAGACATGGTGCAAGGATCGGCCTGCTCGCCAGAGGGCATGATGGACTTGAAGGTACCCGCCGCGACGTAGAGACCGCGGGTGGCCGCGCCATAATCCTCCCCACCGATGTAGCGGACCCCGCACAGGTCGAGGCCGCAGCCGCAGCCGTCGAAGATGAGTTCGGCCCCATCGATATATGGGTCAACAACGCCATGACCTCGGTCTTCTCCCCGTTCAAAGAAATGACCCTTGATGAGTTTCGCCGCGTCACCGAAGTGACCTACCTGGGTGTCGTGCATGGCACCATGTCTGCTCTCAAGCGGATGCTCCCCCGCGATCGAGGCGCTATCGTGCAGGTCGGCTCGGCCCTCGCCTACAGGGCAATACCCCTCCAGTCCGCATACTGCGGTGCCAAGCACGCCATCCAGGGCTTCACCGAATCGGTCCGCGCCGAGCTACTTCACGATCACAGCAAAATATTCATTTCGATGGTGCAGCTACCCGGCGTCAACACTCCCCAGTTTCGCTGGGTCAAGAACAACCTCCCCAACAAGCCCAAGCCCGTTGGCCCCGTCTATAAGCCGGAGGTAGCAGCACGCGCTATTTACTGGGCCGCCCACCACCATCGCCGCGAGCTGAACGTCGGCATCCCCACAGACATAGTGTTGCTCGGCAATAAGATCGCGCCGGGCTTTGGCGACTGGTATCTTGGCCGCACCGCCTTCGAAGGACAACAAACAGACGAGCCTAAAGACCCCAACGCACCATACAACCTCTGGGAACCTGTCCCAGGCGACCACGGGGTCAATGGTGTCTTCACCGACCAGGCCAAGAGCTTCAGCCCCCAGCTCTGGCTGAGTATGCATCGCCGATGGGTCGCCTTAGCAGGCGCGGCTATCGTAAGCGCCTATAGTGCCTTGCGAAACAAATGACCACAGGAATAGCAGAACTGGAGATATACTATTTATGCCTCGCAAGAACCAGGATACCCCACTAGCCGTAGCCCTGAAGGGACTCGTAGCCGGCGCGGGAGGCGCGCTAACCCTCTCCTCCCTGGTAAAAGCGGGCCGCGTCGCCCTCTCCGCTCAACAGGAAGGGGAGCGAGATGTCCCGCAAACCGAGGGGATCACTGCGGGCGAAGCGCTCTCCGAAAGCCCGCGAACCCCGCCCGGCATAGACGAGATGACTGCCATCTTCGTCCAGAAAGTGGCGACTGGACTCTTCGGGGCAACCCTCGACCACGACCAGCAATACCTGGCAGGCACCGCCTGGCACCTCACGTATGGAGGCTTCTGGGGCACAGTCTATTCACTCCTCCAGAGCAGCCTACCACTACCCAAATTCATATCCGGCCCGCTGTACGGGATCGGCGTATGGGCGCTGGGTCCAGGCTGGCTCGTCCCGAAAATGAAAATCATGCTCCCCCCTACCGAGCAAGACCGCCGCACCACCCTGATGGTCATGGCAGTCCACGCCGCCTACGGCTCCACCACCGCCCTCGCCTGCCACCTCCTGGAGCGGAGACGATAATTACGAATTACGAATTACTAAAACCAATTCGTAATTCGTAATTCGTAATTCGTAATTCCCATGTTCTTCCCCGAACCATTCATCTTCGCAACCGGCATCGAGTGCAGCTACCCTACCATCGTAGGGCGCAATGGGAAGCGCACCCGCATTGACCAGCTCGAAAAGTGCTTCCACTACAAACGCTGGCGCGACGACTTCGCTCTCGTGCGCGACATGGGCATCCGCTATCTGCGCTACGGTCCGCCCCTCTATCGCACCCACAGTGGCCCTGACACGTACGATTGGTCATTCACGGACGACGTTTTCGCCGAGATACGTCGCCTCAAAATCGTGCCTATAGTCGACCTCTGCCACTTTGGCGTGCCTGACTGGATAGGCGGCTTCCAGAACCCCGATTGGCCCGTCCACTTCGCGGAGTACGCCGCTGCATTCGCCAAACGCTATACATGGGTACGCTATTACACCCCCGTAAACGAAATCTTCGTCTGCGCCAAGTTAAGCGCCCTCCATGCCTTCTGGAATGAGCGCCTGCACGACGAGAAGTCCTTTGTCACCGCGCTCAAGCACCTATGTAAAGCCAACCTCCTCGCCGTCGAAGCCATCCTCAAAGTGCGAGACGACGCGTGCTTCATCCAGAGCGAGAGCGCAGAGTACTTCCACCAGGGCTGTAGCGAGCCTGATATGGTCAAGCTCGCCGATTTCGAGAACCAGCGCCGCTTCCTATCGTTCGACTTACTATATTCCCACCCCGTCTGCGACGAAATCCGCGACTACCTGCGCGACAACGGCCTCACCGACAAAGAATACGAGTGGTTCATGAACCACAACCTCTCCGAGCGCATCATCATGGGCAACGACTTCTACCGCCGCAATGAGCAGATAGTCATGCCAGGTGGAAGAATTGAGCCTGCCGGTTCGGTCTTCGGCTGGCACGTTATCACCCAGCAATATTACGAGCGCTATCGCCGCCCCGTGATGCACACCGAAACGAACAATATCGGCGCTAATGAAGAGGACGCCCCCAGGTGGCTCTGGCGTCAGTTCCTCAACGTTCGCTATATGCTCTCCCAGGGCATCCCAGTCCTCGGCTTCACATGGTACTCTCTCACAGATCAGATGGATTGGGACGTAGCCCTCCGCGACGAGCGCAACCTGATCAACCCCGTCGGCCTCTATGACCTGGACCGCCGCCCACGCCCCGTAGCCGCCGCCTACCGCCAGATCATACGGGAGTTCTCCGAAAAAGAGAAAACGCAAAGACGCAAAGATAACAAAGAACGCAAAGATTAATTTATGGGAAATTCAAACCTTTTCCCACCTGCCGGATAATATATACAGAGCAGTCATACAAAGCTGCTCCACAATAACCTTTAAGTTCTTCATTATCTTTGCGTCTTGGCATTTCAAATGGGTTGGGAGAAGATTTGACCGAGCAGGAACAGGAAGCTATTGCCACCTTGCGTGCGGGCGACGTAAGGGGCCTTGAGACCCTTGTGCGCCTCTACCAGCTTCAGGCCGTGCGCACCGCATACGCCATCACGGGGAGCCGCCACACCGCCGAAGATGTGGTAGCCGACGCCTTCCTGAAGGTATATGACCGCATCCACCAATTCAGCCACCATCGCCCTTTCTCCCCATGGTTTTATCGCATCGTAGTCAATGGTGCGCTCAAGGCAGTTCGTGCCGCAAAGCGCGCTCACACCCCCAATGACCTGGACATAGAGTGGCTCGATCAGCAGGTTAGCGAGTCTCCAGGCCCCGAAGAGGAAGCTGCCACGCGTGAGATGCGCCTTCTTCTCTTGGGCGCGATCTATACGCTACCTCCACACCAGCGAGCTGTCGTCGTTCTCCGTTACTACCTCGACATGGACGAGGCCACTATGGCCCAGACCCTCGGCTGCCCCCTCGGCACCGTCAAATGGCGTCTCCACGCCGCACGCCATCGCTTGCGACACACCCTTTTGCCGGAGACGGGGTGACGGACGACGGACGACGGACGACGGATGACGGACGACGGACGACGGACGACGAAATGTGAAACGTGATGCGTCAGATTAGTACGTGACTTTGGACTGAGGAAAAGATATGAGTACATTCAACAAACTGTATGAACGCACGATAGCCCGCCTCCTGGCGGACCATACCGCTAAAGGTGTGCCTTCGGACCTGGACCTGTGGGCGACTATACAGGAGCGCCTGAGCGAACAAGAAAATGCAGCCGAACGGGCCAATGAGTCCGAACGTGCAGGCTTGCGGGTAAGCAGCGCAGTGCCCCCTATGCAGCCCAGACTCTCAACAGGTGGAAGTGCCATAAGGGTCTGGCGGTCTGCCAGCGCGCTGGCAGGGTTTGCGACATTCGCTTTGCTTGCTCTGATTACAACGCTCGCTATTTCGGGGCTTGCCAACCGCACCGCGAAGAATAACCCTCAGCCCTCGCCCATCATACGGGGTCGCGAAGAGTACACTACTCTCTTTTCCGTGACCTTCACTCCGCCGAACATACTCCAATATGTCACAGGCTTCGATATTTCCGAGGACGGTACATTCTGGATCGTGGGCCAGGATAGGCATCTCCTTCACTACAGCGCCAACGGCGTGTTTTTGGATAGCAGAGAGATTTCAGCCGCAAGCTTGGTAGACCTGGAGGTCTATGGTGGCTCAATCTGGACCCTCAACGAAATGAATGAGGTCTTCAAGATACGAGTTGACAGCGGGCTGGTGGAGATATTCAAGCCTTACTATCAGGGACCTGGGCTTACCGGCATAAGGACCGGACCAAATCAGGCCACCACAACACTGAGGGTCGGAGGCGACGGGCAGATGCTGATTGACGAAGGCCCCAGGTACAGGATAGTTGCCAATCAAGATATAGGCAAAGAGGACCAGCTGGAACCGCAGCCTTTGCCCGGCTATCCCGCCAACGGTAAGTATTACAAAGTAGACGAGAAGAGCAAGGACCTCATACAAGCAGGCGACGTGCCTGTCACCGTAAGCATCAGCGAATTCCTTTCATCATCACACGTCTTCAAAGTCATGCCCGATGGCAGCTTCTACGTTGTGGCAGTCGCTACCAACGAGAATCAATGCTGCCAACCATATACGGCACGAGCCTACATTATGCATTACGGCGCGGATGGCGCTCTCATCGAGCATACACGAACACCCAACCTCGGACAGTACCTCGCTCTCCTGAAGCAGCTTGGGGTGAGTGAGGATGGCACATTCTACGCCGCGCAAAGCGAGCTTGACCGCACAGGATTGCCCACAAACCGCGTAAACATACTGCGCCTGAACTTCATACCTGCCTCCGAGCCGCTACCTCCTCTCCCCACGGCTACACCCGCAATCGCCCAGGAACCGGATGACACCACCCTCCTCTTCTCCCTCCCGGTTGGTGAGGGGGGAATACACTACTCCTCCGCAGATGAAGGGGCTTCGCCACGACTAGGCTTCACTGCCTCAGCCCCCGACGGCACCTTCTGGTTCTCGGATGGTGGTGACAACTTGGTAAACTTCGATGCCACGGGCGAGCGCCTTAGGAACATACCTCTCCCGCATGCTAATGGAGATCCTCTTGGTATGGTAATACAGCTACAGGACAAGAGCTTCTGGCTTTATTACCGTGATAGGGGTAACACCACAGAGCCTGCCAACATCTACCACCTGGGACCTGATGGAAGCGTAATAACCAACTACCCTGTGCCTGATTACATCTATAACCGTACCAATGAACGCATAACAGACTTCTTCCTTGGCGAGCACGGTGAAGTGCTCCTCAGAGGCCGCTATGCCGATTTGGTACCTGGCTCGCCCTATTTCCCTAATCCCGTTCCTACCGAAGTTATGCCCCCGACACCCCTGAAGCTATACTGGCAGCTCGCGGACACCCAGGGCAATCCCACGTCGCAAGCACTGGAAAACTACACCTACGGCGGGCACACATATACTGTACGCCCCACATATCCTAACGGTTGGATCAACAGGGGATATATCAAGGTTGACAATGTTGAGGTTGAATTGGTTACGGAGCACGCGCTGACCGCCTTCGACCTCCTCCGTGTCAATGAGGATGGGAGCTTCTTCGCAGGCGCTTTAGAGGATGAGCAGGTGGGCGACCCATACATACTCACCCACTACACGATTTATCATTACTCGGTAGACGGCAGGCTCATCGAGCGCGCCCGCCAGCCGATGCGAGGGGTCATACTCCCCACCGGCCACTCCGGCGATTTCTATACCATATTCGAGCAACCCCGCTGGGAGCTACGGGATGGCAAAGTACCCGACAAGATAGAAGTGCGCCGCCTCACCTTCTACCCCGCCGACCAGCCGCTACCCGCCCTGCCCACATCTATCCCTACAGCCCCATCACACCCTACCGTGCCCTTCCCTACGCTTACTCCGCCAGCAGTACCACCTACCATCCCAACGGGTGTCTCTATCGAAGACCTGCTTGCTCTGAAGGCAAAGTCGGACATCGTAGCCCAGGTCAGAATCTTCGGCTACAATAGCGTTCCCGGCGGCCATCTCATCTCCGTTGAAATCCAACGCTGGCTCTGGCAGTCCACCTTCATTGACACCAAGAACCTCAATCTCTTCATCTCGGACGACTTGTGGTCCCAGATGCCTGAAAACTTCCGCGACGATCCCATGACTCAAGACCGCAAGCAGCAAAGCATATACATCCTCTTCCTGACTAAAGGAGAGACTAGCCCCGACTGGGGTAATACCTACAATCTGGTGGGTGGCCCGGAAGGCGCTTTCATGGTCAGCGGCGACAGGATTGCAGACGCCGGTATAGCTAAGTACAACGGCTGGCCCGCAGATACCTTCAGGGACGCCATAACAAACGGCATCCTCACAACACCCACCGTCTCAGTGCCTCCACAAAACACACCTACCAGGGTTCCTGGCGCAGACCCAGTCTCCCTCGTGCGCGATGGCGAAGGCTTTCGTCTGGATGTTTACGAAGGCACGGCTAGATTTGGGTTTGGGCCTGGTGTCCGCTCTTCCAGTCCCTGGATAGGTCCTTCCCAACTGGTGGTCGAGTGGTACTCGCCAGCAGGTCTGGATCAGAGCAAGTCCTACCTTCTCAACCTCGCGAATGATAAGGTGGAACTTCTATCCTGGGCAGCGAGAGAAGCAAGCACTGCCCCGCGGCCGGATGGCAAGCGCGTGGTGCTTATGAATGCGCTAACTGTTACCCTGATAGATATGGAAATGGGGAAGACAGAGACAGTTTACGACTTCACCCCCACGGTCTCGCAGTGGGCAGGAGCCGAGGCACACGCCTGGGACTTAGGGAGTCTACCTATCAGCGTCGACGCCGAGGTTGTCTGGCTAGACCAGGAGACTTTTGTGCTATCTCTCACGCCGAGAAATGAAAAAGACACCATCGATTACGCGTCCAAGCTCCTATTAGTGAACACAGCCCGCCGTGAAGTCCGTCTGTTGGCGGCGCGTGGTACACTTGCCAACGTGCACTATAAGGACACACTGCTCTGGCAATCGGGCGGTGTAGAGGGTGGCCTACAGATGCTCGCCCCACCTTACATGGACCAACCCACAACCATTACCCCAGACAGCCCGAAAGGCACCTGGATACGCGACTGGGCGATTACCCCTGACGGGAAGCTCGTAGCCTGGATAGAAGCCACAGCCCCGCCGGGCGATTGGTTCTACAGGTTACCATTTGCCTGTAGCGCATGTGGCCGCAGAGACCCTGAGCCGAAAGTAGAAGCCATTGCCCTCTGGGACCGCGCCACCGGGCAGATAAGCCGCTTCCCAGCACCCAACGTCATCTGGTCCCTCGCAACGACCAACGTGCGCCACACCGGCGGCCTGCGCTGGCGCAACGACGGCTCGGCGCTCCTTTACGCAACCCACATCTCCGACAAGGGCGTAGCCGAAAACGCGGGCCGCACAGCCCTATACGAACTAGCTCCCGATGGACGCTCAACCTTACTGGCAGAGCATAACTGGCACGGCAACCTGGAGATAATGTGGGAAGGGAACAACGGATCAATTTACTATTACGCCATGGGTGAAAAGTCCGTAGCCGCGGGCGACATAATTCGCCTTTACCCAGACGGCAACCGGCAAGTAGTGCAAGGATATATTGGACATGCGCATTGGGCGTTAGATAAGGATGGCCGGCTTGAGATTCTGAAGGAGCAAAGCGTCGGCGTCAGAGACCTCACAACGGGCGCTATCCAGGTGACTATCTTCCCGAACGGAGCAGGCGAATTCGACACCGGCTGGTCCACCGTTGACCACCTCGTGCCCCTCTCCCCTGATGGCCGGTGGGCAGCTTTCGCCGGCAGCAATAGTGATCTGTTGATCGTATCGCCCGATGGCACACCGGACCGCGGCAGGGCAGTCTACATAGTGCCCGTCAAAAATATACCAGCTACACCATAGCTGACCAGATGGTCGCGAAATGAGAAGATATGGCGCGTAGGGGCGTGGCGACGCCACGCCCCTACGTCTCTCTTAGATGTGCCCAGCTGACCTCCCAGCTTGCACGCCACCTCCTCCTGCGCTACAATCGTAGCGTCCAGATAGAACGGAGGGAATTTACCGAGCTTTATGCCTATCTACGAATATGATTGCGGGGGGTGCAAGCGCAGGGTCAGCCTCTTCTTTCCCAGCTTCAGTGCGGTGGAAGCGCGCACGGCTGCCGGTGAGAACCGCTGTCCGCGCTGCGGCAGCGCCGACCTCACGCGTAGGATGTCCCGCGTTCGCGCATTGCGCCACACGAGTACGGGCACGGGTACAGGCGCGGGCAGTTATGACGATGATGATATGCCGGGCGACCTCGATGGGATGGCCGCCGGGCTGGAAGGTCTCGATGAGAACGACCCACGAGCAGTGGCGCGTTGGGCGCGGCAGATGAAAGAGACGATGGGCGATGAGATGGATATGGGGCCGGAGTTCGACCGTGCGCTCGCCCGTATAGAGTCAGGAGAGGACCCTGATCGCGTCATGGAAGACCTGGACCCGGAGGCGTTGGGCGGCGATGAGGCCCTGGACGACGCAGATTTCGACGATATATAGAAGATGTAAAAGCGTGAACCCGCCAGGAAGCGCGAACAGTCCGCCTGGAGCAAGAGCAAAACCGCTTCTGAGAGGGTGGTCGCACGCGCTCGCGACTTTAGGGGCTATCGCCCTTACATTCGCGCTCTGCCTGCGCACCCTCGATGATCCGCCACGCTTTCTCTCGATGGTGATCTACGGCCTGAGCATGGTAGAATTGTTCGCGGTGAGCGCCATTTACCATATAGGGACGTGGGAACCTTGGACACGCCGTAAGCTGCGGGCGATGGACCATGCAAGCATCTTTGTGCTAATCGCCGGGACTTATACGCCTCTCTGCTTCAACGTGCTCGGCGGCTGGCTGCGGGTCACGAGCCTGGTGGTTATATGGCTTCTCGCCGCGACGGGGGTAGCGCTGTCGGCATTCACTACACGCCTCCCGCGTTGGGTAGGCACCGGCATCTATATAGGTATGGGGTGGGCCTCTATATTGGCCCTCCCTTCGCTGCTGGCCGCATTGCCGCCGGAAGCGGTATGGTTGCTCTTTCTAGGGGGCGTGGCGTACACACTGGGCGGCGTAATATACGCGCTGAAGAAGCCTGACCCAGCCCCCAACGTGCTTGGCTTCCACGAAATATTCCACCTGCTGGTAATTGCCGGGGCAACCATTCACGCAGTTGTGGTTTGGAGTTGGATCGTTCCCTTTCCGAGAAGTTAGAGAATAGAAGGCAGAAGG
>DATEOC010000004.1:0-95298 GCA_035274425.1 Chloroflexia bacterium
TACAAACAATGACCCAACCCCCCGACCGCGATTACGCCACTGAGCTAGACATGGGCGACCAGGAGCGCCAGCGCCTCGCCAAGCTTCAGGAACTGCGCGCCGCAGGCATAGACCCCTACCCCCCACGCTCCCACCGCACCCATACCGCAGCCGAGGCCATAGCCACCTTCGAGCAGTGGGAGGCGGAGCAGACGACGGACGACACATCCCAATCCGAAATCCGAAATCCGAAATCCGAAATCGCCGGACGCTTACGCCTGCGCCGCACGGGGGGCAAAGTCACCTTCGCCCACATAGAGGACGAGTCGGGCCGCATCCAGCTTTACTTCCGCATCAACGACCTTCAAGACCCTCCCTGGGACTACGAGGCCGTCAACCACTACCTCGACCTGGGCGACTTCATCCAGGCTGAGGGCTACATGTTCCGCACCCGCACCGGCGAAGCCACCCTCCACGTCCAGCGTTACCACCTCATCTCCAAGTCCCTCCATCCCCTCCCCGAAAAGTATCACGGCCTCTCAGACACCGAGACCCGCTACCGCAGGCGCTATCTCGACCTCATCGCCAACGAAGAGGTGCGCGACACCTTCCGCACCCGCGCACGCTTCATCACCTACATCCGTCGCTTCCTCGACGAGCGCGGCTTCCTCGAAGTCGAGACCCCCGTCCTCCAACCCATCTACGGAGGCGCAGCAGCCCGCCCCTTCACTACCCACCACAACGCCCTCGACCAGACCCTCTACCTCCGCATCGCTGACGAGCTATACCTCAAGCGTCTCATCGTCGGCGGCTTCGAGCGCGTCTACGAAATCGGCCACGACTTCCGCAACGAGGGGATAGACATAACCCACAACCCCGAATTCACCATGCTCGAGCTATACCAGGCATACGCCGACTACAACACCATGATGTCCCACCTCGAACCGATGGTATCAGGCATCGTCCACGAGCTAAAGGGCGGCTACACCCTCGAATACAACGGACAGACCCTCGACTTCACCCCACCCTGGCCACGCGTGGACTGGCGCGCCACCCTCAAGGAGCAGTCAGGCATAGACATAGCCGACTATCCTGACCGCGACTCCCTCCTCCGGGTCGCCCGCGAGAAGGGTGTGGACGTAGAGACCAACGCCAGCCGAGTCAAAATCCTCGATGAGCTACAGGGCCACTTCATAGAGCCTCTCCTGGTCCAGCCCTCCTTCCTGGTCGACTACCCCGTTGAGGTCTCCCCACTCGCCAAGCGCAAGCCGGGCGACCCCGCAGTCGTAGAGCGCTTCGAGGCATTCGTCACCACATTCGAGATAGCCAACGCCTTCAGCGAGCTGAACGACCCCCTCGACCAGTACGAGCGCTTCCGCGAGCAAGCCGAAGCCGGGCGCGAGGGTGACGAAGAGGCCCACCAGATGGACCTCGACTACGTAACCGCCCTCATGGTCGGTATGCCCCCCACAGGCGGCATGGGCGTAGGCATAGACCGCCTCGCCATGATCCTCACCGATAACTACTCCATCCGAGATGTGATACTCTTCCCCCAGATGCGCAAGTTAGACTGATCTTAATCCACATTAATCAACCCTTAACGCAAACATCCCTGACTTGATGATAAAATAAACCCATGCACGAAGGCGCAACCCTCAACCCTGCTTACGTAACCAACCCTGAAGAGTCAGCCAAACTCACCTCAGCATCAGGCACAGTCGAACCCACTGTAACATCACAATCCGCCACATCCACCTCGGACCGATGGCGCTACGCTGGAGGCAGGCGAGATTTGCGCCTGGACGCGATACGCGGCCTCGCTGTGCTGGTCATGATAGTTGACCACCTCGGCGGGCAGCAGTCCTGGCTATACCTCCTCACAGGTCACGACCGCTTCTTCATATCTGCCGCCGAGCCTTTCATTTTCGTGTCGGGCCTCGTCATGGGCCTCGTCTATTCACGCTTCATCACCGAACGGGGGACATTCGCAGGCGTCAAAAAGGCCCTGAAGCGCGCCGCCGTGCTATATGCCCTCACCATCGGGGTCAGCATTACTTCTTCTCTCCTCTCCTTGCAGTTTAACCTCCCCTGGGCGCCTCACTGGTCACAAGGTGGCCTGGGCGACTTCATCCTGAGCATCATAACCTTCCAGCGGGCATACTACCTGACCGACGTTCTCCTCCTCTACACGCTGCTCGTGCTGGTGGCCGCACCCATCCTCGCACTATTGGCTCGCGGTTACAGGTACGGCTGGCTCGTCCTTACCGCTTCATGGGGCCTATGGGCCGCGTGGCAACTATCACCTCAGCCCTTCGATTTCCCCTGGCAGATCATCGATAACGGCATCTTCCACTTCTCCTCCTGGCAGGTGCTCTTCTACTCTGCCCTCGTAATTGGCTATTACCAGCCTGCATTACAACGTATCGGCGGCGGGCTGTGGGCCAAAGCCTTTCGAGGCCGCACATCGCGCCGGGCTTTCCTGTCTATACTCCTCGCCTCTACAGGTCTGATGATCGCCGGCTCTATCGCGGCCTACCTCTGGATACAAAACACACCAGGCAGCGTAGACGACCTTGCGGCGGCTCGATTCTTCGAAAAAGCAAGCTTGCGAGCTGGCAGGCTGGTGGTCTTTGCTCCATTCGTCATCTTCGCCTTTACCCTGCTGACCGTAATGTGGCGTCCAATCAAGCGCGCGCTTGGCTGGCTGCTCTTGCCGCTAGGGAGGCACGCCCTCGCCGCCTTTATCCTCCATCTCTTTCTCGTCACCATCTTCGCAAAGGTACTCCCACGCGTCGCCTCCCTATTCGGCGCAACCTGGAACCCGGACGACCCTGCCTTCGCTACCCTGGTCCAGTTATTGGGCATCGCCCTCATTTGGCTCGCGGTTCAATTGCTCCCCCGCATTTGGGCGCGTGCCACAGCGGCTGCGCAGGCTCTTACCTCGTACCATCCGGCCCTGAAAATCAGCCTCTCTGCAACACGCGCGCCCCTCACATTGCGTGCGGGCAGCATCACCCTGGTCGCGGCTCTCTTCATCATCTCCGCCATAATTGTGCTCGCGCTCACCCAGAGCGACGCGGTTGCTCAAACACTACAGGCCCTGGACAAGAAGGGGAAACATACTATCGTCGTTATGTCTACCACTACCGCTCGCGTCCCCGTGCTCCCCACGACCACAGCTCCACAAAAAGTGATGGCTACTGTAACCTCCATAGCAACCAACCCTCCCACCATAACCGAGCCAACCGCCACAATCCCTGTCGTTTCCCAGGGTTATTCTCCCACACCCTCGTCTCCCACGCTGGAGGCACCCACTCCCACGCCAACTATCGCAAATGCTGCCCCCGTACAGGAAAGCCCCACCGTACTTCCCACCCCCACAAAGAGTGCGACAAGCACGATTGCCGTGCGCAAAAGCCCAACCCCGCGCTCTACCCCCACCAACACGCCAAGCGTAGAAATCGGAATGGCGACGATAGTACCCAGTCCAATACCTACTACTTACATCTCCCCTGGCGTTGAAGACCACAAGTTCAACAGCGCTACCCTGGGACGTGAGATGCCCTACCTCATATATTTGCCGCCCGACTATTACACCGCACCCGACAGGCGCTATCCCGTGCTATTCATGCTTCATGGCATCGGTGCATGGTACGGCGAGTGGGCGCAGCTTGGCCTCCTGTCACGCGCCGATGAAGCCATTCGTACAGGCCAGATAGAGCCCTTCATAATAGTGCTTCCCCAGGGCGACCAGAGCTACTGGATGGACCACGCAAACAAGGGGCCTCGGTGGGGGACCTATCTGGTACAGGATGTGGTGGGCCATATTGACTCAACGTTCCGCACTATGGCCGACCGCGACCACCGCGCGGTAGGTGGCCTCTCAATGGGCGCTCATGCAGCCCTTCAGCTCTCCATCAACTATCCCGATATCTTCGGCATCGCGGGTGCGCACAGCCCTTCCCTGTACCCAAGAGAGAGACTCCCTTCCTTCTTTGGAGACGACGCCTATTATAAAGCGCACGACCCCGTGCAAACGTATGCGACCTCCCCTGAAATCGCCCGTACCCTCAAGATATGGATCGACCTCGGAGAGAATGACCCCTGGCTCGCTCCCATCACCAGCTTCCACGGGCAATTGCAGAGCGACGGCATCCCGCACGAATGGAATGTCTACGCAGGTGAGCACGAGGTCCAATACTGGGCAGTCCACGTGGTAGACTACCTCAATTTCTACAACCAGGCCTTTCTCAAGGCAGCATCCTCAGCCCCAGGCGCAAACGCCCGGTGAAGCTAAGCGACGCCGCAAAGTAGCCCGCCCACCGCGCAAATAGCCCCCTAATGCAACCAGCCGAGCACTCCTACAACCTCGCTACCCACTTCGACCCCACCACCCTGCGCGACATCCCCGACGACCCCGCCGCGATGGAGAGTGCCATCCGCTACCTCGAAGAGCGTCTCCCCATCCTTGATACGCTCTCCATCGCCCAGCAAATCACCACTCTCAGCCGCCTCGGTTCCTATTGCCGCACACTCGGAAGGCTCGATGAAGCCCAAACCTACCTCGAAAAAGCAGTTGCCATCTCCCAACGGGAAAATTACCACACAACCACCCTCGTAAACCGCATCCGTCTCGCCCACGTCTATCAGTGGCAGCGCCGCTTCGACATCGCCGACCACATCTTCCAGGACTGCATCGCCTTCTGCCGGACCGACCTCCAATCCTACCTCGACTTCGCCTACCAGCACTACGGCAAGTCCCTCTTCGACCAGGCCCGCTACGCCGAAGCCGTCTCCCTCTTCCAGGCAGCCCTAGACCTCCGCCTGCAAAAAGGCGACACGGAGCTTATAGAGTCCACTCAACTGGCGCTAAGAGCAGCAGAAGAAAGGCATCAAGCTGATTCCTCAGCTCTAACCTCAGCCTCATACCCCCGCAATCTCGGTATCCAACAGCGCACGGCGTCGCGGTAACGTACAAACTCTACCCCAAAGCGCCGCTCAAGGTCCATCTCCTCCCAGGGACGCACAAAGTAATTCCACCCCACCGCCCCGGTAAGCGCATACAGCGTAACAAGTGGCGACCCAAGAAACAACCCCACAGCTACACCCTGCGCAAAGCTCCCCATCGCCATAGGGTTGCGAACGTACCTGTAAGGTCCTGCCACAACCAATTTACGCGCACTGTCGGCAGGCAATGGCGTCCCCTCCCCTTTGACCACCATGAACGCAGCGCTCGTATACGCCAATATCCACCCAAGCATAAAAAGCGTCACGCCGGCGACCTGCCAGAACAGCGAGCCGAAGCGGTATCCGGCAAGGCCGAGGCTCCCTTCGAGGTAATAGATAGCCGCAGGCAAGAGGAAGAGGAATATAGCCCACAGCGTCAGGGACTGGACCAGCGTCTTAGCGATGTTCCAACCCACGCTTGCAGGACGCGCCACGCGGCCACGCACGTTACTGAATAACTTCACCTGAGACCCCAGGGCGCAACAGCCACACAAGCACCGGCACAATTACAAGAGAAGGGAACATAAACACCGCGCCAAGCCACGCGCCACCACTCAGCATCGGCAACACCAACGCGTACAACGCAGCATAAACCGCCGCCCCCGCGTTAACACACAACGCACTCCACGCCCACCGCCTGCGCCGTGCTATACCAAACGCCGCCAGAAGCGATCCGCCCGCATATATCACCACATCACCCACGATGAAAGCAAATAGCGTAGACTCAGGAGCGCCTGGCGCGAGAAAAGGTACGCGCGCTGCTGGAAAGAAGAGCAGCACCAGCCACCATACAAGCACACCCGCCCCTTGCACAACCAGGAATAGCACCGCCAGCCCCCGGAGTCCAATACGCCCCTCTCTCATCTTATCCACTCCTACTCCGTAGGGGCATGGCGCGCCATGCCCCTACTGGGAAAGTTCGGGTTCATGAGAAAATCTCTAGTAGCTGCTAATTAGCGCCTCTATCGTCTATCGTCTATCGTCTATCGTCTATCGTCTATCGTCCGTCGTCCGTCGTCCCCCCTCAACCCAGGCATAACCTCCCCCGCGAACGCCCGCAACGTATCGAGATACACCACATTGGTGAGATACACGATAATATACTCCACCCCCGCATCTATCAACTTCTGAAACGCTCCAACTGCCTCTTGCGGCGTGCCGATAAAGCCCTGCGGGTAGCCCCTGAAGTTGTTATCGCGGAACTCCTCAAGGCTCACCTCTCTCCCAAGCAGCCTCCCAACGTCCCTCCTCGGCTTGGCGGTCACCTCTTCCGCCGTCTGCCCAGGCAGCACCAGGTGCGTAAATACCTCCGCTGACTTGATGATGCTGTCGTAGTCCCGCCCCAGCTCCTCGCAGTGCTGCTTCACAACCCCGAACTTGTGCCGGTAAACCTCCGGGTCTATCCCCCCGATGTTGCACGCATCCCCGTACTTCGCCACCAGCCTGAGCGTCACCTTCTCCCCTCCCCCGCCTATCCATATCGGAGGGTGAGGCTTCTGCACCCCTTTCGGCTCGTTGATGGCCCCGCGCACCTGGTAATACTTCCCCTCGAAGGTGGCGTATGGCTCAGTCCACATCGCATGTATGATTTGCAGCGCCTCTCCCAGCATCCTCAATCGCTCCGGCCCGTCCGGAAAGTCATACCCATACGCCCTGTACTCGTGATCATACCACCCCGCCCCGATCCCGAAGTCGAGCCTCCCGTGACTCATCACGTCCACCGTAGAGGCCATCTTCGCCAGCAGCGCCGGGTTGCGATAGCTATTGCACGTCACCATCTGCCCGATGCGCACCCTGGAAGTCTCCCGCGCCAGCGCAGCCGTCGCCATCCAGCACTCGAAGGTCGTCTCCACCTCCGGCGCGGGCACCGTGTGGAAGTGGTCGTACAGCCATATCGAGTCGTACCCCAGCCTCTCCGCCTCCACCCCCACCCGCACCATCGCCTCGAACTGCTCCTCCGGCCCCTCTATATCCTCCAAATCAAAGTGCCACCCCTGCGGCACCAACACGCCAAACTTCACTGACATAGCATCATTCCCCCTATCGCGCAGTTTCCAGATTCCAATAACTATAACACCCGACGCAATAGGTATCAGCGCAGGTGCAACGTCGCGAGTTAGCTGTAAATATTTGCCTGTCATCCTGAACGAAGTAAAGGATCACTCTCCAACTGTTACTGTTTACATACACACTTCTTGCCTCAAGCTGATCTTTCACTTCGTTCAGGATGACACGTAAACATTAGCAGAAACATTCCGACTTTGTATCAGCCCTGCGCCCTGTGCTCGCCTGAGAGCGTTATGCACGTAGCCCGTAACAATGATAGAAACATATGCTGATTGCTGCCTCTATGCTAATCCGGCTGGCGCCTGCGAACACCTTTTGCATCTGTCATCTACTCGTGCTTCGATCCGTCAGGCATGGTGGCTTTACGGAGTGATTTCGCCTCATCCAACTGCTCGCCTGTGACTATTGAGTCCTGCAAGTTTGCCCCTTCCAGATGTGTCCCAGTTAGGTTCGCCATCCTTAGGTCTGCCCCTTCCAGGTGTGCCTCAAACAGGCTTGCCTCTCTAAGATTTGCCCTATTCAGATTTGCACCACGCAAGTATGCCCGACCTAGACTGGCACCACTCAGGTCTGCGTCACTCAGGTCTGCACTACTCAGGTATGCCCCACTCATATAGGAGCCACTCAGAGTTGCCCCTGTCAGATTTGCACTACTCAGGTATGCCCCACTCATATAGACACTACGTAGGTTTGCCCCACTCAGAGTTGCCCCTATCAGTTTTGCGTCACTCAGATTTGCCCCAGCCAATCTGACTACAGAAGCTTCCTTGTTAATTAGGCCCGCTTCATAAAGAAACTGTATAACGCTTCCTTTTCGCTCCCCATCACGTACCAAAGCGTTCAGTAAGGTAAGAGTCCGTGCCCTTGCCACGTAACGAACGGGGCTATCGATTTCTGAAGTCGCAAGGTTATGTTCAATCAATAACACGGACATACGGTCAAGATATTCCCGCAAGATGCTATCACGAATGCGCTCATCTGCGATCTTCTGATCATTCTCGGCACGCTCCTTTGCAATTTCACGGTCTGCCTTGCGCTCTGTGCTACTGAACAGCAAGCCGCCTACACCCAGCGCCGCCGGAATGATAAGCAGGCCCAGCCAGTCCCATACCGTCTTCATAGGTCGATAGTCAACATCAACAGGCTTAGGCGTCTCTTGACTGTTAAAGCCAATCCAGGGATAAGGTAGCCAATAGCCGAGGATAATGAAACCCACAGCCACAGCCAATATGACACCAATTCGGAGCCTGGTAGAACGCCACCAGGGTTTTTGATTGGGGGGATACTTAGCCATACCCACACCTCGCAACTGCCAGCTATATCTGCTTACCTGCTAAACTGTATACAAAAACGTAGTGCCTCTAGAGGAGAGACTGGAACTCTGGCATAACGAAGCACATCTCTCCCTGTCATTCCGAACGGAGTGAGGAATCTCCGAGCTTGCCAGGTAGATAGAGACCTATATCCCTCTCTCCGTTCGGAATGACAGGTAAACTACCCTTCCCCAACCCACCTCACCCAATCCGCCCCAGCCTGCCGCGCCCCGTTCGCCAGCTTGCTATCCGCCGTCCAAAACTCCGCCCCAAGCCTCTTCGCAAGCGCCAGGTAAAAAGCGTCGTATGCTCTCGATTGTCCGAGGTGCGCCGCCTATTCAAGGGAAGCCAAACACAACTCTTGATCTATCGGCAAAGCATCAACCTCCAACGAAAAGAGGTCCAGGATAGCTTGATTAGCCTCTTCGTGCAAGATAGCCCTCGCATAAATCCCCCTCCGTATTGACGAGGTACATTCAGCCAGCCAGAGTGAGGGGACCACCAGGTGCAGACCCTGTAAATGCCAATCACGAAACTTACCAACCAGATCCAACTTCAACCCGGCTAAAACCGGTACTACGGCCCAAACTGCCGTACTTGCATCAATCACCAGAGGCTAAGATTCCCGACGTGTTACGCTCATCTTGCTCTTCCCTCATCTGACGTATAGCTTCTACCACATCGAAATCTATGGGCTGTCCGCCTCGGCTCTCAACTATTTCTTCTCTATGCTTCCGTATACGCTCCAATCCCTCCAACCGCCGTTGCAACACAGCGTCCCCATTCTGCTTACGCATCTCCATCCCGCCCCAATATCTCGCGCACCACATCCGAAATACTGCGCCCCTCCCTCTTAGCCAGCTCCGCCAGCGCCTTATGCTGTTCAGGCTCAAGTAATATCTGCGTTCTATACAACCTCTCTCCCATAATTACACCTCCCATCCAATTATACATCGATGTAGATGTAATAACCCTTTATAGACGCCAGCCCGCGCAGGCGGGCTTTGTACGCGTAGCCCGCGACTAATGCACATTAACAAAATAATCAGCATAGAAAGCAGCCAACCGCTAGCCTCCGAAGGGAGGCTTCGTATGTGTAGCCCGCATCTTCAGATGCCGGGCGGGGCCACATGCACCTATGTCGATTATTTTGTTAATGTGCATTAGACGCCGGGCGGGGCCAGATACACCTATGCCAATTGTTTGCCGATTATTATGCTAATCTTCATTATCCGCTTGGCGACCCCCATTTGGCACCAATTTTCAAAATAGCCCCAAATTGGTGCCAAAAACCTGTCCCAAAATGGCCTCGAAATGGGATTAATTAAATAGATGCATCTCAACCCCCGCGACCGTAGCGAGGGCCATCCACACTCAGGGAACCCGCTGGTGCCCCGATTTCGAGTGAATAAGAAAGGAGTAGCCACAACCATTCACTCCGCTCCCCAAAGGAGCGCCTTTACACACCACACCGTACAACCCCATAAGGCCCATCTGCCGAGTGCTGCTCATCTCCCACCCCTCACGTTTCACGTCACGCATCACCCGGCAAGCAAAAGTGTCGCGGCGCAGGTCAACCCCGGCTGGTGGAGCGCCGTCCCACACCCTCTCCCCACAAACAGGAGAGGAAACCAACCAGCACCAGTTACGGTCATCGGGGCACCCACACCCTACCCTTCAACGCGCCCGTAGGGGCATGGCGTCGCCGTGCCCCTCGACCACACCACCTTACCACTGCCCCATAAAAACCTCTGCGCCTCCGCGCCTCTGCGGTGAATCCATAAAATTCTTTGTGTTCTTTGTGCCTTTGTGTTCTTTGTGATTAAACATGCAATCCCAGTTAAGTTCTCCCCTACCACTTGACAGCGCCCACTATTGGGTATATATTGTATTCTGATGCAAGTTGTCTAACAGCTTGTCCGTTAACATACGTCACGCCCGACACCGGGCAGGCGGGTAACGAGTGTATAGTCTCGCCCGTCCGCGCCCATCGTGAAAGGCGGCTCCCAAACGGGCCATCACGGCCCACGCGGGAGAAACGACATTCCACAACGTCATACAGGCGTACCTTAAAAATAGAATAGGGAGGTTGATTATGCCAGATATATCATGGCTACTGGCGGGCATCTTTGCACTCATCGCAATAGCCGCCGTAGCCGCGTTCTTATCATCCAGGGCAGCAGTGGCTAAAGAGCATCAGCTCGCCGAAGAGCGCATCAAAACCGCCGAAGAGAAGGCCCAGGTGGCCCTCCGCGAGATCGAAGCCCAGCGCAAAGAGACACTCCTCCAGGCCAAAGACCAGTCGCACCAGATACGCGCCGAAGTCGAAGCCGAATACCGTGAGCGCCGCACCGAGCTTCAACGCCAGGAGCGTCGCATCCAGCAAAAAGAGGAGACCCTTGACCGCAAGCTAGACGCCACTGAAAAGCGCGAAAAGACCATCCAGTCCCAGGAGCGCGAGCTTGAAGCGGCCCAGGCCCAACTGGCCAACGCCCGCGAAGAGCAGCGTCGAGAGCTGGAGCGCATCGCAGGCATGACCGCCGAGCAAGCCAAGTCCGTCCTCCTCGACGAAATCGAAGAGGAAGTGCGGATAGACGCCAATCGTCGCTACCGCGAAGTCGAAGCCGCCGTCAAAGAAGAGGCCGACGCTCGCATACGCAAGGTCCTCGCCGTCGCCGCGGCCCGCGCAGCATCAGAGTACGTACCCGAAATCACCGTATCAATCGTACCTCTGCCCAACGATGAGATGAAAGGCCGCATCATAGGCCGAGAAGGACGCAACATCAGGGCAATAGAACAGGCAACAGGGGTAGATATAATCATAGATGAGACCCCTGAAGCGATAACCCTATCGGCATTCGACGCGGTTCGCCGTGAGGTGGCCCGTAGAGCCTTGCTCAAGTTGATTTCCGATGGCCGTATCCACCCCGCCCGCGTAGAAGAAGTAGTCGCCAAGGCACGCGCCGAAGTCGAAAACATCATGCGCGAAGAGGGAGAGAAAGCCGCTTACGCAGCCAACGTCCAGGGTCTCCACCCTGACCTCATAAAACTGCTCGGCAGGTTATCGTACCGTACCAGCTACGGCCAGAACCAGCTCCACCACGTAGTGGAAGCTTCCCGCATCGCCGCTGCCATCGCAGCCGAGATCGGGGCCGACGTCAATACAGCCCGCACAGCGACCCTGCTGCACGACATCGGCAAAGCCGTAGACCATGAAGTGGAAGGCCCCCACGCCCTCATCGGCGCGGAGATAGCCAAGCGCCTCGGACGCTCCCCCAAGATCGTCCACGCGATAGCAGCCCACCACAACGAGGAAGAGCCACAGACCGTCGAAGCCTGGATCGTCCAGGCCGCAGACGCCCTGTCTGGTGGCCGCCCAGGCGCTCGACGCGACAGCGTAGAGCACTATATCAAACGCCTCGAAGCGCTCGAAGCCGTCGCCAACTCCTTCGAAGGAGTGGAGCGCAGCTTCGCGATACAGGCAGGCCGCGAAGTCCGCATGGTCGTGAAACCCGAATCCGTAGATGATCTTGGAGCCATGCGCCTGGCCCGCGACGTAGCCAAACGCATCGAGGAATCCCTGGAATACCCAGGCCAGATCAAAGTTACCGTTGTGCGCGAGACCCGCGCCATCGAATACGCGAAATAGAGTTCTAAATTTTGAATTTTGAATTTTGAATTATAGATGATTTCCATAATTCAAAATTCAAAATTCAAAACTCAAAACTCGTAACCTCTACAACCACCGAACACCCATCCCCACTTACACCGGAGGCACACAACACCATGGACACCATAGACAGCACACCCGTTTTAGAAGCCCACGAAGGCGAGACCGCCGTAGTGTACGACGACACCGAGGTGCTGAAAGTATCCGCACACTCCCGCCCTAGCGCCGTCGCCGGTGCTATCGCCGCTGTGATCCGCAACCTGGGCCGCGCAGATGTGCAGGCCATCGGCGCGGGCGCGACCAACCAGGCTATCAAAGCCGTGGCTATCGCGCGCGATTATCTTCAGCCTAACGGCATAGACATAGTGGTAGTCCCCGCTTTCATAGACGTTATGATCGCCGACGAAGAGCGCACTGCCATCCGCCTGGTAGTAGAAGCTCGCGCCTGAGCAGGGTCAGGGATATATAGCCGCTGGTCTGGGTCGGAGTAACAGACCAACGGCAAGCAATCCTAGACCTGATACAATACCATCTTACAGTAAATATTAATACCAGCAGGCACGTGCTATACTGTCTGCTGGTCAGCGTGCCCCGAACATCCCTTTTCCCGCCCCTTCTGCTATACTACCCCATGAACCCCACTCCTGACACCCCAATTCCGCACTCCGCACTCCGCACTCCGCACTCCAAAATCGACCTCCACACCCACACCACCGCCTCAGACGGCGCACTCACCCCCACCGCACTCCTCCATCGCGCCGCCCAGGTAGGTATCTCCACCCTCGCCATCACCGACCACGACACGGTAGCCGCTCTCACCGAAGCCCGCCCCGTAGCCGAAGCTCTAGGCATACGCCTTATCACGGGCGTCGAGTTCGGCACCAACTGGGCCGACGCCGAAATCCACATGCTCGGCTACTTCTTCGACCCCGACCACCCACAGATGCAACGCACCCTCGCCGACTTGCGCGAGGGCCGCCTTGAGCGGGGCCGCCATATGGTCGAAAAGCTGAACGCCCTCGGCCTTTCTGATGTGACGTGGGAGCGCGTCGAGCAGATAGCGGCGGGAGGCTCCGTAGGTCGCCCCCACGTCGCCGAAGCCCTCATAGAGCGAGGCTACGCTTCCACTATCGACGAAGCCTTCAGCAAATACCTTGGGCGTGGCAAGCCCGCCTACGTCGAGCGCACTCAGATCACCCCCGCCGAATGCATCTCCCTCGTCCACAGCGCGGGCGGCGTCATCTCATTCGCCCACCCCACCTGGGTCACGGACTTAGAGACCCTCCTCCCCTCCCTCGTAGAAGCCGGCCTCGACGGCATCGAGACCTATTATGGCCTCTACAAGCCCGAAACCGTCGCCTGGCTCGAAAAGCTCGCCCGCCGGTACAACCTCGTCCCCACCGGCGGCACCGACTTCCATGGCCGCGACGGCCTCCTCCACGCCGACCTCGGCAGCAGGAGCGTCCCGCCTGAATGCCTCGCTGAGCTTGAGCGCCGCGCCCATATTCTTTGACACCCGTCCCCCTGTGTGCTATCATCAACCTATCTTTTCTTATTATCCTGGACTCATATTCTTTATCCACCAGGTCAGCACAGGGATAGGTGTAATGCTCAAGTCGTAACTCCTCACGTTTCACGTCCCCCGCATCACTCCTCCCCGACCACCGGGCGCGTCCCTATGTCCTCCAACATAACAGTTCGCCTGATAGGCATGTTGCTGTTCGCCTCGGCAGGACTCCTCCTGGGCTTCTATCTCGCGCCCCAACTCTACGGTGAAAGCGAGAGCAGCTTCAACGAGCTTGTCCTTCCACTCACCTTCGTCGGCGCGCTCTTCGGCCTCCTCGTAACCCCTTACCTGACCGTCTACCCACTGCGGGCCATCCGCACCCGCCTCAGAGCCATGCCCGCGTCCGATCTCGTATCGGCTACGGTGGGCCTCTTCGTCGGCCTCGTGCTTGGTGCGCTTATATCATGGCCTCTCAGCAATCTCCCCGATTGGGTGGGGAGCATCGCCCCAACCGCCGCCACTCTCTTATTCGCAGCCCTCGGCCTCTACGTTGGCCTCCTGCGCAAGCGCGATCTCCTGGATGCCCTCCCTATACCACGTGCCAACCAGAACTCTTCACGTATGGAGGCTATCAACACCGCTGCCTCGGCCAGGACTGCCCGCATAGATAGCATAATGACCACCGGCCCCCTGCGCGTTGAGGAGTTGGGCAACACGGAGCGAGCACAGACCGAAAAATACCTCCTGGTAGATACCAGCGCAATCATCGATGGCCGCATAGCCGACATCAGCAAGACTGGCTTCCTCGACGGCACCCTCCTCGTGCCGCGCTTCGTACTCAACGAGCTACAGCACATCGCCGATTCCCCCGATGCCATGCGCCGCGCCAGGGGCCGTCGTGGGCTGGACATACTAAACCGCCTCCAGAAAGAGTCGGTCGTTCCCGTGCAGATCAGCGAGGTGGACGCCCAGGAGATATCGGAGGTGGACGGCAAGCTGGTCAAGATAGCCCGTATCTACAAGTGCTCCGTGCTCACCACTGACTTCAACCTCAACCGTGTAGCCGAGATACAGGGCGTGCGCGTGCTCAACATCAACGAGCTTGCCAATGCCGTCAAGCCCGTCGTCCTCCCAGGTGAAGAGATGAACGTCCACGTCATCCAGGAGGGTAAAGAGCTGGGCCAGGGTGTCGCCTACCTTGACGACGGCACGATGGTTGTTGTAGAGAATGGCAAGCGCTATATGAACTCGGAGATAGATGTGGTAGTCACACGCGTCTTGCAGACCGTCGCGGGCCGTATGATATTCGCCCAGATGAAGGACGGGCGATAGCAGTCCAAAGTTCAAGGTTCAAGGTTCAAGGTTCAAAGTAGGCAGAAGGCAGAAGGCAAAATACTCTCAGGCATCATTCGTCATCCAAAAACCTCTGCGACCTCTGCGTCTCTGCGGTAAAATCTATCGTCTATCGTCTATCGTCTGTCGTCCGTCGTCCGCAATCCACATGGAGGTACCATGCCAAACACCTTAGCCGCCATCATAGTAGCCGCCGGGAAGAGCCAGCGCATGGGCGGGGCAGACAAGCAGCTGCGCACCATCGGCGGCGTGCCCGTGCTGGCGCGCACCGTAGCCGCTTTCGAGGCATGCTCCGATGTTGGGGCCATAGTGCTCGTGCTCAACCCCGATAATATGGCTGGGTCCGCAGAGATGGGCCAGGAGTACGGCTGGCAAAAGGTGCGCGCTATGGTGCCGGGGGGTGAGCGCCGCCAGGACTCCGTAGGCGCGGGTCTGGCAGCGGTAGCCCGCCTGGGGGAGGGTGAAGACCGCTTTGAGTGGGTCGCCGTGCACGATGGAGCGCGTCCCCTCGTTACCCCTGGCCTCATCAGTCGTGGCCTGGAAGCCGCCCAGGAGCTTGGCTCGGCCATCGCGGCCCTCCCTGCAACCGACACGGTCAAGACCGTGGACGCATCGCGAACCATCACGCGCACACTGGAGCGAAGCAATCTCTGGCTCGCCCAGACGCCGCAGGTCTTCCGCACCTCTATCCTCGCCGGTGCCTATGAGAGCCTTGCGCAGGACGGCCCCGATGCCGAAGCCACCGATTGCGCCCGCATGGTAGAGCTTACAGGCCGCCCCGTCAAGGTATTCGAGGGCGAGCGCACCAACATCAAGATCACCACTCCCCTCGACCTGCTGGTGGCCGAGGCGATTATCAAAGGGCAGAATATGGGTGTCGGGAGTCGCTAAATGTCTAGCCCCGACGAGCCAGAAAACCCCCAAATCCGAAATCCGAAATCCGAAATCCGAAATCGTGTCGGCTTTGGCTACGACGTTCACCGCCTGGTAGGTGGCCGTCCCCTCATACTGGGCGGCATCGAGGTGCCGTTCGACAAGGGCCTCGAAGGTCACTCCGACGCCGACGTGCTGCTCCACGCCCTCATCGACGCCATCCTGGGCGCGGCTGGCATGGGCGATATAGGCACGCACTTCCCCTCCTACGACCCTACACTTAAGGGCATATCGAGCCTCGACATGCTCTCACGCGTCATGGTGATGGTGAGGGAAGCTGGCTGGGGAGTCGGGAACGTGGATGGCACCATCGTGGCCCAGCAGCCGCGCCTCTCTCCCCACACACCCCGCATGAAGGAGACTATAGCCAAAGCCCTCGGCATCGAGCCGGAGCGCGTCAACGTCAAGAGCAAGACCACCGATGGGCTCGGCTTCACAGGCACCGGCGAAGGCATGGCCGCATACTGCGCCGTGATGCTTGTGCGATGAAAGCGGTCCTCCAACGCGTGACGCACGCAACCGTCGTTGTCGAAGGCGAGACGGTCGGCAAGATCGGTGTGGGCTTGCTCGTTCTGCTAGGTGCCGGACGTGACGATTCCGAGGAGGATGTACGCTATATAGCCCGCAAGGTGGCAGACCTGCGTATCTTCTCGGACGCCGATGGTAAGTTCAACCTCGGGTTGGCAGACGTTGGCGGGTCCGTGCTGCTCATATCCCAGTTCACCCTCTACGCCGATACGCGCAAGGGGAGGCGACCTTCCTTCACCGACGCCGCCCCGCCCGACATTGCCCAGGCGCTGGTAGATAGGTGCGCCCAGCTTTTGCAAGCATCAGGTATCCATGTCGAGACGGGCCGCTTCGGCGCGCATATGGAAGTCTCCCTCCTCAACGACGGCCCTGTGACGATCTTGCTCGATAGCAGTCAGGCCAGGTAAGCAAAGCTAACCTCCGATGTTAAGGATTCCCTATCGGAGGTTAGGTTCTATCAATGGGACGCGGCGAATAATGCAGATGTAGGGGCGCTTGACGTGGGCATACTCAGTTCGTTATCCTTATATGATCCATGTGGGGGTGGATAGGTCCCGGTGGGCTTCACAGTCTTCAAAACTGCTGTGCGTTACGCAGAGTGGCGCAGGTGGGTTCGACTCCCATGCACTCCCGCCCTCACAGTGAAATAAGGAATTAGGAGCTATAGCCGAAAGGTCCCAGGCCTTAAGGTACCACGCGCGCCGAGACCAAAAGCCTATACCGTATAGGGTAGCGGCGCGTCTATAATGATCGGGCTATGAAAACATATTCTCTATCTCTCCAATATCGTTTGGCGGCTATCGCATTGTTGCTGGTAGGTGTGGTCTTATACCCACTTGGGGCACGTGCCTCTGAGAATGGCGCTTCTCAAATCTCAGGCACTACCAATACCGGCCCCACCTCCCCAGCCACGTGCGCGCTCCCCTTCACCGACGTTCAGACCTCCGATTACTTCTATGAAGGGGTCTTCAACCTGTTTTGCCGGGGGGCTATAGGCGGCTACCCCGACAACACCTTCCGTCCCGGAAACAACACTACACGCGGCCAACTCGCCAAGATCGAAGTGCTCGCGAAGGGATGGGAGCTGGTGGACCCGGCTACACCCTCCTTCTCCGACGTGGTACGGGACAACCCTTTCTATCAATATATAGAGACGGCCCTCGTGCACAACGTCCTTGGCGGCTACACGGACGGCACCTTCAGGCCCACTGCTGAGGTTACACGCAGCCAGCTTGCCAAGGTAGTGGTCTCGGCTGAGGGGTGGCCCCTCGTTACCCCTGGCAGTCCAACCTTCTCGGATGTGCCATCAGGTAGCACCTTCTACAGCTATGTAGAGACGGCTGTCGCTCACGGCGTACTCTCCGGCTATACGGACGGCATGTTCCGCCCAGGCAACGCGGCGACACGCGGGCAGATAGCCAAGATAGTCTACCTGGCGACCGCGCCTCAGATGACCGCCGAGGAAGCCGAAACGATTCGCATCATCAACGAGCGGCGCGCCGCGATGGGTATAGGCACGCTGCGGATAGACCCGGCGATGAACGCCGCCGCTCGCCGCCATTCGTTCGACATCGGCCCCCAGCAGTTGTGCCAGCACACAGGCACGGATGGCACCACCCCCTGGGACCGCCTCGCGCAGGCAGGCTACGGAGGTTGGGGAGCGGGCGAGGTCGTCGCGTGCAACTACGTCACTCCCCTGGACGCAGTAGATGGCTGGTGGGACAGCCCGGGCCACTATGCCGTCCTGACCGACCCCGCCGTGAACGACATCGGCTGCGGCTGGTGGATCAACTCCGAGGGCTACGGCTGGCAGACATGCGATACTGGTATCTCGGTAAGATAATACTCCAGTAAGCAGAAGGCAGAAGGCAGAAGGCAGAAATAACGTACTCTCTAGTCGGAGTTAAGTTAGCAAGTGCTACTTCTCTTCTGCTAACCGTCTTTCGTCTTTCGTCTTTCGTCTTCTGCTGACTGCCGTCTGCTTTCCAATTTTACGCTCGTATGTTCTAGCGGGTCGAGCTAATATCAGCCAACGAAAGAATAGTAGAAATCGTTATATAAAATCGGAGGCCGGAGTTGGGGAAATCGCTTGACTCTCGCCTCCGATTCCTTTATTCTTACAAAACCTTCGGGAGTTCCCCACTCAACAGCTCCCATCTTGGTAGCGAGGGTTAGGCCCTTGCACTCACGTTCCATCTTAAGGTGGGCGTAAAAAAATCTCAGCCTGGCGACGATCCTTATAGGAAAAAAGTACTAGGGCCACGCACCAATTATGGTGTAAATGTGTGGATTCTGTTGTTTACCCCTAGACAAGGAGATACTAGATGTTGTATATTAGCAATGGATGGGCCACAACATATGGACAATCCATTGCAGAGGCGAAAATATACACATGGTCCGGTGGATTAGTGGAAAACTTTATGCACGTAAGATGTGGAAAAATCGGCATGGTGAGTCATTTCGTGCGTAAGATATAAACCACTCTTATGGAAATCGGTCACAAAACCCATTGTGGGCTTAGACCTGGGCTGGTATGATTGGTAAAACGTGGCGAAGGACGATATTCACCGCAGAGACGCAGAGGGCGCAGAGGTTTTTGGGGTGATATGTAAAAGGTCCAAAGTCTGAGGTCGAGAGGGAATACCAGCTAACGAAATTTAGAGTTATCAAGTTTGCATTGAGATTGAGAACGAGGGGGAGTCTGCATGAACGCTAAGCAAGTCTGGCAGGCCGCGCTTGGAGAGCTTCAGGTAAAGGTGCCGGGGCCGAGTTTCCAAACATGGCTCAAGAACACCTCCATAGCCGCATTCGAAGGTAACAACCGGGTGGTGATAGCCGTTCCGAGCAATTTCGCTAAGGAATGGCTGGAGAACAAGTTCAGCAAGGTTATTGCGGAGACGCTGAACAACGTGCTCGGGTATAAGGTCGAGGTGCGGTTTGAGGTGCGGAGCCAGGCCCGCCATGAGAGCGGGCGCTCTTTGCAGGCGCTCGATGGCGTCGTGGCCGATGCGCAGGAGCGAGCGGCGGCTGTCGGCGAGCACATATCCAATCCTTTCTCTCCGAAGGTGCAGCCTATACCGGTGGTCGCGCAGCCTTCTATGTCGGCAGGGAACAACATGCCGACGCAGATACATGCAGGACGCGAGGTGCCGCAACAGCCGTCAGGTACTCCGGCATATACAGGAGCAGGCGGCAAGATTACAAGCATAGCGCGGCCTGGGGCGAGCAACGTCATACCGGCGAGCAGGTCGGGCATAGGGAGTGGGCCTGGGGTGGTATCCTCGCAGGGTAAGAGAAATGGGCCTGGCTTCCAGTTCGAGATGGGGTTGGAAGAGAACACGATGCTCAACCCCAGGTACGTCTTTGAGCGTTTCATCGTAGGCAAGAGCAATCAGCTCGCGCACGCGGCCTCCATGGCCGTCGCCGAGCGGCCTGCCGGTGCATATAACCCCCTCTTCCTGTACGGCGGGGTGGGGATGGGTAAGACGCACCTCCTCCACGCTATCGGGCATGAGGTCATCAAGCAAATGCCTGGCATCAGGGTGCTGTACGTGTCGTCGGAGAAGTTCACGAACGACCTCATCAACGCGATACGCGATCAGAGGAACGACTCCTTCCGCAATATGTACCGCTCGGTAGACGTGCTGCTGATAGACGACATACAGTTCATCGCCGGCAAGGAGAGCACGCAAGAAGAGTTCTTCCACACCTTCAACGCGCTGCACGGGGCGAACAAGCAGATAGTGCTCTGCTCGGACCGCCCGCCCAAGGCGATCCTTACCCTTGAGGAGAGGCTGCGCAGCCGCTTCGAGTGGGGCCTTATCGCAGACATACAGCCACCAGACCTGGAGACCAGGATCGCGATCTTGCGGGCAAAGGCTGAGACGGCTGCTGTGGCGGTGCCGGGAGACGTGGTAGATTTCATAGCCCGGAAGGTGCAGAGCAACATACGCGAGCTTGAGGGGGCGCTGAACCGGATAGTGGCTTTCGCGCAACTGAACAGCGCGCCGGTGAGCGTCGACCTGGCCGCGGCTTCGCTCAACGACCTGGGTGCGAACTCTCGCAGAAGGCCCATCAATGCAGATAGGATAGTGGAGACGGTGTCTAGCTTCTTCAACCTGGAGCCTGAGGACCTGAAGACCGGTTCGAGGAGCCGCGAGGTGCTTGTGCCGAGGCAGATAGCGATGTATTTGATGCGCGAAGAAGTGGAGCTGCCTTTCATACAGATTTCAGCTTTCTTCGGCAAAAGGGACCACACCACGGCGATGCACTCGTACGAGAAGATAGAGAACCTGGTTGAGTCGGACAACCAGATGCGGCAGGAAGTGCTGACGATACGGCAGATGCTGTACGGGGAGCATGAGCGGTAAAGGACGGACGAAGGACGAAAGACGACGAACGATGGGGAGGGGGCGGGGACGCCTCCTCTCTTTTATTTGGCGGGTGGTGGGTGAAGCGAAAGGGAAGGGTCTATGGTCAGGGCTTTGCAGCGCATCGCGGGTATAACCATCCTTGCGTCTATCGTGATTGGGTTTGGATCGTTCCTGATCTGGACCATCAGTGCGGCGCAGGGGCTACCGTTTCCGTTGGGAGTGTTGCTTGGCCTTGCCATTTTCATCGTCGTTTTCCCTGTAGGCGCATACGTGCTGTATGTGGCTTTGATCGTCTGCTATGAGTGGATTACAGGGAAGAGCGTGACGTGGCGATAAGATCACTCTCCTATTTTTAATCACAAAGAATACAAAGAGACAAAGGCCACAAAGGTTTTTGGGATTAACCGCAGAGGCGCGGAGACGCAGAGGTTTAATTGGGTATTTTGATGTTAAGGTGGCGAGGTTGCGGTGGTAGGGGCATGGCGACGCCATGCCCCTACGGGCGTGTTGAAGGGTAGGGTGTGGGTGCCCCGATGACCGTAACTGGTACTGGTTGGTTTCCTCTCCTTTGTATTGTGTAAGGATAGGTGGGGAGAGGGTGTGGGGCGGCGCTCCACCAGCGGGGATTGACCTGCGCCGCGACACTTTGCTGCCGGGTGCTGCGTGAAACGTGAAACGTGAAACGTGAAACGTGAAACGTGAAACGTGATGGAAGTAGTGGAGAGCAGCACACGGCAGGTAGGCCTATTGGATTGTGATGTAGTGATATGAGTAGGCACTCCTCTGGGGAGCAGAGTGATCCTTTCTGTCACTCTATATCGGGGCACCAGCGGGTTCCCTGAGTGTTGATGGCCCTCGCTACGGTCGCGGGGGTTGAGATGCATCTATTATATTAATCCCATTTCGAGGCCATTTTGGGACAGGTTTTTGGCACCAATTTGGGCTATTTTGAAAATTGGTTTGAAATGGAGACCGCAGCCCTAACGAATTGATACACGGTTGGCGGTTTGAGGTCTCGAGGGTAAAATGGCGTCATGCCTGGATACTCCTACAATCTGCAACACGCTCTCGGTTTCACCTCAGATGATTTGGAGGCAAACCGTAACGGCTATCTGACGGATAGACAACAGGAGATGCTGGCAGAGAGGCGCAGGCTGCGCGGTTGCAGCACGCTGGCCGCAGTGGTGACGTTTATGGTCAGTGCGGCTTTGCTAGTGCTCGCGCCGCTATTCTTCGGCGGCACGACTGTACAAAACGCTGATACTACGTTTCGCGAGGTGCTGCCTTACACTCTTATGGCAGCAGGGATACTTCTTGGTACGGCACTTATCTTTACTGTTACGGGATACGTACGAAGCAGCGATCTGACAGCAGGCAAGATTAGCGTGATAGAGGGTAAGGCCAAACTATCCACACGCTACTTCAGCAAGATACGCATGCCAGGCTATTACGTGACGGTAGGCGGGGTGCGCTTCCAGGTTCAAAAGGGTGAGATTGAGGCTTTTATCGATGGGGATAGCTATCGAGTATATTATGTCAAGAACCCGCCGATAGAGATGGTCCTCTCGGCGGAGATGCTGTAAGCGTGGCACTAACAGTGCAATAACAGTAAATATGTGAGCGATTAGATTGACGCAAGGGGAGTTATATGAAGAATGAACTACAAGAAACAGAGTGCGCAACGTGGGTACCAGTTGTACGAGTGGAGGAGTTACCCCCAGGGAGCTTCACACGCATCAGCCACGAGGGGATCGACATCGCGGTGTTCAACCAGGAGGGGGAGTTTTACGCGATTGGGGATACATGCACGCACGCAGAGGCGTCCCTTACCGACGGCGACTTCTACGAGGATATGCGAGGCTGGGTGGTTGAGTGCCCCCTGCACGGCTCGCAGTTCGACGTGAAGACGGGGGAGGCGGTGTCACTGCCCGCGACTGGGAACGTGGGAAAGTACAGGACGAAAGTCGAGGATGGGGTGGTGTACGTAGACCCGGTGCCTATTATTCCCAGGGACGAATGATTTAAACGCAAAGACGCAAAGGTAGCTAAGAACGCAAAGGTTTATTAGGAATTCACCGCAGAGACGCGGAGGCGCAGAGGTATTAAGGAGTAAGGAGAGTCTTCACCATCGTGAAGAGAGGCGTGCCGAATAGGTCGTGAGGGCCTTCATCGGTGCGCTGGAAGCCCCATTTTTCATATAGGCGGATGGCACGAGCCAGAAAGGGAGTTGTGCTCAGGAACATGCGCCTGTGGCCTTGCGCAAGCGCGAAGTCCTCGACGTGCCGCAATAACAGCTCCCCTATTCTATGGCCCCTTGCTGAGGGCAGGATGGCCATGCTTCGGATGTATAGCGACTCCCCTTTGGGGACGGCAGCTATCGTGCCGACGATTACGCCGTCCTGTAAGGCGACCCACATTGGGCCTTCATCTATGCGAGGGCGTATCACGTCGGCGGTGGGAGTGGTAGCCTTAAAGCCTCCGGGGGTGTAAAGAGGCTCGTACTCTTTGAAGGAGTCGTAGAGGGCTGAGGCTATCAATGGGATGTCGCCCTGGGTGGCGAGGCGTATTTGTAGAGGGGAATATTGAACCAATGGTTCAATCGCACCTTAATTCCCAACCGCGAGCCAAGTTACTTTGCATCCCCACAGCTTGTTCTTATTCCAGGTCCCTACTTTGATCTTCGCACGTTTTGAATTGATGTCAGAAACCTCAACCCAGCATCTGGTTGTAGTATCACCAATTGGTGATGTATCTAGCATTGAGAAGGATGCATGCACAATTGGCGGCGATTTGAAACTAGACTTGAATATAATTTCAAAATCCCGATACTCATATCCTTCCCCATCATAGTCCCAGCCAACGATGCCCTGCTCTGCTATCATAACTGTCACCATCCTATTAAACGATATCTCCTGTAACGCTCGTATGAACTCCTCACAGGATTGGAATCTCTTGGTCTCGTCCTTTGCCAGCGCCTTTTGGAGTATTTGTGATAGACCTCTGTAACCAGGGATATCTGTAATTTTAGGACCGGCCCCCGGGTTCTTGATTTCCTCTTCGCTTGCAAATGGACGCTTTTTATAGAGCATCTCGTAAAGTATGACTCCTACTGCCCACAGATCGGTCCGGCGAGATGTCTTCTTTCTTGAATCTAATTGCTCTGGAGCCATATACTGCCAGGTTCCACTAACGTTTCCTAAGATTGTGTGATCAGTAATAACTGCAATACCAAGGTCCCCAACCTTAATCACGTTGCCTTTGATAAAAATGTTTTCGGGCTTGAGGTCTCGATGAAGAATACTACGTTTGTGGCATGCTGATAGACCATTTAGTATCCCAACGCAATAATCTAGCGCCATTTCAGGGTATAACGAACCTAAGGCATTCCGAAGCGTGCCCTGATCTGCATACTCTGTTGCGATATAGAAAACATCGTTCCCGACGTCATCCCTGTAATAATCGCACTGTTTGTACCCAATCACATTTTTGTGCCTCAATTGCAATAGTGGTTTTACTTCTCTCTTTAGATCTTCCAAGCCCCGCTCAGGATTCTTGAAAACTTTGAGTGCGACATTTTCTTCGTGCACTCTATCCCAGGCCAACCACGTTACACCAAAATAGCCCTCCCCTAAAGGTTTGGGGCCTCGGAGCTCATATTTTCCTAACGTCTTCACGCTTACTTCTTGTCCATAGCTGAACATTTGCATTCTTGTGTTTAGATGGAGGCTAGAACGCCCCTTCCCGCTTGATGACGGCGGGTATGGTGCGGAGGAGGATCATCAGGTCTACGGCGAGGGACCAGTTCTCGGCGTAGTAGAGGTCGAGCTTCACCATCTCATCGAACGACAACTCGGAGCGGCCACTCACCTGCCAGAGACCCGTGAGGCCGGGGGTCACGTCGAGGCGCTTGTGATGCCAGTCGCTGTAGCGGGCGACTTCGTCAGGCGTGGGAGGGCGAGGGCCAACCCAGCTCATATCACCCTTGAGGATGTTGAATAGCTGGGGTAACTCATCGAGGGACGTACGGCGGATGCGCTTGCCGAAGGGAGTGAGGCGAGGGTCGTCGCGCATCTTGAAGATAGGGCCGTCCGTCTCGCTGAGGTGGCGCAGCTCTTCCAGGCGTGCTTCCGCATCTCGGTACATCGAGCGGAACTTGTAGCAAGTGAACTCACGGCCACCTTTGCCGACGCGCCTCTGCTTGAAGAGGACAGGGCCATCAGAGGTGAGCTTGATGAACGCCGCGATAAATAGCATCGGGATGGCAGCGACTATGAGCGCGCCGAGGGACATGACGATATCGAGGGCGCGCTTGATGAAGAGGTTGAAGCCCTGGAGAGCGACATCCTTCACGCCGATGAGGGGGACGCCGTTGAGAGCGTCGATACGCACCTCGTTGAAGCGCATCTCGAAGAGGTCGGGTACGAGCTTGAAATCGACGCCCGACTCGCGGCAGTTGTCTATGATGCCGAGTATCTGCGCGTGGTGGGTAGCCGGGAGGGCGACTATGACCTCGTGCAGGTCCTGTCGAGCGATGAGGCGTTGCACGTCCTTGAGGCCGCCGAGTCGCTGGGGGCCACCATTGCCGTTACGGGCGCGAATGGGCACGCGCCAGTTAGGGCTGCCGGGGATGTCTGCGGTGTCGGCGACGTAGCCCGCCAGTTTGTAGCCAAGCTCCGGGCGCTCAATGATGTCTTTCATGATGCGCTGGCCCGCGAGGCCCGCCCCTATTACCAGGGCGCGGCGGATATTGATGCCACGCCGCCAGAGCCACATCCGTAGCTGGCGATACAAGAATCGCTCTACGGCGAATATGGCGAGGGTGGAGAGCCACAGGTAGATGAAAATGAGCCTGCTTGGGAGAACAGGGTTGAGGAGCAACGCGCCCAGGATGAGGGCCGACACCCCTACCAGCGAAGCGCCCGTGATGATGCGTACGTGGTCAAACCAAGCCGCGCCCCTGGGGAGGGCGTATAGACCACGAACCTGGAACGTGATGAGGGTGAGGGCGGTATAGGCGAGGATGTAGGGGTAGAAAGAAGAGAGAGAAAGGAACGATTCGGGGGCGAGCACGTCGCGTCCGAACTCGAGGCCGTAGCGCAGCCAGTATGCGACTACGAAAGCAAAAACGAGAAGAGCACCGTCAGCAGCCACACGGCCCATGATGAGGGCGAGGCGGGCGCGCCTGGCGCGGCGTATTTTCATTTCGTGCAGATTGGGGAGGGCGAGAAGGGGTCGCGTGCGGGCGTTTTCAGGGTCCGGCACGGCGACCTGCCTGACTTGCTTGGGAGCGCCGGTCTCAGGCATATCAATCTGTTCCTGGTCGTCGGACGTTAGTGGATGGGAATGAGCTTGCACTTTTCGGATTTTGGATTTTGAGTTTTGGATTTTCCGGTAATTAGATTGATAAGCTGGATTGGTGCCAACGATTATTGTACCGGATGGTTGGCGACTATTGGGTACGGTGGATTACGTAATGTAGCTCCGACTTTTCGACCGGCTGATAATCAATACGCGCCGGGCTATAGCTGGGCGGGTACAACTGAGGCTGGTGTCATTCGTCTTATGTTATGAGAGGGATCGAGCCTCGGCCCTACAGGTTCTGTTGCTGCGGGCGGAGGGTATTATACCATAAAGCGTGAATTGTTTGCCCCGGAAGGTGGGGATGTGTATAATGTCAGGTATTCGCATCGCTACGTTGCGATGTGCGATTGATTTGAGATGGAGATAGGGGTACAAATGTGTCCAGTGGTGAAAAGCAGGGCGAGATACCTATAGACAACCCTCGCTCGCAGCGTGTGGGCGCACCTGTCACCGAGCCACACCACCTTCCTCAGATCCAAAGTCCCCCCCGCCCTCTGACTACTGGTCCCATAGACCCTTCCGAAGAGGCTGGAGTGGGCGGCACCGGCAGCAACGATGGCGCTATAAGCGCTACCGCCCCTTTACCTTTCCTCTCACCCTCGGATGGCACGACCGCCGCACTGATACAGGCGGGGTCGCCTATGGCGCTGAACGCCGTCACTCCCGACCAGAGGGAGCGTGCTTCGCGAGGTCGCCGCAGGCGTCTGGTCAAAGTGCTGCTGGCGGCGATGGTAGTGGCGCTGGCGGCGGTCATCTTCTATTGGTCCCCCATGGCGGACCCTGCGGCGAACCTGACCCCCAGGAATATCGGCGCTATACCCCTGGCGGAAGTACAGCCGTACGGAGTCAATACTTTCCTCCATAAAGAGGTAGATAGCTGGAAGCGCGAGAAGACGATAAGCATGGCGCAGGAGATGGGCGCGGGGTGGATCAAGCAGCAGTTCCCCTGGGCGGAAATCGAGTACCGCCAGAACCCTAACGACCCATTCTGGGACGTAAAGAACAACCAGAGCGCATGGGGCAAGTTCGATGACATAGTGACGCTGGCCGAAGAGCATGGACTGCGGGTTATTGCCCGCATCGATAGCGCCCCGGAGTGGGCGCGCACCAATGACCCCCAGCTACTAGCGAAGCTGAAGGTCCAGGGGCTTGATCCAGCTAAAGCCCCGCCTGTGGGCGACAAAATGGTGGACTTCGGACACTTCATCCAGGAGTTCGTGAAGAGATATAAGGGGCGGGTGGCGGCAATCCAGGTGTGGAACGAGCCAAACCTGAAGGGGGAATGGGCAACAGGCAACCCCGTCAACGCGGCTGAGTACGTGCAGATGCTGAAGGTAGCATACGGCGCGGCCAAGAGCGTAGACCCAAACATGGTGATACTGGCCGCACCGCTGGCTACGAACAACGAGCGTCTGGAGTTCGCGGGGAACCAGAACGAGGTGGACTATTTGCAGAGGATGTACGAGGCGGGCGCGAAGGCTTATTTTGACGCCATGTCCGCGAACGCATATGGCACTACCTTTCCACCTGAAGACCCACCGTCGAAAGAGAGGCTGAACTTCAGGCGGGTGGAACTGCTGCGCGAGGTGATGGTCAAGAGCGGGGACGAAGGGAAGGCGGTGTGGTTCAACGAGTACGGGTGGAATGCCTCGCCACCGAGCATCACGAAGCTGACGTGGGGCCGCGTGTCGGACCAGGAGCAGGCGGAATATACGGTGAGGGGAATACAATATGCCCGCGAGCACTGGCCCTGGGCGGGCGCGTTCACGATATGGTACTTGCGGCAGGTGGGCGACATTGCGCCAAGCGCCAGCGAGTATTACTTCGGACTGGTGAACCCCGATTTCGTGCCGAGCCAGGCGTATAATGCCGTGCAAGGCGTGGCGAAGAGGGAGAACCAGGTCGCGACGCCCGGAGAGTGGGGGCCGCTGTCGGGGCCGGTGCATGCGGGGCCGAGGTGGCAGATGCACGTTGTGTCATCGAATCCAATGGTGAAAGATGAAATGGTTGTTACCCCGACGGGAGCCGGGGACACCCTGGACATCACTTTCATGGGCACCGACATGAAGGTGGAAATCGTTGGGATGGTGAAGAGCCAGGAAATTACGGGCACCACCGCACCCAGGTACTATGTTACGGTCGACGGCAGCTCCCGCAACGTAGCCTCAGAGCTGCCCCGCGATGACGCTGGGCGCGCATATATCATGACTTCGATGGAGGCTCAGGGATTTGAGCAGGGAATCGTGCTGATGTTCGGTGAGGTGACGCTGGTGCGGGGGCTGGGCGAGCAGTTTGCCACCGGAAAGCATACATTGCAGATACGCGTGGAGGGTGGCGAGGCCACTGGCGGTCTGGAGGGCGGTGGGCGCGTCTTCGCACCGATGCTTCAGGCGACAAATCTACCGGGGATTGGGAAGGTGACGGTTGAAGCCAACCGGTCATATTTGCTCTTCGGGGTGACGACAGTGCTATTGGTGGTGGGGATAGGGCTGCTGGCGTGGGGCCTGAGGAGGACCAGGCCCGCTTGAGTCTGGAGTGCGGAGTGCGGAGTTATTTAGAGAGCCGCTAAGATTGTTCGAGGGGAGGCGGAGGCGATAGGAGATAGCAAGCGTGGTAAGCGCCGGACAACGGGGCGCATCCTATCGCTGGTAGGGGGTATATCGGAGAACCCTGTGGCCCGCGCTTTTATGGCGCTGGTCTTATTTGCGTGCTCTCTGGGGGGGTTGGCGGTTACGTCATATGCAGACCAGTACGTGAATGGTGGCGTGACGTGGGGACCCCCGTCTGCAAACGCGCCGAAGATTGAACATGCTGACGTGAACCCGATGGGAGTGAACCTCGCTCTGGAGAAGGAGGTGGACCCCACGAAGATAGAGCGCACGCTACAAATGGTACGGGAAGGTGGGTTCAAGTGGGCGCGGCAGGGGTTCGCGTGGAACGATATAGAGATCAGCGCGAAGGGGAATTACACCGATACGCGCAATTTCGTGGTGGTGAATGCCTGGGACAAGTATGACCGCATAGTGGACGCGTACCAGCGATATGGGATCGAGATAATAGCCCGGCTCGACAGCCCGCCGTTGTGGGCGCGCATACCGGGGGACGACGTTCAGCAATTCCACAAGGGGCCGCCCGCCCATAATGAGGACTACGGCGATTTCGTGAACGCGGTGGCTAGCCGGTACAAAGGGAAGATAAAGTACTTCCAGATATGGAACGAGCCAAACCTGTGGGGGGAGTGGGGCGGGTATTCCGTCAACGCGGAGGAGTATACGGCGCTGCTGAAGGTAGCACATGACCGTATCAAGGAGGCTAACCCCGATGCAGTAATTATCACGGCCGCGCTGGCTCCGACCGCCGACAATTCGCTCAAGAACCTGAACGATGTGCTCTATCTGGAGTGGATGTACAGGGCGGGGGCCGCGCCGTACTTCGACATATTATCTACCATGCTGTACGGGCTGGGGCAGTCGCCGGAGGAGCGAAGAACAGACCTGAAAAGGCTGAACTTCTCGCGCCCTATATTGCTGCGGCACGTGATGGAGCGAAATGGGGACGAGCACAAGCCTATATGGATCAGCGAGTACGCCTGGATCAGCATCCCGCCCGACTTCAAGGGGGACCCTGGCAGGAATATCTGGGGGCAGAGCGTAGATGAGGCGACGCAAGCGCGCTATCTCGTAGAGGGGTACGAGCGGGCGCAGAAGGAATGGCCCTGGATGGGGGTGATGAACGTCTGGTACTTCCGCGAGCCTGACCCCGACCCGCTTGACCCCGCAGACTACTTCGCCATCGTGCGGCCCGATTTCATTCCCCGGCCTGCTTATGAGATGTTGAAAGATTACAGCAATAGAAGATATACCGCTGCGAGCGATCCCGTTGTGGTCGAGGACCATCGTAGATTGCCAAGAACAGTCGGCCAATTTGAAGACACGCTCAACTTTACCGGGGCCAGATTAGATGCGATTTGCTCGTGCAAATATGACTTTTTCGTTAGCACAGTAGATGGAAGGGAACTCCCCCATTACCCTACTGAGGATTTCTATGCTGAGGGTAGTAATGAGAAACAGTCGGTAATTCTGGCTAAAGGTTTGGCGGACGGCGCGCATACGCTGACGGTTAGAATGTGGACAGAGGGGACGGAGGCCGAATTTGAGGCTGCAAACTATGCCGCCCTGGTCGATAGAGGTCATGCCGATGCCTTTCCCGAGAAGCCATTATGGAACGCCTGGGGCTTCCCTATCCTGTACGGCTTGTTTGGCCTCTTCGCGTTAGCGTCGGCGGGCCTGGGCGCGTCGAGCCTGGGGAGGTGGGCGGAGGCCGCGCTGAACAGGCCCAGAGGGCGGTATTCGGAGGCGATCAGAGAGACCGCGCGCAACGGGGCGGCTGTGGTAGGGATGGCCCTGCTGGTGGGGATCTATTACAGGGTAAATAGCGTGCCGCTCATGCTGGCGGCGCTGGCCGGGTGGTGGGTAATCGCGGTGCTGAAGCCGTCGCTGGGGCTGGCGGCGGTGGCATTCTCGATACCCTTCTTCTGGGTGCAGAAGGTGGTTGGAGAGCAGCACTTCCCGCCTGAGGAGACGCTGTTGGTGCTGCTCTTTGCGGCGGTAGTTGCGCGTGGGCTGATAGGCTATCTGCTACCTGGGTTAGCTGCAAAGCTGGGTGTTGAACCGCCAAGACGCCAAGAGCGCCAAGAACCCGCCAAGATTATTGTGGATGAAACGCAGAGGCGCAGAGACGCAGAGGCTGATGAGAACGTTGTCGAGATTCAGGCTGACGAGAGCGGTTCGCCGGAGGGCACGATTTATCGTGCCCCTACGGGGTGGCGTGCGTTATGGGCACGATTCCAGGGTTGGAGCAGAGCGGAGCCGTTCGGGCCGCCTGCGGTAGCGTTGCTACTGGTTGGTACGTTGTCGCTCTTTACGCTGGCGGACCCGGCTTATGCGCGGGACAGCTTCCGGTTGTATAGGTGGGCAATCGTGCTACCCGTGCTCTTCTACTTCCTTCTGGCAGATGTTATCAGAAGCAGAAGGGGGCTGCTCAGGGTGGCGGACTTCTTCGTGGGGGCGGCGGTGGTAGTGTCGCTTTTGGGGCTGTGGCAGTTCGTGCAGGATACGAACGTGCTCGACGTGCAGGGGGTAAGCCGCATCAAGAGCGTGTACCAGCACCCGAACAACCTGGCTATCTACCTCGGCAGGGTTGCGCCATTCGTGGGTTGTATGGTGCTCTTCCTGCCGTGGGGCTGGCGGAAAGCGGCTTATGCACTTGCGGCCCTACCCATCGGGGCTACGCTGCTACTGACCTTCTCACGTGGGGCGTGGTTGGCAGTGGTTGTGGCTATGGCGGCGGGGCTTGTAGTGGCCTGGAGGTGGGGTGGGGCGCGATTCGTGCTATGGAGCAGGCTGCCAGGCCGTGTACGGATAGGCATGGTAATTGGACTGCTGGCCGTAATCATGGCCGGGGCAGTGGTGGTCGTGCCGACGCTGGCGGACCGTATCTTCAACGTACACAGTCTCAGCATGAGGGTGTTACACTGGAAGAGCGCTCTGAAGATGATTCGGGACTATCCTATAACCGGCGTAGGGATCGACCAGTTCTCCAACCAGTTCCAGAGGCCAGACTACAAGTACAGGGAGAAAGAGCAGGACCGAGAGCTTTATACGGCTCACCCACACAACTTTGTTTTGGACTACTGGGTTAGTTTGGGTATAATTGGGCTGTTTGTGCTTGTTTGGCTGCTGTGGAGATACTTCCGGGTCGCAGTCGCGAGGGTGAAGCAAAAAGCTCAAGAGGGCGATAGAGTAGGTAAAGCGCTCGCACTTGGTCTCCTTGCAAGCATGGTAGTTTTCCTGGTCCACGGCATGGTGGACAACTCTTACTTCCTAATGGACCTGGCGAGCCTATTCTGGCTGTCCTGCGGGATGCTGCACGTGATGCGTGAAACGTGAAACGTGATTCTTTAATCACAAAGGCCACAAAGACCACGAAGATTCATTAAGGATGTGCTTGTACCAAAAAGAATCTCTGCGCCCTCTGCGCCCCTGCGGTGAATCCAAAAAATCTTTGTGTTCTTTGTGTCTTTGTATTCTTCGTGATTAATTGATGGGTGATGGGATAAGGAGGATTGATTTGCGCGTTGTAGTTACGGGTGGGGCCGGGTTTATAGGGTCGCACCTATGCGAGGCGTTGCTGGCCGAGGGGCACGAGGTCACGGCTGTAGATAATTTTCTGACAGGGAGCCGGGCTAATATCGCGCACCTGGAGGGGGAGCCTCGATTCAGCCTGGTCGAGCATGACATTACGATGCCATTTGGCGGCGAGGTGGAGGCGCGGCTGGGGAAGGTTGATGCACTGTTCCACCTGGCAAGCCCGGCGTCACCTGCGGACTTCAGCAAGATACCTCTTGAGATAGCGATTATCAACTCGCAGGGGACGCACAACGTCCTTGAGCTGGCGAGGCGGCACGGGGCAAAATACCTCCTTACCTCCACATCGGAGGCGTACGGCGACCCGCTGGTACACCCGCAGACAGAGGACTACAGAGGTAACGTCAGCACGACGGGGCTTCGCGCCTGTTATGACGAGGGTAAGAGGTTCGCGGAGGCGATCACGTCGGTCTACGTGCGCGAATATGGGGTCGACGGCAGGATAGTGAGGATATTCAACACATATGGACCGCGCATGAACCCAGAGGATGGGCGCTCAGTCCCTAATTTCATCACCCAGGCGCTACGTGGTAAGCCACTGACCGTGTACGGCGAGGGGAAGCAGACGCGCTCATACTGCTACGTAAGCGACATGGTAGCAGGGCTGATGGCGGTAATGGCCGCGCCCGCTGAGAAGGCGAAAGGCGTTATATTCAACGTCGGCAACCCCGACGAGCGAGAGATACTCGCCTTCGCGCAGATAATAAGGGAATTGTGCGGGTCAGACTCGCCCATAGAGTACCAGGTGATGCCCCAGGACGACCCCGTGAGGCGATGCCCCGACATCACACGCATCAAGACCAGGCTAGGCTGGGAGCCTCGCGTGCCTCTTGAGGAAGGGCTGCCGAAGACGATTGAGTGGTTCCGGAGCGTGATAGGGGACATGTGACTGGAACATGGAGAAGGCAACCAAAGACACATACTTGCAAATCGTGAGGAAGCATTATCCACAGCTTGCCGGTGAACAGGTGAATATCCTTGAAGGAGGTAATGACCACTTCGTATTCGTTGTGAACCAGGAGGTCGCATTTCGCTTCGCCCGAAGCGCAAGAGAACGGAAGCCTGCCGTAACAAAGTTTCTGGAGATATTCTCGCGCTGCTCACCTCTTCCCATTCCCAGGCCGGAGATGCACTTCGATGTACAGAACGGCATACCCTACGAGACCGGCCCCTTCATCCCAGGCACGTCGTTCTACCCCGAAATCGCAAAGAGCTTCACGCACGATGAACTTATGACAATCGCCAGGCAGCTGGGGCACTTTCTAAGCGTGTTGCACTCCTTCCCCCTTGACCTGGCGCGAGAGATAGGTGTTGACGAGATGGACCCCGCCACCTTTTGGGAGTATATGCAGAGAGATGCGTTTCCAGAATATGAGCGGGTGGTCTTTCCACATATTTCGACGAGAGCGCAAAAGTGGATAGAGAGACTCTTTGCCGATTATATTGGCACCATAAAGGCGACTCCCTTCACGACAACTGTTACTCACGCTGATATGTGGGTCTTTCACATCATCGTTGATCACCAGAGGCATACACTCTCTGGAGTAATAGATTTCGGACTGCGTATCGCTGATCCTGCAAACGATTTCAAGGCTTTCGAGCACTACGGCCAGGCCTTTGTCGCAGAAGTGTACCGCAACTATAATTTACCCATAGACGACAGCTTCGAGATGAGGCGGCTATTCTACACAGGACACGACGTTGTATACATTCTCGCCCAGGCCATCCTGAGGAGTGACTCAAAACAAATATCAATCGCCCATCGGCAATTAGTAGAATACATAGAGGCCCATCCACATAGGTAAGCTATTCACAAAGTTTCCTGGATAAGTTGCTATGGCGAGAGCTATAATTCAAAATTCAAAATTCAAAATTCAAAATTCCCTAAAAGGGCTGCTTGTGGTGGGCGTGGGCGCGCTGGTCGGGCTGCTGCCCGCGCCTATCGGGGCTGCGGGCGTGGTAGGTCTCACCATCGCGGTGCTCATCCTGCGCAGGCCAGTGTGGGGGGCGTATGCGCTGGTGCTGAGCGTGCCCATTCAGAAAGCGGTGAGCCTCCCCACGGGCGCAAGTGGGCCTGAGATAACGGTTACGCAGGTACTCTTCGCACTCGTATTGGTGGTGTGGTGGGCGTGGATGATGGTGCGCGAGGAGAAGAGACTGCACATCACGCCTATCGCGATAGGGTTGCTCTTCTTCCTCGTGGGGACGCTGCCGAGCCTGTGGACCACAGGCTCGATGTCGGAGAGCCTGGCGGAGATTTCGCGGTGGCTGGTGACGATACTGGCCTACGTGATAACGATCAACTCCGTGCAGACGCGGCGCGAGATGAGCGGGCTGGTCGCGGTGATGCTCATTGCTGGGCTATCGGAGGCGCTCCTGGGGTTGGTACAGGCGTATAGCGCTCTCGGCCCGGCGAGCTTCATCGTGAACGATTTGTTCACGCGTGCTTACGGGACGATAGGCGCGCCTAACTCTTTCGCCGGGTATCTGAACATGACCGTGCCGCTTGCGATGTCGCTGGCGGTATACCACGCTGGAAAGTGGTTTGGAGAGCGGAAGGCGCGACCCGTCCTCGAAAGGCCGGAGCACGTGACGCTGAGGCGGCTGCGAGTGCCACTCTTCATGTCGCTGATCGCGCTGTTGCTCTTCTGGGCGGTGATTACGACCCTCTCGCGGGGTGCGTGGATAGGGCTGGCGGCGGGCGTGCTGATGATGGTGCTGGCGCTGGGGAAGAGGGCTGCCGCGGCTATCACCACCCTGGGAGTGGCAGCGCTGGCATTGTTGGGGCTGGGCGCTGCGGGGGCATTGCCGCCTGCGGTGAGCGAGCGGTTCGACCTGCTGACGAGCCAGATCACCGTCTTTGACCCCAGGGGGATAACTCCCAACCCCGACAACTACGCTCTGATCGAGAGGATGGTGCACTGGCAGGTGGCGGGCAACATGTTCCTCTCAAGCCCGTGGACGGGGGTGGGGATAGGTAATTTCAATACCCGCTTCGACGAGTTCGGGATACAGGGGTGGCCCTATTCGAGGGGGCACGCGCACAATTATTACCTCAACATGCTCGCCGAGGCGGGCGTGGTGGGGCTGGCGTTCTATATGCTGATGCTGGTTATAGCGGTAGTGGTGGGGTTCAAGGCGCTGAGAAAAGTGCGGGCGCGTGGCGATACGTATGGGGAAGCTGTGGTAATTGGAGCACTGGGTATACTGGTGACGTTCATGGTGCATAATTTCTTCGAGAACCTGCACGCGCTGAACATGGGTATACATTGGGGGGCGGCTCTGGCGTTATTTACGCTGGTAGATAGAAGGGCGGAGAGCAGTGAGGCGTGAAGTCAGCATCATGATGTTGCTGTCAGTTGGTATGCTGATGTCCGGTTGTGCGCTATCGTCAGTGCCTGAGCCGAATGGTAAGCCGACAGTTGTACCCGCCCAAAGAGCGACTGTCGATGGCGAGACTGTCACAGCCGAAGACCATTACGATATTGGAGAGCTTTACGCTGAGAAGGGCAAATATGCTTTGGCAATAGCTGAATACGACGAGGCAATCAGGCTCAAGTCAGATTATGCGGATGCATACGATTCGCGAGGCTGGGCCTACTATAACAGAGGCGAATATGAGAAAGCTATTGCAGACTACAACTATACCCTCAAGTTTGACGACTTCGATGGCTGGGTTTATTACCGGCGCGGCCTCACTTACGAAGGGCAGGGGCAGATTGACCTTGCCCTGGCCGATTATAGCCAGGCTATCACTATTGACCCGGAAAACGAAGACTTTTTTAAAGAGCGTGGGCGGGCATATACTGATTTAGGCCTGATCTACGGAGATACTGTCTATTTTGACAAGGCTATAGCAGATTACAGTCAGGCTATAAAGATATGGCCTGAAGATGATGAGGCATATGCTAACAGAGGTTGGCTCTACTCCCAGAAAGGGGAGTATGGACGTGCATACCAAGACTATAACAAAGCACTGGAAGTATATCCTGACAGCGCGGCAGCCTATAACAATCGAGGTATGACGCACCTTGATTCAGGGAATATTGACAAGGCAGAGGCGGACTTCAAGAAGGCTGATGAGCTTGCACCGGAATGGGGCCAGCTGCATCTTAGTCGCGGGCAGTTTTTCCTGCGCCGAGAGGAGTGGCAGGAGGCCATTGAGGAATTTGATGAGGCGATTAGATTGGATCCTGATCGGGCGGAAAGTTACTCCGGACGGGGGTGGGCATACGTCAAGACCAACGAGCTTGACAAAGCGCAAGCAGACCTGGACAACGCGCTCAGGTTGAAGCCAAATTACACTGTAGCCTATATGCGCCGCGCTTTAGTGTATGCAAAGAAGAGGAACTTCCCCCGAGCGTTTGCTGACGCTAATAAAGCGATTGAGCTTAATCCGAATTATGCACCAGCGTATTATGATAGAGGTTGGATACACCTGATGTTGATCAATGACTATGCGGCGGGAGGTGAACAAAGTAAGAAAGCAGTAATGAGAAGGGCGATACCAGACTTTGAGAAAGCATTGGAATTGAGCAAAGACCCTGCTTTACGAGCCAGCATACAGAAAATACTAAATGACTTAAAGAAGGGATTGGAAGGTGAAAAGTAGCTCGTACCGGGCTAGAGAGGTTTATGAGAGTTCTCGTAACAGGCGTGGCAGGCTTTATCGGCTCGCATCTATGTGAGGAGTTGATACGCGAGGGGTATGAAGTAGTGGGGGTGGATGCTTTTATCCCCTATTATCCCCGCGCGGTCAAAGAGCGGAACCTTGAGTGGCTGAGGGGACAGACGCGATTTGAGTTCTACGAGGTTGACTTGCGCGATGGCGAACTGGCGCCGCTCATGGAGGGCGTGGAGGCGGTGTTCCATATCGCGGCGATGGGGGGTTTGCTGCTGAGCTGGACCAATTTTGACATGTATATGACGTGCAACATACAGGCTACGCAGAGGTTACTGGAGGCGACGAGGAAGAGTGGAGGAGTGAAGCAGTTCATCCACGCCAGCACGTCGAGTATATATGGAGCGGACGTAACGGGACCGGAGTCGAGCCTCCCCCAGCCCGTATCACCCTACGGGATTACGAAGCTGGCGGCTGAGCATCTGGTGCGTACTTATGAGGAGCAGTTCGGGCTGCCAACGACCATATTGAGATACTTTTCGGTCTACGGGCCGAGACAGAGGCCCGACATGGGCTATTACATTTTCATCGATAGCATGTTGCACGACAAGCCTATCACCATCTTCGGGGACGGAAACCAGTTGCGTGGGAATAGTTACGTGAGCGACATCGTGCGTGCCACCATGCTGGCACACGCGAAGTTCGAGCCTGGGGCAGTGTACAACGTCGGAGGGTCGGAGGAGATAAGCGCCAACCAGGTGATTGGGATACTAGAAGAGATTATCGGCAAGAAAGCAGACATCGAGTATGGCCCTCCTAGACCCGGAGAGCAAAGGCGCGCCCTGGCCGACACCACGCTGGCGCGAGAAAAGCTAGGCTTCACCCCCCAGATGCCCCTGCGAGAGGGTCTGAAGGCGCAAGTAGAGTGGCAGCGCGGTGAAACGTGAAACGTTTCACCCCACACCTATCTTTTTCCCATCCCCTTCGTTATACTAGTAGGTATAAGTCTATTGTCGAATAGATTTATGCGGCCCGTTGAGTGCCAGGTTCTCTCTTCGCCAGGGCACAATGATGCGGAGATAGAGCGTACCACGCGTAAACCGGCCCGCGACTCGTATAGAACTACTAGGGCATGAAACTTGCCCTATAGCTCTGGCTTAAATGAGCTACGAGGAGTGGTTGTGGCGCAACCGGAAGAGGAGCGATCGTGGGTAGAAAAGGCGCGCGCGGGAGACCCCTCCGAGCGTAGCGACGCTGCGGGCTGGCTTTATGAGCGCTACTTCGACCGGATATACAGGTACGTTTACCTCAAGCTGGGAGACCCCACGGACGCTGAGGACCTCACTGAGCAGGTGTTCCTCAAGATGATCGAAGCCGTAGGGAATTTCCAGTGGCAAGGGTCGTCCTTCGCGTCCTGGCTCTACCGCATAGCGCACAACCAGGTTGTAGATTTCCTCAGGCAGCATTCGAGACGGCCCCAAACGCCCTTAGAATCTGTGGGTGATACCTTACCCGCCGACGGCCATGATCCACATGAGCACGCCGAGCGCCGGGACTTCGCAGATCAACTTATAGAAGCTATGGAAGACCTCACCGATTTGCAGGCGCAGGTAATCGCCCTCAAGTTTGGCTCGGACCTCACTAACGCACACGTGGCAGAGATACTGGACCGCACAGAAGGCGCGGTAAAAGCATTGCAGTACAGCGCGCTGCAAAAGCTGAACAAGGTGATGGCTTCAAGGGGGTTTGGGCCGGGAGAGTGACGACGGACGACGGACGACGGACGACGGACGACGGACGACGGACGATAGACGATAGACGATAGACGATAGACGGCAGTAGGCAGAGGGCAGAAGGCAGTAAGGCAAACGGGAATAAATCCGAAATCCGAATTTGGAGAGAGAGTGGCAGAGGTAACAGTACAAGACGCGCTTGAGTATTGTCTGGAGAACCCGGACGGACTTGGCGTGGAAGAGTTACTGGCAAGGTTCCCCCAGCACCATGGGGAGCTTGGGCCGCTGCTTGCACTCTCCAGCCGGATAGCGGAAGTGGCACCCCCTCCCGTGCCTGCCGACCGCCGTGCCGCGATGAAGGCGCGACTTATGGAAGCGGCTGCTCAAGGCCAGGCCATAGCGGTTGCCTCTGAGAGACCCACCAGGCCGGTGGTCGTGCAGGCGGGACGTAAGTGGGACTGGATATGGGCCGTGTTGCGACGCCCAGCGCTGGTGGCATCGGCGATGGCTGTGCTGTTGGTGGCGGGGATATGGTGGGGAGCGGCGTCCGCACTACCTGATAGCCCCTTCTACAACATCAAGCTGGCATCCGAGAACTTCATGCTCAGTTTCGCCGGGGGAGATGCGGACAGGGCGAATGCGCACGTGCGCCTGGCGAACGCAAGGCTTGAAGATATTCAAGCAATGGAAGGGCAAGGTAAGCTGGCGGAGGCCGGAGGCGCGATCAACAACTATCAGGAGCATATCAAGAGTGCCTCTACCCTGCTGAAACAGACTGCGGGCACGTCGAATGAAGGCGTCAAGGCGGGAATTAGCTCGGCTATCACCAACTTCGAGCAAACCTTCAAGAGCTTTGAAGGCGATGTGGCGGCCCTGCCTGGCACGATGAAGTTGGACATTGCGCAACTATACGGCGACCTATTGACTATCAGGACGGAGATCGGTGACCCACCGCGTATAGACGTGCCGGACGGTATCAAAATAATCCCGCTCGGCCCCACACCTAGCCCAACGCCGGGAAGCCCAACCCCAGGCACAGACCCGTCAGAGACTACCCGTGTGGTGAGTACACCTACCAGCGGAATTATCGCTACAAGAACGCCGGGGGTCACCGGCACGAGCACCCGGACCGCAGAGGTGGCCGCAGCTACCGGCACGAGTACAGCCATTTCCGGCGCAACCAGAACGGCAACCCTTGGTGGGACAAGAACAGCTACGGCACAACCGACCCCTCCTCTGCCGTTTCTAGGGACACCGCGGCCTACGCGTACAGCAACGAAGACTGCGGCTACTCCTACCCCCACCGTAACCATCGTAGCCCCACCCATCAACACCAAACAACCAACGCGTACCGCGACCTCCACCAGCACAAGCACGCCATCGAGAACGAGCGTACTGAGTACACCCACCAGAACTCCCAACGTAGCGCCAACTCTGTCCCCATCCAGGACGGCTACAAGAACTCAAACGGCGACTTATACGGCTACACCACCGATTGAGCCCTCGCCAACGAGTAGGCCGCCAGGGCCGCCAGCAATAACCCGTACCCATACACCGGGACCGCCACCAGTGACTCGTACCCGTACACCAGGACCACCCGAACCGCCTGGACATACGCCACATCCAACCAGGGAAGTACAACCGAGCCATACCCCTAGACCTACGAACGTGCCGCCACGTCCAACCAACACACACATACCACCCACTCCACCGGCAGAGCCTACCAGCACCTCATGTGAGCTGCGCATAGAAGAGCTGGAGGTGGAGTCATCATGCCAGCCTGGCGGAGAAGTAGATTGGGTTGCCGAGGTAGAGAACAGAGCTTCCACTGCACAAGAAGGGGATTGGGAGGCAGTTCTGAAGATAAAGACGCTGATCGGACCTTATATCGAAGTAGCCAGACTGAATGGGAGGGCTACGTTCCAGCCGGACAGCACCACGGAGATCGAAGGTAGCTTCAGCCACGTAATACTCCCTAGTACGAAGACCGTGAGAGTGGAATTGACTATAACCCGCGATGGGAGAACATGCGATGAAAAGAAGATCAAGGAGAAAGAGTGCGATTGACCCGATAATAGGAGCGGCGTCGAGAAGCATGGAATATCCCGAACAGCGAGCATACTGACGCTCTATCAACTCTGTGAAAAAGGGCAAAAATGAAGGTTTGGCTAAGCCAAACCTTCATTTTTGCCCTTTTTCACACTCCTCTCCCCATTGAAGGTCAGCGCCGCAACGCGCCCTTCAGGCCGCTTACCTCTTCCTGGGAGAAGGGTCTGAGGGCAATAAGGAGCAGGCCATAAATAGCGAGAAGGGCGAGGCCGCTAAGGATGTATAGGGCGAAGTCGGCTGTCGAAGCTGACCACCGCTCAGCGACAGACCACAGCACCCATGCAGGCACCACAAGGACAAGACCCGAAATGAGAGGCTTGAGTATGAGGTTAGCCAGGTTGAGCTGGCCCAATTCCCGCCGCGTCCAGTAAATGAAGGGCACGAGCAGTACCACTTCGCTGAAGATAGTGGCGATGGCCGCACCGTTGATCCCAAGTAATGGCACCAGCAGCAGATTTGATACGAAATTGAAGGTGACGGTCGCTGCGAAGGCTACGGTAATGAGACGCTGGCGGTCAAGGGCGATTAATACGTACTGAGTGATGCCATTGATAAAGCTGAGAGGGAGGAAGAAGATGAGAATCTGGAGAGCGATAGCGGACTCGGGCAGGTAGCCGACCTTGCCGCCCGTGACTATGGCTATCAGGAGAGGGGCGAACCATACCGTGAGAGCTACAAGCGGAACGGAGATGACGGTAAGGGCTTTGAGAGCGAAGGCGTATTCATAGAGGAGGCGGGGGCGGTCGTTGGCAGCATGGCGGGACATGCGTGGGAATAGGGCAAGTGTAACGGCGGGGGTGATGAGGAGCGCAAAGTTCAGAAAGCGATAGGCAGCCTCGTAACGGGCCACTTCAAGGCTGGAGGCGCTAGCCTGGATGATGAACTGGTCAGCCCGGAAGAAGAGACCTACCAACAGCGCGTTGAGCATGAGGGGCCAGCCCGCTGAGAGGAGCGCTCCGATTTTGGATTTTGGATTTTGGATTTTGGATTGGCTTGACCTTGACCCCCGAAATCCAAAATCCAAAATCCAAAATCCAAAATCAGGAAAGTGTTGGCGGAGGAGGTATAGGAAGACCAGGGAGGTGAGGAGGGTAGTGGCGAGTGCGGCGACTGCCAGGCCGATTACGCCCCAGCCGAGATAGAGCGCGGCGATGCCCAAACCAACGTTTATCGCTGAGGTGATTACGCCGATGATAGCCGGGAGGGACATTCGCTCGTATGCGTAGAAGAGGGCAGTTACCGAGCCGGAGAATGCGCTGGGGATGAGAGAGACGGTAAGGATAACGACGGCCCACGCACCCTCGGCACTGAGGTTGAAGAAGCCTACATAGAGAGCTATGAAGAGAGTGACAGGCACTAATAACGCCAGGCTTATGAGGAGGCGCAGGGTCAGGGTTTGGCTGAAGAGGGCAGACGCACTCTCGCTTTCAGCATCGGTATCGCGGCTCCTGGCTATGTCGCGAGCTGCAAGGGTGCCAAGTCCCCACTCGGAGATGGTGCTCGTGTAAGAGAAGACGATTGTCGCCAGGATGTAGCCGCCCAGCGATTCGCCCGCCACCAGCCGGAATTGCACGATAGCGTAGCCCAGCATCAGCAGCTTGGTTACGACCTGGGCAACAAAGGGATTGAGGGCGTTGAGAGCAACCCTTCGGGCGGGATTTTGGATTTTGGATTTTGGATTTTGGATTTCAGGCTCTATAGGTGTGAAGTCCGGGTCAAGCATGTCGCACCTCCGGCCATACTTGAAGTGGACCACCAAAATCCAAAATCCAAAATCCAAAATCCAAAATCATTGGAGTCTGAGTAAGATAATGAAGAGCACGGAGAGCATCATAGCCAGGATGACCCCCATGCCCGCACAGCCCATAACCAGGACCCGCGTCTGGCCGCGCTTGATTCGAGCTTTACGCTCGGTGAGATACTGCTCGTAATCGCTGAGGAGATCGGCGTAGCGGCTGCCCAGGCCCTGCGATTCCATGAGGTGATGCATGGAGCCGCGATGCGCCTGCTCAAATGCCTCGAAATCACCGACTGTCTTGATTGGTACGGAGAGTTTGGGCGTGTAGTTGGGGGTCTTACGCCAGAGCTCATAAGCGTCGGCTCCCAGCCCATCTGCCAGCGTAGACTCGATCCACTTGTAGCGCCTGATGCGGTCAGGGTCTTCACTCAGGAGGAGGCGCAGCACTATGGCATCCCAACGCTCGCGGGATGGCGGGTCAAGACGCTGTTTGATGGCATTCTTAGCCCACTCCGAGTAAAGGCGGTCGAAGGGGTCTGCGGAGTGCGGAATGCGGAATGCGGAGTGCGGAACAGAACGGTCTTGGTTCCCTGATCCGTCGTCCGTCGTCCGTCGTCCGTCGTCCACCACCGCCCCTTCGTCCTCCGTCCGTCGTCCGTCGTCCGTCATCGCGCCGCCCTCCGGTACACATCCAGGACGGTGCGGGCCGCGGCGTCCCAGGTGAATGGAGCGACCTGAGAAGGGCCTTTGGCCGATAGGGTGGCACGAAGGCCATCATCCGATAGAAGCTGCTCTAGGCCGGAGGCTATATCTTCAACCGAGCGGGGGTCTACTTTGATGGCGGCGTTACCGACTACTTCGGAGAGAGCGCCATCGGTAGAGACGAGGGTAGGCACGCCACAGGCCAGGGCCTCGGCTGCCGGGAGGCCAAATCCTTCGTAGAGGCTGGGGTAAGCAAACACAGTAGCCATATTATATAGCACGGGCAGGTCACTATCGTATACATAATCGACGAAGATGATCCGCCCACCGGCGCTATTGACGCGCTCAGCAGCTTCCAGGATAGGTTCGTAGAGCCAGCCCTTGCGACCCGCGAGAACGAGGGCGATTTCCGATTTCGGATTTCGGATTTCGGATTTTGCAAGGAGGAGACCGTAAGCTTCGACCAGGCGCTTCAGGTTTTTGCGCGGCTCAAGCGTGCCGACATGGAGAATAAATTCGTCGGGTAAATGTGATAATTTTGGATTTTGGATTTTGGATTTTGGATTTCCGTTTTCGACTTCTGCCTTCTGCCTTCTGCCTTCTGCTTTCTGGAAACGAGCGTCTATGCCGTTGTGGGCTACCGTGATTTTGTCCGGTGGGACGGAGAGGAGGCGTATGAGGTCCTTCTTCGTCTGGTGGGAGACGGCGATTATGTGGTCGGCGCGGCGGACGGCGGCGGGGACCGACCTGGAGAGGAAAGCAGCCAGCTTCGGCTCGGCACACTCCGGCACCACCAGGAAAGAGAGATCGTGAACGGTAATAACGTCAGCTCCGGTACGGTGGGGAGGAGAGACGAAGTCGGGGGAGTGCATCACATCGCAACGTCCGGTGAAGCGGTCCACGCCGATAGGTAAACGCAGGCGCTGCCATAGGGCGAACATCTGGCGCACCGATACGGGTAGGGGCACGGGTCGGAAGTTGGGGTGGGAGGCGAAGAGAGCATCTGCCTGCTCCGTCTCAGGTGTGGGCCGGGGGAGACCCCTGGAGGCATAGAAAAGGGAGTAGTGGTTCTCCCGGTCCAGATGGGAAAGTGAGGAGATGAGCGAGCGTGTATAACGAGCGATACCCGCGCCTGGGTATATGCCTGTGGTGTAGTCGAAGGCGATATGCACGGTAAATGATAAGTGATAGAGAGCTTATTAGCTACCCCTTTGCAGGGGTACTGTTAACAATACCATAATACACTCAAGTGAATAAGTTTATCATGCGGCGAGGTTCCTGCTACAATTACATGGTGACTTATATCGTAGAGGTAGATCAGAGCGGCAAAATAGAAGATACAAGCCGCGATACAGTGCTGGCTCTTGCAAATGGAGTGCAGCTTAGCCTCATTATTCCGGCTGTTATCAAAAGAGAGTGTGTCCATACACTGCGAGAGAGCGGGGTAACAGGCCAGACACTCTACTTGCAGTTCTTCGCCACAGCACTATTCTTTCTACTCAGGAACGACCTTTCCGTTCTACCCCTGGTGATAATAGATATCGAGTATACCGGCAAAGATGCGCAGATCAAACAACATCTATATAGCTTGCTGCAACGGGCTGGCTTCATCACGGATAACGAGCAAATTCAATTTGGGTACGTGGGGAAGAAGTCGCCGGCTCACGTGTTGGCCCTTTCAGTATTCAGAGGGCAAAAAGAAGCAGATCTCACTCTTACTACCAAAGAGCTACTAAAGGAGTTTGGCTTAAGGAAGAAAATGCAAAGGAGGAGTGGGGCAAAAAGAAGGCAATAAAAAATCGGGGACCCCTGTAGGGGAAACGCCTGCTTCAGAGCGTCCAGTTATGGATAGCTGGGGGCAGGCCACCCGATTAACTATATTATATGAGGTTATACCTCCCCTGTCAAGCGTCATGCGCGGCAATTGATCACTATCGGCGTCTGCTGATAAGGTAGAGAATCAACCCTCCGAGGATGAGGCTCCAGTAGTTGATGAGGCGATCCAGGATGGCTATCGAGAAGGCCAACTCATGGTCTTCAAGGAAGAGGTAGAGGGCTACGGTGACTGCTCCCTCTACGAAGCCCGCACCACCTGGGGTGAGGGGAAGGGTGGTGATGAGAGAGCTGAGGAGTGCGATGAATATGACGGCGGAAAGGGTAACTGTGTGGGCATCGAGGGAGCGGGTGACGAAGAAGAGCCGCCCCGCCTCGAAGAGCCATATCAGCACCGTGTAGAGGAGGAGGAGTGGCAGGCTGCGGCGTTTGAAGGAGCGCAGGATGCCCTGCCGGAAGCTGGTGAACTTCTCGCGGAAGCGGTGTGGGACGAGCCTCACGAGCAGATGGCTGAAGAAGCGCAGGCCAACCAGCGCCACTACGAGTGCCAGCACCATCATCGCTCCAAGAAGCATAACCAGGCCGAGCGGGAAGTCTTTGCTGCTCGATAGCTGCTGCTGCACGAGCGTGAAGGAGGCGATAAGGAGGCCAAATAGCACCAGCAAGTCGATCATGCGCTCAGCGAGGATGGTGCCGATGGTGCTTGAGAATGAGATGCCGGAGTTGCGCTTGAGAAGGTAGCTGCGGTAGGCATCGCCCAGCTTGGCCGGGACGATGCAATTCACGAACCAGCTAAGGTAGATTATCTCCACGAGCCCGTTCTTATTGGGGATATTGACCTTTTTTTCCTTGCTGAAGCCGACGTTGCTGAGAAGGAGTTTCCAGCGCGCCGCCCTGAGCCAGAAGGCGGAGTAGTATATGACGAAGCCCGCCAGAAGGAAGAGCGGGTCGGCTGTGAGCATAGTGCTCCAGATGGCTGCCGGGTCTATCTCCAGGCGGGTGAAGATGAAAATGATGATGCCGATAGCCAGGGCGAAAGAGACGATGGTGCGGATGTTGAGGAGCTTGTGGCTGAGCCAGGAGCGGTCCTCGGCAACATCCTCAACGGGGCCTGCCATCATAGGGGCCTCGGCCTCGATGACCGCACGCTCATCGGGAGGTATCGGGAGCTGCCCCGTCTCGACCTCTAGCTCAGGAAGCTCGATGAGGGAGTGGTGCTCGCGCGAGAGATAATCGTAGGGGTTGTAGGGGTCGTCGCCGTCGGCATCGAGGGATGCGGGCACAGGCGCAGGCGTGGGTAGGCCGGGGTCGGGTTGGCGACCGTTCGTGGCGGATGTTTTTTCCCCGGTGCCGGGCTGAGTATCTGCGATTTTGAGGCCTCCAGGGGCGTTGGAGCAGCGCGTTTTTCTGAAAGCGCCGCTCGAAAGTGCCTATCTATATTACCACAAAAGCGTTCCATGTTGGGACACGGGTCCTTTTCATGGAGTGTCTAAGAGCAGACATAGGGGCGCTGCACAGGCCCCCAACCCCTGATTGGACACAACATTCGCGCGCACCAGGGGTTGGGGGGCCTGTGTAGCGCCCCTACAAATCTTCCTCTCCGCATATCATCCGCTTTCGTTCCACGGCCTACACTGCGTCTACCAATGTGGAAGGAAAAGAACGGGAGTTAGTGTTATAATCTTCAAATAAGGAAAAGAGTTATCAGAGCGAGCTTCCGAAAGGACGAATAAAAGGACGGAGAGATGCAGCGCACAGATATAAGAGGAATCGACTCGAAGAGCGGTAATAATGGGATGAACGGCGCTAACGGTGCGAACGGTAGGCAGAAAGGGCGTATTGAAGCGCGCCCCTACGAGGCACCTCTTTCGGATGAAGAGAAGTTCGGGATGGAAGGGCTGACTTTCGATGACGTGCTGCTGGTGCCCGCGTATTCGGAAGTGCTACCGACCCCTGAGTACATCTCGACTGCCACCTACTTCACTCCGACAATACCATTGAATATACCGATCATCTCGGCGGCGATGGACACTGTGACCGAGGGCCGCATGGCGATAGCGATGGCACGGGAGGGTGGCATCGGGGTGATTCACCGCAATATGTCCATCCAGGACCAGGCACGCGAGGTAGATAAGGTCAAGCGGTCTGAGGCGGGGATGATAGTGGAGCCTATCACTCTTGGGCCGGACCAGCCGCTAAGCGACGCGATTGACCTCATGGCGCATTACCACATATCAGGCGTGCCCATTACGAAAGACGAGCAGTTGGTGGGCATACTGACGAACCGGGATATACGTTTCGCTGAGGCATCAGACTACGACAAGCCAATAGCGGAGTTCATGACCCGCGCCCCGCTCGTGACCGCGCCACTGGGGACGACGTTAGAGCAGGCGCAAAGCATCCTGCGGAGGCACAAGATAGAGAAGCTCCCCGTGGTAGACGCCGAAGGGTGTCTCAAGGGGCTTATCACGGTCAAGGACATACAGAAGAAGACGCAGTACCCGAACGCCACGAAAGATGACAAGGGAAGATTACGAGCAGCCGCCGCTATAGGGGTAGGGCCGGACACCGAAGAGCGTGCCGCAGCACTCATCGAGGCGGGAGTGGACGTGCTGGTGGTAGACACCGCGCACGGGCACACACGCGGCGTTATCAGCACCGTGAGTAGCGTGAAGGCACGGTACAACATACCGGTCGTGGCGGGGAACGTCGCGCAGGCAGATGGTGCGCTTGCCCTGATGGACGTTGGAGCGGATGCGGTGAAGGTCGGCATGGGGCCTGGCTCTATCTGCACCACTCGCGTCGTATCAGGCGCGGGGATGCCTCAGATTACCGCCGTGTGGGAGTGCTACAAGGTATGTCGCGAGAGGGGCGTGCCTGTGATAGCCGACGGCGGGATACAGTACAGCGGAGATATAGCAAAGGCGATTGCAGCCGGGGCCGATACGGTGATGCTTGGGAGCCTCCTGGCGGGAGTAGACGAGAGTCCGGGCGAGATCATCCTGTACCAGGGGGAGAGGTTCAAGGAGTACAGGGGGATGGGTTCGCTCGGCGCGATGAAGCAGCGGTCATACAGCAAGGACCGGTACGGGCAGCACGAGGTGGAGAGCCTGAGCAAGCTCGTACCTGAGGGGATAGAGGCACGCGTGCAGTACAAAGGCCCTATCTCGACGCTCCTCTACCAGCTGGTTGGCGGGCTGAGGAGCGGCATGGGCTACCTGGGGTCTGCGGACATCGAGACGCTACAGGAGAACGCCCGCTTCATACGCATATCAGGCGCGGGCCTGCGCGAGAGCCATCCCCACGACGTGACGATTACGAAGGAAGCGCCCAACTACGGGCAGAGTCGCTAACAGTTGACTGGAATAGTCTTCGCCTGCATCGCACCCCACGGAAGTGAGGTAATCCCGGAGCTTGCCGGTGATATGGTGCCGCGCATGGCCGCTACGCGGGCAGCGATGGAAGAACTGGGTCGCCGCATGGAGGCTGCGCATCCCGAAACGGTGGTTATAATAACCCCACATGGGGTGCGGGTCGCAGGCACTGTATGCGTGATGACCACCGAGCGGGCGGTTGGCACGCTCGAAGATGAACAGAAGGAAAATAGGGTCGAGGTGGATATGGCGGTGGACGCAGAATTGGGCCGTCAAATCGCGGAGCACGCTGCCCAGGTCCACAATGTCCCGACGGTGACGGCCATATATGGGGCTAGCGGAGGCGATGGCTGTTATACTCCCCTCGACTGGGGTGCGGTAGTCCCACTCTGGTTCCTCGGCGCACGCTGGCCTACACCGCCATCCATTGTAAGCATTACGCCGTCGCGCACTCTGACGCTGGCGCAGCTATACAACTTCGGCACCGCAATAGCGGAGGTCGCCTCCGAGATGGGGAAACGGGTAGCGCTGGTAGCGAGCGCAGATTGGGGCCACGCCCATGCCGCCGATGGGCCATACGGATATGACTCTGCATCGGCGGACTTTGACGCGATGGTGGTAGAGACCGTGCGCAGAGACAACCTGGATAGCCTGTTGGAAACAGACCTCGATTTCGCCGACAGGGCTAAAGTGGACGGGCTGTGGCAGGCAGTGATGCTCGCGGGCGCACTGCAACACACACCTATGCGCGGCGAGTTGCTCTCTTATGAGGCACCTACTTATTTCGGGATGCTCGTCGCGGCGTATGGGGGCGCGGGGGAATAACCATGATGTCTTTATAGCCCAACTTTAAAAGACCTGTATAAGAACAGTATTATGAGATTGGCGACCTTGAATAACGAAGTATCCTTTTCCTGTCATTCCGAACGTAGTGAGGAATCTCCAAGCTTGGACGTGTCTTTAGATTCTTCGCTTCGCTCAGAATGACAGGGAGAGGAGTCTTGCTCTTAAATACGCCATAGAGGTTCTTATAGGGAAAGTCAGGAAATAAGATGAACTGCCCAAATTGCCAGACTCATAACCCTGAAAGCGCTCGGTTTTGCCAGAATTGCGGCACTCCCCTCCCCTCCGCACAGGCCCCACGACCCGTAGAGGGGGAGCGCAAATTCGTCACCGTGCTCTTCGCTGACGTGGTAGGCTCCACCTCTATGGGTGAGGAGCTAGACCCTGAGCAGATAGCCGAAATCATGAACGGCGCTTTCGCCTTTATGAACTCGGCTGTGGCGAAGTATGGGGGCACGGTGGCACGCCTCATGGGGGACGCCATCCTCGCCTTCTTCGGCGCGCCCGCCGCCCACGAGGACGATCCAGAGCGGGCTGTACGCGCAGGGTTGGAGATACAGTCGCAAGCGCGTGAGTACGCCCAGGAAGTGAAGCGCGATTACAACGTGGACTTCAACGTCAGGGTGGGAATAAACACCGGCCTGGCGGTGCTCACGATGGTCGGGGACCAGATCAAGACCGAGTACACCGCTATGGGGGATACCACCAACCTGGCGGCCAGGTTGCAAAGCGCCGCCGAACCATGCACCGTGCTCGTCAGCGCCGACACCTACCGGCTGGTGAAGCATGCGTTCGAGGTTGAGCCGAGGGGCGAGCTTACAGTCAAAGGGAAGAGCGCGCCGGTAGTGACATACGAAGTCATAGCGCCTAAGGAAACGGCAGAAAAGGCGCGCGGCCTTGAAAGGGAGGGGTTAGGCTCACCATTGGTTGGGCGCGAGGGGGAGTTGAACATCCTCCGCCAGCGTGTGGAGCAACTGAGAGGTGGGCAAGGGGGCTTCGTAGCGGTCGTGGGAGAGGCGGGTCTTGGCAAATCGCGCCTGCTTGCCGAGATCCATAATTGGACGACAGACGACGGACGACGGACGACAAATCCGCACTCCGCAGGTTCTTGGGCTACGCCCAATTCAGGCACTCCGCAATCAACATCGTGGCTTGAGGGGCGGGCGATTTCCTATGGTAGAGGGATAAGTTACTACCCCTGGAGGGCGATTATTCGCCAGTCGGTCGGCGCGCACGAAGGGGACGCGCCGGAGACCGTTCGCCGGAAGCTGGTAAAGCTGTGCGACACTGAATGTTGCATTCTGCCGGGAGGCGACCTGCCGTTCCTCGAAGCGATGCTGGCGGTGGAGAGTGAGGCGAGCCTGAGGGTCATCGAGGGGTTGCAAGGGGATGCGCTGGTCGAACAGATTACGAATGCAGTGCGCGGCTACGTATGCGGGCTGGCGCAAGAACAGCCGCTGGTGCTGGTCTTCGATGACCTCCACTGGGCGGACGACGCTTCCCTTGACCTGCTGGGAAAGGTAGCGGACATCGTTGAAAAGTACCCTCTCCTTATCATCTGCCTCCTGCGGCCAGACAAAGATGCGGCCAGTTGGGCGACAATAGAGGCGATACATAACAGGTTGGGCGAGAGATTGGTGGAAGTGGCGCTCAACCCCCTCTCCGGGGAAGACTCGCGGCATCTATTGGGCAATTTGCTGTACGTAGAGCAGTTGCCGGAGAGCGTGCGGAATCTAATCCTTGCCAGGGCCGAGGGGAATCCCTTCTTCGTGGAGGAGGTGATACGCTCTCTCATCGCATCAGACCACATCGTATTAGAAGCAGGGCACTGGCGGGCTACAGAGAGCATTACGAGCGTGGCTATCCCCGACACGCTGGTAGGAGTGCTCACCTCACGTATAGACCGCCTCCCCGGCGACACCAAACGCGTAGCCCAAGTAGCATCAGTGGTTGGCCGCCTCTTCGGCTATGGGGTGCTCAACTCTATCTGCCTGGCCGCACCAGCAAATGAGAGGATAGAGGGGATAGAGAGTCACCTTGACAAGCTGTCGAATGATGAATTGCTGCGGGAGCGCAGTCGTACGCCTGAGCTTGAATACATCTTCAAGCACGCGCTGACCCACGAGGCGGTGTACAATTCCCTGCTCCTCAAGCGCCGCAAAGAGTTCCACCAGAGGGCAGGTTCCGTGTTGGAGGGTGTGTACGCCGGACGTCTCGATGAGGCTGCCCCCGTACTTGCGCACCATTTCTGGCAGGGAGAGGAGTGGGAGCGGGCCGTCCAATATTCAATGCAGGCGGGGCGGAAGGCGCTGGGCATCTACGCGCTGCACGAGGCGCTAGGACACTACGAGAGGGCTATCGAGGCCCTATCCAGGTTGCTGAACGCTCCAGGTGAGCAGGAGATCGACGCCATCCTCGGCTGGAGCGCGTCCTCTTTCCAGTTAAAGCCTTTCGCGGAAATTCTGGACAGGTTGGGCCACGCTACGGATATTGCACGAGAGATTGGCGATAAGCGACGCTTGGCGCAGGTGCTGAACTGGACGGGTCGGGTGCATATGGCGAGCGGCCACCCTTCGCAAGGCGCTCCTGCGCTAGGCGAATCGCTGGCGCTCGCGGATGAGTTGGGCGACGAGAAGCTTGCGGTTTTCCCGGCCTACGGGATGGCAATGATGAAGATAAGTTCGGACCCTTTGCGCGCAGAAGCTGGGTTCCGGCGCGCATTTGAGCTGGCGAACAAGCATGGAGACCGAGAGGTAGCGGCTTATGCGCTGGGAGCAATGGGAATGGTGCTCGCCCGGCTGGGAGAGTTCGAGGAGGCCCGCGAGTGGCTGCGGAGAGCCTCAGAAGCGGTGGAGTCTATCGACAATATGGCGGTACATGCGGACGTGCACCTATATACCGCCTGGGCGCTCCTTGATATGGGCGACCCACAGCGCGCATTGAAGTACGCCGAAACTGGGGTGAAGGAGGCGATTGCCACCAACAGTATGGAGTGCATCTGTCATGGTTTCGCCTGCCTCGGCTTCGGGCACCTGCAATCGCAGAAACTAGCGGATGCTGTAGAAGCCTTCAACGAGGCGATAAAGCGCTCGCAGTTTTCGGGCGCAGTGAACGTAGAGAGTATGGGGCGGGCTGGGTTAGGGATGGCGCGTTTCTTCAGCGGCCAGGTTGAGGTTATAGGGGAAATGGAGGCTGCCTTAGAGCAAGCGATGGAAGCAGACGCCAGCAATAACGTGGCCCTTTTCTCCGACATCCTGGGGCAGATTCACGCGACATTAGGGCAAGGCGAGCTTGCCGAACGCTACCTGGAAAGCGCCATAGGCTTCTACAAAGCGAACGGCATGAGACCATATTGGGAGCGTGCGGAGAAGGTATTATCGGGTCTTCACGAAACTAGTGGACATGCTTAGCTTCGCGTGCGTGACATCCCCATAGCCAGGGCTGATGCAAAGTCAGATAGAGCAGATGTTATGTAGGAACATGAGCCTTTTACATGTCATCCTGAACGAAGCGAAGGATCGGTCTGCGGTAAGAAATGTATAAGTAAACAGGTATTGTAGGAGACTGATCCTTCACTTCGTTCAGGATGACACTTATGCATGTACAGTAAAGCGCAACTTTGTATCCACCCTATCCAACTAGTTGTTTAACTTGACACAGACTCGTTTCCGCAGTACAATAGCCATAATATGTGAGATTCTCACAAATTTGCCCTTTTCGATAAAGAAATAGGTATATTTATGCTGATAGAATTTACAGTTGGGAACTTCCGTTCCATTAAGGACCCGGTCACTTTGAGTATGGTGGCAGCAAATCTTGTTGCTAAGGATAAGACGCTTGACGAGGAAAATGTGATCGAGGTCGATGATGACCTTAGGTTGCTCAAGAGTGCTGCGATTTACGGTGCAAATGCGAGTGGCAAGAGTAACTTAGCTAATGCAATAAAATTCATGCGGAGCTTCGTCCTCAACTCGTCAAGGGAAACGCAACTCAAAGACAAGATTCCAGTAGAAAGGTTCCTATTGAGCACAGAGACAGAAAACGAGCCTTCATCCTTTCAAATGGTTTTTATACTGAACGGAAAGAAATACCGGTATGGCTTCGAAGTTACAACAGAAAGAGTTATTGCTGAGTGGTTGTTCTTTGTTCCTGCCTCTCGTGAGACAAAACTGTTTGAGCGCGAGCTAGATGAGATAAGAGTTGCTAGCCGATTTAAGGAAGGAAAAGGAATTGAAGAGAGAACAAGAGCGAATGCACTCTTTCTTTCAGTAATAGCACAATTCAACGGTAATATTTCCGGCAGAATTCTCACGTGGTTCAGTATGGTTGAGATGAATCTTGGGATCAATGATTATGGGGATCAAATGGTTACATCCTATTTATTTCATGGTATGGAAGATAAAGATGCCATTGTGAGATTCATCAAAGACCTGGACCTCGGCATTAGTGATATTCATTCTGAAGAGGAAGAAGCACCTTGGACCAGTGACTCCGATAAACGTGTCAGTGCGTTGAAGCAAGCGTACGAAGATATTTATGACGTCCCTATTCTATCTAAGATGCCAAAGATTAGGAGTCATCATCGTAAGTACGACTCCGAAGGCAATATTGTTGAACTAGAGCTTTTCAAGCTAGATACGCATGAGTCGGCAGGCACTCAGCGCCTATTTAGCCTGGCTTTTCCAATCTTAAATGCTTTGCAGACGGGCCGTGTGCTTTTCATTGATGAAATGGATGCTCGTCTACATCCGCTTATTACCAGCAAAATTATTGGCCTGTTCAACAGCAAGAGAAGCAACCCAAATAACGCCCAACTCATATTCACTACCCACGACACAAGTCTCTTGAGTAACAAGCGCTTTCGTCGGGATCAGATTTGGTTCGTGGAGAAAGACAAGTTTGGTGCGACGCATCTATATTCTTTGGCTGAGTTCAAGGTAAGAAACGATGCTTCCTTTGAGGAAGACTATATCCGCGGCAGATACGGTGCTATTCCTTACATCAGTAGCGATCTACGATGGATTGTAGACGGGAACAATGCCGAGAAATAAGGCTCTCGGAACCCGCCGTCGCCCCTATGCAGAGCGGAAAGTCAACGTTAGAGGAACCATTCCGCGCTTCTTGATCGTCTGTGAAGGCGAAAGAACCGAGCCAAACTACTTCGAGAGATTCCGTGTGCCACGGGATGTTGTAGCGCTGGAAGTTCGTGGCATTGGATACAACACCCTGAGCCTGGTAAGGGAGGCTATCAAGCTCAAAGATGAGGGTGATTATGACCAGGTATGGTGTGTGTTTGATCGTGATTCAATCCCAGCACAGACCTTCAATGAAGCTCTTCGCTTGGCCAACCAGGAAGGGATAAGAGTTGCCTACTCAAACGAAGCTTTTGAACTGTGGTATTTGTTGCATTTCGACTTTCTAAATACAGGCATCAGGCGTGCAGCTTATATTGCTCGACTAACGGAGAAGATTGGCAAGAGGTATGCTAAGAATAGCAGAGATATGTATGATATTCTCGAATCCAGGCAACAGACTGCCATTGAAAATGCAAAAAGGTTGTTGAACATATATAACCTCTGCCGCCCTGCGGAAGATAACCCATCTACTACGGTTCATTTGCTTGTTATTGAGCTGCTGAAGTTCAGCCGATAGAATTGTCGGTCAGGAGAAGATAAAATGACAGAACCAACCATAGCGCCTTACGGAGCGTGGAAGTCCCCTATTACTTCGAGCTTGATAGTGTCGGAGTTCGTTGGGCTGGGACAGCTCGCGCTCGATGGGGAAGATGTCTACTGGTCAGAATCGCGTCCTTCGGAGGGTGGGCGGCAGGTCGTGGTGAGGCGCACGCCGGATGGCAAGGTAGAGGACGTAACGCCACAAGGGTACAACGCTCGTACGCGGGTGCACGAGTACGGCGGTGGAGCTTACATGGTGGTTGATGGCACACTCTATTTCTCCAACGACGCGGACCAGAGGCTATACAGGCAGGATAGGGGTAAAGAACCTCAACCTATCACGCCTGAGCGTGCCTTCCTGTATGCCGATGCCGTCATGGACAAGCGTAGAGGAAGGCTCATCTGCGTGCGTGAGGACCACACGGTTGAAGCCCGTGAGGCCGTCAACACCCTTGTCGCCGTAAACGTAGACAGTGATGAGGAAGGTGGGCAAGTACTCGTCGTGGGCAACGACTTCTATTCGTCTCCGCGCATCAGCCCTGACGGGACGAGATTGGCGTGGCTGACGTGGCACCACCCGAACATGCCCTGGGATGGAACGGAGCTTTGGGTTGGCGATATAGACGATGATGGCCTGGTCCAGAACATGGAGATGGTGGCAGGAGGGCCGGAGGAGTCCGTCTTCCAGCCTGAGTGGTCGCCCGATGGGGTGCTACATTTCATCTCCGACCGGACCGGGTGGTGGAACCTCTACCGGCTGCGAGAGGAGAAAGTAGAAGCCCTGTGCGAGATGGAGGCGGAGTTTGGCCTGCCGCAGTGGGTCTTTGGGCTGACCACTTACGGCTTCCTTTCGCCCACAACCCTGGTCTGCACCTACAGCCACAACGGTGTGAGCCACCTGGCGAGATTGGATACGGAGGGCCATAAGCTGGAGACTCTGCAATCACCCTATACGTACATAAGCGGCGTGAAGGCGGCGAACGGTAAAGTGGCATTCGTGGGAGGCTCACCTACGGAGCTTGCCAGGGTGGTGGTATGGACGACGGACGACGGACGACAGACGACGGCTGGAGAACCTACAGAAGACGATGGACGATGGGCGATAGACAATGAAGAAGTGCTGCGCAAAGCGTCCAATGTCGAGGTTGATCCGGGGTACATCTCGGCGGCGAGGCCGGTGGAGTTCCCCACTGAAGGCGGGCTGACGGCGCATGGCTTCTTCTACGCACCCAAGAACAAGGACTTCATTGCACCGGAAGGCGAGAAGCCACCTCTAGTAGTCTTCAGCCATGGCGGGCCGACAAGCACGACGAGCAGCCTCCTCAGCCTCAGCATACAGTACTGGTCAAGTCGAGGTATAGCCGTGCTGGACGTGAACTATGGAGGGAGCACGGGATATGGGCGAGAGTACCGCCGGAGATTGAATGGGCAGTGGGGCGTGGTGGACGTGGACGATTGCGTGAACGGGGCGCGCTATCTAGTAGAGCGTGGAGAAGCAGACCCACAGAGGCTGGCTATCAGAGGAGGGAGCGCGGGCGGGTACACTACGCTCAACGCGCTGACCTTCCGGGACGTGTTCCATGCGGGGGCGAGCTACTACGGCATCTGCGACCTTGAGGCGATGGCGCTGGACACACACAAGTTCGAGTCGCGCTATCTGGACAGCATGGTCGGACCATACCCGGAGCGGCTAGACCTCTATTACGATAGGTCCGCGATACACTTTACGGATAGGCTATCAGCCCCTATGATCCTCTTCCAGGGGCTGGAGGACAAGGTGGTGCCGCCAAACCAGGCGGAGATGATGGTGGAGGCGCTCAGAAAGAAAGGGCTGCCGGTCGCCTACGTGGCGTACGAGGGTGAGCAGCACGGCTTCCGGCGAGCGGAAAACATCAAGCACTCCCTCGATTCGGAGCTATACTTCTACTCGCGCATCTTCGGCTTCCCCCTCGCAGACCCTGTAGAGCCTGTGAAGATAGAAAACCTACCTTGAGAGGGAATAGGGGTCGGGGGTCGGAGGTCAGAAGTTAGAAATCAACTTTTCTCTGACCCCCGACCCCCGACCCCTATTCACTGTTGGCCTAGAGACATTTCTTGATGTCAGGCTGAGCGTCGTGGATGAGAGTGAAGGGACCGTAGACTTGCTCTCCCGTGGCGCTGGGGTTGGTGGGCGAAGCGTTGGAGACGTGTACCATGAGGGTCATCGTGTTGCCGTTGACCGTGCCGGTATAGAGCGCCGTATGTGGAGTTTCTACCTGGTCACTGCCGCCATGTTCCAGGGTGTAAAAACCCTCCACCTTGAAGCTCCTATCTGAATTGAGGGGTATGGATGTGCCGTTTACCGTGCCATTGGCGCAATCGTAATCCAGGCGGATGCTCTTGCCGTCAATCCAGAGGCCGATCCCCTTGCCTCCCCACTGGCCCTGAGCTACGGTAGACGCCGCAGGCCCGGCAGGCGCGCCATTTGGGTACTTCCTGGCATATTGGAGCCTGCCTAGCTGGGACAGGAGCACATCAAAGGGAGGTTTGTTCTCCGGGTGAAGCTCGAAGACCGCCCGCTCGAAGTATTGGACTGTGTAGGTTTTGCCGTCGAGGTCGCTCTTCTCGGAGACGAGGTTGGTGAGCGGGTAGCCTTGCTGCATCAGCCCCCCGTGGCTCTTCCAGTACTCCAGGAAGATACCTCGTAGCGTCTTGCCCGTTTCGGGGAAGACCATACCTGGCTCCGGCCTCATATCGGGAGGTAGCTCAGGCGCGCCATTGGGGTACTTTTGCTTGTAGAACATCGTGCCGAGCAGGGAGAGTAGCACGTCGTAAGGGGCCTTGTTCTCGGGGTGAGCTTCAAACACCGCCCGCTCGAAGTACTGGACTGTATAGGTCTTACCGTCGGTCTCGGACACTTCCTTGAACTCGTTACTGATGGGGTAGCCCTGCTGTGCGAGTCCGCCGTGGGTAGTCCAATAGTTGAGGAACTTACCGCACACACTCTTGCCCGTCTCTTTGAAGGTCTGGCAGTCAGACTGGAACGCGGTATGTGCGGCGCTACTGGATACGGCAGGGCCGTAGCTCGTGGCGGCGAGTAGGGCAACAACAGCCCCTGTTACTAATGAGAGTAGCCGTTTTGACATGGTTATACCTCCTATGTCGGTTCATGGCCTGCAAATATATAACGAACCGGAAGGCGAATAGTTGTGCGATTGAATATTTGGAGCAGGTATATCGTGCGGCGATACGGAATAGAAGAACTCATAACAAAGCTGATTGACAGCTTCATTCGTCTATCGTCTATCGTCTATCGTCTATCGTCCTATGCCCGTTTCTTACAAGCGACAATGCGGCTGAATCCGAGGTTACGGCCAGCGTCCACACGCAGCATCTCTGCCTCATCAGGACCGGAAGGATACCCTTCTTCGGCGCAAACATCCAGCCACTTCAGCCAGTGCTTCCACCCGTCCGGGAGCATGTCGGCGTGCTCTACCTTGACCTTGCCCGTCTTCTCCCAGTGGTTTCGCCACCAATCGGGGCTGTGGAGGGTCCACAACTCCCACTCCCAATAAGGCACCAGGTGCTCAGGCAGACCGCCTTCAAACTCACGTAGCAACCCGGGAGCGACTATGCCTATCGGCCCGCCCGGCTTTAGGAAGCGTGAGATGTAGCCCAGGTAGAGGTCGTCCGTCCCGAAATAGTGGTACGCATCGAGGCTGACGACCGCATCGAAGAAATCGTCCGCGAAAGGCAGAGCGTGTGCCTCCGCGTAGATGGGAAAGACGCTCTCCTCTACTCCTGCCTCACGTATCCTCCGCCAGTTATCGGTCGCCTTGATCCAGAGATCGGTTGCCCACACTTGAAGCCCAAACTCCTTGGCAAGGAAAATCGAGCTTACCGCCTTCCCGCAACCGAGGTCCAATACGCGCATACCAGGCTTAAGGTCCATTACCTGGCTTAGCGCCTCCGCTAGCCACAGCACGTTCGGCCCCATCAGGTTATCCATGACCCATGTAGGGTCGTAGGACGCGGAGCGTGGATATTGCTCAAGCGTAAGCTGGGCAGTTAGTTCTGCAGGCGTGCGCTTCATCCTCTCAGCTTACCCGTTCCAGCTTCGCCATGCTAGCCAGTAGCCGCTTCGTCCCTACCCTGCCGAACATCACCGTCACTTCCTCGTCGTTGCTGACGGGCTTGACCGCAAGCACGTGTCCATCTCCAAAGACGGAGTGCGTAACTTTCTCCCCCACTTTGAAGCCCCCCGACCCCCGGTCCCCAACCCCCGACCCCTGCGCCCGATCCCGAATATCAGCCCCCGAAGTAATGTTGAGGCGAGTGCTCTGCTGCTCGCGCTTCTCATCGCGGCGCTTCTCGACGCGGGGGGAGGTCGGAGGAGTGGGGCGTCGGTCGGAAGGGCTGAGGCGGTCCCTGACGCTTCTGCCGCTGCCGTAGATGCTCGCCCTGTTATTCAATATGTCCTCGGCTGAGAGGCCCTTCTGAGGGACGGTTGCGCGCTTGCCGCCGAAGAGAGCGGGCTGGAAAGCAGTGCCGGGGTCGCGCCCCGTGACAAGCTCAGGGGGAACGTCGGCCAGGAAGCGCGAGGGGCCATTGGTCTGAGTCATGCCATAGAGGGTGCGGCGGAAGGCATAGACCATATAGAGACGCTGCTTGGCGCGGGTGATGCCAACGTAGGCGAGGCGGCGCTCCTCCTCCATACCATCCGTCTTGCCCAGTTCCTCCTCATCGAGGGCGCGCTTGTGAGGCAGAATGCCTTCGTCCATACCGACGATGAAGACGACCGGGAACTCTAGTCCCTTGGCGGCATGGAGGGTGATGAGGGTGATGGCGTCGCGCTCTTCCTTGAGGGTGTCTATGTCTGACATGAGGGCTACGTCTTCGAGGAAGCGGCCTAGCTGCTCAGGGAATGGGAGGTCGGCGTAGTTCTCGGCGACGGTGCGAAGCTCCATGACGTTCTGCCAGCGCTCTTCTCCCTCCTGGGTGCCGTCCTGTAGGAACTCCTGGAAGCGCGTCTTTTCGAGGAGAAGATCGAGTAGGCCGACTACGGGAAGCTCATGGCGGGAGGCGATAAGCTCTTCCAGGGTGGCGAGGAGAGGGGCAAACTTGGAGGCGGAGATGGCGAAAACAGGCGTGCCAGGTGGTAAATCGTCCGCCTTTTGCGGCTTCTGGCTCTTGATAGCGATGCGCATCGCATCAAAGAGGGAGACATTCAGCCTGGCAGCATATACCTCAAGCTCACTTATGGTCTTAGCACCGATGCCCTTGCCGAGGGGGGTATTTCCGACCAGTCGTATGAAATCTATGTTGCTCTCCGGGTTGTGCATCACCTTCAGGACCGATAGCACGTCCTTGACTTCCTTGCGGGAGTAGAAGCGCACCCCTCCCACCAGCTGGTAGGGGACTTTGTAGAGCATACACGCCTGCTCGACCTCGCGGGACTGGGCGTTGGTTCGGTACATAACGGCTATATCTTTGTGTGAGTAGCCGGAGGAGGTGAGGCGGCGCACCTCACGGGCGACGTATTGCGCCTCCTCACTCTCGTCATACGCCTCGAAGAGGGTGACGGGGAGGCCGTCGTCGTTCTCGGTCCAGAGTTGCTTCTGCTTGCGCTGGGTGTTCTGCGCAATGACCTTGTCGGCCACTTTGAGAATGGTCTGGGTAGAGCGGTAATTCTGGCCGAGTACAATCACTTTGGCAGCTGGATTGTCCTGCTCAAAGTTGAGGATATTGCGTATATCCGCAGCCCTCCATCCGTACACACTTTGGTCCTCATCGCCTACTACGCATATGTTATGATGTATGCCCGACAACAGCTTCACCATTATGTACTGCGAGTGGCTGGTGTCCTGGTACTCGTCTACGAGCACGTAGAGGTATCGCTCCTGGTAGTGGTGCAATATATCAGGGTGCTCGGTGAAAAGCTCGATGGTGAGCATAATGAGGTCATCGAAGTCGAGGGCATGGTTAGCGGTGAGCAGTTCCTGGTAGCGCCGATAGACGCGGGCGGCAACCTCCTCGTAGAAGGTCTCGGCCTGGCGAGCGGCCTGCTCCGGCTGGGCGAGGACCGCTTTGGCCGAGCTGATGCGCGAGAGGAGAGAGCGGGGCGAGTACTGCTTGTCGCTGAGGTCGAGGTCCTTCATCGCCTGCTTGACGAGGCCAACCTGGTCGTCGTCGTCGTAGATGGCGAAGTCGCGGCGGTAGCCGAGCGCATCGGCGTGCTGGCGCAATATGCGCGCTCCGAGAGCGTGAAAGGTGCCGACCGTTAGCTCCTTAGCGCGAGGGCCGACCAGCTTCTCAAGGCGCTGCTTCATCTCGGAGGCCGCCTTGTTGGTGAAGGTGACTGCGCATATGCGGCTAGGCCAAACGTCCTCCACCTCCATCAGGTAGGCGATGCGATGGGTGAGGACGCGGGTCTTGCCGCTCCCCGGCCCGGCGATGATGAGGAGAGGGCCGCGTGTGGTCTCTACGGCTTCGCGCTGCTGGGGGTTGAGACCCGCGAGAATGCTTTCTCGGACGACGGATGAAGTGGACGAAGGACGAAGGACGAAGGACGAAGGAGTTAGTTCCCTGTCGTCCGTCGTCCGTCGTCCGTCGTCCATAGGAGGTGGGGTATCTCGCAGCCATGCCGGTTCTTCAGGAAGTGATGGTTCAGGTGTAGAGTCAGGCGTGCCAGAAGGCATGAGATCGAAGCTCATCTGGCCGTTGGGAGCGCCGTTTGTGCTGGTGTTATGCTTGGTCTTCTTATCGGGCAAGGGGATGCGCTCCTGTCTGCAATAAAGGGGTGACTCCTCTATTTTACCACTCAAGCAGGGTTAGAGACAAAAGAATCCACACTGGCGCGCCTATCTGATTGACCCTGCATACTACGAGTGCTATAATCAGGCCGTTACCTATCTGTATAAAGACAATAGGGGGGATAATCTTGTCAAGCGAAATCACATATGAGACAGACCTCAGCAATGTTGACTGGGAGCAAATGAAATCGCGCCTGTCAGAGGACGACTTTGACAATGGACGCACACCTGAACAACTACGAAAATCCTTTGAGAATAGCTACGTCGCCGTTATCGCTTACGCTGATGGCGGCATCATCGGCACTGCACGCGCCCTCTCTGACGAGGTTTGCAATGCCTACGTGGTAGACGTATGGACTCTCTCTCCATATCGTAATCGAGGTGTCGCACGGACCATGATGGGGATACTCGAATCGAAGTTGGAAGGGCAGCACATCTATCTCTTTACAGATGATGCAGTCGAGTTCTACAGGAAATGTGGATATGGGAAGCAAGGTGTGGGTGTCAGCAAAGTGGTAGGACGATGGCTACAGAGTCCTGAATAAGCCAGGACTTACGCAGTTTGGCTTTCGTCTTTCGTCCTTCGTCCTTCGTCGGTACGTAAGCCCTGTAAGCTAATAGAAAGGAGATTGGAAATGGCCGTCGCGAGGGTATTGAGTTGCGCGGTAGTTGGGCTGGAAGGCTCGCTCATCGAGGTTGAGGTTGACGTGAGACGGGCGGGTATGCCCTCGATGGCTATCGTGGGGCTGCCGGACGCCGCGGTGAACGAGTCGAAGGACCGTGTGAAGTCGGCTATACACAACTCAGGGGGCACCTTACCACAGCCCTCGCGCATCGTGGTGAACCTCGCGCCCGCCGACCTGCGCAAGGAAGGCCCATCGTATGACCTCCCTATCGCGCTGGGCATGCTGGCCGCTACCGACCAGATACACGCCGACTTCAAGGACACTGTCTTCCTGGGGGAGCTAAGCCTGGATGGCGGCGTGCGCCACACCACAGGGGTAGTGTCAATGGCGGCGGTGGCGAAGGAGCGCGGCATCAAGAAAGTGTACGTCCCCGCCGAGGACGCGCCGGAGGCCGCGCTGATAGATGGGATGGAGGTACTACCAGTCAAGACGTTGCGGGAACTGGTGCTGCACCTGAACAACCACCCCCTGGCGGCGGGGATGATAGTGCCATATGTGCTGAAGCCAGAGGAGGACGATGGAGAGCAGGACGGGCACTACCCTGTCGATATGAGCCACATCAAAGGGCAGGAGCATGTCAAGCGGGCGCTTGAGGTAGCGGCAAGTGGCGGGCACAACCTCCTTATGAGCGGACCGCCGGGTGCGGGCAAGACGCTGCTGGCGCGCTGTATGCCCACGATCCTCCCCACCCTGACAAACGAAGAGAAGCTCGAAGTCACGAAAGTCTACAGCGTAGCGGGGATGCTGCCATCCGGTATGCCCCTTATCAGGCAGAGGCCGTTCAGAGCGCCGCATCATACTATATCGCACGCCGGGCTGGTGGGTGGCGGCAGAGTGCCCCGGCCAGGGGAGATTACGCTGGCGCACAGGGGCGTGTTATTCCTGGACGAGTTGCCGGAGTACAGCGGGCAGGCGCTTGAGACGCTGCGGCAACCGCTGGAAGATAGGATCGTGACCATCACCCGCGCCAGTGGCACGCTGACCTTCCCCGCCAACTTCATTCTCATAGCCGCCCAGAATCCGTGCCCTTGCGGCTATTACGGAGACCCCGTGAAGGAATGCACCTGCTCGCACACGACGATAGCGCGCTACCAGAAGAAGATAAGCGGCCCCCTCCTCGACCGTATGGACATACACATCGAAGTGCCCCGCGTCGACTACGAGAAGCTCTCCGACCGCAGGCTAGGCGAGCCTTCCGCCACGATACGGGCGAGGGTGGAAGCAGCACGCAAGATACAGAGAGAGCGTTTCAAGGGTGTGCAGGGAGTGGCGTGCAACGCGGAGATGCACCCTGCCGAGATAAGGGAGTACTGCGAGCTAGACGCGGCTGGGCAGTCCCTCATCAAGGCGGCGATGAGGCAGATGCACCTCTCAGCACGTGCCTATCACCGCATCCTGAAGCTGTCTCGCACCATTGCAGATTTGGCGGGGTGTGAGAGGATAGAGGCGGCGCATTTGGCTGAGGCGGTGCAGTATAGACCTCGGCAGGTGGGATAGGAGTAATTTAGGAAGCTCTGGTTAGCCAAATGATGGGGTAGGAAGAGAACATGGATGTTCCAACGATCATTACCATTGTTATAGGTATTCTGAGCCTTGCCATTACTGTTGTGCTTGGTTATGCGCCTGCCAAGTTAGCGTTGCGTGATCTTCGCCGAAGCCAACAAAATACAAAACCTACTACAGAAACACCCTCTCCTGATACACTAGAGGTCTCTCCGCCAACGGGATATATAAAGCATCCCAATAACATACCTGCGCAACTCACGTCTCTCATAGGACGCGACAAGGAACTTGACGAAATCAAACAGTTGATAATGCGCTCCGATGTGAGATTAGTAACGCTGCTCGGACCTGGAGGCATAGGTAAGACCCGCCTTAGCTTACAGGTAGCTGAGGAATTGCTTGATCACTTCAAGGATGGTGTGTGGATTGTCAACCTGGAAACTATCACTGACACGCGCCTATTAGTGCCCACAATTGCTCAAACACTTGGACTTAAGGAGACAAGTGGCGTAGCTATCTTAGACATCCTCAGGAGTTTCGTGCGAGATAAGAAACTCCTGCTTCTTCTCGATAACTTTGAGCATGTAATAGATGCGGCCTCTCAAGTGGGCATTCTCCTCACTTCAGCGCCCGGCATGAAGGTCCTGGTCACTAGCCGTGCCGACTTGCAACAACGAGGAGAATACCAATATTCGGTTCCACCCCTTGCCATTCCGGATAGAAGCCAATTGCTGCGTTTGGAGCAAATTGCCCGATTTGAGGCTGTGCGCCTCTTTCTTGCGAGAACGCGACAAGTCAAGGGGAGCAGCTTTCAGCTAACTAACGATAATGCTCCCACTATTGTGGAGATATGCCACAAATTAGATGGCATACCCCTGGCTATTGAGCTTACCGCTCCGTTTATGGATGTACTTACCCCGCAAACGATCCTCTCAATGTTAGAGAGTAGGTTGGATTTGCTTACTGGAGGAGACAAGGACCTCCCTCTTCGTCAGCAGACGCTCCGTTCAGCCATAGCATGGAGTTATGACCTTCTTACAGCAGAGGAGCGAATGCTCTTCTATAGAATGGCCGTCTTTCAGGGAGGGAGAACCCTTGAGGCTCTAAAAGCAGTTTGCAACTACGATGGACGCATCATAACGAACATCCTGCATGGAGTAAGCGGGTTGGTGCACAAGCACCAGTTACAGCAGAGGGAGGGAAGTGTCGGGGAGCCTCGCTTTTGGATGCTGGAAACGATACATGAATACGCATCTGAGAAGCTATCCGAGAGCGGTGAAGAGGAAGCTCTAAGAAAAGAACATGCTTGCTACATAATGAGGCTGGCGGAGGAGGCAGAGCCACATTTGAAGGGCAAGAATCAACTCAATTGGCTTAGCAGATTGGAGGATGAACGAGATAATATTCGAGCGGCCTTGAGATGGGTAAGAGCTACAAGCGCGAGTGAAGATGCTGAAGATAGAATAGAAGTAGGATTGCGTTTGGCCGGATCAATATGGCAATTCTGGTATATGCATGGATACTTCAGCGAGGGTGTGGAAGAGATAACTCGCTTACTGGAACAGCAAGTCCAAGGCGAGGCACTCAAACTAAAGGTAGAAGATAAACCGCAAGGCCAAGGTGACAGGAAGCATAGTATTCTCAAAGCAAGCAGGGCGAAGGTCCTCATTGGAGCGGGTGTGCTGGCCCGAGAGTGCGGGGATTATCTTCATGCCCGCACCTATCTTGAAGAGGCGCTTGCTATTGGAAGAGAACTGGTTGATAAGAAGAGTATCGCCTTCTCTCTAAACAATCTGGGGTATGTAGTGGAGATGATGGGAGACTACTCGGCAGCACGTTCTTTGCACGAAGAGAGCCTGATGCTGAGAAAGGAACTTGGGGACGAATGGGGAACAGCTGAGTCGCTGATGAACTTAGCGGGCACATTACGCAAGCTAGGAGACTACATAGGAGGACGTGCCCTACACGAGGAGAGTTTAGCGCTGCGGAGGAAGCTTGGGGATAAGTTCGGCATCGCGTCTTCGCTCAACAATTTGGGAAACTCGGCTTTTCTGCTGGGAGAGTACTCGGTAGCACATGCTAGATATAGTGAGAGCTTCGCTCTACAGACGGAACTTGGGAATAGGCGGGGCATTGCCATTTGTCTCAATAACCTTGGGAATGTAGCATATATCATGGCTGATTATGGGCGTGCCTACTTACACTACAAGGAGGCCCTAATTGTGGGTCGAGAGATTGGTTACAGATATGGTATTGTGTATGCACTTACAGGGTTGGGAGTATCCTTAGTGGGTAGAGGGGAAATAGAAGGTGGGACCAGGCTGTTGGGTGCAGCGGAGGCTGCACTAGGAGCTAAAGAGGCTATGTTAGATCCGGAAGATAAAATGGTATATGAGGCAGGAATAGCGTCTGCTCGATCCCAATTGGGAGAGGAGGCATTCGAGCAGGCAAGACAGGAAGGTCGGGCCATGAACATTGAGCAAGCTACGGATTATGCGCTGGGGATAAGTGATTAATAGGCAGATGGCGTGGAGCGAGAGGATAGAGGCGGTGCAGTATAGGCCCAGACAGGTCCAGTAGGTACACCGAGTGTGGTCGTGGTACAATTGGCAGTAGGATCAAGGAATGTGAAGGTGGCACCACACCTGGAGGTAAGATATGACGCTCACGATTGACTGCGAACAAGAAGAGGATGGTCGTTGGCTTGCGGAGGTACTGGAACTGCCGGGTGTGCTCGTATACGGCCAGACTGCGGACGATGCTCTTGCTAGGGTACAGGCCCTGGCGCTACGCGTGATTGCTGATCAAATTGAGCATAATGAGCGTAGTCCACAACTCGCAACCATTAAGTTTGCTACGGCAACTGCGGCATGAGCCAGTGGGGAGCAGCTAAAGCTAATCGCGTGCTTGCGGCCCTTCTTCGTATAGGCTGGAGTATCAAGAGAACAGTTGGTTCTCACCGCACTTTGTCACGCCCGAATTGGCCAGATGTTGTATTCGCATTCCACGACAATGAGGAGATTGGGCCCCGTATGCTTGCACGTATTGCCAAGAGAACAGGTCTCAGGCCAGAGGACCTATGAGGAACGCGGTCCTTATATCAAGCTAGTATGCTATTGTGGATTTAGTGAGGTGTGAGAATAGAGGCGGAGCAGTAACGGCCCAGCCAGGCGGTATAATGCTAGTGTGAAGTCAGCTCGATTGGAGGGTACAGCTATGGCCCTCACAGATATAGAACTTGAAGAACTGCTGAGGGCGGGCGCGATAAAGCTGGAGATTACGGGCGGCATCCCGACGTGGGAAGCCTGGCCGGGCGTACGGCACCAGCGGATGGTCCAACTTATCCAGAACTCGATACAGCCCTTGTCTGATGACAGCAAAATTTGTGGGGGCAACCACTTTGCGGACGTGGACATCAGGTTCAAGGATGGCTCTATCAAGAGGCCGGACATCTCTATCTTTTGCGCTATGCCTCCTATTCAAGACGAGATACTGGAAATAATTCCTGAAGGGGTCGTCGAGGTTATCAACCCAGGGTTTGAGTTCAAGGATGTTTTTCTCAACCCTCAGTTCTATCTCGCGCAGGGCGTAGATGACGTTGTTGTGGTTGACCCTCGCTCCGGTGTTGTGACCCATTACAGGACGACTGAAGTAGCAATCCATCAAGCCCCTGTCACCATCAATTTACAGTGCGGCTGCCAATGCACCATCCCTCAACCCGGAGAGATAAGCTAGCCTAGGCAGGTACAACCTGAATAACCTCACGCAGATGGTATAATAGCACTTCACAATACATTGCCTGAGCATGTACTGAGGAAGTAGCTTATGACCACTTTGCCTACCGGCACAGTCACCTTTTTATTCACTGACATAGAAGGGAGCACGCAGCTCTGGGAGCAATACCCGGAGGCGGCACGCGCTGCCCTCGCCCGCCATGACGAGCTGATAGAGCATCTGGTCGGTGAGCATTCTGGCAGCATCGTGCGCCCACGAGGGGAAGGAGACAGCAGGTTCGCCGTCTTCCCACGCGCCACCGACGCCGTGATGGCGGCTGCCGCCATCCAGAAAGCCCTACATGACGAGCCATGGCCTGCGCTGAGTTCAAAGTTCAAAGTTCCAGGTTCGAAGCCTGATAACCTTGAACCTGGAACTTTGAACTTTGAACTAAAAGTAAGGATGGCCCTGCATACCGGGGAGGCGGACCTGCGAGAAGGGGACTACTACGGGAGCGCGGTAAATCGCTGTGCCCGCCTGCGCTCTGCCGCTCATGGCGGGCAGACCCTCTTCTCCCAAGCCACCTATAACTTAGTGCGCGATTCCCTCCACTCAATGTTCAAAGTTCAAAGTTCAAAGTTCAAAGATAATGGCCCAGACCTTGAACCTGGAACTTTGAACTTTGAACTAAAAGTGAAAGACCTGGGCGAGCACCGCCTCAAAGACCTGGAGCGCCCGGAGCAGGTCTTCCAGCTTGTGGTCCCAGGTCTACCCTCCGATTTCCCGCCCCTCAAAACCCTCGACAATCGCCCCAACAACCTCCCCATGCAGCGCAGCCCCCTCATCGGCAGGGAGAAGGAGCTGGCCTCTATCCAGAAAGTGCTCTTGCGGGAGGATGTGGGCCTCCTCACCCTCACCGGGCCGGGTGGCGTCGGCAAGACCCGACTCTCTATGCAGGTAGCCGCCGAAGTGATCGACCATTTCGATGATGGCGTCTTCTTCATCGCCCTCACCCCTGTCAGCGACCCCGACCTCGTCCTCCCCGCGATTGCCCAGACCCTTGGGGTCAAGGAGGGACCGAACCAGCCGCTGGCGAATACGCTGAAGCAGCACCTTCAAGACAAACAGATGCTCCTCGTGCTAGACAACTTTGAGGGGCTGCTCGAAGCGGCACCCGTCGTCTCCGAGCTAATAGCGGCAGCGCCTCGCGTGAAAGTCCTGGTCACGAGCCGAGCGGCGCTCCACCTCTACATCGAGTACCAATTCCCCGTCCCTCCCCTCGCCCTCCCCGACAGCAAACGCCTCTACTCCCTGGAGCAGATGTCGCAGTACGAGGCAGTGCGCCTCTTCATCGAGCGCGCCAGGTCGGTCAAGCCCGACTTTGCTATTACCAACGAAACGGCCCCCGCGGTGGCGAAGATATGCCACAGGCTGGACGGCCTGCCTTTGGCAATAGAGCTGGCCGCTGCGCGCATAGCGGTCCTCTCACCCCAGGCGATGCTCGTGCGACTACAGAGCAGGCTCAAGCTCCTGACGGGCGGCGCGCGCGACCTCCCGGCCCGCCAGCAGACCCTCCGGGGCGCTATCGAGTGGAGCTACGACCTCCTCGACGCGGGCGAGCAAATGCTCTTCAGCAGGCTTGCGGTCTTCGCGGGGAGTTTCTCCCTCGAAGCTGCCGAGACAGTCTGCCAAATGCGGAGTGCGGAATTCGGAGTGCGGAGTGAAACGACCTCAATTCCGCACTCCGCACTCCGCACTCCGAATTCGATAGATGTACTCGACGGCGTGATGTCACTGGCGGGTAAGAGCCTGCTCAGACAGGTGGAAGGCTCCGAGGGGGAATCGCGCTTCGGGATGCTGGAGACGATAAGGGAGTACGCCCTGGAGAAGCTCGCGCAAAGCGGGGAGGCCTTGGAACTGGGGAGGGAGCACGCACACTACTTCCTGAAAGAACTCGACAACCCCGACCTGCTATACACCATGCGGGCGGACGCTGTGGAGGAGGTGCAGCTGAACTCCGAGAATGCATGGAGTGCGCTCTGGTGGGCGCTTGATCATGACGAGTTCGAGCTAGTCCTCCATGTAGCAGGCAGCCTCCCCTACTTCCTCGTCAGCGACGTAACGGTAGCGGAAACGCGCAAGTGGCTGAACACCCTCCTTGAAAAGAGCGAGAGATTGACGGGAGAGACATCCCCCACCGGCGATGAGGTGAGAGGGATGGCCCTCTACATGGTTGGGTACATGCAGTTCGTCCAGGGGGACTACTCGTCTGCGCGTGCGCAGCTGGGGGAGAGCGCGGCCATCATGCGGAAGCTTGGGGATAGAGCAAACCTGGCGCACGTCTTGCACCCTCTAGGGATGTCCGCCCAGTTCCAGAACGATTACGTCGAGGCGCGCGCCTACCTGGAAGAGAGTATCGAGCTGTACAGGGAGAGCCGCTTCATACCGGGCATGGCGGTGGCCCTCTTCTCGCTGGGAGACGTGGCCCTCGCGCAAGGCGACGACGAGGAGGCGCGCAAGTGGTACGAAGAGAGCCTGGTGACGTACCGGAAAACGGGAGATCCCTACGGCTCCACCTTCCCGCTCACCAGTATGGGTAGGCTCGCCTGGTTGCACGGCGATTACGCCACCGCCCGCTCCCGCGTAGAGGAGGCACTGGCGATAAGGCAGGGGTACACGATGCTGGTCGCTAACTGGAACCTCGCCATCTCCCTCGACAGCCTGAGCGAAGTGGCGCGCTGTGAGGGGAAGTATGGCGAAGCACACACGCTCGCCGAACAGGCGCTGGCCTTATACAAGGAGTTGGACGACAAGTCAGGCATCGCGTGGTCCCTATATAACCTGGCGTATGTGGCCCATTACCAGGAGGACTACGAGCGCGCATCACGCCTCTTCAGGGAGGCCCTGGCCCTGCGCGAGGAGCAGCGCAATAAGGAAGGTATCGCTCTCTGCCTGGCAGGGCTGGCGGGAGTGCTCGCAGTGCAAGACCAACCAGAGCGAGCAGCGCGAATCTACGGGGCTGCGGAGACGCTATTCGAGGCGGTAGGCGCTCGCCTCTCCCCCTACGACCGGGCCGACTACGACCGGAACCGCGACGCCGTCCGCTCCCAGTTGGGTGATGAGAGCTTCATGCTTGGCTGGAAGGAAGGTTGCGACATGAGCCTGGAGCAGGCGACTGCGTATGCGCTGGAATAGACATACCATTCTGCCCAACGTGACAAATGAATAGAAGCTTGAGGTGATGAAGTGTACGCAAACGGACAAGAGCGAGGAGGTTCGAGAGCACTATGAACGCGGACAATTCTGCATCAGTAGAGGTTTTGCAGCAGATACTCGATGCTTTCAACCGTCACGACTTGGACGCCATCATGGAATTCTTCGCGGAGGATGCCGTCTTTGAATCGCCCCGGGGCCGCGACTCATGGGGGAGTAGATTCGTGGGCAAAGATCGTGTGCGAGAGGGTCTCGCCGCTCGTTTTACAGGCATCCCCGATGTTCATTATGGGGAGGATACCCATTGGGTGTGCGGCAACAGGGGTGTCTCAGAGTGGACGCTTACGGGAACGACCACCGAGGGAGTTCCTGTGAATGTGAGAGGATGCGACCTCTGGGAGTTTCGCGGCGGGGAGATCGTGAGAAAAGACTCCTTCTGGAAGATCGTGGAGCAGTAGGAGGCTATCTGTTCCTCTATATAAGGTTTGAGGTGGCTGTTGGCGCTGTTTGCCGGGTTGCGGTCAATTATGGAGCAAGAAAAGCCGGTAGCGGAGGGTAACCAACTACCGGCTTGGCCGCTCTACGACTGCCTCGCGCAGCCCAAAGATTAGAATTCAGCTTCGATGGTGTAGAACTCCTGCCTACCGCTTACCATCATATCGTCTTGACTGTTGTCCTGGGCTTCGGGGCCTGAGAACATCGTAGCCCTGAACTTCTCCCACGCGGCCAGGCTATCGAACTGCGCCTCCATGACTACTGTGTGGAACTCCCCGCTCAGGTCTGTCAGCAGCATCAGCTTGTGACCACCTTCAGGCATCGGCCCACTAGCCATCATCTCCTTCATCCCCTTCACAATCTCGTCCGCCTTGCCCCACTTTGCCTGGATAACCGTACGTGCCATAATCATCGCTTTGTCTCCTTGTTGGTCTTGCCGTTGCTTTTGTCAACAGCCAGGGCTTGCCCTGATTGAACAGTATAACGGGCGGGCGGGCAATGCGCAATCGCGGCATAGTGGGGCCGAAAGTATGTGATAAGGTCGCGTTCATTTTCGACCCTACCACTTTGGTGGTGTAGGTGGTATAAAGGAAAGCGACACGCCATGCGCTCTCGGTTGGGAGATGAGAGCTTCATGCTTGGGTGGAAGCAAGGTTGTGACATGAGCCTGGAGCAGGCGACTGCGTATGCCCTGGATGGAGCGTAAAGTTAATTAATCTTGGTGATACATACTATTGCGGTATATGGTATACCTTTAGTGTGATTTCCGAATCAAACTTTAACTCACTAACTAAGCCGCAAGCCGCCATCGCACACTAGGCGCCTTCCTATGAGGCGCGACCTGGGTGCGTGTAAACGGCAGTGAATGTCAAAAGAAGAGCTACCCGATTAGAAAACTCAGGGGACGCTGTCTACAACGTAACTCCAAAAGCAGGAGGACCAGATGCCATTAGCTGAATCCATTCTCATGAAAATCGCGGACAAGGTTTTCGGCTATATCATGTCCAAGACGGGCATGGATATAAAGGTACGCCAGATACTTGGACTTGACCCTACAAAAAAGGCCTTCGCTCACGCTCTCGGTCAATCCTACGATAACTTCAAAAGACAACACCCGGAGTGGACAGCGGCACTCTTCGATAGTAGCTTTTTGGAGAATGAAGGATCTGAGGTCATTGCGCAGTTTCTGATGCCAGGGGGTAATCCTAGTGCAAGTGATCTAGCTAATCATTGGGCCAAATCACTGAACGTACAAGGTTCCGAACGTAAGACAATTTATGTTCGTGAGCTTGAACCTCTGGCCGTGGATTTTCTAGAAACGCTGAGGCAGGCTTTAGTAAATGAACCCAATCTACGGGAATTAGCGGATAGCCGAGCGTTACAGCAACTAACCAATGACCTAAGTGCTATCCGAACCCAGCTTGGTGCTGGGCAAGCAACACCTGGAACAAGGCAAGATTACCTGCGTTGGCTTATAGAACGAAATCTTTATCTTGATGCGAGAGGTACTTTACAGACTGAGCGTCAGGTTCAGGTAAAGTTAGATCAGGTGTATATTTCACTCCTGGCACAACGAGAATACACGCCCGGCGCTGTAGATCGCCGTATACTAGAAAAAGAGCTAACGGAACTGGAGAAAAGAATTACACATTCTCCTATGCTGGCAGAAGAAATAGAAGGTTTAAGGGAAGAGATATTTGCCCGAGTTGAAGGTGCGAAAATAGGCTCTGGCACCGCACAGCAAGAAGTATTAGAGCTTGCAGCAGTAATTACTAAGTATGATCGATTAGTAATTCTGGGCGATCCCGGTAGTGGTAAGAGTACACTACTCAGGTATCTAGCTCTCAGACATGCACAGGCACTTTGGGATGGACGGACCGAAGTAGATACTGAACTGGGCACCGCTCGCTTCCCCCTACTCATACGCGTCGCAGATTATGTTGAAGCCGATGCATGGAAGGTTAAACCGTTAAGCGATTACTTATATGATGCCTGTCGATTACACGAGTGCCCAGGTGTTGGTTTAGCGGACCTATTACAGGCCGAGCTAGCACAAGGTAATTGCTTGATTATGCTTGACGGATTAGATGAAATTGTGAATTCGGACGAACGTCGAACGGTAGTAGAAAGAATCCAGGACTTCATTCGCTACCATGATGGGGTCTCAAACCGTTTTGTAGTCACCAGTAGAATAGCAGGTTACCGAAGTGCTTCATTGGGAGAGCCTTTCGCCCATTATACAGTACAGGAAATGAATGAATTACAGATCGAAAACTTCCTTCAAAGGTGGTGCCCGGCTGTCGAAGCGTCGCAAACACCAGACTTGTCAGTCGAGAAACGTCAAGCAACAGCACAGGTAGAAATAGATGAAATCATGGAAGCTGTACGTACAAATCCTGGGGTCGAGCGACTTGCCGCTAATCCTCTTCTCCTTAGAACCCTTGCATTGATACATCGCGCCGGTGCCCAATTGCCGCAAAAACGCATCGAGCTCTACAAGCTAGCTGCAGACACATTAGCACGTACATGGCGCATATCCAGCGGTGTGTCTGAGGCCGCGCTTGCCCTGGTTAAGGATGAATACTTGAATCCGATGCTAAGCAAATTAGCCTACTGGCTGCACGCCAATAAGCCTACCGGGATAGCTACTGAGAGAGAAGTTAACGCTATATTAGGCGAAGAATGGGCGAGGATTAACGGTCTACCCTGGGATGCCGACGATCCTAATCCTGCAGTGAAAACACAAGTAGATGGATTCCTGATAGCGGTACGGGAACATACTGGCCTTTTCGTTGAGAGAGCACCAAGGCGCTATGGGTTCATGCACCTCACATTTGAAGAATATTACGCGGCACGTCATTTAGTCGCCCGCAGCAGAACTCGCGCAAAGTTAATCCGCGAGCATTTGCATGATGCGCGATGGGACGAGCCAATTCTGCTTGCGCTCGGCTTTGTAGGCTTAGAATATCCAGACGAAGCAGCAGAGCTATTTGATACAGCGATCTTTGCGGAAGGAGAAGAGGCTAAGGACCTCAATTTCAGTCCTAGCCCACATGAGGAGTTACTAGGTCGGGATTTCCTGTTTGCCCTTCGATGCTTAGCTGATAACATCCCAACAAATCCAGCCCGCATGCGCCATCTCATAGAGCGTCTGACTCAAGAGCTAATATATAATAGCGGTTCCGCTAAATATCAGAAATATAGAAGACTCTTAGAAGATCGGCTCCACTCACTCAAGGGTAGCAAGGTAACTTTTCATCTTGTCGCACAATTTCGGACAGCCCTGCTCGGCTCGTTACGTGATGAAAATGCAGGTGTGCGTGCACGAGCAGCTGCGAGCTTAGTGCGTCTAGGGAATACACAACCTGATGTGGTGACAGCCCTGCTCGGCTCGTTACGTGATGAAGATGCAGGTGTGCGTGCGCAAGTGGCTACGAGCTTAGTGCGTCTAGGGAATACACAACCTGATGTGGTGACAGCCCTGCTCGGCTCGTTACGTGATGAAGATGCAAATGTGCGTGCACAAGTGGCTGCGAGCTTAGGGCAGCTAGGGAATACACAACCTGATGTGGTGACAGCCCTGCTCAACTCGTTACGTGATGAAAATGAGTATGTAAGGAGCACTGCACTTAGGAGCATAATTAATCTCGACCACATAGTTCCGGATATACTAACGGATTTATCTAGTTTACTCACGAATAGTACAAGTTGGGTAACGCGCATGGAAACTGCAGACCTTATAGGTAGCCACGGCCCTGACGAGGCTAGCTTACGTGAAGCACTCATGTCTGGTCTGTTGGACGAGGATAATGATGTACGCGAAGCTTGCGTAATGGCACTGGCACAGTTAGGTATGCGATTTCCTCAATCAACCTCATTAATTACACAAGCACTTATCGGAACATTTGACAACCCAGAGTTCGATAGCTTAGATAGAATCGCAGGCCGTTCAGCACATGATTACGCTTTTGATGGACTCTGGGCTTTGATTACTGGTGATAAGTTGCCAATAAATAACATCAATCTGTTAGATTAGATAGCAGCATAGAGAGTAGAGGTGAGCGCAAGGTGACTGCTTGCGAGGCTCACAAAGCGCGGTTATAATGACTCCGATTATCCGGATGGACACCCGTATTCGACCGGGCCGTTCTGGCTATCCGGCTACATCGGAGCAACCCCATGCCCGAACTCCCTACAGGCACCATCACCTTCCTTTTCACTGACATAGAGGGAAGCACTACCCTCTGGGAACACCACCCTGAGGAGGCGCGTGTCACCCTGGCCCGCCATGATGAGCTTGTCGAGCAAGTCGTTGCCCGGCATAACGGAGTGGTAGTGAGACCGCGCGGGGAGGGTGACAGCAGGTTCGCCGTCTTCTCCCAGGCCCAGAACGCAGTAACGGCGGCTGTCGCGCTACAGCAAGCTCTACACTCCGAACCGTGGCCTGCGCTGAGTTCAAAGTTCAAAGTTCCAGGTTCAAAGCCTGATGACCTTGAACCTGGAACTTTGAACTTTGAACTAAAAGTAAGGATGGCTCTGCACACCGGAGAGGCAGACCTGCGTGCGGGCGACTATTACGGCTCCGATGTCAACAGGTGTGCCCGCTTACGCTCCGTCGCTCACGGTGGGCAGACAATCATTTCGCAGGCAACATATTCCCTCGTGCGCGACCAGCCTCCCCAGGGCGTTGAGTTGCGCGACCTGGGCGAGCACCGGCTGAAGGACCTCGTGCGCCCTGAGCATATCTTCCAGTTGGCAGGTCCTGGCCTTCCTACCACCTTCCCACCTCTCAAATCGCTCGATATTCGCCCCAATAACCTCCCTGTGCAACGCACCCCCCTTGTCGGGCGAGAGAAGGAGCTAGAAGCCGCGCAACGACGACTGATGCAGAGCGACGTCGCGTTACTTACCTTTACCGGCCCCGGCGGCACGGGTAAGACCCGGCTCGCCGTGCAAGTCGCCGCCAACCTGATTGACTACTTCCAGGACGGCGTTTACTTCGTCAACCTCGCCTCTACCACCGATGTAGATATGGTCATCATCGAGATCGCCGAGGCCCTCGACGTGAGAGAGGCCGCAAACCCCGACTGGCCGAAATCGAAGAACCCCCTCTTGGAGAGCGTGAAAGAGCATCTGCGCGATAAGCAGATGTTGCTCCTCCTCGACAACTTCGAGCAGGTGGTGGAGGCCGCCCCCATATTAGCGGAGCTGCTATCGTGCGCGGCGCGGCTGAAGATACTCGTTACCAGCCGTACGCTCCTCAATCTGAGGGACGAGCACGATTTCCCCGTGCCTCCCCTCACCCTCCCAAACCTCAAGCGCTTACCTTCTCTTAATGATCTGATCGGTTGCGATGCGGTGCGCCTCTTTGTTGACCGGGCGGTCTCTATCAAGCCCGATTTCCAGCTTACCAACGAAAACGCCCCCAGCATAGCGCAGATTTGTGCCCGCCTGGATGGCCTCCCCCTCGCTATAGAGCTTGCCGCAGCGCGCGTCAACATCCTCCCGCCTGCGGCCATGCTCAAGCGGCTCTCCAGCAGACTCAAGCTCCTCACGGGCGGAGCCAGGGACCTCCCTACACGCCAGCAGACATTGCGCGGCGCAATCGAGTGGAGCTACAGCCTGCTGGACGAGCCTGAACAGCAGCTATTTCGCAGGTTGGCAGTCTTCGCGGGCGGGCGCACCCTCGAAGCAATCGAAGAGATATGCGCCTTCGGCGGGCTACAGATAGATGTGCTGGATGGGGTCGAGTCGCTGGTAAATAAGAGCCTGTTGAAGCGGGAAGAGGATATGGCCGGGGGCGAGACTCGCCTGGTAATGCTCGAAACGATACACGAGTTCTCGCGTGAGAGACTTGCAGAAAGCGGAGAAGCAGATGAGGTCAGTCGCCGCCATGCATGTTTCTTCGTTGACGTGGTTGAAAAGATGGAGCCTGCGCTGCAAGGAGATGAGCAGGGAGACGCGCTACGGCGTCTGGAAGATGAATATGCCAATATCCTGGTAGCCCTGCGCTGGGCCATCGAACATGAGCCTACGCTTGGACTGCGATTGGCGGGGTCCCTTTCCCTCTTCTGGGAGATACGGGGCTACCTCAGCGAAGCTCGCCATCTCCTTGCCGACCTCCTGTCGCGCCCTGAAACGAGGGAGCACAGCAGCGAGCGCGCCAAGACCCTCAACGTAGCGGGCAATCTGGCCGACGTACAGAATGACTATGAAGCGGCGCGGACTTACTACAGTGAGAGTCTGGCGATATACCGGGAGCTTGGAGATAAGAGCGGCGCTGCCCGCCCGCTAAACGGGCTTGGGTTGGTGGCGTGGAACGAAGGTGATCTTGCCTCCGCACAATCGTTTCTGGAGGAGAGCCTGGCTATCAAGCGAGGGCTGGGGGACGAAAACGCCATCTCGATCTCATTGAACAATCTGGGCCTGCTGAGTCATACCCAGGGCGACTACGCAAATGCACGCGCCTATCTGGAGGAATCGCTCGCCATTGACCGCAAGCTAAATGACCAGGATGCTATCGCTACCTCTCTAGGCAACCTGGGCGCTGTGGAGCTTGACACCGGGAACTATCAAGAGGCACAGCGGTTGGTACTGGAAAGTGTGGAACTCTTTCATAGGGTGGGGGACAAGCACGGCGTAGCAGATAGCCTCGAAAACCTCGTGGGCGTAACCGCCCGGCTGGGCCGCCCCATGGAGGCAGCCGTGCTGGGAGGCGCGGCGGAAGCATTACGCGACGAGATTGCAACCCCTCTATCCCCCGCGGAAAGCGCACGCTACGAGACGCACCTTGCGGTTGCCCGCGCACAACTGGACGGAGATGCCTGGCAGTCGGCGTGGGCGGAAGGGCGTGGCATGGGGCTAGAACAGGTTGTGGCCTATGCACTTGAGAGCGTCGGTAGCCGTCTGTGAAACGTAGCTGAGCAGAACCGTTGCAAAGGGTGCTTGCGAGGGTCCAAAGGCACGGTTATAATAACCCCAACTGTGCGGATAGACGCCCGTATTCGACCGGGTCATTCCGCCTATCCCCCTACATCGGAGCAACCCCATGCCTGACCTGCCTACCGGGACCGTCACCTTCCTCTATACAGACATAGAGGGTAGCACCCTGCGCTGGGAGCAGCACCCCGACGTCATGAAGCGCGTCGTCGAGCGCCACGACGCGCTCCTCCAGGAGGCTATAGAGGCCGCCGGGGGTGTCGTCTTCAGGAGGATGGGGGACGCCTTTTGCGCCGCCTTCCCCCTCGCCTCGCAAGGGGTAGACGCGGTGTTGGCGGGGCAGAGCGCGCTGCACGCCGAAAGCTGGGACCAGCGTGTCGCCCCCATCAGGGTGCGCATGGCCCTGCACGCGGGGCGCGGAGAGGTACGGGACGGCGACTACGTCGGCGCGCACCTCAACCGCATAGCCCGCCTCTTATCAACCGGCTACGGCGGGCAGACCCTCCTCACCCAGGCCGCGTACGAGCTGGTCTGCGATAGCCTACCACAAGGGGTGAGCCTCCTCGACCTCGGCCAGCATCGCCTCAAAGACCTACAGCGCCCGGAGCACGTCTACCAGCTCGTCAGCCCCCACCTCCCCGCCGACTTCCCACCCATAAAGACCCTCAGCACCCGCCCTAACAACCTCCCCCCGCAGCCGACCGAGTTCATAGGGAGGGAGAAGGAGGTAGAAGAGGCTTCCCAGCTTCTCGGCAGGCCCCAGGTACGGCTGGTGACGTTCACTGGCCCCGGAGGCACAGGCAAGACGCGCCTCTCTTTGCAGGTGGGTGGCACTTTCTTAGAGCGTCTGCAAGATGGGGTCTTCTTCGTCCCCCTCACGACGATTTCGGACCATACCCTCGTGCCCACCGCTTGTGCCGAAGCGCTGGGGATGCCTGAGAGCACGGGCCGCCCTCCTGTAGACGCCCTCAGGGACTACCTGCGGCAGAAAGAGCTTCTCCTCGTGCTCGATAATTTTGAGCAGGTGATGGGTGCGACCACTATGATAAGCGATCTGCTGCCCGCCGCTCCCCAACTGAAGGTGCTCGTCACGAGCCGCGAAGTGCTCCACATATATGGCGAGAAGGAGTTCCCCGTATCCCCCCTGCGAATGCCTGACCCTCGACGCCTACCTCCCCTGCGAGAGCTGGCCGGGTACGAGAGCGTGCGCCTCTTCGTGGAGCGAGCGACGAGCGTCAAGCCCGGCTTCGAGCTTACGGAAGAAAATGCCGCCGCGATAGCCGAGCTATGCCATCGCCTCGACGGCCTCCCCCTCGCTATTGAGCTTGCCGCCGCCCGCATAAAGCTCCTCTCGCCGCAGGCAATCCTGTCGAGGCTGGAGAGCAGGCTGAAACTCCTCACGAGCGGGTCGCGGGACCTCCCCGCCCGCCAACAGACCCTAAGGGGCGCGATAGACTGGAGCTACGACCTCCTCTCCCCAGATGAGCGTATCCTCTTCCGGCGGCTCGCGGTCTTCAAGGGTAGCTGCACGCTAGAGGCTGCCGAAGCGGTATGCCAAATGCGGAGTGCGGAATTCGGAGTGCGGAATGGAAAGGACGAAGAAGCATCCCATATTCCGCACTCCGCACTCCGCACTCCGCACTCGATAGATGTCCTGGACGGCCTGGCCTCCCTCGTCGATAAAAGCCTGCTGCGGCAAAGCGAGACAGATGATGGCGACCCCCGCTTTGGGATGTTGGAGACCATACGCGAGTATGCGCTGGAGCGTCTAGAGGAAGCAGGTGAAGTAAATGCTATATGCGCTGCGCACGCTGACTACTACATGCAATTGGCCGAGCAAGCAGAGAGGTATATTCACACTTCGAAGCAACAAAGTGCCCTCGACAGCATAGAGGTTGAGCACGAAAATATCCGGGCCGCGATTGAGTGGAGTATCACCTCGGAGGAGAGTAAGGAGACGGGCCTCAGAATTGGCATTGCTTTGTGTCGCTTCTGGCATATACGAGGCCATATGGGGGAAGGGCGAAGGTGGATGGAGGCGCTCCTCTCGCGCACGGAAGGCCGAACAAAATTGCGAGCGAACGCACTGCATGCCACGGGCTACATGACTTTTCTTCTGGGGGACTTACCCGTAGCGAGAAGATTTCTTGAAGAGAGCGTGTCAATAGCTCAAGAGATTGGCGATGACATCACCCTGGCCTATCCGTTATTTATGTTGGGAGCCGTCACGGGCTTCGGAGGCGATCCGGCTGAAGGCTCTGCGCTGGCCGCGCGCGGCATCGCCCTCTTTCGCAAAGCAGGTGACCGGGGCGGGCCCGGCCTGAACCTGGGACTTCTGGTCGCCGGTGTGTTGGCATTCACCCAGGGCGATTATGCAGCGACGGGCGTGATTCTAGGTGAATCGAGAGCCGTTTCGAAGGAGCTTGGGGACAAATATACGCTCGCACAGGCATCTACATACCTCGGTGACGTAGCCCGGATGGAGTGCGATTACCCTCGAGCCAGGCTCCTGTACGAAGAAGCCCTGGCGATATTCAATGCACAACGTGGGAGAGGCGATATCCCTGCTCTACTCCACAATTTAGGATATGTTGCCGTTGCGGAGCGCGATTATTCGCGGGCGCGCGCTCTCTTTCGTGAGAGCATGGCTTTACAGCAGGAGATAGCAAACAAGCAGGGCATCTCGGAGTGCCTGACCGGGTTTGCCGCTATTGCCGGGGCGGAGGGGAATCCTCAGAGGGCGGCCCGCCTCTTCGGAGCATCCGAAACTCTGAGACTGTCTATCGGCGTATATATGTGGCCTGCGGAACGCATCGAGTGGGACCGCAACATGTCCGTCGCGAAGGCACAATTAGACGAGATTGCATGGCAAGAAGCATGGGACGCCGGTTGTGCCATGACGATGGAAGAAGCCATTGTCTACGCGCTTGAGGATAGACGATAGACGATAGACGATAGACGATGACTTTGAACCTTGAACCTTGAACCTTGAACCTTGAACCTTGAACTTTGAACCTAGATAAGCAGAAAGCTAAATGCAATTAGAGTCTCTATCTTGCAACAACTGTGGCGCGCCCGTTGACGTGCCTCAAAGTGCGAACTTTATCACCTGCGCGCATTGCGGGTCACGCCTGGCCGTGAAACGGACCGAGACCGCGCATTACACCGAGGTGCTGGATAGGCTGCAAGCGCATGCCCATAAAGTGGACCGCGACCTGCAATACCTCCGCCTCCAGAACGATCTGATGCTGCTTGACCAGGCGTGGGAGGAAGAGCGCAAGCAATACATGGTCAGCACCAAGTACGGAGTTCATGAAGAACCATCTCTAGGTTTGGTAATCGGGAGCGCGATAGGGGCGGTAATTTTCACCGTTGTAGGTGGTGGGATGGTGTGCGCCATAACCAGCGCTTCCCGCAATACCGGTTCCTTCAGTGGCAGCGGTGTAGGGTTGTTTACCTCTGTGGCAATCCTGATGATTGTGTTTGTGATAGCCGCCACTTTGTTATGGTGCATCTACGCTTATACAAAATATAGCACGTACAAAAGCGCTGAAGCGAACTACATTGCGCGGCGCAACGACATAATGAGCCACCTTCATCAACTCCAGGGTCATTCGAATATGCCAGGGCCTAGACCATAGCTATATAACCCCGCGCGTCGCGGTTTCCGAGGGAAGATGATATGAGCGTATTTACCGAGAAGGAAATCGAATACCTGAAGAGCCAGCGCATAGGCCGTCTGGCGACGGTGAGCGCGGATGGAGAGCCGCACGTAGTACCCACTCGCTTCCGCTACAACGCTGAACTAGATGCGATAGATGTTGTCGGAAGTAGCATTGGGACGAGCAAGAAGTTCCGCGACGTCGCACGTACCGGCAAAGCAGCCATCGTGATAGATGATGTGCCTGAGCCGAGAAAGCAAAGAGGAATAGAGGTGCGCGGGCGGGCCGAAGCCCTAACCGAGGGGGGAGAGGGCATCATGCCCGGTGTCGACTCGCACTTCATCCGCATTACCCCTACACGCGTGGCGAGCTGGGGGATAGACAGCGACCCCTTCACCCCGATTGGTCGGGCGGTCAAGTAGAAGTGGACGCGCAGGCAAGGCAGAAGCTCTTGCCACCCAAATAAGGAGGAAGCAGACTATGGCAGAGCGTTTTATCTCGCGGGGATTTGTCGGCAAGAGGCGCGGTGCCGATGCGGCGGCTCGCGTCCCACCCGGCCAGTACGTCACGAACGATTTTCCGGTCCTCTCGGCGGGGCCGACCCCGCGCACCCAACTCGACCAGTGGAGCTTCACTATTGAGGGGCTGGTGGACGAGCCTGCCAGGTGGTCGTGGCAGGAGTTCCTGGAGCTTCCCACCCAGACTTTCGTCGTGGATATACATTGCGTGACGAAGTGGACCAAGCTCGACACCCGTTGGGAAGGGGTCAGCATGGATACGCTCCTGGAGCATGTCAATCTCGACCGGCGCGCAAGGTATATCACAGCGTTTTGCGACGGCGGGTACGTCACTAACATGCCCCTGACCGATGTAATCAATGGGCAGGCGTTCGTCGCATACAGATATGACGACGGGCCGCTCGCGCCGGAGCACGGCGGCCCTGCGCGGCTGGTGGTACCGCACCTCTATCTCTGGAAGAGCGCCAAGTGGGTACGAGGCATCAGGCTGATGGAAAACGACAAACCGGGCTTTTGGGAATCGTTCGGCTATAACAATCATGGCGATCCCTGGAAGGAGGAAAGGTACAGCGGGGATTAGACGACGGACGACGGACGATGAAACGTGAAACGTGAAACGTGAAACGTGAGATTAGTATGTAATTTATGATTTGTAATTCACCAAAGAACTTCAGCGCCTCTGCGGTGGACCAATAAATAACCTTGGCGCTTCTTGGTTATCTTGGCGTCTTGGCGTTTAATAATCTTGGACTGTAAAACTAAGCACGGGAGCGAAGAATATGAAGCAGACTTTGGAGTGGCAAATTGCTGCGGTAAAGGCGATCGAGCAGGAGACGCCGAAGGTCAAGACGTTCACTCTCAGCATACCCAGTTGGATAGCTCACCGGGCGGGGCAGCATTATGACGTGCGGCTCACAGCGCCCGACGGCTACCAGGCGCAACGGAGCTACTCCATAGCCTCGGCACCGGAGCGCAGAGGGGAGATTCAGCTGACTATTGAGCGCCTCGATGATGGGGAAGTGTCGTCGTATATGCATGACGTGCTTGTGGTTGGGGACCTTGTTGAGGTGCGCGGGCCGATTGGCGGCTATTTCGTCTGGGAAGCCGGTATGGATATGAGCGAAGCGGGGGGACTACTCTTGATCGCGGGTGGTTCGGGTGTCGTGCCCCTGATGGCGATGGTCCGCCACCGCGCCGGGAGTGGCTCCCGCATCCCTACGCGGCTCCTTTACGGCTCGCGTACGCCTGATGACGTTATCTACCTCCGGGAGCTGAATATGCTGAGCGCTGAGGGTAATGGCCTTGAGGTATTCCACACCTTCACACGTGCGCAGCCGCCAGGTTGGACCGGCTATGCACGGCGCATCGATGCGCAGATGCTAGGGGAGGTGGCCGGGCCGCTCGGCGCACAGGCACAAACGTTCATTTGCGGCCCGACCCTTCTGGTCGAAGCCGCGGCCAATGGCCTGGTGCAAATGGGCATCTCGCCCACTCAGATTCGGACGGAGCGCTTCGGCCCGACAGGTAGCGCATAAGGAGGGTTGCGACGATGGATGAACCTCAAATTGATATGAACCGGGCGTTGATGCTCGACGGTAACGCGGTGGCTGGTATGCTGCACGACATCTTCTCGGCGGAGATGACAGCCAGCCCCACCGAGTGTGCGAGCTGCGGCTATGGGGGAGAAATGGGCACGCTCCTGGCCTTTACGCAATCGCCTGGAGTAGTTCTACGCTGCCCCGCCTGCGAGCAAATCATACTGCGAGTCGTGGTGACGCCCGACGCGATCTATCTGGATGCTCGCGGGGCAGTCTATCTGCGCCTGGAGCGACGGACGACGGACGACGGACGATGAAACGTGATGCGTGATGCGTGAGTTCTAACTTCTAATCTCCATAAAACCTCTGCGTTCTCTGCGTCTCTGCGGTAAAACCCTAAAAAATCTTGGCGTTCTTTGTAATCTTGGCGTCTTGGCGTTTAGACAACTTTGAACTTTGAACTTTGAACCTTGGACTTTGAGATGGGAAGCTAGCTGATGTTGCTGGTCAATTTTTCTAAGGTAAGCAAGGATTACGGAGGGAACGCGGTCTTCGATGAAGTAGACCTGGAGGTACTGGAGGGGCAGCGCATTGGCCTCGTGGGCGAGAATGGTGCCGGGAAGTCTACTCTCTTCAGGCTGATAGCGGGACTCGACACGCCCGTGGAGGGGACGGTCACAAAGCGTCGCAACCTGACCGTCGGCTATCTGCACCAGGAGGCCGACCCATTGCAGGCCCACAGAAGCGTCTACGAGACGGTAGCGGGACTATCCCCAGAGATGCTGGAGCTTGCGACCACGATGCGCAAGCTTGAAGCGCGCATGGCCGATCCCGAAGAGACCAGGATGGAATGGGTGCTTGAGGCGTATGGCGACGCGCAGGGAAGGTTCGAATCGCTGGGCGGATACACCGCAGAGCATCGAGTAGAAGATGTGCTGGGCGGCCTCGGCTTCACTGCAAGCCAGTATGGCCAGCCGGTGGGGACGCTCAGCGGGGGCGAGAAGAAGCTCGTCAGCCTCGCCAGACTTCTTTTAGAGATGCCTGACCTGTTGCTATTAGATGAGCCTGACAACCACCTCGACCTGGAGGCGAAGGGTTGGCTCGAAGGGTTCATAGCGAGCTACCCCGGCACGGTGATGATTATCTCCCATGACCGCTATTTGCTCGACAGGGTAGTGAAGCGCATCTTCGAGCTAGAGGACGGGCAGATAGGAGTCTATGCCGGGAACTATACCTTCTATGCGGAGGAGCGTCAGAGGCGGCTGATACAGCGCCATGAGACGTACACCATGCAGCAGGAAGAGTTACAGCGTATGGAGGCGCTGTTACGGCAGTTACGAGGGTGGGCCAAGCAAAACTCCAAATTCGCGCCCCGCATGAGGAGCATGGAGAAGCGCGTCGAGAAAGCTCGTGAAGCGGCCTCCGAGCGCCCCGTCATGTGGCGAGAGAAGATCAGGGTCAGCTTCGACTCGGAGCGAAGCGGGCGAAAGGTGCTTGAAGCGAAGGGATTGAGCCAGTCGGTAAGCGGCAGGGTGCTATTCGCGCCGTTCGACCTCTCTATCCAGTACGGGGAGCGCGTGGGGATAGTCGGGGCCAACGGCAGCGGTAAGACCACCCTTCTCAAGACGATAACGGAGGCGCTGCCGCCAACTAAAGGCACGGTGAAGATCGGAGCGAGCGTGGTGCTGGGGTATTATACCCAGGAGCAAGAGACCCTGCCGCTAGGAAGCACGCTGATGGACTTCGTTCGGTCTCTCAGGCCAATGACCGAGCAGGGCGCGATAGGGGTCTTGCGGAGCCTACTCTTTTCATACCGCGAGATGCATAATAAGATACGCGATTTGAGCGGCGGGGAGAAGAGCCGCCTTCAAATCGCCCGCCTGATGCTGACCGACGCGAACTTCCTTGTCCTCGACGAGCCGACCAACAACCTCGACATCGCATCCATAGAAGTGCTCGAGTCGGCCCTGGGTGAGTTTGAGGGCACGCTCCTGACAGTATCCCACGACCGCTATTTCCTGGACAGAATTGTGAATACGATAGTAGCTATCGGAACTGATGGAGAGGTAAAGCAGTACCCAGGAAACTTCAGCTATTACCTTGAGAAAAGGATAAAGGAAAAGGGATAAAGGATATTGCCATAATTTATCCTTTATCCCCTTTCCTTTATCCTTCATTACGTGGAGGTATCTATGTCTAAAAGTGTCACAGGGATCCCTGTCGTTGACCTATCAGGAATCGATGTCATGGCCGGGGATGTCTCGGAAGGGCTGGCGCGGTTAGCCGTCGAGTATGGGCCGATCTTCGGGTGGCGAGTGGGAGGCGGGCCTGCGGGCGGACAGATGAGGTTGATGATGGTGGGGCCGGAGGCGAACCGCTTCGTGATGCACACCCACCGCCACCACTTCAGCCACGACCTGGGGTGGACGCCCATCCTGGGAGAGGCGTTCGGGCAGGGGCTGCTCAACATGGACGACCCTGAGCACGCCCGCCACCGCAAGATGTGGAACCCCGCGTTCGCGTCGGCATATATGGGCGCATACTTGCCGGTTATGCAGCGCGTCATCGAGGAGCGCACCTCAACGTGGGCCGAGCGCGCGGAGGTAGACCTTTACACCGAGTCGCGTGAGATCACCTTCGACATAGCGGCAGGCGCGCTGGCGGGCTTCGGCACCGGCCCCACGACTGACCGGCTGCGACGCCATTTTTACTTCTTACTGCACGGATATACCGAACATGAGACCTTCGAGGAGTACATGGCGAAAGCACAGCAGGTGCAGTCTGAGCTACTCGGTGTGCTGCTGGCGATGATAGCCGAGCGGCGTAACGCCTCCCCAGGCGAACGGCCCGGCGACGTGCTGGCGATGATCGTCCACGCCAGGGACGAAGAGGGGAACACGTTGCCTGATGCTCAGGTGTTGGGCCACTTGATGATATTGCTGGTGGCTGGGCACGAGACCACTACCACGTTGGGCGCGTGGGTCCTCTATCTGCTGGCGACGATGCCAGAGCAGCGCGCCCTGATATGCGAGGAGCTAGAAGCAGTACTGGGGAATACGGGTGGCGAGATTACGATGGACGCGGTGAGAGCGATGAAGAAGCTCGACAACTTCGTGCGAGAGACGGGGCGGCTATACCCACCTGTGATAAACGTGCCGAGAGGGGTGGTTGAGGAGTTCGAGTTCAACGGCTACACGGTGCCTGCCGGGTCGCAGGTGCGGCTGTCGCTTGGAGCGTGCCATCGCCTGCCTGGCGTATTTCAGAACCCCAACGAATTTGACCCCGACAGGCTGGCTCCCCCGCGTGAGGAAGATAAGAAGCAGCCCTACTCGCTCGTCACCTTCGGTGGCGGGCCGCGAGTGTGCATCGGCCAGCACTTCGCGCACGTCGAGACGAAGGTGTTAGCTGCGCACGTGTTGCGACATTACACCCTGGAACCAATCGAAGGGCAGCATCCCAAGCACGCAGGCTTCTTCAACGCGATCATACCTGGTGGGATAAGAATGCGGGTTCTGCATCGTGCTTAGGCGATATGTCTCTACGTATGGCAACTGCTCTTGTGGCCGCCCTGGTCTAAAGCATAGAATTAATCCATTCTGGTGATGCTATAGCTGCACAACTGTGCTACCATTCCTATGCTGCTGTCCTAACCGAAGTTCGGCCTGATACCTCACCAGAGGATAAGTCGTAGAAGATTAACATAAGCAGCTGCTAGATGCTATTTTGAGATAGCATCCACTTATTATCTCTATTACCCGTTGTCTACCGTCTATGGTGTCGAGAAAGGAGGAGGTTATATGAACTTTAAGAGAATCCCAATATGGCTACCCCCGGTTGGTTTGGCGGTGTTGATTGGCCTGGTGTTCTGGATAGTCCCGGACCAGACAAAAGCACTCTCTCAGCCTGTAAGAGATGGGATTTGGTGGCTCGTGGGAGCATTGATCTTTGCGCTGGTAATAGCTTACCTGCTCTTCATGGTGCAAAGAACGGCTGAGCCTGCTCCCTATAGCCCGACCCTGGTGGTGCTTGCGCCCTTCGCTATCATGATAACAGTAGCTGGAACAGTTATCAGCTACCTGTTGAATATAGAATTGTTGCCGAAGCCTCCACCAAGCGTAAGCCCATCAGGTGTGTTGATTGAGGCGACCAGCCGAGGCCCTTCGGCAGCGTTGCTTGGGCTGGTGATAGGCGCGCTTGGCTGGCTCCTGGCGGCGATACTCTACAGCCGTATGGGACTGTCATCGGTCGCAGGGGCGAATCCGGTCAGCTATGGGCTGCTGCTCACCAGAACGGATGCCCTGGGTGCACGGTTACGGACTCTATGCCCTGATAGGAAGCCCATCGAGGAGAACAACCCTGGCAAGCAGGGCTCTAATGCTGCTCCTTCTCAAGACGCACAAACTAAACCCATAGCGGGTACAGGCACAGGAGAAGGCGCGAACCCTGACACTCAGGGCAATACACCTCAGGCAGGGTCGGTGGCCGGCTCGCTGCCGATTAATCCCACACAGGGTCAAGTTGTGGGAGGCCAGGCTGCACGAACCCAGGTTCCACGAAATAATAACGGCGACGTCATGGCTGAAGCGAGGCGCGCCTCGTGCGAAGATGCCTGGGTCCAATACGACTTCCTGCGTGCAGCGTTGGCCCAGGATGGTACGAACACGACTGTACAGAAGTTACAGTGGGTGTCGGGGCACGGATATATAGACCTGTGGAATCGTCTACATAGGGCGGAAGAGGCGCTGATAAATATCGAGCCGCTAGAAGACCTGGCGGGATATGCGGCATACGACCGGCTACGGTTAGAAGACTCCCAAATCCCCAGCCAGAATGATTTGATACAGGCTCTCGAATCTGCCGCTAAGAAACTGGGGTTGCCTCTCTGGAAGTTCGCTGACGAAAACAGAGCTTCTACGCTAAGCGTAGCGGAAAATAATCTGTTGCAGGCGGTTGCGGCTAAAGTGGGGGTGTCACCCCAGAACATTGCCAATACCAATACAACCACAGGCACCACAGGGTCAAATGTGACGGGAGACGAGAAGGGCAACACCGCTCCACCAGATCCGGCAGAGGAGAAAAAGCAAAGAGCTATATTACAGCAGGTGAGGCGCACGATAAGTGATTTCCGCGACAACACCTGGGGCGCGATAATCCAGACGCGGAATCATCTCATCGAATCAGTATCCTTCGCGGCGCTGGCCGCTTACACTTTGCTGGTGATTGCCATACTTATAGGTGCGACATCGGCGTCTATAGGGGCAGCAGCGGTCTTCTTCATGGTTGGGGCTATCGTTGGGCTATTCAACCATCTGCGTATTAGCGCGGAGACTACCGCGAACGTCGATGACTACGGCCTGGCACATGCGCACCTGGTAAACACGCCGGTCTTGTCAGGCCTGGCGGCGGTCGGAGGAGTGGTGCTGTTCGCTATGATCCCTGCCGCGTTGAACGCGCAGACCGTAGTACCTGAGACTGCAACGCCGACGCCAATAGTAGCCGCGCCGACCTCGGAAGCGCGTATTCCTGGCCCTGCCTCTAACCTCACCCTCGCCCAGGCTTCTACACCAAACCTCAATTACATGCGTATTGTAGCTGGTACGGCCCAGGGCGAGGAGATACGTAGCGCCACGAGTATGGAGGCTGTAGCCGCGCTCTCAGTGCAGCGAAATAGCTCAAGCTTCATTCAGGAAGAAGCAACGCCCACGTCCACCACAGAACCAACCACGGAGCCTACTGCGGAGCCAACCACCGAACCAACCACGGAGCCTACTACCGAACCCACGCCTACAGGGATTCCGACGCCGGTCCCAGGTGCGGCAGCAGCGCCTACGGCGACTCCGACGCCAACCGAGGGTGCGGCAGCAGCGCCGACGCGTCTCCCTAGATTGGACCAGATTTTCAATTTAGAGAGAAACCTATTTGGCTTGATCGTGGCAGCTACTTTCGGGCTTGCGCCCACGCTTCTGATACGCTCGCTGCAAAAGCAGACGAACAAATACAACCTGGACATTCAGAGCACCGAGCCGCAAGAGAGTGCGCGCGTACCAACCGCGAGAGGTTGATAGATGCTGGCGCTACGCCACGTCCTCTTGCTATTGTGGCTATTTTTGAGATAGCTTCCAATCATGGATAATGGGTAGCGTGAGTACCCAAGTTGATTCGGACAACCGAATAGATGAGGTACATGAGGAGGGTAGCAAGCGCGCTATCCTCCTCCGCACGCATTTGTTAGTCCTATTGGGATATGTCGTGCTTTCCATCGGGCTGACATGGCCCATCGCAGCTAAGCTCTTTACGGAGATACCGGGCGGTGGGGATGCCTGGCACAACGTGTGGAACCTGTGGTGGGTGAAGCAGGCGGTGGTGAGCGGCCAGTGGAACCTGTACCATACTGACCTCCTCTATTTTCCCGAAGGGGTAAACCTGTACTTTCATACGCTCGCGCTGACGGCAGGGGTTATGTCGCTCCCTCTTCAGTTCGTGGGCTTCAATCTCCTCGCTTCCTACAATCTGGTGGTGCTGTCGAGCTTCGTGCTGGCCGGGTACGGGACGTTCTTGCTGTGCCACTACCTGCTAACTGCGGATGTGAGAATTCACCGCAGAGACGCAGAGAATGCAGAGATTCTTGGTGAAGATAAGCGCGGCAGGCGACGTGTGGGGTGGGCTGCTTTCGTAGGCGGGATAGTGTTCGCGTTCGCGCCCTACCACCTCGCCCACACGTTGGGGCATTTGAACCTGACTATGGTGCAGTGGATACCGTTTTACGTCTTATTGCTTCTGAAAGCGGTAGATGCATCTGGACGACGGACGAGGGACGACGGACGACAGACGAACAATTCCGCCCTTCGCAACGCGGTAGGGGCGGGAGCGTTGTTGGCGCTGAATGCTTATACGGACCTCCTTTATGCGATATTCTTGGTGCTGCTGACCGCGATGCTGCTCCTGTGGTGCGTTTTAGCGCCGTCGGAGAGGCGGGCGTTCCGGAAGGTGGGCGTCGGGTGGCGCGAGGGTTTGGTGAGGCTGGCGGTGGGGGTTGGGGCGTTCGCGCTGCTGGTAGCGCCGATGTTGATACCAGCCGTCGCGGAGGCGCAGAAAGGATACGCCCAACAGAGCGTTGATGAGGCTATCGTCTATTCTTCAGACGCGGTACTGGCTTTTACACCATCCGAATTGCACCCCATCTGGGGGGAGGCAGTCGCGGGGCGGGTGTCGCAGATGGGGCAATATCTCCCATACAAGAATAGCTCTGAGCGTACTGTATTCCTCGGATATACGGTGCTGGGGCTGAGCGGGTACGCACTCTGGAAGCTGCGCCATGATAGAAGAGTGCGTTTCTGGGCTTTCGCGGCAGCCAGCACATGGGTGTTGAGCCTGGGGCCGATATTGCAGGTATTTGGGCGCACAAGGGTGCCCCTGGTAGGCGGAACATTCCCGATGCCTTATGCGCTCCTGCAACAGCTACCGTTGCTGAACATCATGCGCACGCCGGGCAGATTGACTGTGCTGACGATGCTCGCGCTGGCGGTACTGGTAGCGTTTGGGATGAGAGCACTAGGCGCGTCCGTCGTCCGCGCTAGTGCGGAGTGCGGAGTGCGGAGTGCGGAATTGGACGAAGGACGAAGGACGAAGGACGAAAGGCACGCGAAATCTTCCGCACTCCGCACTCCGCACTCCGCATTCCGAAATTGGCTACGGTTGGCCGTGCCTCTGCTGATACTTTTCGAGTTCCTGGCGGTGCCGTTTCCGACGGTGCCGCCGGGGTGGGGGCTACCCTTCTACGACAAGGTGGCGGCGGAGCCTGGCCGGTTCGCGCTGCTCAATCTTCCCTTGAGGAACCTGGGGGATTACATGGCGTACCAGACGAGGCATGGCAAGCCAATCATCGGTGGCTTCCTGGCGCGCCAACCACCATACACCACCCTCGACAACACCCCAACGCTCAGATACCTGCTTGATGACACCAGGCCCGATAGCCCGCTCAAAGGTGATGTGGAGGCAGGAAGAGGGGTGCAGGCGTTACAGGGCATAGGCGTGAAGTACATCGTCATGAACTGGTGGCTCATACCGGACGATCAGAAGAAGCCAATGGAGGCCAAGCTGACCGCGCTGCTCGATACCGGCGATGGGCGAGCGAGAGAGCCGGATTTCGTATACCCTGATTTCCCGGTAGCAGTATGGCAGTTGGGGCCATGAATGCAAAAGCACAAACAACTGACCCTTTCCTATCAAAATGACCGGCTGCGGCGGTCATTTTGATAGGAAAACTTCTCTCACCTATAGCTCATGCCTCGAAATGATGCTCCCGGATGTTGCGAAATCAATGGAGCTAGCGGTATGATACAAGCTATCCATCTGTCTGTGGGAGACCGCCGAGCCATACTATGAGAATGACCCATCTATTCACCCAGACCCTGCGCGAGCCACCATCCGATGCCGAGGTGGTGAGCCACAGGCTACTGCTACGCGCCGGATTTATACGGCAATTGGCGGCGGGTATATTCAGTATGATGCCTCTAGGGAAGCGAGCGGTCACGAAGATCGAGGGTATCTTGCGCGAGGAGATAAATCACATAGGCGGGCAGGAGCTTTCCATGCCAGTGATACAGCCTGCCGATATCTGGAAGGAGACGGGGCGCTGGTACTCAATCGGCTCGGAGATGGGGCGCTTCCGCGACAAGAACGGGCGTGAAATGGCCCTCGCTATGACCCATGAAGAGGTCGTGACCGACCTGGCGCGCCGGGAGATACGCTCCTACCGGCAATTACCGCAGCTTATCTACCATCTACAAACAAAGTGGCGCGACGACCCGCGACCCAGGGCGGGGTTGATCCGCGTGCGCGAGTTCACGATGCTAGACAGCTACAGCCTGGACGCGGACCTGGAGGGGTTAGACAGGCAGTATGATGCGCACTACCACGCCTATTTCCGCATATTCCGCAGGTGCGCCCTGCCCGTCATAGCTGTAGCAGCGGACGTTGGGATAATGGGCGGGAGCATGGCGCATGAGTACATGTACCTGACCCCGGTAGGAGAGGACACCCTTATCCTCTGCGACAATTGCGGCTATTCGGCCAACAGGCAGGTGGCACGCTTCAGGAAGCCTTCTACTTCGCAGGAAGAACCGAAGCGTGTAGAGAAGGTTGCCACGCCGGGCGTCAGCACCATAGTGGAGCTGGCGGAGCTCCTGGGGATAGACGCATCAAGAACGGCGAAGGCGGTATTCATGGTCGCCACTATCACAGAGGGTGAAACGGACGTGAGCAAGTTCGTTTTCGCTGTAGTGCGGGGCGACATGGAGGTGAACGAGACCAAGCTGGCAAACGCGGTGCGGGCGAAAGAGCTGCGCCCTGCCCACGAGGAAGAGATACGAGAGATAGGTGCAGAGCCGGGATATGGCTCACCCGTCGGCGTAAAGGGCGCAATCATAGTTGTAGATGATGCCATCCCACAGTCGCCCAACCTGGTAGCTGGGGCGAATGAAGAGGGATACCACCTGCTGAACGTCAACTATGGGCGTGATTACACGGCTGATATAGTGGTAGACATCGCCGCGGCGGGGGAGGGAGACGCCTGCCCGGAGTGCGGCAGCCCCGTGCGAGCGTCACGCGGTGTAGAAGTGGGCAACATCTTCAAGCTCGATACCCAATACACCGAGCCTATGGGGTGCCACTTCCTGGACAAAGATGGGAAGATACACCCGGTGATTATGGGGTCGTATGGCATCGGGGTGGGGCGGCTGCTGGCGTGCGTGGCCGAGGAGCACAACGACGCGGATGGCCTGAGATGGCCTATCTCAATCGCACCGTACCACGTCCACCTGGTAGTCCTCTCCGATGAGGAAGGGCAAGCAGCGGAAGTCGCGGGACAGCTGTACGAGGCGCTCCAGAGAGCGGGTATTGAAGTGCTGTATGATGACCGCGAGGAGAGTCCAGGCGTGAAGTTCAAGGATGCCGACCTCATCGGCCTCCCATTGCGAGTGACCGTGAGCAAGCGCTCCCTGGCGCAAGGCGGGGTAGAGGTGAAGAGGCGCGACAGGCAAGAGCGTACGCTCATACCCATAGAAGAGGCTGTCCAGCATGTGAAGGGTGAGATCGAAACGCTGTGGGCTGAACTGGAAGCCAGCCTGGCATAATGTACCTCGCCGGTAGAAGATGAGCATCCGATAGACGATAGACGATGAAACGTGATGCGTGAACCCTCAATAAACCTCCGCGTCTCTGCGTCTCTGCGGTAAAATCCATCGTCTATCGTCTATCGTCTATCGTCTAATGGGATTGGAGAACACGATATATGGCGGAATACGTAATCGAGCCGGAACGCCGGACGCTGCACGGGCACTTCTCGCGGGAGTTGCCCCCTGTGCTGACTATCAATTCGGGGGATACCGTGCGGTTCCGCACGCTTGACGCGGCCTGGGGAATTGAGCCACCCAACGATACGGGTGAGCCTCGGCACAAGTTCGAGCCGCGCACGCAAGGGCTTGATGATGGGCACGCGCTTTGCGGGCCGATAGAGATTCGGGGCGCGAAGCCAGGGATGACCCTGGCGGTGAGGATTGACGAGATAGTGCCTGGCCCGTACGGGTGGACGGTAGCGGGTGGATGGTCCAACGGCATCAATGAGCGTCTTGGCGTTCTTAACGACCAGATGATGTTGCGGTGGACGCTCGATATTGAGGAGATGGTAGGGCGCAACCAGTTCGGCCAAACCGTACCGCTACGCCCCTTCATGGGCGTCATGGGTATGCCACCCGACGAGCCTGGGGTGCACCCTACGGCACCACCTCGTGTCACCGGGGGCAATATCGATTGTAAAGAGCTGGTCGCAGGTAGCACCCTCTACCTGCCAATAGCAGTCGAAGGGGGACTCTTCTCGGTAGGGGATGGGCACGCTTTACAGGCTGATGGAGAGGTCAGCAGCACCGCCATCGAATGCCCGATGGAACGTGTTAGCCTGACCTTCCGCCTGCATGAGGAGATGCATATCGAGACGCCCCGCGCCTACACGGAGGCCGGCTGGCTCACTTTCGGCTTCGATAAAAACCTGGACGAGGCTACCCTTTTCGCCCTGGAAGAGATGCTACGCCTCATAGAGGAGAAGCATGGCATAACGCGCCCAATGAGCTTGGGCCTCGCAAGCCTGCTCGTAGATATGCGTATCACGCAGATAGTCAACGGCGTGCGTGGGGTCCACGCAGTGCTGCCCCATGGGGCAATTCAAGGATAACATGAGTCATCCCGGGTTTAAGATTTATGCTTGGCAAGCGTAGGATCCAAAGTTCAAAATGATAAAAAGATGGCACTGGGCGGCGTA
>DATEOC010000005.1:0-15782 GCA_035274425.1 Chloroflexia bacterium
CTATGAGCACCGAAACTGCCGTAATAGTGCCGAATTGGAATGGAGCGCGGCTCCTGCCGGAATGCCTCTCCGCCCTATCGGTGCAGACTTATCGCGACTTCACGCTCTGGCTCGTAGACAACGGCTCGATTGATGGGTCTGATGCGTTGCTGGACGACCTTGAGAGGACGCGACGCCCTGAGTGGCTGGCAACTCCACTTCCTAACCCCACCCAGGTCATACGAAACGCCGACAACCTGGGCTTTGCCGAGGCCAACAACCAGGCGATGCGCCCCGCCATCCGCACGGCCCGGTATATTGTTACGCTCAACAACGATGCCGTACCTGAGCCTGATTTCCTCGAAAGGCTCATAGAAGCTGCCAGGCAGGGTGAGCCGAGCCTGGGCATGGTGGCGGCTACGATGCTCTTCGCTCACCGTCCCGAAAAAGTGGCGTCGGCGGGCATCTCGATACACAGGGAGGGGGTGGCGCTCGATAGGGCGGTTGGTCTGTCAACTAGCCGGTTGGAAACGGGCGGTATTCGCCCCGTCTTCGGGCCGAGCGCCGGGGCTGCCCTCTACCGTAGCGACATGCTCAGGGACGTGGGCCTCTTCGACTCGCGCTTCTTCAGCTACCTTGAGGATGCAGACCTTGCGTGGCGCGCTCGCCTACGGGGGTGGAGGGCGGTACATAATCCCCTGGCTAAAGTCAGGCATGAGTACTCTGCCACCGGAGGTCAGAACTCCCCATTCAAGCGCAGGCTCATCTCACGCAATCGTATATGGCTTCTATACAAGAATATGCCGACGCCTCTCTTTCCGGCCAATTCTATCGCCATGTTACGCTATGAGCTTGCAGTCCTCCTCAGCAGCGTCGTAAGGGGCGACAGGCACCTCCTCAGGGGGAGGCTGGAAGGCCTGGCTCGCTTGCGCGAGCTTACCCGTGACCGCCGCAAAACGATCTCCTCGGCCCGCGTCCACCCATCCGAAGTAGCAGAGATGCTAGCTCCTCCCCTCTCGGTCCGCCAGTCGCTCAAATACCGCAAGCGCCTGGACAACCTCCTCAAGCCGCAAAGTCTTTAGGACGACGGACGACGGACGACGGACGACGGACGACGGACGACGGACGACGGACGACGGACGACGGACGACGGACGACGGACGACGGACGACGGACGACGGTAGGCAGAAGGCAGAAGGTTTCACGTTTCACGCTATCGTCTGTCGTCTGTCGTCTGTCGTCTGTCCTTCGTCCGCCCACGCCTGTCGCCAACCGCTACTAGTAAAAACTGGCTAGTAGCATGACCCCCCTATGGGCTATAGGGATGCGCGCGCCTGCTGGGGTATAGTGATGGTGACGTGGGGCGCGGTGTAGCTTCACCGCTCCAATACGTTGCAATTCTAACCACTTATCCGTTATTCGACAGTTCGTTCCTGATAACTCATTTAGCCATCTTGGAGGCCACAGAATGAAAGCACGCGGAGGTCGTTTCCTACTCATACTCGGTGCCGGGCTTGCAGCCATGGCATTCGTCGTCGTCTATCTCGTAATGTCTAAATCTTCAGCACCTGCGGACCAGACGGCCTCGGTGCCGGACGTGACGGTCATGAAGACAATCGTAGTCGCGAAGAAAGATATTCCAGCCTATACAGTGCTGGATGATAGCAACCTCGGACTGTTGGAGGTCGAGGCGTCTACGGCACCGCTCGACGCGGTGACGGACCCTGCCCTGCTTCATAAGAAGCTCAGCAACGTGCGCCTGGCAGTCAACAAGCCCGTGCTTGAGAGTCAGGTTTCGTCCGTTGGCTTCTCGAACACTCTCGCTAAGGGTGAGAAAGCCTTCAGTCTGCCGGTAAACTCTCGCAATACCTTTGCCGATGGCATAAGCGAGGGTGACCACGTAGACGTATTGTGGACGAATATGTTCAAAGTAAATGTTCCCTACCGAGCTGAGGAAGGCAAAATCAAGTATGAGAAGGACGTTTACACCTCTACCAAGACCCTTCTCCAGGATGTGAAAGTGATACGCGTCGTAAGCTTACGACCCTCCCTGCCGCAGCCGAATGGTGGCGGTGCCGAGGGCGGCGCACAAACTGCCGGTAACAATCAACAGCCCCAGCCCAGTCTCTCCAGCCTCTATGAGGATTACGCGCCCTACAGCGCGGTGCTGGTCCTTGCCGTCAGTGATCAGCAGGTTGAGTTGCTGAAGTACGCTCAAGATACCGGCGAGGGCCAATTGGACCTTACCCTGCGCTCTTCTGCGCCGCTCAGGGATGCCGATGGCAATCCGGTGAAGGACGCCTCCGGTAATGAGATTAGAGGCGACCATGACATAGAGAAAACTACGGGCTTGACTATCGACCTATTGGTCGAATCGTATGGCCTCATCCCGCCTCCCGCTGAATGGGGTGCCGCGCCTCTCCCTTAGTCTGAAGCCTCAATCAACGTGACCCGTACTGGAGTGAACAATGGACCTACAAGGAACAGCTGAAAACGGCTCGATGCCCAAGATAGGGGTGTTGATCGTAGACGACATCGCCGATACTCGCGAGAACCTCAGCAAGCTGCTGATGTTCGAGCGCGACATCGAGGTGGTGGGTACCGCCGGGAGCGGCCCGGAAGCGATAGAGACCTGCCGCCGTATCCACCCCGACGTTCTTCTGCTCGACATCAATATGCCAGAGATGGACGGCATCAAGGCGGCAGAGCTGATAAGCGGCGAGATGCCTGGGATCGGCATCATCATGATGTCGGTGCAGGGCGAGCAGGACTACCTGCGGCGGGCCATGCTCGCCGGTGCGAGAGAGTTCCTCATCAAGCCCTTCTCAGGCGACGAGCTTGTGCGCTCCATACGGCACGTCTACAGGCTGGAGTCGAGCAAACGCACCCTCGCAGCCAATGCCGCCGTTGCTCCTGTAAACGGTAGGGCCCAGGGTGGGGCGCAAGGAGGCGACAATGGAGAGCCTCGCCAGGGGAGGATACTTACGGTCGTCGGCCCGAAAGGTGGCGTTGGCCGCACCACGCTCGCTTCGAACCTCGCCGTTGCTCTGAAGCTCTCCACCCAGAAGAAGGTCGCACTGGTCGACGGCTCGCTCTATTTCGGTGACGTGGGCGTCATGCTGAACCTCCTCTCCAATAAGTCCATCGTGGACGCTGTGGAGCATATCGATGACCTGGAAGCCGACCTCTTGAACGATCTCATGGCGACGCACTCGTCGGGCGTGAAGGTGCTATTGGCACCGCCTCAGCCGGAGATGGCGGAGCTAATCAACGCTGAGCACATGCGCCGCATCCTGGTGGAGCTGGCCGCTAACTACGACTATATAGTGGTCGATACGTGGCCCTCGTTCGCCGACACGGTGCTCACCGCGATGGACCTGGCGGACCATATCCTACTGGTGATGACGCTCGAAATGACCGCCATCAAAGATGTGAAGCTGTACCTGGAAGTAGTAGACAAGCTGGACTACCCTCCTGAGAAAGTCAAGCTAATCTTGAATCGCTCCGGCACGGCCAGCGGTATCAAAGTCGAGTCGGTAGAAGAGACGCTACGTCACAAGGTTATGGTCGGGCTGAGCAACGACTTCGTAGCGATGCAGACCGCCGTGAACCAGGGGGTCCCCCTGGTAATCTCCGCCCGCGAGCACCCCTTCTCACGAGATGTTTACCGCCTCTGCCGCCTGCTCACCTCGACCACCGTCGAAGAGGGCACTCTGGCCCAGGTAACAGCCAGCGCCAAGGGCGACGGCACACCGGGGAACACCCGCTTACTCTCCAAGTTGAAAGCGGCCTTCCGATAACCAATTTTGAATTATGACTTCTAAGTTTTGAATTAATAGCGTAATTCATAATTCAAAATTCAAAACTTAGAATTGCAACCAGCACCCAGGAGGGTCGAAGCGATGTCACTGCTGAAACGAATAGGCACAACCGCGCCGATACAGGGTAACGGGGCGACCAACTCTCAAGGGCCGGGCACGGGAGCGATTGCGCCTGGCCAGACCTCGCAGCCCACGAATATACTTGCAAGGCCAACCGGCAGGCTTGGGCCGGAGGATGGGCAGAAGCGCCCAGGCCTCACGAACAACAGTGACTTCGTGGACCTCAAGAACCGCGTTCAGCAGAAGCTGATCGCTGAGTTGGACCCCAAGCTCGACCTTACCAAGACCGAAGAGGTACGCAAGAACGTCGAGGAGATCTTCAATGAGATACTCGACCAGGAGAACATAATCCTCACGCGCGTGGACCGGGCGCGGCTCTTCGAAGCCGTCGCGGCTGAAATCCTCGGTTTTGGCCCCATCGAGCCTTTGCTCAAGGACAACTCCATCAACGAAATAATGGTCAATGGACCCAGGCTGGTGTACATAGAGCGCCATGGACGGCTCGAAAAGACCAATATCCACTTCCAGAATGACGAGCACGTGATGCGCGTCATTGACCGCATAGTGGCCCCGCTTGGACGCCGAATTGACGAAAGCTCGCCGTATGTGGACGCCCGCCTCCCTGATGGCTCCCGCGTGAACGCGATCATACCTCCGCTCTCGCTGAACGGACCGACCATTACCATACGTAAGTTCTCCAAGGACCCCTATACGATAGATGACCTTATTCGCTTCGGCTCAGTCACCCCTGAGATGGCGATGTTCCTCAAGGCGTGCGTTGAAGCCAAGCTGAACATCCTGGTATCGGGAGGCACAGGCTCCGGTAAGACGACCACACTGAACGTCCTCTCTTCGTTCATCCCGAATGATGAGCGCATCATCACCGTCGAGAACGCGGCGGAACTTCAGCTGCGCCAGGAGCACGTAATAACGCTTGAATCGCGCCCAGCCAACATAGAGGGGCGAGGCGAGGTGTCGATACGCGATCTTGTTATCAACTGCCTTCGTATGCGCCCCGACCGCATCGTGGTCGGAGAGGTGCGCGGTGGAGAAGCCCTGGACATGCTCCAGGCGATGAACACGGGCCATGACGGCTCCCTCACCACTCTCCACGCTAACAGCCCCCGCGACGCTCTCTCCCGTATGGAGACGATGGTGCTCATGGCCGGCATGGACCTGCCGGTACGCGCAATCCGCGAGCAGGTGGCCTCCGCCGTACAACTACTGATCCAGCAGGACCGCCTCAAGGATGGCTCCCGCAAGATAGTCAGCGTCACCGAAGTACAGGGGATGGAAGGGGACGTAATCGTCATGCAGGACATCTTCGTGTTCGAGCAGACGGGCATCGAGGGCGGGAAGATCGTCGGGCGCATGAAGCCCACAGGTATCCGGCCCAAGTTCATCGAGAAGTTTGAGAGTTCCAATATCTACCTGCCGCCGAACATCTTCGGCTTCAATGAGAAATTCTTCTAAATGCGGAATTCGGAGTGCGGAGTGCGGAATGATGATTAAGGACGAAATAGCAGTTTTGATAACACGAGTTGTGGCTCGGAATAGTTCAATATTCCGCACTCCGCACTCCGAATTCCGCATTCAAAGGAGGGTAAGTTGAACCCACTAATAATTGCAGCCATCGTCGCGCTCGCCATCCTGGCTCTATTCTTCGTGCTGGCGCGTGTTTCGGGTGGAAGCTCAAACTTCAAGGGGCGACTTGAGCGCTTCGCCGGCGACGGCCAAAAAGAGGTCGAAGAGACAAAGGGCGAGAAGAAAAAATTCAGCCTGGGTATCGGCCAGAGCGAACTTGCCGCCAAGGTAGATAAGTCGTTCGGCAGGCAGACCTTTGGACGGTCAGTGCAGCGCAAGCTCGCACAGGCCGACCTCAAGCTAACCCTCCTGGAGTTTATGATTGGTAAGGTCGGGGGTATGCTCGTGGGCCTGGCAATCGGCATGTATCTGGGGCGCGGTGGCGCGGTAATGATGATGATCTGCGGCGTATCCGGGGTGGTGCTCGGGTTCTTCGTCCCCGACTGGTTCGTCAAGTTCCGCATCGCGAAGCGCATGAAAGCATTCAACGACCAGCTGGCTGAGACGATTGGGTTGGTGGCGAATTCGCTACGCTCCGGTTACTCACTCTTGCAGTCTTTGGAGCTGGTCTCCAAAGAGTCGCCCGACCCTATCGGCACCGAGTTCCGACGCGTCGTACGCGAAGTAGGCCTGGGCATATCGCCACAGGAGGCCCTGCAAAATCTCTACGCTCGAATGCCGTCCGACGACCTCGACCTGCTGATTACGGCCATAAATATCCAGTACGAGGTGGGCGGTAACCTGGCGCAGATACTCGACACCATCTCGCACACGATACGCGAGCGAGTGCGCATTAAGGGCGAGATAGGCGTGTTGACGGCCCAGGGCAGAATATCTGGCTACCTCGTCACGTCGCTCCCCTTCTTTATAGGCGGTGTTGTGACGCTGATCAACCCGGAGTATATGAACGAGTTGTGGACCTTCCCATGGATAATCATGCCGATCTGCGGCTTCATAATGGTCGTAGCGGGTTTCTTGATTATCCGCAAGATCGTCAACATTGAGGTGTGACGGGGACGACGGACGACGGACGACGGACGCTGAATTACTGATGACTGACTACTTTGGACTTTGGATTAACTGGATACGGAGGCTCAAATGGGTAACGTGATAACTTTTCTGGTTCCGGGGCTGCTCGCGTTGGCAATTTTTGGAGTGTTCCTCTATATCGCGATGCCCAAGCGTAAGACTGTCAGCATTGAGGAGCGTCTGAACCAGTTCGCTGAGAGGCCGCGCTCCCTCGAAGAGATAGAGCTAGACCAACCCTTCTACGAGCGTGTGGTCAAGCCAGTCGTAGCGGGCCTTACGCGCTTTTTCGGTAAGCTGACGCCCAAGCAAGGAGCGGAGAAGCTGCGCCAGCAACTGGTCCTGGCGGGCAACCCCTACAATATGCAGGCCGCGGAATTCACCGGCATGAGGCTTATGGCCTGTCTGGTGCTCGGTGGTATAACTGTGGGCCTCTGCTTCCTGGGTGGAGCACAACTGAAGGACCTTCTCCTTTATTCAGGGGTAATGGCTATGCTTGGCTTTCTCTTGCCTGTTTTCTGGTTGGGGAGACGTATCAAGGCGCGCAAAAAGATCATCCTGAAGACCCTCCCTGACGCTATAGACCTGATGACCATCAGCGTGGAGGCAGGACTGGCGTTCGATGGTGCGATGCAGCGTGTAGCCGAGAAGTGGGACAATGCCCTCTCCGCCGAATTCTCTCGCGCCATATCAGAGATGCGCGTCGGCAAGCTCAAGCGCGATGCCCTCAAGGAGATGGTGGTGCGCACAGGCGTGAACGACCTTGCCACATTCGTCGCCTCTATCATCCAGGCGGACCAGCTCGGCGTCTCTATATCGAAGGTGCTGCGCATCCAGAGCGAGCAGATGCGCATGCGTCGCCGCCAGCGCGCCGAGGAGCAGGCGCATAAAGCTCCCATCTTGATGATGATCCCACTCGTCTTCCTGATCTTCCCCGCGACTTATATCATCATTCTCGGCCCTGCCGTGCCTAAGATGATGAGCGCGTTCGGGGGAGGATGACGTGCGACGGACGAAAGACGAAACACGAAAGACGAAAGACGAAGGATGGGAAACGTGATGCGTGATGCGTGAGGGCCAGGCTGCTATATTGGAAGAGGAGTCGGCAGATTCCGTCCTTCGTCCTTCGTCGTTCGTCCGGATAGAGAACTTGACGAAGGGAACTATCGTCGCCAATAAGGCTAAGCGTGCTGATGGGTTCTTCGCTCGTGGACGTGGATTGATGCTCGCGCCCCCTCTGTCGGAAGGGGGAGGTCTGATTATAGAGCCATGTAACTCGATCCACATGTTTTTTATGCGCTACCCGCTCGATGTACTCTTCATCGACAACGATAGGCGTGTATTATTCTTATATGAGGGGATAAAACCGTGGCGGGTAGGGCGGCTGGTAAAAGGTGCTCGTATGGCAATAGAGCTACCTGCCGGTACGATCAATCGCACTCAGACGGAGGTAGGAGATAAGCTGTCACTGGAGAGGCCAAAACAAATTACTTGATAGGGACAGTCGACCACATAGTAGATGGACCAACACAGGATGCGCTCATTGACTATCATGAGCGCGGCGAATCATTAAGGAGCTGTCGACGATACACGTAATGAACAAACTCCGCCCTCTATTCTCTATCGCTGAGCTACCTACAAAGTTGGCGCTGCTCGCGTTCGTGGCAAGCCTGCCGGCATTTGGGGTGACTATTTTTTCGGCGCTTGAGGCCCAGCAAAATGCAGGGGCTTCCTTTGATGCCCAGGCCGGCCTCGCGGACCACATCAATGCCGCTAAAGCCGGCATCAGTGCGACGTTGGGCCGCGACCTGATGCTGCTTGTGATATTCATGCTGCTGGGGATGATAGGGGCCTGGTGCGTAGGTTACTTGCTCATTCGCAAACGAGTGCAGACACTTGCGCGCACATCGCTCCAAATCGCGGCAGGCGACCTGAGCGCGCGTAGCGGCCTCAAGGACCGGCGCGGAGAGCTAGGCGAGCTGGCCCATAGTTTCGATACTATGGCCGAGGCGCTGGCTAACCGCACCGCTAAACTGGTCCAGACGCAGGCCAAGTACCGTACCCTCGTCGAGCAGATACCGGCCATCACTTACACCTACGTCGCGGATAACGACAGCGCCGCTGACCTCGCGTTCGTCAGCCCCCAGATTGAAGGGATGCTTGGATTTGCCCCCGGCGAATGGCTTGCTGACCCTACCCTTTGGTCTAAGCAGTTACACGCCGAAGACCGGGACCGCGTCCTTGCCCAGTATGCCCATTCTTGCAAGACGGGTGAGCCCTTCGTATCCGAGTATCGCATCCTCGCGCGCGATGGTAAAGTTTTATGGTTACAGGACTACGCTCGCGTGCTCAAGAACGATGAAGGGCACGTTCACCTCATGCAGGGGATGATGCTGGATGTCTCCGAGCGCAAGCATTTTGAGCAGGCAGTGAGCGAGTCGGAGCGGCGCTTCGCGGGCGTTATAGATGTCGCCGATGACGCTATCATCGCGGTTGACGAGGCGCACCGGATCAAGTTGTTCAACAAAGGTGCGGAAAGGCTCTTCGGCTTCGAAGTTGCCGAGGTCGCCGGTAAGCGGCTCGATACTCTTATTACCAGTAAATACGACCTTGCTCCTGGGCGGGGTATAGAGCTTAGGATAAGGCAGAAGGGTGGGGAAGAGCGAGTCGTAGACGCATCTATGTCAACTCTGGCACTGGGCGATGGGATCTATTACACGGCGGTGTTGCGCGACATCACGGACCACAGGCGAGAGGAAGATGCACTTCGGCAGAGTGAAGAGACATTCCGGCGTATCTTTATGGATAATCCACTCCCCATGTGGATGCACGATGCCGATACGCTTCAGATTCTTGACGTAAACGAAGCGGCTCTCGTCCGCTATGGTTACACGCGGGAAGAGTTCCTTTCTATGCGCGTGACCGAGCTGCGAGCTACCGAGGACGTGCCGCGCCTCATGGACAAGAACCCTAGTGGCAGGCTGGACCAGCAATACTCGCTGCAATCGCGCCACCGCCGCAAGGGCGGGCAGACCCTCGATGTTGAGGTGACATCGCAGACCTGGGAATACGCAGACCGCAACACGGTGCTGATGGTCGCCGCGGATATTACCGAGAGGAAGAAAGCCGAGGCATCGCTACGCCACAGCGAAAAGCGTTTCCGGGCCTTCTTCGAGGGGACGGCGCTGGGCGTGGCAGTAGTAGATATGGATGGCCGCATCGCTGAATTTAACCCTGCCTTTCAAAATCTGCTTGGCTACGACGCCCTTTATCTATCGGGGACCAAGCTCGAAGATTTCATGCACGGAGAGGACCGGGCAGCAGGATTTGGCCTTTGGAGCCGACTGGCCCAGGGTGATAGCGACCACTGCCAGATGGAGCAGCGCTACACCAGGCAGGACGGTAGCATAGTTTGGGCGAGCGTTACAATCTCGTTGGTGCGTGGATCGAAGCGAAAGCCGCAGTTCTCCGTCGTCATGGTGGAGGACATCACGGAGCGCAAGCGTGCGCAGGAGCAAATCAAGCGTCAGGTAGAACGCCTTGCCGCTCTGCGCAACATTGACATGGCGATCAGCGCGAGCCTCGACCTGCGTGTTACCCTGAGCGTCATCCTCGACCAGGTAACGTCGCAGCTTGGGGTACATGCGGCGGACGTGCTATTGCTCAACCCTCACACGCAGGTGTTGGAGTATGCCGCGGGCCGGGGTTTCCGGTACGATGCGATTACGCGGACGAAGGTGCGCATGGGTGAAGGCTACGCAGGCAGAGCGGCCATGCACCGGCGCACGCTCACTACAGCCAACCTTTCCGACACGGGCGATCTGCTCAGGGCACCCCTGCTCGTGGGCGAGGACTTTGTGTCATATTCGGCGGTGCCCCTACAGGCAAAGGGGCAGGTGAAGGGCGTGCTTGAGGTGTTTCACCGCGAGGCCCTGGAGCCTGACAGGGAGTGGCTCGACTTCCTGGAGGCGATGGCCGCCCAGGCTGCTATCGCGATTGACAACGCCGCCATGTTCAATGACTTGCAGCGGTCGAACACCGACCTGGTGCTCGCTTATGACGTAACGCTGGAAGGGTGGTCACGCGCCCTCGACCTGCGCGACAAGGAGACGGAGGGCCATACGCAGCGTGTTACCGAGATGACCTTGCGCCTGGCGAAGCACATGGGCATGGGCGAAGCTGAGCTTCTACAGGTGTATCGCGGGGCGCTCCTCCACGACATAGGTAAGATGGGCATCCCCGACTCCATACTGTTGAAGGCGGGGCCGCTCAGCGAAGAGGAGTGGGAGATCATGCGGAAGCACCCCACTTATGCCTACGAGCTGCTTTCTCCCATTGCCTTCCTCAAGCCCGCGCTCGACATCCCGTACTGCCATCACGAAAGATGGGATGGGAAGGGCTATCCACGTGGCCTGCAAGGGGAGCAGATACCGCTCGCGGCCCGCATCTTTGCGGTGGTGGATGTATGGGATGCGTTGCGCTCGGACCGCCCCTACAGAAGGGCGTGGCATGAGATACGTGTCCGCGACCATATCGCTTCGCTGTCCGGGACGCAGTTCGACCCCCGCGTAGTGGAGGCGTTCCTGGAGATAGAGGTGCCCGCCTCAAGATACAAGGCTACAGCGCCTTTGGACCCGGCCCATTTACGGGAGAATAGCCCCGCTGAAGATAAAGTGCAGAGCGTCGTCTGGGCGGGATAACTATCTTTTGTAATTAGTAAGCAAAAAGCGGTTGGCACGCAAACCGCTTTTTGCTTACTAATTACAAGGCTGGAACGTTGTGAGGAAAGGTGTTTTCCACATTGACAATATAGTGGTTTTCGGTTACAATTTACTTTGGAAAGTAGAACAAATGAGCGTTTTGGTGGCCGCAGTTTTTGCCTCCAGGAAGCCTCCCTCTTTCCAGGCGAATTGAGTTGAGTTTAAGTCTGAAGCGATGTATCATAAGCTGGCAGTAAGATTTATGGAGGAATCAAGAGATGTCTGAGAAGGATAAGGCACTGGAGAACGCGATGGCGCAGATAGACCGCCAATTCGGCAAAGGCTCTATCATGCGGATGAGCGATTACGGCAGCAAGATGGCGGTGGAATCTATCCCAACCGGCTCTATCGCGCTCGATGTTGCGCTGGGTGGGGGCGGGGTGCCACGTGGCCGTGTGGTTGAGATTTATGGCCCGGAGTCTTCCGGCAAGACCACACTCTGCTACCATATCATGGCGGAAGCGCAGAAGCTGGGAGGCGTGGCGGCTTACATTGACGCCGAGCACGCTTTCGACCCCGAATACGCATCACGGTGTGGCCTCAACCTCGATAACCTGCTTATCTCGCAGCCCGACAACGGCGAGCAGGCGCTTGAGATAGCCGAGACACTGGTGCGCTCCAATGCGATTGACGTGATCGTGGTCGACTCCGTGGCCGCGCTCGTGCCTCGTGCCGAGATTGAGGGGGAGATGGGCGACAGCCATGTTGGTCTGATGGCTAGGCTCATGTCGCAGGCGCTGCGCAAGCTGGTGGGCGCGGTGAGCAAGAGCCACTGCTGCCTCATCTTCACCAACCAGATACGCATGAAGATTGGCGTAATGTACGGCAACCCTGAGACCACTACCGGCGGCCAAGCGCTCAAGTTCTACGCATCCGTGCGCATGGAGATCCGTCGCGTCGAGTCGATCAAGGCGGGGACTGACATCTCCGGCAACCGCGTGAAGGTGAAGGTAGCGAAGAACAAGGTCGCCCCGCCCTTCAGGACCGCCGAGTTCGACATTATGTTCAACGAGGGCATCAGCCGCATCGGCTCGCTGGTAGATATGGGCGCGGAGCTTGGGGTGCTCAAGAAGAGTGGTGCGTTCTACTCTTATGGCGACCAGAGGCTCGGCCAGGGCCGTGAGAACGTGAAGGAGTTCCTGCGAAACAACCCGGAGATCGCGGACGAGATTGACGCCCAGATAAGGGCCTCGATGTTGAGTGGTAAAGCTGCCGTCCCGGTTGGCGTAGGTGCGGCAAGCCCCTCGCGGAACGGCAAAGTTAGCGAGGAAGAGGACGAAGGCGAGTTTTAACTATCAGGACTAAATGAAAATCACCGGTTGAGGTCGTCTAGTGCGATTTTGACCGGTGATTTTCATTTGACGTGAGGAATTGGCGATGCAAGACGTTATTACCGCGCTGAGAGCAGACCCGGTAGACCCCGATAAGGTGCACGTATTCGTGGACGGCAAGCACCTTATATCTGTATCGCTCGATGTGGCCGCGAAAGAGTCGCTGTCGGTGGGGCAGCCTTGCCCGCCGGAGAGGACGCAGAGGCTGCGCGCCGCCCAGGAGCTGAGCGGCATCTACGAGCGGGCGCTGAACTTCCTCTCTTACAGGCCCAGGTCGGCGCGCGAGGTGGAGATGCGCCTGCGCAAGAAGGGCTACTCACCTGAGCAGATAGAAATCGTGATGGAAAAGCTCCGAGAGGCGGGGTATGTCAATGACAAGGCGTTTGCCGAGTTCTGGGTATCGAACAGGATGACCTTCTCGCCCAGGGGACCACGTTTGCTGAAGAGTGAGTTGCGGCAGAAAGGTGTGTCAGCTGACGTGGTAGATGAGGTTATGGCTGAACTTCAGGAGGCGCAGGCAGAGCTTGTCCAGGAAGCCATTGAGGCGCAGGAGGAACGCGAGCCGGAGCTATTCGAAGGTGACGAGATCACTACGGAAGATGAACCAATGTCCGGCACTGACCTCGCGAACGCACTCGCACTCGCTCGTAAGCGATTCCGCTCCTATAGCAACCTTGATCCCCTGGTGGCTAAGCGTCGCCTGTCCGCATTTCTAGCGCGGCGGGGGTACGACTACAGCATCATAGACGGGGTTTTGAGATACATATTCGTGCAGGAGGATGAAAGAGAACAATAAGAGTATATTATGTAGTTAAGGCTTGGATATTTCGGGCTAGAACGATAAATAGAAAGTTGAGTAATACGTATCTGGATCAGTTCACCTTCTATGTCCACATATAAAACTTCTCGAATGGCCAAACCTCAACATTAATGCGAGTATTCTCACGCCAGTGTTGCAGGTAAGTAAGCCATTCGTCATCCCATATGGTGTCTAGGATAATTTGTAACCGCTGTGGCCTATTGCCTTCGGGGGGATCAAGTATCCCTAATAGCTGGCCTTCCTCCAGAGATCCCTTGGAGTCCTCCCTTGTTTCTGATGACTCTAGCACTGGACGTCTAAGCATTATGTCGTAAGCTGCAATCAAATCTGTAGCTGTGCGAATACCATATAAGCGCAGTAGCTGGATAGCCTTATTTTCGTAACTAGTGCCTGATATATCTCTAACGTGGAGATATAGAATGGCTTGGTCTATAAGATCTACCAAACGTGGCGTCGGGATGCGGGTTCGAAGCATTAGCTCTATGATATCAGAATGTGCTAGGTTCTCGACATTTTCTACGCCCTCTTCCAATAGACGCACACGGTCATAGAGAGTGATACCCTCTAGCTTGGTAATTGGGTGTTCCTCCCGTAATGATGGGAACACATTACCGAATGGTTTCTTCTGTAATACATCTTGGATTAGAACGGCACCAGATTCTGGGAAAATCCCCACACTAAAAGCTACAGCAAGCAAGAGCCAATCACCCGAGGAGCCTATAGCACCGAACACAGGAAGAATGCTCACAGCCCAAGTTGCGATAATGCAAGTTAATATTCGTACCACGATATGACTATACGCTTTATGTGTTAAGTCGCTACGAGCATATCGTCGAAAAATCATATTTAGAGCGAAAAAATATGCTCCTAAGAAGGCGAAACTTAGAGCGACTGGCTGCGGGGATAGAAACTCATACACGGTGCTGGATTTGGTCTGTCCAACAACCGGTAAGGTCAATATCCAACCTGCTGTAATTAATAGCGTACTCAACAATAAAGGTCGGCCCGTGCCCAATACTGAGTATTGCTTATAATTCGCTCCGACAGATCCGCTTACTTCGTCTACCATAGTACCATACATCACCTCCGCATCATCTAACGTCTGTACGTTTGGGTTAAGTAACATGATCTCACGTAAGAACTTCTCCCTTAGGACGGCTACTTGTTGGCGAGCAAATTGGAAGTACAATAACCCCGGAAGGGACGAAAAGATTACAACAATAGCTAATTGCAAGATCCGTCCAGTGACACTTGCGGCATCTGTGGACCCATTCTGTATCCAATTTAGACCCTCGCCTGAGAACAACACTACGGAAAGAGGGAGCCCAATGCTTATTGCTAACAATAAAAGTAAATTCACAAACTGCACAACGAATGAAGCAATTTTATCTCCTGATGGTAGTCTGAGTTTCCTAAGTGTCATTAAGAGGGCCACTAAAATGCCAGCTAGTACAAGACCAAATATTGACCAACCTACAATATTACTGGACGCAAAGAAGACAACTGACCCTGCTAGAGCTATCCACCAGAATAAACAGCCGAAAACTATCACGCTCGTGTCAACTCTGGTGCCAACCTGGACATCCTTCTGCTGAACGCTTATGAGATTGTACCGCTCCCATTTTTCATGGTCGAGTTCTTCAAATATTGCCGATGTCACAATTCGAGTACCGAAAGCAGGAATTATCAGTCGAAACCTGCTATCTACATCTTCTCTACCTTCATTGATTGCATCATTACCAATGCTCGCACCTGATTTGTTTTCAATACCGATGCGCTTCGCTGTTTTATTCCTTATGATGTAGTCGCTATTAAGCTTAAGCTGGGGTTCTCCTCTCGGATCCTCAATGCCAGTCTCTCCCTGTCCACTCCTACCCTTCAACAATCGGCCAAGAACGCTTCTCGTCACAGGATCTGGAGGGCTTGCGCTTACAGTGGGGGTACCAGTATTCAGGCTTGGATTTGGGGTCATAAGTGACTCCTCATAGCTACCCGAGCTCAAAAGCTGTTGGCAATCATATTGCCAATTACATATACGTATTGCGAATTGCGATTATGACGCATGTACAGTACATCTTAGGATGTCTGCAACACTAATCATACGATCCGCCTTGGCCAACTGGCAGATTGAAACCTAAGCTAAATTCACTTGGACAGATTATAGTTGCTTATTGCAGTCTTGTCAATCTTCTGCGATGATCATTGTGCGAGGTAGAAAAACCGAATCGTACTATTAATTTGCGTCGATAGCCAATAGATAAGGGAGTGACTAAAAGAGAAGACACAGATTATTCTTGAGACGAGGATTAGCAAAGATAGCACGCTGGCGACGGTTGTAGTGCCAAACGAACAAGCGTAACGTCCGCCGTAGCGCCACGATGCACCGGGAGAAACATCGGCT
>DATEOC010000006.1:0-32165 GCA_035274425.1 Chloroflexia bacterium
ATCTTGCATCTTATCGTCCACTGGGCAGAAGAGTTCTGTGATAAAATTTACGGTAGACATAGGGTTGCTCCTTTGGCTGTGGTTTGGTCACCAACAGCTTCGGGCAACCCTATGTTGTTGTCAAACTAGCACCATTGGTTAGCTAAACGCAAAGACGCAAAGAGAGCACAGAACGCAAAGATTTTTAGGGTTATTCACCGCAGAGACGCAGAGTGCGCAGAGTTTCTTTAGGAATTAGGAATTACGAATTACAAGTTAGATACTACTCTCACGCGTCACGCGTCACGCATCACGCATCACAAAGAGGTCACGTAGATGGAACATGGGCAGAAGGCAGCTATAGCGGTAGATCAGCGCAGCATCGTAGACCGGCTGGCGATACAGCCTGCTCTAACGCAAAGGTTGCTGGTGGAGTTCATACGCAACGAGACGCGCAAGTTCGGGTTCAATAGGGTCGTCCTGGGCCTTTCGGGTGGGATAGATTCGGCGCTGGCGGCTACGCTGGCCGCTGAAGCGCTGGGACCTGCGAACGTCCTGGGGCTTATCCTCCCGTACAAGACCAGCAGCCCGGAGAGCGAGGGCCACGCCCGCCTCCTGATCGAGCAGCTCGGTTTGGAGCACGACAAAATCGATATAACCCCCATGGCAGAGCCGTTGTTCGGCCACTACGATGAGATGAGCAATCTTCGCAGGGGGAACGTGCTGGCGCGCCTCAGAATGGTGGCGGTATTTGATCGCTCCTCTGAAGAGAAGGCGCTGGTGCTAGGCACATCCAACAAGACCGAATACCTGCTGGGCTATACCACCTGGTATGGCGACAGCGCGGCCTCCATCCAGCCTCTAGGCGACCTGTACAAGACGCAGGTGCGCGCCCTATCGAGGTTTGTTGGCGTGCCCGCGCCCATCATTGAGAAGAAGCCGAGCGCTGACCTCTGGCCCGGCCAGACCGATGAGGCTGAGATGGGCCTACAGTACGATCTCGTTGACCAGGCGCTCTACCTGCTGGTAGACGAGCGGCTCGACCCTGAGCGGGTGATAAGCATGGGTTTCGACAAGGCCCTGGTCGAGCGGGTAGTCAAAACGATACGTAACATGCAATTCAAGCGCATGACGCCGGTCATAGCGAAGGTGGGTTCCCGCACCCCTGGGATAGACTTCAGGTATCCCAGGGATTGGGGACATTGATGAGTGCGGAGTGCGGAATGCGGAGTGCGGATTTATTCACCGCAGAGACGCAGAGATCGCAGAGTTTTTTGAGAGTTGGGACCTTGGACTTTAGACTTCGGAGGGGTAGATGGCGCTTATCAAGCTGACGGTAGAGGATTTTGTCGGGCAACTTGCCTCGGACAACCCAACGCCTGGTGGGGGGAGCGCCAGCGCGCTCGCGGGTGCGATGGCGGCCTCGATGGTGGAGATGGCTTGCAACCTCACAGTGGGGCGCGAGAAGTTCCGGGACGTTGAGGAGCAGTTGAAAGTTGTGCTGGAGCGGGCCGGTATATTACGAGAAAAACTGCTCGCCGCTGTCGATGAAGACACGGAAGCTTACAACGCCGTCAGCCAGGCCTATAAGCTGCCCCGCGCTACCGATGCCGAGAAGGCGGAGCGCACCGCCGCCATCCAGGCAGCCCTCAAGCAGGCTACCGAGGTGCCTCTAGGTGTCGCCCAGGCCGCGATGGAGACCTCTCAACTCGCGGTCATAGCCATCCAGAAGAGTAACCCCAACGTCGCCTCCGACGCGAGAGTAGCGCGCCTACTAGCTGACGCTGCGCATGAAGGTGCTGTCGCTAACGTAGAGATAAACCTCGGTAGCATCACCGACAGCGATTTCGTCAATCGCGTCAAGGAAGAGCTTGAGGGTTTGGATGGTTAGAGACCATGAGACATTCTAAATTTAGAATTTACACTTAGTAGGCATAGAATCCCAAACTCAAAATCACAAAAGCATAAAATTGGGCGGCGCAGCCGCCCAATTTTATGCTTTTGTGATTTTGAATAGCCCCACACTGGAGGAGGGGCGGTTGTGAGCATGAGGCAAGAACGAATGTTAAATCTTGGTTGGCTCATGTAGCTGGTAGCTACTCCTCTTCCAACAATCTCGCCTCAAGCACCTGGCTGCGGCTGAATCCCTTCAGGCGCAGGTAAAAATCTACCAGGCCGACCATCGCGTCCAGGGGCACAAGGCCCACTATCTCGCTCCCGACTACCGGCACGCCGTAACGCTCCGCCTCTACGCGCACCAGCTCATAGGCGCGGTGGATCGGGGTCTTGGTGTAGTCGAGCAGGTTCATCGAAACCTGCGAAAGCCCTTCCGCCGCGAGGTCGACACCCAGCGCCTGCACGTTCATGAGGCCACCGCTGCTCTCCCGCAGGCCCCTGGCTATGTCTTTGGCTATCTGTAAGTTGGTCGTTCCGAGGTTGACGTTGAAAGCAATGAGGGGCGGGCGCGCTCCAACTGCGGTCGCTCCGGCGGTGGGGTGCATCTTCGGCTCGCCATAGTCCGGCTTGCGCTCAGGAGTCGAGATGCTCTCCTTGAGGCCCTCATACTGGCCCTGGCGCACGTCGGGGAGCTTCTTGCGGGCGGGGGTGGAAGCAGCAGCGCTGTAGAGGTAGACAGGCACGCCTAGCTCCTCCGCTATGCGCTTGCCTACCTGGTTGGCTATCTCCACCGCCTCCTGCATCGTCATGCCGGAGATGGGGATGAAAGGCACCACATCCATCGCGCCGATGCGTGGGTGCTCTCCCTTCTGCTTCTCCATATCTATCAGCTTGACGGCTTCGGCGGTGGCTGCGAAAGCTGCCTCGGCCACCGCATCGGGCGGCCCTACGAAGGTCAGTACGGTGCGGTTGTGGTCGGGATTGGGCGAAATATCGAGCAGCCGGACCCCCTCGACTCCCTTGACCACCCCGGCCACCTGGTCTATTACCTCCTGCCTGCGCCCCTCGCTAAAGTTGGGCACGCACTGAATCAACTTCTGCATTAGCTCTCCTTAGACGACGGACGACGGACGACGGACGATAGATTTCACCGCAGAGACGCAGAGTTCGCAGAGGTTTATTGAGGATTCACGCGTCACGTTTCATCATCTGTCGTCCGTCATCTGTCATCTGTCGTCCGTCGTCCTTCGTCTATCGTCTTTCGTCCGATCGCATTCAGGGAGGGGAGGCCGATGATGATGCCGGCAAGCCCCAGTAATGGCGTGCCGAATATGGCGACCCAGGGGTCCCAGCCACTCAACCTGTAGGCTAGCAGCCACAGCAGGAACGCGCCGCCTGATACCCCTATCATCGTTGCGACCACATATAAGGCGAAGTCGCGCCTCGGCGAGATGCGCCGCCAGAGCGCGAACATGAACGCTACGAACACCAGCGTCAGCCCCACCTGCGCGACGGTATCACCAGTAAGGCTGGTGGAGAAGAAAAAGAAAGAGTACATCGCGGCCAGCACGAAGCAGAACCCTACCAGAAGCCCGAGCCACGGTAGGGCGCGCTTGCGCTCACCACGCTTCCACGCCTGCCACAACTCCCAGGAATCTATCTCGGCAAGGGGTGGGCGTCGTGTATGACCTCTTCGGGGCGCTGGGGCTTCGACGGAATGCTCGTCTTGATTATCATTTCCCATACATGCTTATTCTAACATTTCTGGCTCTTTCTGTGCTGCCGTTCGGAGCAAGAGCCACAGGTTTAGTTGGCGCGCGACCATATCGTACCTCTGGCGGTACGCATAATATTGACAGCATCCAGCATCTCTGCAAGATTTGCAGCTCTAGCAAAGGGACCGGATCGGTTGATTACCGCCTAATCTTCTTTACATACCCTGTAGGTAGCCAGAGACTTGAGGACTTGCTCACCAGTAGTCTCTACGAAACGCTGGTATAGGCCATGACTTGTGTATATATTGTCGAGCGTGAGAAGTTTGCGCTCCACCATCTCTTGCGCTACTGCCTCCCGCCCCCTATTCTTGATTAGCTTGCCTAGCGTCACCGTCAGTGGGTGATTCGGATTCGCTAGTGCATCTGTAAGTTCTTCGACTGTCATACCGTCCTCCTGTGGGTCCCCGCCAGGTCCACCGCCGTTGCCCGTAAATGCGCCCGCTCCACCTTCCTCCATCTCCATTCCAGCCCGTACGCTATACACACCCGCGATTGTTGCGCTCTCTATCCTGATTGAGCGCGGCTTCTGCTCTTTTATTTCGTGCGTAGTGAATAGTAATAGAAGGGAATCCCCGCTGTGCGCAAGCGTCAATTCGTCTATCTTGTGCTTCGCAGAGGGAATGACTGTCCACTCACCGGTGATCACGCCGTCTGGCGCGTACCGCTTGATAGTGGCCCACGTCTCATTCCCCGCCATCTCGATATATCCCACAAAGTGGTTGCTCGCCCCGTCTACAACGTGGTCGCAATCTACGTACGTGTCGCCCTGATCACTTACCAGGGGTACTGCCTGTATCTCCGACATCTCCTTACTGTGCCTCCTTTTAAGGTGCGAAAAAGATGCCCAATTCATCATGATTGGGCCTGCGCGAAGTCGTGCAGTGCTAAAACACTCCCGGCGCGGCTAATCCCTGGTAGCAGGAATTAACAGGAACAGTATACCAGAAGTTGTCAAGTTGTCGTATGACACGCCTGAGCTTAGCGAGTTACAGCAGATGACAAAAGGCCCCGTGCAGAACACGAGGCCTTTTGTCGTCGGAGGAGGGAAGGAAGATTACATAAATTGAGCGCCCAGCTTGACGGCTTTCTGGAGGGCGCGGTGCTGGAGTACCTTGGCGTTCCCTTCGGTAATGCCCATCGCCTCGGCGGTCTCCTTGAGGGAACAGCCCTGCAAGAAGCGGCACTGTAGCACGCGGCGGTAGTTTTCAGGGAGCATTTCAAGAATAGCCTGCACCTTAGCAGGGGCATCGCTTGTGGCGTCCTCGTCTGCGTTGCCGACGTAAATTGGATCCGCGGCCAGGTGGAGGCTGCTCTCCTCTTCCATCGCTTCGAGGCTCGAAGAGGGACCCTTGTAATAGCTGCGCCAGTGGTCGGTGATAGTGGTGCGGGATACCTGGTAGAGCCAGCCGAGCATCACTTGCTCTTCCTGGGCTACGTCGAGGGAGCGGGCGGCCTTGATGAACACTTGCGAGACGATATCCTCGGCATCTTCGCGGTTGCCGACCTTGAAGTACACGAATTTGTAAATCTGCTCTATATATTTGTCGTATACTTCCTGAAGGGCCTGCTTGCGGTCCGCCACCGAAATGGTGCTGGTGGTGATGCTGGTCTGGGCCTTGCCGCGAGCCGGTGCGTTCGTCAGGTTCTCGGTTGTAAGAGCGATTGCGTTCATCTTGGTGCCCTCTAGAATGGGATACGGGTGTCGTGCCATTGCGTTCTGGGCTAATCTTACCCGTGCGTCCCTGAGAAACTCCTGAAGGCCTGACGAGATGCCTTAAGATTGCCTTAAGGTTTTGTTAAATACTGCTGTGTTACCCGCTAGCGTACCTATATCCGGCATCCTTTTACTGCGGCACATTCCTTGCGATGCAGTACATGGTATGATGATTTCAAACAGAGGCTTTTCACAAATGATGCAGACAAAACAGAATGTACTGGTAGTGGACGATGACCCGCGCCTGTTGCGCCTGGTGAGGGTCAATCTGGAACGCGCAGGCTTTACCGTCAGCAGCGCGACGAGCGGCCCTGCGGCCCTCGATCAATTGGCCGCCGAACCCCCTGATGCGGTAGTGCTTGACATAACTATGCCTGGGATGGATGGCTTCGCGGTGACGCAGCGCATACGCGAAACGTCGAACATCCCCATAATCATGCTTACCGCGATGGGCGAGCAGTCTCATAAGGTGCACGGCCTGGAGATAGGCGCGGACGATTATATGACCAAGCCGTTCGACCCTGATGAGCTGGTGGCAAGGGTGAAGGCGCTCTTGAGGCGCAGCCAGCCTGCATCGGCGGACGAGGCGCAGCATATTTTGCAGGCGGGCGAGCTGACTATTGATTTCATCCGGCACAAGGTCGAGTGCGCAGGCGAGCAGATAAAGCTCACGCCCACCGAGTACAAGCTGTTGCAACAGCTCGCCCAACAGCCTGGCAAGCTGATACCGCACGCCGATTTGCTGACCAAGGTGTGGGGACCTGAGTACCGGGATGAGACCGGCTACCTCTGGGTATATATGCGCTCTCTGCGCCAGAAGCTGGAAAAGGACCCCTCGAACCCGCAATACATCCTCTCTGAGCCGGGCTTTGGGTACAGGTTCCAGGTGCCGCGTGGCTCCTGATTTCTTTCTACACGCCAAGACGCAAAGGGAGCAAGGAACGCAAAGATTATTTATTGGGTCAACGCAGAGGGCGCAGAGATTCTTTTGGGGTTGAGTTGACTGGATACCGGCTACCGAAATGAGAAGGTTGACGTTACTCACAAAATTCTCGCTGACAAGCCTGGCTTTGTTCGTGGTTATCGGACTGTTGCTGGGGTGGGGGCTGACCACGCACTTCGAGGAGCAGGCGGTCGACCAGCACAGGCAAGAAGTGGGCGATCTTGTGCCGCCCGTGATAGGACCGTACATCACACCGGAGGTATTGGCGCGCGGAGCATATACAGATACGTATAAGATGATAGAGAATGCCCTTTCATCCATCGGTGGATCGGGCCTGGTCCGTATAAAGATATGGAGCCCGAAAGGGATGATAGTTTATTCGGACCAGCCTGACCTGGTAGGTCGCTCCTTTCCTATCAGCCCGGAGCTTCAGGAATCTCTAGATGGTGAATCGACAGCCGAAATCACGCCTCCAGACAAAGCTGAAAACATCGAAGAGCAAGGGTATGGGCAGTTGCTGGAGATATATACCCCTCTATACGCGTCCGGGGGTAACGAAATTATAGGCGCGTTCGAGGGATACTATGATGTTGAGGGCGTGCGCGAGCGAATCAGTTTTACGAACCAGTATCTGTGGCTGAGCATAGGCACGGGCTTCCTCTTTCTGTACGTCTCCCTCTTCACAATCGTCCGCAATGCCTCCCAGCGCCTGTTGCGGCAGAGCCATGAGAACGCCATGCTCCTTATGGATAGCGAGCGTAAGGCTGCGCGCCTGGAGCTGGTGAATGAGCTTGCTCGCTCGATCAACGAGTCGTCCCTGGACCTTGATGCGGTATTCAGGACCGCGCTACGCGGCATAGACCGCATCGTGCCCCATAACGGGGCGAGCATCACCCTACTAGATGAGCGAACCGGCGCACCGTTGAATTCCGTATTCTCTGAGGCCCCTGAAGTGAAGGACATCTCCGTGACGGGCAGGGATATCGAGGTCAAGATGTCACTTCTTGGGGAGGCGGATACTTTCCTGGTTGGCGATACGCGCCAGGCAGAGGCTCCTGCGCTCCGTTCGCTGCCTGAGAAAGGGGCGCTCTCTGCACTACTGGTGTCTATAGGGCTGGGGGAGATGCGTCTTGGGCTGCTGGATATTACCGGGGCGTTCCCCAACGCCTTTGATGACGACGATGTAGCTATACTCAAGGGAGTAGCCGACCAGCTCGCTGTGGCTATCGAGAATAGTCGCCTTATTAAGGCGACAGCCGAGACCAGGGCCTTGCGCGAGGCCAACCGCCTCAAGGATGAGTTCGTCTCAATGGTATCGCACGAGCTGCGCACGCCCCTGGCGTCCATCAAGGGGTACTCGCGCACACTGCTGGCGGCGGACGGCCAATGGGATGAAGGGACCAAGCAGGAGTTCATCTCCATCATATCGGATGAGAGTGATAAGCTGGCTGACCTGGTGGAGAACCTCCTTGAGATGTCGCGCATAGAGGCGGGGCGCGTGCCCATATCGCCTGAGCCGATCTTACTCCCTCGCTTCTGCAAGGAGATAGTGGAGCGCCTTGCCAAGCACCACCCAGATATACAGTTCAAGTGCGTCATGGACGAGAAGCTGGTCCTGGCCGAGGCTGACCCCCGCCGGGTGGAGCAGGTGCTCGTGAACCTGCTGCAAAACGCTGCCAAGTATTCGGGTGGGACTCTGGTGACCATAGACGGAAAGTACAATGGTGGCATGGAAGTTACGCTGAGCGTGGCCGACGATGGCGTGGGTATAGCGCCAGAGCACCTGCCACACTTATTTGATAAATTCTACAGGGTTGAGAATGACCGAGGTGGGGGTATGTCAGGTACAGGTCTTGGCCTAGCCATCGCCAGGAAGCTGGTAGATGCGCAGGGAGGCAGGATTTGGGTAGAGAGCAAGCCCGGCAAAGGCACGACTTTCTACTTCACGCTGCCCGCGCTGATAGTTGGTGGCGAGGATGGGGTGGATGCGGAGGCGCCTGGCAAGAATGGGAGGGTGTCGTCGGGATCGCTGCCAGTGGCAGGTTAGGTTATGCTTTTCTGTGTTTTGAGATTGATGTTGAAAAAGTGTCATAAATACTTGACAAACTGTCAAATGTTATGGTACTATTTACACATATCCCCCCTGTCGCTTCGGCGCAGGGCGCGAAGCCGCCTTCGGGCGGCTTCTGCTTTTCTACGTGCATTATTGACGCTGAGTTATTTATCTGCCATTGATAACACACGCGCGTATGTCTCTACATCTACATTCCCCCCGCTCACTACCAGGCAGACGCGCTTACCTTTGAACAGCTCCGGCTGGGTCAGGACCGCGCCTGGGGAGAGGGCGCCTGTTGGCTCGGCTTTGAGGTTGGCAGTGGCGTAGAGGAGGCGCACACCTTCAGCTATCTTCTCCTCCGGAACCTCGATGATGCGCTTGAGGCCGTCCCGGATGATCTCCCAGTTGAGGTTGCCTACGGATAGAGTGCGCGTGCCGTCTGCCATCGTCTGCGGCTCGTGGTCGAGCGATTGCAGCGTGCCGGTGCGGAGGGATTGGGCGGCGTCGTTGCCCAGGAGAGGCTCGGCCCCAATCACTTCGATTTCTGGCGCAAGGAGGTCGCGGGCCACGACGATGCCCGATATGAGGCCGCCGCCGCCGATGGGGCATACGATATAGTCCAGGGGCGCAGTGGGGGTATGCAGCCGCTCGATTATCTCTTTGCCCAGGGTGGAGTTGCCCGCCACTACGCGATAGTGGTCGTAGGGAGGCGCGATGAAGGCGTTAGGGTGCTCCTCGCGTATCTCGTCCATGCGCTGCATGCGGCTGGTGATTGCCACGTCCAGAAGCTCTATCTCGCCACCGTAGGCGCGTATGGCTGCCTGCTTGGTCTTGGAGGAGGTAAGGGGCATGACCACCGTGCACCGCTTCCCCAGGAGCATACAGGCGTAGGCAACCGCCTGCCCGAAGTTGCCGGACGAAGCGGTGATGACCTCATCCTGTTCGACCAGAGCGAGGAGATTGTAGGCGGCGCGGAACTTGAAGCTCCCCGTTACCTGTAGCGTCTCGCTGGCGATGGTTACGTCAGCGCCCAGCGCCTGTTTCAAGAGGAAGGTAGACTGGAACGTGGTAGGCTTGACCTTCTGGGGTAGAGTATCCCACACCTGGCGTATATACGCCTCTGTTAGCTCTTCGCGCACGCTATATACCTCCAATTCGATTGTTCTATGCGGTATCTGATCAAGCGACTACTCGCGGCTCGCTGCGCCTGGGCTGCTGGTCGCCGCTGTTAGCCTTTCTGTGTCGAGCCGTGACGACCGTCTTGATACCGCCACGTATGCCGAAATCCCCGGTGATGGTCATCTCCTGGGGGTCGAGGGCTTGCACGAGATCATTCAAGATGCGGTTGGTCACGTCTTCGTGGAAGTGTCCCTCGTCTCGGAACGACCATATGTACAGCTTGAGCGACTTTAGCTCAACGCATCGCGGACCTGGCTTGTAGTTGATGTGTATGGTAGCGAAGTCGGGCTGACCCGTCATCGGGCAGAGCGCGGTGAACTCCGGACAGTCTATGTCTATCTCGTAGTCATTGTCGGGGTGGGGGTTTGGGAAGGTGTCGAGGGTCTTTGATGGTTTCGTGGGCATATCTTATGACTTCCTATTCTAGCAACTTCGTTAAGCAGATTCCAGTACCTGTTCGACGGCTTCTGGGTGGCTTTCAATGACTTTAAGCAAGATGCGTGCGCTGCGCTCCGGCGTACGCCGGTTTTGCTCCCACTCTTGCAGGGCGCGAATACCGAATCCGTAGCGGTTGGCGAATTCGCGTTGTGAGAGGCCGAGGCGGCGGCGAATAGCGGCGACGTCAACTGACTTAGGCGCAACCTTGACAACGCGCTCCGTGAGCTTTGCTTCTCCCTTTCGATAAGCTACTACTTCGCCCATTGCCTCGATAAGCTCCTCTCCAAGAGTTTGCTTAGTCATGTTTTTGCTCCTTTGCGTGCTCTTTCAATAGAGCTACCAACGCCTTGAGCTGTTGCTTCTCGTCGTTGGTCAAATCTTCTTGTTCATTCTTTGCAAGCGCCGTTAGCATAAAAATTGTGCTTTCCACTTGCCAGAAATAGAAAGCGACTCTAGCCCCGCCGCGCTTGCCCTTATTACCTCGGGCAGCTCTGGCCTTGCGGATTCCTCCTGTGCCTGGGATCACTGGATAGAGCTTTGGGTTATTAGCAATAGCCGTTTCGATGACTTCCCGTTCCATTAAGGTCAAAGTCTCGCTAACCTTCCGCTCATAAAGCCTTGTGTAGACAATTTTCACAACGACTATTATACCGCATTGCCGTATAGACAGCAAGTATGTGTCACATATTTGTGAGGGGTAAGGGGAAAATTGCAGATTGGTGCGGAAAAGACTTGACAAATCTCTCAAAATAGTTTATATATAAACTATATGATAAATGCTCAGCAAGAAGTAAGCATAACGGATAAAATGGCTGACGTATGTGCCGAGACCGGGCTGTCTGCATGGCTCTACCTGATGCGTGTGCACGACAAGATACAGCGCCACTCCACGGCTCACCTGGAGTGCTACGATCTGACGCCCGCTCAGTATGACGTGCTGGCCCAGCTCAACGACGCACCGGGTATCCCCCAGCAGGAGCTAGCTCAGCGCCTGATGGTGACGAAGGGGAACGTCTGCGGGCTGATAGACAGGATGTCGGCGCACGGCCTCGTGGAGAGGCGCTGCGATCCTGAAGACCGTCGAATAAACCTTCTCTATCTCACCGAGGTGGGGCAGAGAGTGGCAGTGGAAGCGGTCCCGGCATACGGCGAGTTTATCCGTGAGCACCTGGAGACCCTCTCGGTGGACGAACAGCGCACGCTGGAAAGTCTACTCCGCAAGCTCGACGCTTACCTTGAAGGGCACTAACAATTTTTTTTGCTCATATAGTTTACAAATAAACTGTACGGAGCTAAACTATCTAAAGGAGATAACAACATAATGTCCAACGTAATTACACAAACAGAAAGCAAGACAGGTGCAGGGATCACTACATGGAGTGCCGACCCGGCTCACACCCTGGTCGAATTCTCAGGCAAGCACATGATGATCACCACAGTCAAGGGGAGCTTCAGCGGCGTAGAGGCCACCATACTCCTCGATGAGAGCGACATCACGAAGTCGTCCGTGAGCGCGACCATTGACGCGACCACCCTTTACACGGGCGTGGAGTACCGCGACAACCACCTACGCTCGGCAGACTTCCTCGACGTGGAGCACAACCCCATACTGGAGTTCAAGAGCAAGCGCATCGAGCGCAAGAGCGGCGACGAGTTCCGCGTCATCGGCGATCTCACAATCAAGGGTCTGGCCCGCGAGGTCGTTCTTGATACCACGCTTGAAGGGCGAGGGCCGGGCATGGACGGGAAAGAGCGCATCGCTTTTACCGCCAGGACCGCCATAAACCGCAAGGACTGGGGCCTCACCTGGAACGTAGTCCTGGAGAAAGGCGCTCTCCTCGTAGGCGAGACGATCAAGATAGAGCTGCACGTCCAGGCTATCAACCAGGCTGCTGCCTAAGCTGGGGTGCAACACAACCTTCTTTCCGACCAAAATCGGCACCCGCAGGTGCCGATTTTGGTCGGAAGCGTAAAACAATTACGATTTGCAGATGCGTATATAATGCTAGGGTGTGGGAATAGATATGGAGGGAGCTAATTGTGGCAGATACAATACACGTTTTGGGGATAGCGGGGAGCCTGAGAAGAGGTTCGGTGAACAAGGGCCTGATGCGGGTGGCGACCGAGCTGGCCCCTGAGGGTATGACCATCGAAACCCATGACCTGTCGGATATACCGTTGTATAATGGGGATGTGCAGGCCGAGGGGGACCCTGAGTCGGTGCGTCAGCTGAAGGAGCGGATAGCTGCCGCAGACGCGCTGCTTGTAGCCACCCCTGAGTACAACTACTCGATCCCCGGCGTATTGAAGAATGCTATTGACTGGGTTTCGCGACCGCCTGAGACAAGCCCCTTGATAGAGAAGCCCATCGCGCTTATGGGGGCAGGCGGGCTGTACGGCACGGTGCGCGCGCAATTGCATCTGCGGCAGGTCTTTGTCTTCACCAATTCGCTGGTCATGCCGAAACCTGAGCTGATGGTCCAGCGCTCCTGGGAGAAGTTTGACAAGGACGGCAACCTCCAGGACGAGGAGATACGGGAGCGCGTAGGCGTGGTATTGCGCGGTCTTGCGGATTGGACGTTGAGGCTAAGGAAATGAACGACCCGGAGTGTAACCACCTCGACCAGATACATGAAGTCATGCCGAGCGCGCCGGGGTGCGAAGAGTGCCTCAAGATGGGAGACGGCTGGGTACACCTACGTATCTGCCTGACCTGCGGGCACGTGGGCTGTTGCGACTCTTCCAAGAATAAGCACGCCACCAAGCACTTCCACGCCACCCAGCACCCAATCGTCCAGTCCTTCGAGCGGGGCGAAGACTGGGCCTGGTGCTACGTTGACCACACATTCGTGTGAGAGAAACGTGATGCGTGATCAATTAAACGCCAAGACGCCAAGGTAACGAAGAGCGCCAAGATTATTTAGGGTTCACCGCAGAGACGCAGATGGCGCAGAGGTTCCTTGGGAATTACGAATTACGAGTTGGATACTAATCTCACGCATCACGCATCACGCATCACGTTCCTACCTTCCTCCCGCATCATAACCAGTCTCTATCGTTACCTCCGTGCCCTCTTTTGAGGAGGGTCTGGCGGTGACGTTGGCTTTGTAGAGGCCGCTGGCGGCGGTCCCGTCTGTCCAATAGAAGTTAAGTTCGTCGGGGGCTATCTTCTCGAAGAGGCTCCAGCCTGCTTTCTTCAGCGTCTCTTCGTAGAATGAGAGGACCGCCTGGGGAGTGTCGCTGGTCTTGAAACGGATGGCGCGCTCCCGCTCGATTGTGGGGAGGCGCTCTAGCGCGTCTCCCTTGATGATTTCTATTTCAGTCGCGCCTGCGTAGGTGGGCGGCTCCGGGTAGAGTGGTGGGCCGGGTGGCCTGGGAGGGGTGGCGAGTAAGAGGATTATGAGCACGCCTGCCAGACAGAGGATGACTACACTTGAAACGCCAATTACGATCCTGAGCCTCTCGCGCGTCATCTTGCCTCTAGTCATACCTCACCACAAGTTCACTTACGGGCCGGTGGGGTCGGCGCGGTGGGTCTTTGGCACCGTAGCCCATGTTGATGAGGGCGTGCGGGATCAATGTAGGGGCTAAGTCTAGAGCTTGGCGTACAATGTCAGGGCAGAAGAGTGGAGCGCACATCCACCCGGTGTCGAGGCCGAGGCTGTAGGCGCTGAGGAGAAGGTTCTGTATGGTGGCCCCCAGGCTCTGCACGGCCATCGTGACCTCTGCCTCCTGGCGAGCGGGATCGGGATAGTGGTGCAGGTCATCAAGGTAGAGGCAGGGGATGATAAGGACCGGGCTTGCCTCTATACGCCTGCGCGATTTCTCCTGGCGTATAGCAACGACCTCCGCGCTTTCGCCGTCCATCTCAAGGTTGCGCCGCCACTCGTCCGCCATCGCGTCCGCTAATTGCTGCTTCAGCTCTGGCCGGGTCAATACCACGAAGCGCCAGGGCTGCGCGCCATGCGGCGATGGCGCCCACCTAGCCGCCTCCAAGGTCATCTCCACCAGTTCTCTCGACACCGGCTCTGGCTTGAATTGCCGGACTACATGCCTGCCTCTCGCAAGTGTCGCGAAATCGATGCCAGCACGATTCTCTATGTCGTTCGACCCCACACCACCAGCCCACGCATGAGTTGACGTTGGAGCAATCGCGATAATGGGCCGCTCCTCTATCGGCATGGACCTGTATTGCGGATATTTTTCCCTCAGCAACGGCATGGCATCGGCGTGGCGCTGTGTGCCAGGCGGCTCGATAGTAGCGATGCCATTGACCAGCACGTATTGGAGGCGACTCCAATCTTCCGAGTAGGTGTCAACCATAATCGACACCTGCGGATTAGCTTCTATGTTGCGCACGCGCTTCAGCCTGGTATGGGGCACGCTCTTAGGCTTGTTGTCCAGAGCAATGTAGAAGAGTTGCCCCTCGAATGCGAAGCAAACAGGCACGATATTGGGCCGCCCCTCGGCATCGGCGGTAGCAAGGCGCGCCACTCGCTGAGAGGTGATATAAGCCTCCTGTGCCTGGGTGAAAAGAGGTTTGGTTGCTGTTGTCATTGAGGTTTTTGTCTTCTACACGCCCACAGCCAAAATTGTCTTTCCTTTTCTTCCAATTTTTCCCGTACGGGAAAAATTGGAAGAAAAGGAAAAATACCTAAATTTATACCTTATTGAGGCCACGTTATATGCGGAATAACCTCGCGCCCGTAGGCCTCGATGAACTCTCGCTGGTTGAGGCCGACGTTGTGGACGTAGACCTCTGTGAAGCCGAGGTCGATGAAGTGCTGGATGTGCTGGCGGTGGGTGTCGAGGCTGGCGGACATCAGCACGCGCCCCTTGAAGTTCTCCGGGCGCACCAGCTTCGCCATAGCCTCGAAGTCTTCGGGGTTGCGAATGTCCTGCTTGGGGAAGTTCATACCACCGTTGGGCCACTCTTTGACCGCCTGCGCTGTAGCTGCTTCGTCACTCTCCGCCCACGATACGTGCAATTGGATGAGGCGGGGCATCGTGGTCGGGTCTTTGCCCGCCTCTCGCGCGCCTTTCTCGAAGCGCTCCATGAGCATCTTTATCTTCTCATCGGCGGCTCCGACCGTAATGAGGCCGTCGCAGGTGCGCCCCGTCCGTTCGGCATTGACAGGGCCGGAGGTGGCGACGTAGATGGGAGGTGGCTTCGGGGGAAGGGTGTAGAGGCGGGCGCTCTCAAGGGTGAAGTTGGCACCCCGGTGCTTGACTACCTTCCCCGTGAAGAGCTTGCGTATCACCTCGATGGCCTCTGCGAGTATCTCAAGGCGGGCTACAGGCTCAGGCCAGTATTGACCTGTTATATGCTCGTTGAGAGCTTCTCCCGCGCCCAGTCCAAGGTAGAAGCGTCCGGGGTACATAGCTTCGATGGTGGCCGCTGCCTGCGCGAGTATGGAGGGGTGGTAGCGGTAGCCGGGTGGGGTAACGCCCGTGCCGAAGGGTAGGGTCGTCTTTTCTCCTATCGCGCCCAGCAGCGCCCAAACGAAGGCGCTGTGCCCCTGTGACGGCACCCAGGGGTGGAAGTGGTCCGATACCATGAGCGACGTGAAGCCGTTATCCTCTGCCGCCCGGCAGTAGTCAACGAGGTCGTTGGGGTGAAACTGCTCGCACATCGCGGCGTAGCCTATCTTGCCCATTGCTCTATTCTCCTTTACTATTCAGCGCAGAGACAGATTGAAACGTGAAACGTGAAACGTGATTCATTAATCACAAAGGACACAAAGACACAAAGATCACAAAGGTTTTATTGGTTTATTATCACGCATCACGTTTCACGTTTCACCTGAACATATCCCTCGTGGGGTCCATTATCAACTCTCTTGCTGCCCCTTCTGCGCGCTCGTAGGGGTAGCCTCGGACGATGGCGGCGGGGCAGGCGTCGAGCTTGCCCATGACCAGCTCGGCGGCTGAGGCTAGCTCGTCGGCTACGGCGATGATGGTGGCGCTGAGGAGGTAGCCGTCACTGTCTCGCTGGCCTCTGTAGTCGATCAGAGGTTGGAGGCCGGATACCCCTACGGCGACGTTGATGATTCCGTTGCGCCACGCTCTGCCGAACGAGTCTGAGATTATCACTGGCACGTCAACGTCCAGCCGCTCCTTGATTGCTTCTCGGATGCGTTTAGCCGAAGCGTCAGGGTCTTTCGGGAGGAGGCCCACGACGTGCTCGCCGGGAACGTTAGAGGCATCCACGCCGGCGTTAGCGCAGACAAAACCGTGCTGTGTCTCGGAGATGATCAGTCCCCTGTCCATGCGAACGATGCGCTTGCTCTCCCTCAGCACTACTTCTACATGGCGCGCATCTTTGCCCCACGCTTCGGCATATTGCCTGGCGAACGCCGACGGCTCTACTTCGCGCAGGTCAACCAGGCACCCCTCCGCCTTGCTGACTATCTTCTGTGTCACTACCAATACATCTCCATCTTGTGGATGTGCGCCCATTTGAGCGCAGCCATCAAGAATGAGGTCCGCCAGGTCGTCGCCGGGCTTGACTTCGGGGATAGTGGTTATGCCAATGATAGTTATTTGCATGAAGAGATTCGCTGCCTAGTCTTTAGGGGTGATAATAAAACCTCTGTAGGGGCGTGCCATCGGCACTTCCCTACGGGCTGGCCCTTCATGTTTTGTTATGAGTTCTTAGACTCAACTTTCCCTTCCAGGTCAGCGACGCGCTCATCGAGCAACTGCCATTCTCTCGCCATGCGCTCCTGGTAGGCATACATCTCCGTAACGGAGCGCGCTACGGATTGGTTGAAGCGGTTCTGCTGCTCGACTATGGGATTGATGTACCAGCGCAACAGCACCCGCACGGCGCGCTTGATATAGCTGCCGAGCCGACCCACCACGCGTAGCTCCCACGTGATAGGGAGGTGCGCGGAGACGTACCATGTATCGTTGACCGCCTCCATGCTGCGGCGAAGCTCGGCCAGGTTGAGGGCATGGGGGTCGTTGGGGTCACTTACCGTGAAGTGGGCGCGGCGCTCACGTATTTGCTCCCGCAGGTCAGACAGTATCGCCGCCACATCGGGTGCTGCCTCGTCGTCGATGCTATTATCGGTGTCGTTGTTGGCCTTCTTATCTATAATCATCTTGACGCTCGCTCTCACCCTCAAGCTGCTCTATGCGGCCACGCAACGCTTCAAGCTCGGCGGCGACATCTCCAAGCCCGCCACCCTGCTTGGAGACTAGACCGGAAGTCAGGACAGATTGGAGCGCTACGCGGGCCTGTAAGTCGGAAAGCTGCCGCGAAATCTCCCGTAACGTGCGTGCCAGCGAGGCGTTGTAATCTATTTGCTTCCGCATCGTGGGCCAGGCGTAGAGGCGGCTAAGAAGGTTCCTTGCCTTACCCGTTACCCCATTCTTGCGCTCTTTCGCGGGGTGCGCGCTCTCATATACATGCCAGCCCTGGATTACACTATCTACGTGGCCCTTTAGCTCCTTCCAGCGGTGGGCTATCTGGGCATCCTCTTCTGGAGCGGTGGGCGCATGATTATCCAATAAACTCAAGGACGCCCTGCGGTCCTCAGGCTGCATATCCCCGGCGACCCTCGCGGCTTCGGCGGGGAGGAAGTCGAGCATCACCTGCTCCGCTGAGTAGCGCTTGACCACGAAGCGGAGCCTGTTGGCGTGATAGTAGCTGTAATAGAGACTGCTCTGCCGGTTATATGTAATCGACTCCTTGTGGTAGGCGATAGCTTTAGGCTGGTATATCGTCCGGAAGCCCTCTTTGTTCGCGCGCCAGCAGAGGTCTACGTCCTCGTAAAAGACCGGGTAATAGTCGGCATCGAAGAAGCCTAGAGCATGCCCCACGTCGCGCCGCATCGCGAGGGCGGCTCCCGTGACGAACTGCACGGCCTTTGGGTGGTTGTACTGCTCGGAATCAGGCTCACCTCTACCGATGTGAGAGGTGGTTGCAAGGGGGTAATCAACCACCCCACCCGCGTGCTGAATGGTCTTGCCGTCCGGGTAGAGTATCTTGCTGCCGACTATACCGACGCTGGCCGGGCCCAGGGTGTCGGCCACGGCGAGCAGCCAGTTCGGGTGGAGCTTCACGTCGGGGTTGACGGTGGCGACGATGTCGCCGCTAGCCATGTACATCCCCACGCTCGCTCCGCCCGCGAAGCCCTTGTTGTCGGGAAGCTCCACCAGCTCAACGTCGGGGAAGCGCCTACGTACCAGGTCAACGCTGCCATCGGTGGAAGCGTTATCTACCACGATAATCTCTATTTGTCCAGGGTAGTGCAACTCCAACAGCGACAGCAAACAGGCCTCGATATGGGCAGCGGTGTTGTAGCTGACTACAACAATCGAGACAGAGGGCGATAATCTAGATGTAGAGAGGTCGTCAGCCATAAGGGTAGAAAGCCTAGCGTGCTACATTATACAGTGACGCGTGACCAGTGACCAGTCGGCAGAAGGCAGACGATAGACGATAGACGATAGACGACAGACGACAGACGACAGACGACAGACGACAGACGACAGACGACAGACGACAGACGACAGACGACAGACGATAGCTGGTGACTGCCCTCTGCTTACTGCCTACTGCCTACTGCCTACTGCCTACTGCCTTCTGCTTACTGCCTTCTGCCGCATATATCTCCGCGATGCGGGCGATCTTGTGGTCCCAGGTGTGTTCGGCCAGGACTTTGCGGCTGCCAGCGGCACCCATCTCGCGTGCGCGCTCCGGGCGCTCGATGAGCAACTGGAGGCGGTTGGCGAGTGCGGGTACGTCCCCGAAGTCTACCAGATAGCCGTCCACGCCATCGCTTACCACTTCAGGTACGCCGCCAGCACGCGCTCCGATTACGGGCACGCCGTTCAGCCACGCTTCGAGGTAGACGATGCCGAACGAGTCGGTCCGGGAGGGCATGCAGAAGAGTTGTCCGGCAGCGTGCAGATCGCGCTTGTCTTCGTCCGAGATAAACCCGAGCCACCTGCACCGCTCGCGTACCTCTGCGGGGAGGGCGTCGTAATAGCGCTTGAATTTGTCTAGCATGGTGGAGCCTGCCATCAGGAAAGTGGCCTTCACCCCACGCGCCCAGATACGTTGCATCGCTTCTATGGTATGCGCTGTGCCTTTGTCGTGCGCTGCCGCGCCAATGTAGTAGACGATCGGGCCTTCGACGCCGTATTTGCGCCGGAAGCGCTCTGCATTGCCGCCAACAACCTCGTATGGGTTGACCCCAACGCCGACCCGCACCATCTTCTTACCCGGCACGCCCAGGCCGGAAAGGAAGTCGTGCTCAAGCCGCGTCTGCACGATTACGCGGCTGGCGCGCCGCTCAAGGTCAAGCTGGTGCTGCATCGAATAATAGCGGCTGATATTCCTGTCGCCCGGCTCGCCAAGATGGGTGAATGGCGTGATTACGTGGGGTATTCGCACGCGCTCAGCGTAATCGGCAGCAGCGGATATTAGCGACTCGAAGGGGATATTGGTTGTATGCACCAGGTCAAACGCGCCCGGCTTGAGCGCACCAAACGCACGCCGCATAGAGGGCACCCAGGGCGACAGCCTCGACATCCTGTGCAAGATAGGCACTACACGCACCGGAAGGTCGCTCAGCTCCGCCATCGCCCTGCGCCAGGCGCGATAGTATATTGAGGGGAGAGGGAGGTGGCGCACAGGGAAGCGGCGTATCACCACCCCATTGTGAGTGTCGCGGGGTGAGGCTATGCGCTTGGCCTTCGTCGTCCAGAAATAATCGAGGTCCCAGGCGTCGGTAGTCCACACCTCGACGTGGTGCCCCGCACGCGCCAGCCGCTCCGAAAGCTCCTGAAAATAAAGCTCGGACCCACCCACATATGGGTGGTATCGCTGTATAACGTGCAGGATGCGCATAAGCGAATTTTGAATTATGAATTTTGAATTCTAAATTAGGAGAGGATTCCAATTCCGGTCTAATTTAGAATTCAAAATTCATAATTCAAAATTTCAAGGGGCGGGTGTGTCGGTCCAGGTGCCGGTGTATTTGAACTTCTGGAAGATTTCGGCGCGTACCTCAGCGAGGGGGCGGTTGCTTGTCACTCCAGCGAGGGTCATTTCGGCTACGCCCTGGCACTTATCGCAGGTGAGGCTGTGGTCGGTGAATTCAACCTGCCCGTCGCTCTTCATATCTGTGACGAAGCATCGAGCCAGGCTTGAGTGCGGGTGTTCGTACATGGCGCAGCCGCAGTAGCAGGGGATGTGGCTGTACGCATCGAAGTGGTCCACCGCGCCTTGATACTCGGCTGTCACCTTATCACGGGAGCTGCTTTGCAGGGAGACTACGTAGCTGGGTAACTCCCCGGCAGGCTTCGTCTCAAAGACTTCAACAACGCTGGGCAGGTTGGTGCTGGAGTAGAGAGGCTTGCCTTCGGGCACCCCATCGTAGGGCGCTCGACTCACCGCTGCCGTGGGGGAGGTAGTGCCACCGGAGCTGGTATTGCTGTCGCACGCCGCTATCGCCGCCACCAGCAAAGGGAGGAGCAACATCCCTGCTATCTTCGCCAGGCGGTTCGTCCCGGCGCTTGATTTCTCCCTATCTATAGACGAGATTCTATTCAACTGATTCTCCTGTTCACCTGAAACGATGCTGAGATCATATCGCGAGTAAGGGCAGCCTTATTGTCCCATATTTGCGCTCGCGAGTGCAACTCACCCGAAAAGTGAGCCTGCGTCCCATGTCAACCAAATGAACCTTGCGCCACCCCAGGCTGTAACCTACAATGTACAATAACCCGCTAACTCACAACTGGTAATTCGTAATTCGTAATTCGTAATTCGTAATTCGTAATTCGTAATTCGTAATTCGTAATTCGTAATTCGTAATTACCGAAGGGGGCATGATGTCTATTGCACCGGAAGCCATCAACATCAGCGCGTTCGCGCCTGCGGAGGCTGCGCCCGAAGTCTCGCGGATAACCCGCCTGGCCCAGAGCCTGAACAAGAACGTGTCGCGGGTGATCGTGGGGAAGGACGACGAGATAAAGCTGCTGCTGGTGGCGATGTTATGTGAGGGGCACGCGCTCCTGGAGGACGTGCCCGGCATCGGTAAGACCACAATGGCGAAGGCGCTGGCGCGCTCCCTCGGCTGCACCTTCCACCGCATCCAGTTCACGCCCGATCTACTCCCATCCGACATTACAGGCACCTCCATATACAACCAGCAGACGGGGCAGTTCGAGACGCGGCGCGGCCCTCTCTTCAGCCAGGTGGTGCTTGCCGATGAGATCAACCGGGCAGGTCCGCGCACGCAGTCGGCGTTGCTGGAAGCAATGGAGGAGCGGCAGGTAACTATTGACGTGGACACCATGCCCCTGCCACGTCCATTCATGGTGCTGGCGACGCAGAACCCTATCGAGCTTGAGGGGACGTTCCCACTCCCTGAAGCGCAGCTGGACCGCTTCATCATCAAGCTAAGCATTGGCTACCCCTCCGAGGAGGATGAGCGTGCTATCCTGCGCCGCTTCAAGGAGGTCAGCCCACTCACCGATCTACAGCCCGTCACTTCCGCCGAGGAGGTCTTGCAGGCCCAACATGCCGTGCGCGGAGTGTACGTCAACCCTGTAGTGGAAGCGTACATGGTCAGCGTGGTGCATGCCACGCGCAGGCACGAAGCAATCGAGTTGGGAGCATCGCCCCGCGCGACGTTGGCGCTGTATCGAACATCGCAGGCGCTCGCCGCCACCGAGGGGCGGGGCTACGTCCTCCCGGACGACGTAAAGCGCATGGCCCTGCCCGTGCTGGCCCACCGCATAATCCTCAGCACGCGCACCCGCCTGCGGGGGCGAGGCAACTCGGCACTCCTGCAAGAAGTCCTTGACAGCGTGCCAGTGCCTGTGGAATCGGTAATCGGTGACGATAGACGATAGACGATAGACGATAGACGATAGACGATAGACGATAGACGATAGACGATAGACGATAGACGATAGACGATAGACGATAGACGATAGAGGATGAGTTACCGAATACCGACTACCAGGAGAGAAACGTGGACCCACGCTCCACCCGCGCACTGATCATCGAAGAGCTGGCGAAGCGCACGGGCCAGGCAATTGGTACATCTGCAGAGGCAACGCTGTCGGGTGGGGGGCAGGTGCGCCACGACGTTCTCACCACGAGCCAATTGTCGAAAGCGTGGTTCTATATCGCGGGTGGGGTGACGGCAATTGGGGCGCTATTCTGGAATGTAGCCATCTTTGGACTTGGCCTCCTATTGGTTTGCGCGATCCTCGCCTCCTGGCTGTGGTCTCGCTTGTGCCTGCGCAACCTGTGGGTGGAGAGGCGCTTGAGCGAAACGCGGGCCTTCATGGGCGAAGATATAGAGATGTCCCATGTATTCACCAACAATAAGGCCCTCCCCATCCCCTGGCTCGCGGTAGACGACCTCTACCCGGGCAAGTTGGAGCTGGCCTCAACTGCACGGGAGATAACGATAAAGTCGCGTGAGAGGCGGTTGAGCACTGCACTCTCGCTCGGCTGGTATGAGCGCGTGACGAGGCGATATACTATCCGCTGCATAGCACGAGGCGAGCACGATTTCGGCCCTATCACTATTCAGTCGGGCGACGTCTTCGGCCTCTTCCGGCGCTATGAGACGGTCCCTACCCCCCAGACCCTCATCGTCTATCCGCGCTTCGTACCGGTCGAGCAGCTAGGCATCCCCGCCCGGCAGCCTTTCGGCGATTTCAAAGCCGTGCAGCGTCTCGCGACCGATCCACTGCGATTGCGGACTATACGTGAGTACGTCGTTGGAGACAGCCCGCGCCATATCCACTGGAAAGCTACCGCACGCAAAGGCGAGTTGCAAACCAAGCTCTTCGAGCCTGCCGCCACCCCCCAGCTATTCATATTCTGCAACCAGGACACCTATACGCGCATGTGGGAGGGGATAGACGCTGATACGCTTGAGCTTACGATAACGGTGGCAGCATCCATTGCCAACCACGCCCTGGAAGATGGCTACATGGTCGGCCTCCAGGTCAACGCCTTCGGCTCCATGTCTGACAGGCAGGTCAAAATCCCCCCAGGGAGAAGTCCAGACCAATTTACGCACATCCTCGAAAATCTAGCCCTCATCCTGGGGTGGTCTGGTCTGCCCATGGAGGAGATCATAAGGAGCGAGCGGCGTACCCTCTCCATAGGCGCGACCCTGGTAATCGTTACCGCGATTGTCACTGACGAGATGCTGGATATCCTGCTTGCCCTGCGGCGTGCCGGCCACCCTATCACCCTGATAAGCACGGCTGCCTCGCGCCGGGCCGCCCAGTGGGCCAGGCGTCTCTCTCCCCAGCGCCTCGAATCGCAGGGGATAACCTATTATCATGTAGAAGCGATTGGGGCGGCACGAAAAGTGGAGAGCCTGACATTTTAGTAGCGGGTAACTGGTAGCATACAATGACCGTATCAACTCAGAACTCAGAACTCAGAACTCAAACCTTCAGTAAGATCGCGCTACCTGTATGTCTTTCCGCGATGGATGCGTGTTGGATATATACGGTCGCGTGGCTCTTCGCCAGCACGGCGCTGGAGAAGGTTGCGACCCTACCTCTCCCCTCGCCCGTTGTGCTTGCAGGTGTGGCCCTGGCCGGGTGGGGGATAGCCGCCTTCTTGCTGGACCGGACGACGCTCCCGACGTGGCTTGTGCAGTCGGTTGCCATGCTCGCGGGCGTAGAGCTTTCGATAGCCATCATGGCGGTCCTTAGCCCGCCTGGACCGGAAGGTCCCTCCGTTCGCTGGCTTGTTGAAGGAGTGGCAGGCATCTCCCTCTCTTTTATCCTTTGGGTGAGGGGCCTTTACCGTGCGGCCGGGCGGCCTGCATTCAACGAGATTTACTCTGATTTCCAGCTAGGGCTGGCCGTGCTGGTCCTGGGTGCGCTGATCGCGCCGTTCTTCGCGAATGCGCGCTTCGGTGCCATCTGGACGGAGGTGGCTACACTACCAGTGTGGTTCTTCATTTTTGGGCTGGTAGCGCTCGCACTCGGCAATCGAGAGGTAGTGCGCCAGGAGATAGGAGCAGCCGCCGGAAGCTCCTGGGGCATCGTCCTTGCCGGCAGCGTGGGCATAATCGTGGTTATCGGTACGCTGAGCGCGCTGTTCGGCGGGCCAAATCTCCTGACCGTGGTCCAGCAGGTCGCTGCCGCCGTGATAGTGGCTATAACTGGTGCCATCTACGGCATCATATTCGCCGTCCTGTGGCTCTGGTACATCCTGTTAAAGCCGAAGCTTGAGCCTCTTAAATTTCAGGGGACGCCAACGCCGAACACTACCCAGGACCAGACGTTCGAGGAGTTTCTGCGCAGACTGCGAGCGCAAGAGCGAGAGCAAGACCTCATGGCGATACCCGCTGAGTGGGTACAGCTTGGAGTCTGGGTGGCGGCGATACTGGTGGGTGCGGTGGCGCTGTGGCTGGTCAGCCTCGGTTTGAGACGATACTTCAAGCGCCCTCCCCCGAACGCTACTGAAGAGCGCGAGAGGCTGGGCTCGTGGGAGTTGTTCTGGCAGCAGCTCCGGGGTCTTCTTACTCGTTTGTTGGCCCGCTTCCGCCCGAAAGCGGCTGTCGAGGCCCATGCCGGTGAGGACGACCTGGCATCGCTGAGCGGGCGGCCCGAATGGAGCGGCACGCTATCGGTGCGCCAGATATACGCTCGCCTTCTCACCCTGGCAGGCAAGGTTGGCTACCCGCGCTCTCCCCACCAGACCCCGGTGGAGTACCTGGGGGTGCTGGCGGAGGCGATGCCCAACCTGCGCGACGATTTCCGCGCTATAACGGCAGCTTACCTGGAAGCACGCTACGGCCCTCTCCCTGCCTCTTCCCCGGCCGTCCTCTCCGCCACGAACGCATGGGGCAGGGCGGAGCCGGAGATGATGCGCGGGATGCGTGAGGATGGACGACGGACGACGGACGACGGACGACGGACGACAGACGATAGACGACAGTGATGGGTGATGGGCGAGTGTGCTATACTACTTCTCTGAGCATAAGGACTGGCTGCTACGACATAAATAGACGCGTTATACGAGGACTACAATCATCCAGTCCCTGCATCACGTTTCACGTTTCTTCATCACACAAGAACGATACAGGAGAGTAAACACACATGAAAATTGGTTTACAAGTCAACAATTTCACCTGGGAAGGTGGAGATGCAAAGATAGGCGAAACATTCGGGGCGATTGGTCGCAGGGCGGAAGAGGCTGGTTTCGACAGCTTATGGGTGATGGACCACTTCTTCCAGATACAGGGTATCGGTCCCGCCGAATGGCCCATGCTCGAATCGTATAGCGCCCTGGCATTCATCGCGGGGCAGACCTCCAGGATAAAGCTGGGGACGATGGTCACGGGCGTGACGTACCGCTATCCGGGCATCCTGGTCAAGACGGTTACTACCCTCGACGTGCTTTCGGGCGGGCGAGCATACCTCGGCATCGGGGCTGCGTGGTTCGAGCGCGAGCACCTCGGCCTCGGCGTCCCTTACCCACCCCTCAAAGAGCGCTTCGAGCGTCTGGAAGAAACGCTACAGATAGCGCATCAGATGTGGTCGGACAACGATGGCCCTTACAACGGCAAGCACTACCAGCTTGCCGAAACCCTCAACCACCCGCAGGCCCTGAGCAAGCCCCACCCGCCAATACTCATCGGTGGCGGTGGAGAGCAGAAGACTTTGCGCTTCGTAGCGAAGTATGGCGACGCCTGCAACCTCTTCGCCCGTATGGGTGATAGCGTGGTGCAGCACAAGCTAGACGTGCTCAAAGGACACTGTGAAGCTGAAGGTCGCCCCTACGAGGAGATCGAAAAGACGAGCCTGGGGAGCATGATGGTGAGCCGCGACGGGCGACCTGATACTATCTCTCCGCAGCAGGCTATAGATTACTTCGCCAACCTCGCGAGGTTAGGTATAGACCAGGGCCTGATAAGTATGCTGAACGTCAGCCACCCGGATGCATTCGAGGTCTTCAAAGAGGATATTGTCCCAGCCGTGCATCAAATCCCTGTGGCGGGGCGATAGCCAGGCATGGACCTATTGGATGATAAGGTCAGAGGGTTCCTTGAAGAGCGGCGATTTGCGGTGTTGGCTACGATAAATGGCGACGGCACGCCCCAGCAGAGCACGATGTGGTACGAGTTGCGGGGGGACCGCATAATGATGAACACTGCGGTGGGGCGGCTCAAAGAGAAGAACCTGCGGCGCGATCCGCGCATCTCCCTCTGCATCGAGGACGAATATGACTACGTAGCCTTAAAGGGCGTAATCGAGCTTGACTACGACCACGACCGCTCGCAGGCCGACATCAAAGCGCTGGCCGTCCGCTATGAAGATGAGGAGACTGGAGAGCGCATGGCCCGAAACACCTTCCGCAAGCAAGCCCGCGTGACCATCTACATGACGGTTGAGAAGGTGGATGCGCACTTCGAGTAGCTACCAACTACCGGCTACCAGCGTCGTCGCCCTCGCGGGCGGGGTGGGTGGCGCGAAGCTGGCGCATGGGCTGCAAATGGCGCTGCCTGCAGGCGCATTGACCGTTTTAGTGAATACAGCCGACGACTTCCGGCTGTGGGGCCTCTACATCTCGCCCGACCTCGACACCGTGATGTACACGCTGGCGGGGGTTGCCAACCCTGAGACGGGGTGGGGCGTCGCGGGCGATACATGGCAGGCTATGGAGATGCTTGGGCGCTATGGGCGCGACGCCTGGTTCCGCCTCGGGGACCGCGACCTCGCGACCCACATCTTGCGCACGCAGCTGCTAGCTGAAGGCCGCACTCTCTCTGAAGCCACGCGCGACCTGGCTACGTCGCTTGGCGTTGAGAACAGCATACTGCCCATGTGCGACCAGGCTGTGCAGACGCTCGTCCAGACGCCGGACGGTACGCTCGACTTCCAGGACTACTTTGTGCGCCGCCGCCACTCTGACCGCGTGACGGGTATCACTTTTCGGGGGATAGAAGAAGCGACACCTGGCGCTGAGACCATATCCGCGCTCGACAGCGCATCGGTTATAATATTTTGTCCCTCCAATCCATACGTGAGCATAGCGCCAATACTGGCCGTGCCCGGTATGCGAGATGCGATTGCACGCTCCGGCGCGATAAAGGTTGCCGTCAGCCCCATCGTTGGAGGGACGGCCCTCAAAGGCCCCGCCTCCGATATGATGAGCGCCCTGGGGCACGAGGTCTCTCCCGTGGGCGTCGCGGGTATGTACAAGGGACTGGTTGACGGCATAATAATAGACGAGCTTGATAGGGAGTTGGCCCCACGCATAGAAGCAATGGGCATGGCCGTCTCTACAACGAACACGATTATGAAGTCAGATGGTGACAGGGTAGAATTGGCGCGACATGCGCTTGGGTTCTGCGAGAGCTTAGCCAGACGGACGGAGGTCGCGAGGTGAAGACCGTAGCGGTAGTGCCCGTCAAGAGCCTGCGCGAGGCCAAGAGCAGGTTATCAGGCGCGCTGACGCCCCAGGAGCGTGCCACCCTCACGCATGACTTGCTAGACCACGTCCTGGGCACGATATACGAATCGGGAGCGGTAGATGCCGTAGGGGTTATAAGCCCCGATTTCTACGGCCTCAGCTTGCCACTGTGGGTGGTGCCAATCGAGCAGACGAAGCAGGGACTGAACGGCCTGCTGGAGCATGGCCGCCAGTGGGCTATGGCGGAGGGAGCAGATGCGCTGATGGTGATCTTTGCTGACCTCCCCCTCCTGACACCCGGGGACGTGCGCAGTATTATAGAATTGGGCAGAGATAGAGGCACAGTCGTGCTGGCTCCCGACAGGCATGGGCAGGGCACTAACGTCATGCTCTCTCACCCGGTAGAACTGGCACATTTCGCCTACGGACCCAACAGCTTCAAGGCGCACCAGGATGCGGCCCGCGAAGCAGGCGCGCATGTGGAAATATACACTTCCCCAGGCACTGCCCTGGACGTAGACACACCGGATGACCTGACACAAGTAGACTTTAGAACTGATTTAGGATTCAATATCCAAATCCAGGAGCGGGTTTGATACCTTTGAATGAGGAGCAAAGAGTTTCGCGTGATGAAGCACATCTCTGCCTGTCATTCCGAACGCAGTGAGGAATCTCCGAGCTTGGATGTATGGATAGATTTTTAGAAGCGCTAACAAAACTCATGTAGGGGCGGTTCGCGGGTTCTTGGGCTACGCCCAATTCAGGCCCCTACGGAGCCATCACAGGTTTTGTTATGAGTTCTTATAGATGCTCTAAGTTAATGGAGGAAGCATGAGCGACGGCGGGATAACGTTTGGCTGGGTGATAAGCCCCACCCCACCTAAGAGGATACTCGATACCACGCCCGATCCGACAGAGGCGGGCAGGGCGCTGATGGAGGCCAATGAGCGCTTCATCAAGGCTATGCGCCCGCACTTCGACACCTTGTGGATGGAAGACCACTTTCAGTGGGGGACGCGCCCAACGCTTGAGGCGATAACCACCCTCACCTACCTGGCTGGGAGGCACGAGGGGATGCGCTTCGGCCACATCGTCCTCGGCCAGTCGTACCGCAACGCCGCGCTTACTGCTAAGATGGCCGCGAACCTGCAACTCCTTACAGGGGGTAACTTCATCCTGGGTATAGGCGCGGGGTGGAAAGAGGATGAGTATCTCGCGTATGGCTACCCTTACCCCTCGGCGGGAGTGCGCATCGACCAGCTGGACGAGGCGGCGCAGATAATCAAGGCGCTGTGGACCGAAAGCCCGGCCTCTTTCAGTGGCAAGCATTATCAGATCGAGAATGCTGAGTGCCAGCCCCAGCCCAACCCACCAATCCCTCTGCTTATAGCAGGTGGTGGCGAGAAGAAGACCCTCCGCGTGGTAGCTAAATACGCCGACTGGTGGAATTACAACTTCTGCCCCTCCGAAAAATACGCCTATAAGCAACGCATACTTGAGGGCCATTGCCGCGAGGTGGGACGCGATATGTCCGAGATCGTCCAGACATACTACGGCTTCATCAGCATCGCGGACGACCCCTCTCAGATAGAGCAGCGCGACGGCATCTACGTTGTCGGGGGCACGCCTGCTGACGTAGCCAGCGAGCTACAAGAGTTCGTGAACCTGGGCGTCAAGCACTTCCAACTACGCTTCCTCGACTTCCCGGAGACGCGTGGCCTGGAGCGCTTCATCAAGGAAGTCATGCCCCGACTGAAACGTGATTAGACATTATGTAATCACAAAGAACACAAAGACACAAAGGCCACGAAGATTTTTAGGTTTTACGAAGAGCGATACTTACAGGGTTCCCATAATCTGGCCAGGTCTAAGACAAGTTAAACCAATCAATATCTTTGTGTTCTTCGTGTCTTTGTGGCCTTTGTGATGAATAAGTGAAGTATGACTAAGCCCCTGCATATCGCTATCTGCACCGCCCAGGTGCCGTTCGTGCATGGCGGGAATGAGGTACTGGTGGAGGGGCTGCGGGACGCGCTCAACGAGCGCGGGCACCGCGTGGCAGTCGTGGCTATACCTTACAAGTGGTATCCGCGCTCCCAGATCATATCGAGCGCGCTTGCCTGGCGCTTAGTTGACATAACCGAGGCGGATAGTCAACCCGTTGACGTGGTGATTTGCACCAAGTGGCCCTCTTACATAGTGAAGCACCCCAACAAGGTGACGTGGCTGGTGCACCAGTTCCGGCAGGTGTACGATTGGTACGGAACGCCTCTTTCCGACTTCACGGGCACGGCAGAGGACGTGCGGACGCGGCGCATCGTGCAGAATATGGACCGCAAGACCCTCTCCGAGAGTCGCAAGATATTTACCATATCGCGCAACGTGGCGAACAGGCTGCGCCGCTTCAATGGGTTAGAGGGGACCCCTTTATATCCACCTATACGCGCCGGTTTGAAGCTTGAGCCAGGTCCGTACGGCGATTATGTGCTCTCCCTGGGGAGGCTGGATGCGGCTAAGCGCGTCGACCTGTTGCTGGAAGCTCTGGCGCAGGCCCCCGGTGTCAAGGCGGTGATAGCGGGAACGGGGCCTGACATGGACTCGCTGAAGAGGCAGGCTTCAAAGCTAGGGGTATCGGGCAGGGTGGAATTCGCGGGCTTCATCTCGGACGGGGAGGCATCGCGCCTCTACGCTGGAGCCAGGGCCGTCTACTTCGCCCCGGTAGATGAAGACTACGGCTATGGAGCAGTGGAGGCGTTGCAGGCCGCACGCCCGGTTATTACGACGGAGGACTCGGGAGGAGTGCTTGAGTTTGTTGAGGATGGAATAAGCGGCCTCGTCACACCCGCCGAACCCGGTGCTGTAGCCCGCTCCCTCCTTCGGCTGGCCCATGACGCGGAAGAAGCGGAGCGACTTGGTAAAGCCGGGCGGGTGCGGGTGCAAGGGATTACGTGGGACAACGTTGTAGACTCGCTCCTCGCGGCAGCCAATATTCCAGTACGATGAAAATCGCCTTCTTCACCCCTCTGAACCCTATACAATCGGGCATATCCGATTACAGCGAAGAGCTCCTCTCTGCCCTGTGGGGCGCGAAGGTGGGCGGGCGTGAAGTCGATATTGACCTGTTCATCGATAAGGGTAACAAGCCCTCTAACAAGGAAATCGCCCAGAAGTTTGATATATTGCCGGGGAGAGAGTTTGGGCGGGTGGCCGGAGAGTATGATGCGGTGGTTTACCAGCTGGGTAACTCGCCGGCGCACGCGTATATTTACGATACGCTGGTGAGGCACCCAGGTGTAATCGTAATGCACGAGTTCGTGCTGCACCATTTGCGCGTCTGGATGACGTTGAATGGGGGCAAGCGCAAGGAATACCTGTCGCTGATGGAGAGGCAGCATGGCTCCGAGGGGCGTGAAGCTGCGCGGCGCGTGATGCTGGGGCAGTTTCCCGAGGCGTTGTTCAACTTCCCCTTGAGCGATGAAGCTATCCAAAAGGCGAGTGGGATAATCGTGCATAGCGAGTATATGGCCGGCCTGGTGCGTGGGGTCAGAACTGATATACCGCTCGCTGTAGTGCCAATGGGCGTCCCCTTTCCCCCACTTATCCCGAAGGCGGAAGCGCGGGCGCGTCTCGGTCTCGACCCTGAGATGTTCCTCGTGACTTCGGTGGGCCACCTGAACCCTTACAAGCGCGTATCGGCTACACTGCGCGCATTCAAGTCGCTACTCATGGAAGTGCCCGATTCACTCTATCTGCTGGTGGGTAGCAGCTCGCCCAACTATGACCCCGTGCGGCAGATAGAGATGCTAGGTCTGCAAGAGCACGTGAGGAGCACAGGCTACGTCTCCCAGGAGGAGTTCCCCTATTACCTGGCCGCCTCGGACGTGTGCTTGAACCTTCGCTATCCAACGGCTGGCGAGACTTCAGCCTCGCTGCTGCGCATCATGGGCGCTGGAGTGCCTGTGCTGGTATCGCGCACCGGGTCTTTCGAGGAGTTGCCTGACGACGCTGTAGGCAAGATAGACATTGGCGACATCGAAGAGGAACTGCTGCTGGAATATCTGCTTCTGCTGGCGGGGAGGCCCGACTTGCGCGCCGCCATGTCCGAGGCTGCTCGCCGGTACGTGGCTGAGCACCACACTCTCGAAGGTGCCGCGCGTGGGTATCTGGAGTTCCTGGTGCGGGAGGGGTCAGGGGTCAGGGGTCAGGGGTCAGGGGTTGACATCGAGATCAGGCCAGAAGCTAAAGCGCATAGGAATAATGGCGATTGGGAGAAGATAAGTACGCTCCCACAGAGCTCCGACGCACGTTCGCTAACCGATAGTGTTACCACATCAACCTCAGTCCTCAGTCCTCAGTCCTCAGTCCTCACCCCCCTCGCTGAGGCCGCCGCCGAGCTTGGCATCGAAGAGGGCGACGACGCAGTATTAGCGAGCCTGGCACGTAGCCTGGAAGGATTGGTTCCAGGTCTTGAGGTATGAGAGGGTGCCAAAAAGCGTAGAGCAAAGTGTAAAGCTATGAATGTCATTCTGAGCGAAGCGAAGAATCTAGGACTTTTACCACAATGCACGCTCATAGATTTTTAGATTCTTCGCTTCGCTCAGAATGACAGGCTGAGGATTACAGTTCTCGGATATCCTCTCCGAATGACAGTCTAACAGTTACATTTCTAGGACACCTTCTCAGTGGTGCATCTTGCAGGTTCGTGTTAGAAAGGTGGACCATTGTAGGGGCGGGTCCCCGTGCCCGCCCTGTAGTCTGCTACA
>DATEOC010000007.1:0-22528 GCA_035274425.1 Chloroflexia bacterium
ATCTTGCATCTTATCGTCCACTGGGCAGAAGAGTTCTGTGATAAAATTTACGGTAGACATAGGGTTGCTCCTTTGGCTGTGGTTTGGTCACCAACAGCTTCGGGCAACCCTATGTTGTTGTCAAACTAGCACCATTGGTTAACTAATCTTGACATGTTAAGAGAAGTCTATTTCAAGACAAGATTTACCCAGGGCAACCCCAACAGAATAAGTGAAGTATCAGCTAGCCCTGGAGGGGCGATAGAGTGTAGCCCCACGGCGTTAGCCTGGGGTATGCTATCCATTTATCTCCAAGCCCTGGAGGGGCGACAGAATGCCTCTGCATCACTCTCCTCTTCTTGTTGTATCGGTTCTGTCGCCCCTTCGGGGCTTACACTTCTAACCTTCCGTGGTCCCCAGGCTTGCGTCTTGGGGCTACACTCTATCGCCCCTCCGAGTCTCTCCTCGCTTCTATTTAGATGCGTTAGCCCAATAGATTCAGTCGCTGACAATTGACACTCCTAGCCTTTATAAGTATATTGAAATCATTAGTGGGGAGTTGTCGTCTATGATCTCCCACGTTCCACCCTTACGAAGCCTCCCGGCCTGCTGTGGCATGGGCGGGCTTCTTTCTTTTGACTCTCAGGTTCGGTCCTGGTTGCCTCTGGCGGGAATGGTCGGGAACAAACGCACGCCGGGGTTCGTCTTATACCTCAAATTATTGGGGCAGCATGGAGGTGGGTAGAAAATGAGGTACGCAAGAAGTGTCGCACCTAACATTCGTTCCCTGGCTGCTCTACTCTTATTCCTCATGCTGTTGGTGCTCCCACCGGGTAGTGTGAGCCGAGGAACGTTCGCCTACGCCCAGGATGACTTCGACCTCTGTTCACTCCTCCCGGCAGACAGTGCGAACACTGACCGCAACGGCGACGGTAAGACCGACTGCTGGGTCAACGGCGTGGGGAAAGACGCTCCTTATTTTACCTTCGGTATCCACAAATACGTCAGCGCAGAAGAGGCCCGCGAGACGGTCCGCAGGTCTTACGAAGCGAGTAAGATAGACTCTAATGATGTTCCCTGGGTCCCCTCCGGCCTGGGCGACTATGGCTTCGACATACCTGAGCGCATAAACTACCACTCAGCCAAGCTCCACTTTGCTCGAAACTGCTACACGGTGTGGGCCGAAGCGGGTTGGCTCAATGACCGTACCGATCAGTCCCGCTCCCCCGATGCTATCAAGTCTCTCGGCGCTTCGGTTGACGCCGGGTTGAAGAACGCTCCATGTCCCGGCGATGGGGGAGGGGGACGGCCAACAACTGTGCCAACCGAGCCTACAGACGGCCCGGACCTACAAATTGAGCATGTCGAGGTGGTGCAGGTCATCCAAACTAAGGACAACAAGATACCCCTGGTGGCGGGCAAGAAGACGGTTGTGCGCGTCTTCCCTCTCGTCAGCTACTCCTCTACCTCCCTAGATAGTGTAACCGCAAGTCTGTTCGTCTGGCCTGAAGGAAAAAGCGAGGTAGAGGTCAAGCCTTCCAACGAATACATAAAGGCAAACGTGCCCACCAACGAGAAGCGCGAGGAGACCAACAGCTCCATCAACTTCGTTATCCCGCCTGAGCTAACCGCACCGGGCCTATTCAGCGTGAGGGCGGTCATCAACCCGAACCGTTGGGTCAAGGAGCGCGATTATAGCAACAACGAGCATACCGAGCCGTTCGAGTTCGTAGAGCGTAACGGCTTGCGCATCGGCTTCGTCCGCATAGGCTACAAACCGCCCGACAAGACGCAATGGGAGTGGCCCGGTTACGCCATAGACAAATACGACGGCATGACCCGCAAGCTCTTTCCTGGCCCCGACGCCGGTATCCAGTATTACGAGCTTCCCTGGCGCATACGTGCCGCCAGGCCCCTAGATACGCTCGACCTGGGGGAGGACCTCAACTGGAGGCTGCGCGAGTTTTATGACCGGCTCAAAGGGGATAAGCCCGACATCCTCATAGGGTGGCTCCCCGATAACTACGCTAGCTCGATTGACTTTGGCGGGCTTGCTGAGACCGTGCTCTCAGGCCAGCAGGCCCACGTTGCCCTTGCGGTCGACTACCACAACGACTTCTCTTCCAACCACATCCTCCCCCATGAGATAGGGCACGACCTCGGCCTGCGGCATACTGCAACCAAGAGTGACCCTCCTTCCGACTGCCGCATATCATCGAACTCTGTGAGCGGGTACTGGCCTTCTGAATACGGCGATAGCGCTAAAATCCTTGAAGTTGGCTTCGATACCCAGGAGATGATCGCCATACCGAACACTCATTATGATGTCATGTCTTACTGCGCTGAGAACAAGACGTGGATATCCCCCTTTCATTACAAGATGTTATATGACAACAACTTGAGGTCGCAAGGCGCGTTCGTCACCACCAAAGGTCACATGATGTGGGTGCAGGGCTGGGCTACTCTTAAAGGCGACAAAGCGCAGCTAGAGTTTACGAAATCCCTCGACGACTCCGGTGGGGGAGCGCCCTCGCGCGGAGCGGACGACGGACGACGGACGAAGGACGACAGATTCGTGGCATCTGCCAGCCCAGCCAATCATTTCCTCTCACCATCTTCCGTCCGTCGTCCGTCGTCCTTTGTCCAAAGTCAATCATCCGTCGTCCGTCGTCCGTCGTCCGTCGTCCAAGAAGGCACCGGGAGCCACTGCCTGCGCTTCCTTGATGCGAGCGGCGCAACGCTATACGAGCGCTGCTTTGATTTGCAGTTCTACTCGGAGGAGACCTCCAAGCCAAGCGAGAAGGCAGGCTTCGCCCTGACCATACCCGACCCCGGCAACGTCGCCAGCGTAGTCCTGGTACGCACCGAGAACGGCCAGGCGCAGGAGCTAACCTCTGTCAAAGTGAGCGCCCATGCCCCTACCCTAACCATCAACTCCCCCCAAGCAAATGATCGCTGGGAAGGAGAGCATACAATCGCCTGGGCGGGCAGCGATGAGGACGGCGACGCTCTACGCTACGACATCCTCTATAGCCCCGACAGCAAGCAGTCGTGGTACCCCCTGCAAGTAGGCTCTACCGAGAGTCAATACACCTTCTCCACCGACGAGATACTCCCCAGCGAGCAAACCTACCTGCGGGTGCTGGCTAGCGACGGTTTCAACACCACCCAGAACGACGTTGGCCCACTCGTCATACCGAAGCAGGCCAACTCTCCTAACCCACCTCCTCTACCTCCCGGCAACCAACCTCAACCGCAGCCATCCCCTACACCATCCGGTGGTCCAGATGGAACCGTGATAGCCCTCATCGGCGGAACGGTGCTCATGGTAATAGTTGGCTTCGGCCTCCTGTTCTTCTTCATGCGTAGGTCTCCTACTCAGCAAGCAATGCCTGGTATGTATGGTATGCCAGGCCCGCCTCCACAATCCACCCCTCAACCCTGGAATCCCTACCCTACTCCTCCGTCACCCCCCGCCCCGCGTGGCCCTGCCCCCACGCCATCCATGCAAAGCCCATTCAGGATGGCAGAAGCGTCTCTCGCAAGGTTGCGTGGGGATCTCGCCTCCGGACGTATCCACCCCCAGCAGTTCCAGGCGGCGGTTGGTCAAATCCGGGTACAAGACGCGCGGGGCCGCGCCTGGATGCTCGACGCCCAAAGCGGCAGGTGGCTCATGCACGATGGCCGCACCTGGGTGTGGGCCGACCCTTACCGCCAGATGTAAACCAGAGGTTAGGTATGTAGGGGCACGGCGCGCCGTGCCCTAGTGTGAGGAAGGAATTTTTCTTTTTATCAATTTTCGTCCCTGCAAGGGACGAAAATTGATAAAAGGAAACGAAAGTTGGGCTAGCCCTGAGAACAATTAGGAGACACTTAGATGAGTGCAAAACGTATTTGGGTAATAGCGTTCTTACTTGCGTCTATGGCGATATTATCTGCATGCGGGTCATCCGGTAGCACAACAGGGGGCACAGCCACCCCACAGGCGCAAAGCGTCACGCCCACGCCTACCGTCGGCTCATCAGCGGTTGCGACACCTACGCAGGAGTGCGTCATGTCTATGGTTCTCTTCTATAGCAACGAACCCAACTCGCCTGTAGCGCCCTTGCAGGCCACGATCAAGGCGGGGCTGGAGGCTGAAAACGTAAAGGTAGACGATCTACAGGTTCAAGGTGAAGGCGAGACGTGCGCCAACAGGTCAGGCCCTGAAAATAACTTCTGTTGCATGTCCACCCCCATCACTATCTCCCTGCCGGTTGACGACCTCAAGGACCGCGAGGCGCTGGGGAACGTACTGGGTAAGGTGCTGAAGGTATTTTACGGCGCGGACGACTATCGCAGCGGGAAGGTAAATGTCACCTTCGTCGCCTCCGGCGGTCAGGAGCAGCTGGGCTTCGTCGGCTATGCCGGACAGCAGGCGCTCGATAAGGGATTGAGCGGAGCCGCGCTGCTGGACGCATTAGCCAACCCGTGACGGAAAGGATAAAGGAAGAAGGGAAAGGATACACGATGAATAGACTTTATCCTTTTTCCTTTATCCCTTATCCTTCACACCAAAGTGAGGTTTCGACATGGCGAGCCGACATAATACACAGCGTCTAGGGTTCCGGGTCTTCTTCGGTTGTGTGCTGGGGCTGATATTATTGGGCATCTCTCCTGGGGAGGAGAGCTATGCCTCCCGCTCAGGGGCCGCATCCCTACTGTATCAAAGTGAAATCCTCTGCGAGGCCCTCCCGCCTAAGAGCGACACAGTCAGAGTATCTCCAGGGAGAGACGAAGGGCGTAGCTTTTGCCAGGCCGAGCTTTCTGAGAATGGGGATAGAGTTTGGTCGATCAGCGTCAGCCGTGCCGATAGCGTCGCCGAAGCTCAAAATCTTATTGACACGGATAAAAAGCCGGGCCGATGGGTGCCTGATACGAGTTTCGGTGACTACGGTTACGAGATCCAGGACGAAATCTCCACAAGTTCAGATGGAACGAGTTTTGTTTCGGCGACCGGCGGACTAATTTTCAGATATGCTTGCTACGTGGTTAGAGGCAGTGTGGGCGTAGCGGGAAAGCCGCCCCTTCCACGCGATACGATTCGCGTGCTCGCCCGCCAGGCCGAGCAAAAACTGAAGACTTTCCCAGGTTGCGCTTCGGGGCCTCCACTCTCCACATCTCCTACAGTCGTCCCTACCACCACTCAGGCCGACCTGGACCTCACCGTTGACCATATGGAGGTAGTGCAGGTCGTCCAGACTAAGGACAACAAGATGCCTCTCGTGGCGGGGAAGAAGACGCTCGTGCGCGTCTTCCTGAAGGCGAACAACGCGGCTGCCGGGACCATCGCCAACAACGTAACAGCTTCCCTCTTTGTCTGGCCCGAAGGGGGGAACGAAGTGGAGATTCGGCCCTCCAACGGACTGGTCAATGCCATTGTCGGCGCTGAGCTACAGCGCGAGGATATTAACGGCTCTATCAACTTCGTTATTCCGCCTGAGCTAACGGGTGCTGGTGTTTTCACCCTGAAGGCGGTAGCCAACCCCGCCCGTGTTCAGCAGGAGAGCAATTACGACAACAACGAGCTTACCGAGCCGTTCGAGTTCATGCAGCGCAACAGGCTACGCGTAGGCTACATCCGCATCGGCTCTAAGCTCCCTGGGAATGTCGAGTGGCAGTGGCCGAATGGCGTCTTCGCGAAGGCGGACACCTTCCTCAGGAAATTGTATCCCGTTGCCGATGCGGACATACAATATTACGAGCTACCATTCCGGGCGCGCATCACTGCTGAGCTCAACACGCGTAGTGGAATCTCGCTTCTCACGGCAATGCGAGAGTTCTACGACCGTATAGATAAAGATAGGCCGGATATCCTCTTTGGCTGGATCGCCAATGACATGGTCACGCTCGATTTTGGCGGTCTTGGCCGGTTTAAGGAGCCGGTGGCTATAGGGACCGACTACAATGACGGCCATACTCTCCATATTCTGGCCCATGAGGTAGGCCATGACCTCGATTTAGACCACACGGGCACCGGGACCGACAGCGATCCCGCTACTGAGTGCCAGAAATCATACAGCCACTACGGCTCAAGCTATTGGCCGAAGGAATACGGGGGTAGCGCCCGCATCCGTGAAGTCGGTTTCGATACCCAGGAGATGAAGGTTATATCGCCCGACTTCTACGACATCATGGCCTATTGCATAAAAGAGAAGACCTGGATATCCACTTTCCACTACAAGAGGCTGTATGATAGCAACTCTCGGCCATCAGGGGCCTCGACCTTCGACCGTGCTATCTACAAGTTGCGGTTGGGCGGCTATATCCTGTACAAGGGGGACATCGCGCAGTTTGAGGCGGTGCGCCTCCCTGATGCCAATCCAGGGGGTGGGGTCCATAGCACGCAGGCCATACACCAGGGGCAAGGGGAAGGCCATCATCGGCTGCCTGAGCTTTCTAACTCAGTACTATCTATCTCAGGTCCGCCTCGGAGTGTAGGAGCCTCCTATGCTGCGTCGCTACTCCCCTTATCTGTGCAACGAGAAGGGACCGGAAACTACTGCCTGCGCTTCATGGACGCGGGAGGTGCGCTCCTTTACGAACGATGTTTCGAGCCGGAGGTCCTACCGCCGGTGTCGGAAGGGGAGGAGCCTGAGAGAGGAGAGTTCTCCCTGGCAGCGCCCGACCCGGGTAACGTGGCAAAGGTAGTCCTGGTACGCAACGAGAATGGGCAGGAGAAGGAGCTACACTCCCTCACCGTAAGCCCCCACGCCCCTACCCTCACTATCACCTCACCGAAGGCGGGCGACAGGTGGGAAGGAGAGCACACTATCACATGGACGGGCAGCGATGAGGACGGCGATAATTTACGTTACGACATCCAGTACAGCGCCGATGGTGAGCAGTCATGGTATCCGTTAGAGCTGGGTAATCGTGACACGCAGTACACCTTCTCCACCGATGAGATACTCCCTAGCGACCAAACCTACATCCGCATATTGGCGAGCGACGGGTACAACACCACCGCCGCCGATGTAGGACCGCTTGTAATACCGAAGCAGGCCAACTCACCTCTCCCACCTTCCGACCAGCAGCCCCAGCCACCACTTCAGCCTACCCCTACACCTTCTGGTGGCCCGGACGGAACCGCGGTAGCTCTTATCATCGGCGGCACTGCGCTCATGGTCGTAGTCGGGTTTACGCTCCTCTTCGTCTTTATGCGTAGGTCGCGTACCCAGCAGGTAATGCCCGGTATGTACGGTATGCCAGGCCCTTCCCCACAACCTAACCCACAGCCCTGGAACCCATACCCTAATCGTCCGCCACCACCCACACCTACTCCAACAGCCCTCCCTTCGGCAATCGTAACCCGCTTCCGGTGGGCCGAGCAAGAGTACAGCCGCTTACGGGGAGAGCTAGCAACCCGCCGCATACACCCGCAGCAATACCAGGCAGCGGTTGGGCAGCTTCGAGTGCAGGACGCTCGTGGGAGCTACTGGATGCTAGACGTTCAGAGCGGTAGGTGGTTGGTGTATGATGGTCGCGGCTGGGTCCCTGCCGACCCATATCGCCAGCCATGAACAGGAGGTCTCCACGATGAAGTGGCAAGAGAGGCATCAGGAAGAACGCAACTCCAAGCGACAATTCGGATTACGGGTGCTCTTCTCATGCGCGTTGGCACTCTTCGTCTTGATCATCGCCGCTCAGGGGGAGGCGATCAATGCGTCTGGTAGCGATTCTGTGTCCGTGATGCCCGCAAGGTATGCCGATCCCGACCTATGCTCCCTCTTCCCCGCAGGGAAGGACTTTCGACTTGTGCCAGGCGTCGGCAAAGAGGGGAGCAGCAACGGTTGCCAGATATATGACGAGCGTTCCGGCGAAGAGCACAAGTTCTACGTCGCCAGCGTCCAAGCTTACTACTCGGTGGACGCAGCGCACGCCCAGGCGAGTATATATGCGCGCGACCCTAACTGGAAACCGTACTCCGGTATCGGAGACCCAGGCTTCGCCTTCCATCAGCCCTCGAATCCAGGCGCAGGTCTCAACTCAGAATACAATCGCCTTACATTCGCTCGCAACTGCTATGTCTTCTGGGGAGATGCAGGCTCGGTGATGCTAGGCGGCCCGAACATAAGGTACAACGACCTCTCAGGCGTGCTGGAGATAGCGAGCATGGTGGATGGCAAGCTGGCGGGCCTCCCATGTGCGGGAGGTGGAGGAGGTGGCGGTGCCGGCAGCGCGACCCCAGGCGAGCCTACCCCTGAAACAACCACCCCCACCGCGACCCCTCCGGAGACCCCGACCGTTACCGCCACCCCCGAAACGGACGTGAACCTACAGGTACACCATATCGAGGTCGTGCAGGTCGTCCAGACCGAAGATAATAAAATACCCCTCGTCGCTGGGAAGAAGACTGTAGTGCGTGTCTTCGTAAAGGCGAACGCATTGAAGACCGAGAGGGTTAATGACGTAACGGCCTCGGTGACGATATGGCCGGAGGGGAAGAGTGAGGTCGAAATCCGGTCCAGCAACGGCCCCATCTCCATCGCTACAAACTCTACGCCTCGCCGCGAGGACACAGATGCCTCCATCAACTTCGTCGTTCCGAACGACTTGACCGCCGCCGGCTTTTTCAGCGTGAAGGCGGTGGTCAACCCGGCCCATAGCGTCACCGAGAACGATTACGGCGACAACGACACCCGAGAGCCGTTCGAGTTCGTGCAGCGCAACGGCCTGCGGATCGGCTACGTACGCGTCGGCTATCTGCCACCCGGCCAGACTGTGCGGGAGTGGCCCACCGGCAATTTCGCCGTAGCCGACTCCGTTATGAAGCAGCTTTACCCCACCGCTGACAACGGCATTCAATATTACGAGCTACCCTGGCGCGTGCGGCAGTCGCGGCCCCTATCCACCACCGACCTCGGAGAAGACCTAAACCTGTCGCTTCGAGACCTTTATAACCGCATCGAGGGGGACAAGCCCGATATTCTCTTCGGCTGGCTCCCTAATTCGTATGTAAGCACGATAAAGTGGGGCGGCCTCGCCGAAATGGTCCTTTCCGGCGATGTAGGGCACGTCGCCTGGGGGCGAGATAGTGGGGGCGTCTTCTCCCTCCAGGTCCTCGCCCACGAGGTGGGACACGATCTCGGTATACGCCATACGGCGACGAGGGGCGACCCTTCTTCGGACTGCGATTTTGCCGCCGACTCCAGCACCGATTGGCCCCCCTCGTACAGCGACAGCGCCACCATCCACGAGGTCGGCTTCGACGTTGTGAACAACCGCGCCATCCCCAGCAGCTACTACGACCTGATGAGTTACTGCTTCTCGAACCTCTGGATATCCCCTTTCCATTACAACCAGCTATACGACCGCAACCTCCGCCCGCAAGGTGTTTACGTCACCACTCGAAGGCACAGGCTATGGGTGCGCGGCTGGTCCTACTTCGATGGCGACTCCGCCCAAATTGAGATCGTCCGCCCACCCGATAGCACCTCCGGTGGCGGGGGCACACCCATCTTATTACAAGGCTCGTTCCACAGGCTTACCGACCCATTCGCGCCACTAGCTGCTCTCGTCAGCTACCATCCGTCGTCCTTCGTCCTTCGTCCTTCGTCGTCTGTCCTCCGCGAGGGGACGGGAAACCACTGCCTGCGCTTCATGGATAGTACAGGCGCGATTCTCTATGAGCGGTGCTTCGACCTGGATTTCCGCAACGAGGAGTCGGAGGCACAGGTCGAGCGGCAGGGGTTCGTGCTGGAAGTGCCCGACCCCGATAATGTCGCTCGCGTGGCCCTGGTGCGCAACGATGGCGGGCAGGAGCGAGAGCTTACCTCCCTCACGCCAAGCGCCCACGCGCCCCAGATCACTATCACCTCACCGAAAGCGGGCGACCGTTGGGAGGGGGAGCACACAATCACCTGGATGGGGAGCGATGAAGATGGGGATAAGCTGCGCTACGACATCCAGTACAGCGCCGACGGCAAGAACTCCTGGTATCCTCTAGAAATCGCCTCGAACGAAACGCAGTTTACTTTCTCCACCGACGAGATACTCCCCAGCGAGCAGACCTACATACGCATCCTCGCCAGCGACGGCTTCAACACCACCACCGCCGATGTAGGTCCCCTGATCATACCCCAGCAGGCCAACTCGCCGTCGCCCCCACCCACGCCCCAGCCAACGCTCCCACCGGCTACCGCGCCGACACCGACCGTCCCTGGCACGCCCATAGTCGGACCTGGCGACGCAACCCCCACACCTGGAGGGCAACCCGCGTCAACATCGGGTGGCGCTGGTGGAGCGCTCATCTTGCTTATAGTAGGTGGCGTCTCTCTGTTCGCCGTGCTTGTGCTTGCGATAGCGCTAAGGAGACCTCGCGCTCCTCAATTGCCCGCTCAGGGGCCGTATCCAACCCCTTCCCTCATGGGCCAGCAGCCTCCCATACCTCCCATGCCTACACACGCAGCTCCTCCCAACCCTGCGCACGCCGCGCAGTTCCGTTGGGCCGAGCAAGAGTACAGCCGCTTACGGGGGGAGCTTACCGTCCGGCGCATGGCCCCGCAGCAATTCGAGGCTGCTGTCCGCCGGATAACTGTGAAGGACGCACAGGGCCGCCACTGGATGCTCAATGCTCAGAGTGGTAGGTGGCTCATGTACGACGGCCGTGCATGGGTGTGGGCGGACCCCTACCGACAGGGGTAAATACCATGATTTTACCTGACACAGAGGTATCTTAATTCAATTGTGATTAGCTGATCTATTGCTTATAGGACGGAAATTGGTAATAATAGCCAACATAAGTTGCGCTGACTATCACCTATATCTAGAAGTTGTAAGCCCTTATGAGAGACAAGAGGAGGCGTTATGATGGATGTGCTCAATCTTGCTGGTAGTACGCTTCTCATACTAGGAGGCATAGCTTTATTCGGGCTACTAGTGCGAGCAGGCCTAAATCAATTAACCTTCCCCTATGCACGCAATATACTGTGGGGTCTGAGCTTGGTAGGTTTGATAGGAGGTCTCCTGCTTCTCAATTACCTTAAGTTACCTCTTCGCAATATTATGAGTACTCTGGGTATTGGATTGATGATTGAAGGCTTCCTCGCATTCCTCGCACTGCTGATCAGGGCCATTTCAAGTCAACCGACTATGCGATGGGCTAACTTTACTCTCGGGATGCTTATTCTCGTAGGGATAGGAGGAGGTGCTTTGCTCTACTTCGCAAGCGCCTCGCTTCATTGACTATGTTAATTAATATGGGGCGTGCCTAGCAGCTTTGGGTGCACGACGTGGCAAGGACGCATTTGCGGCGAACCTCAAATGCAAGGCAATCCCTTTTCCAGTGTGGAAAGGGAATACACCTGGCTGCGTGGAGAGGTTGCCACCGGACGCCAGATAAGAGTGATGGATGCGCAGGGTCGCCATTGGATGCTTGCGTCCGATAGCGGTAGGTGGGTTGGTGTATGATGGTCGCGCCTGGGTCCCTGCCAATCCCTATGCGCCATGACCTGGAACAATTGGCACATACGTGTACGGTGCGTCTAGTACTCACGATTTCATATCGCTCATTACAGCCCGGCGGCATAGAGAAGGCAAGGACAGAAATGGTATGGAGGAACAACTATGAATGGATCGGCCCTGAGTCCCGTACGTCAGGTTCTTCGGCTCAGCAAGTTATGGCTCTTTGCATTCATTTCTAGCGTCGCGGTATTACTGGCGCTGTCAGGTGAACCTTCAAGCTACGCAGCCCCTAGCTTGCGATACCAGAGCGCGTGCGATCTCTGCTCGATCCTACCTCCCGGCTTCTCATCTACCACTACCCAGCAAGGTGGAGGTGCGGGTAAGGATTTTGACTGCACCGGCCACTATGATCCCGCGAACGTTGAGATCGTGAGAGCGCCAACCCTCAAGATTGCTACTGATTACGTGCTCCAATTCCAGAGCCATCCTGACTATCGCCAAACATCAAGCTACGGTGAGCTTGCATACGAAGCTCCAGAGAGCGCCACTAAAGGCTACGATCTGGCGTTCAAGCGTGGGGCGATTTACGTCCATATTTACACGTCCCTTGTGGGCGACAACGTCGAGAACGCAAAGAAGGCCCGTGAATTCGCACAGTACGTTGACAGCCATATCAGCGGCATTCTAGGCAGTTGCCCGCCGTACAGCACACCCGATCCGGTCTTACCCAGTCCTACTACAGTCCCGCCCCTCACTAACCCTACAGATACCGTACCCCCTGCCACACCTGCTCAACAAACCCAACTTGACCTTATCTTTGACCACCTAGAGATAGTGCAGGTAGTCCAGGATGACTTGAACAGGGTGCAGCTTTATTCGGGTAAAAAGACACTGGTGCGCGTCTTCGTGAACGTGCTCGGCGCAGTTACGCCTGTGCCTAACGTGAACATGGAGTTACGCGCCTTCGGGTGGCATGACGACGTGGGGAGGCTCATAGCCGCTCGTAACGTCCCTTTTACCGTGCCCCTACTCTACGACCGCACGACCGCCACGTTCTAACTACCACCGTCAACTTCGATCTGCCGGACGACATTGTAGTGCCTTCGACCTATCCCATCGAGGTAAAAATAAACCCTGATAGGAGCATCGCCGAGAGCGATTACACCAACAACGATGCCACCAAGCAGGCGGTCTTCATAGAGCCGTTCAACCTTCGCATCGGCTACGTGCGCATCGGCTACCATCCGCCCGGCTCGGCTAACGTGGTTTGGCCCACAGGTCCTCTCGAAACGTACACTCAGACCCTACGCAATATCTACCCCATCGACCAGGCCCACCTGCAATACTATGAACTTCCCTTCAGGCTCAATTCGACCCTCACCCTGGCCACCTTCGCCGAGCAAAGTGAGCTACTGGATAGAATGGAGCGTCGCTACACACGGCTGCGCTCCCGAATAGGCGATTTGACCCCCGACCTCATGATTGGATACCTGGCATGGCAGGGGCATGGCCCCACCAATGTCTTTACCCAGGCGGTTGGGCTGGCCTACACAGGCTCACATCTGCTTATCTCCAGGGCAGCATGGGTGATAGATTACAATGGGGGTGGAGGCGTCGATTCTTCAGAGAGGGTGCTGGCGCATGAAGTGGGCCACCTTCTCACCCTGCACCACACCGGCACGCCCGACCCCGCACCATGCTGGGGTCCTTCTAGGAATAATATCCCAGGCTATTGGGAATTCGGCACCGGACACACCTGGGAAATCGGCTACGACGGGACCACCGGCAATCTCGTCTCTGACCTCTTCTACGACGTTCTGAATTACTGCCCCGCCAATCAGACGTGGATATCCAAGTTCCACTACAACCGCCTCTTCGAGGGGATGAGACGGTACGACTTCAATGACCCCGACCTGATGCCCGACTTCACCCTGGACGACGCACTTGTAAGCGGCTCGCTGGCCCATGATGGCAACTCAGGACACCTCGACCCGCTGTACAGGGTAGCTTCTTCCGGGCAATCTGTTGCCCCATACAAAGTCTCTTACGCTTTGGGCGCTGGCCTAGCCAGCCCTCTCACAAGGCAGCAGCAACAAGGTGAGAACTGCATACGATTCACGGGCGCGAGCGGCACGCTATCCGAGCGATGCTTCGACGTTTCTTTCGAGAATGAGGAGACAGGTAATGTGCGCGATGTGGCCGGTTTCTCCCTCAGGGTCCCTTACCCCAACGGCACTACAGGCGTGACTTTACTGCGCAACGGCAAAGAGCTAGACAGGCTTAGCGCGAGCGCAAACACCCCCAACCTGACCATCACCTCTCCGAAGGCAGGCGACACCTGGGATGGCCCCCAGCAAATCACCTGGACCGCATCCGACGCCGACGGCGACGCGCTCACTTACGAAGTACATTACAGCCCCAACGGTCGGGAAGACTGGTTCCCCCTGGAGCTTGACCTGCAAGGGACGCAATATATTATAGATACCTCGCAGATAGCGGGAGGGGACAACGTTATCTTCCGTGTCCTCGCCAGCGACGGCTTCCATACAGCCCAGGCAGAGGTGGGTCCAATAAAGGTCCCCAGCTCTCCTCCCTTCAAAGCACCGGAGCGGACCGTGAAGCTCTCCGGCTCTCCTCCCACCCAACCGCCAACGCCTGGCTCCGGGCCGGGCGCGCTTCTCTTTGTAGTGATAGGGTTAGGGCTTGCCCTCCTGGTAGCAACTGGCTGGATTATTACACTCTCGCTGAGCAGGCGGTCCCGCGTACCCCAGGCTCCCCATTTGCCTGCCGGGTTCTACCCGTCTCAACCGCCCGTCTATGGGCCGCCCGCAACCAGTAACCCGTTCGCCAGGGCTGAGCATGAATACCACAGGCTGAAGGCGGAGCTTGCCGCAGGTCGCATCAACCTTCAGCAATTCGATGCCTCTATGCGCCGCTTGAGCGTGCGTGATGCCCAGGGGCGCACGTGGATGCTGGCGCGAGATACGGGCCAGTGGTTCTTATACGATGGCCGCGCATGGGTCCCCGGCAGACCATACTAAGAACGCATAATAAAACTGGTACGCAGGGCTGGGACGAAGGACGAAGGACGAATACGATTGCCCGGTGGTAGAATCAGGAGATTGCCATTAGCAAGTTATGAGAGGTAATTCGTGAAAGCTGTTGTTTACACAGAATATGGCCCACCTGATGTTCTCCAGCTCAAGGAGGTAGCAAAACCTACCCCTACTGACGATGAAGTGCTGATCAAGATTCAGGCGGTATCCCTGAATAGGTCTGACTGGGAGGGGCTGATAGGTAAACCGTTCTATGCCCGCTTCGGGGGGCTTCGAAAACCAGGTCGCCAGATACTCGGCTCGGACATAGCTGGGCGAGTTGAAGTAGTCGGCAAAAACATCAGTCGGTTGAAACCGGGGGATGAGGTCTTCGGAGACATCTTGAGCAGTATGGGTGGTTTTGCCGAGTACGTCTGCGTTCGTGAAAAAGCCTTAGCGCTGAAACCGGCCACTATGACATTCGAGCAAGTAGCGTCCATCCCGCAAGCGGGAGTGATCGCCGTGCAGGGGATTCGCGATAAAGGGCAGGTCCAGCCTGGGCAAAAGGTCTTGATCAATGGCGCTGGCGGTGGCACCGGCTCGTTTGCGGTCCAGCTTGCCAAGCTTTATGGGGCTGAGGTGACCGGAGTGGATAACACCGGCAAGCTCGATTTTATGCGCTCCCTCGGCGCGGACCACATGATTGATTACACCCGGGAAGACTTCACCAGGAATGGGGAACAGTATGATCTGATACTCGATGTCATCGCTCATCGTTCGTTATTCGCCTACAAGCGGGCGCTAAAGCCCAATGGAAGCTATTTCGCCGTCGGAGGCTCCGTAGCTACTTTTCTCCAGATTTTGCTCCTGGGGCCATTGATTAGAAGGACCACAGGCAAGAAAATACGCGTCCTGATAGTCCAACCAAACATAAAAGACATGCTCTATATAACTGAGCTTTATGAGGCGGGCAAAATCGTCCCGGTCATTGATAGGCGCTATCCACTAAGTGAGGTCCCTGAAGCGCTCCGCTACCTCGGAGAAGGGCGCGCCAAAGGCAAAGTGATCATCACTATGGACCAAAATGACATATAACTACTTATAACCTTGATCGCTAATTGAGCGATATGCTAGATAGATTAGCCCAAAACCCCCGCAGGGGTGATACAGATGTAGCTCAGGGCATCGAGGCTGGTGTACAGCGTCTCACGAAATATCCAAACCCCCGAAGGGGGTGGAACAGATGTAGCCCAGGGCGTAAGCCCTGTGGTTAGCCCCAGCACAAGCGATAAGCCCCGTAGGGGCGACACAATAGCACAGATACAACACAGAATAAGACGAACAACTAAGTACCCAAATAGACCAGAGCCACCAAAGCTGCCAACCGTGTCGCCCCTACGGGGCTTACCGATTTAGGGGTTGGGGATTGGCATATCCACAGGGCTTACGCCCTGGGCTACATCTGTTCCACCCCCTCCGGGGGTTTATTTACCAATCCACTCCTACTAGCATTCAGGGTCTTATTTATTCCTGCCCACTGCCCACTGCCCACTGCCCACTGCCTTCCGTCGTCCATCGTCCATCGTCCATCGTCCATTTTACATTCCTTTTACACAACCATCACGCCACCGTTACACAGCGGTGACATAATGAGTGGGTAGAATTGACGTGGGCAGAGTCTGACTCTATACTGAGGTCGTACCCAATTCACCCCTGCCAAAATACCGGGAAAGGAACCCCTTCCATGAATCTCAAGCTGGCGGGTCACGCCTCCAGGGCAGCTCGCAAGTTGCTCGCTCTCACCCTCTGCGCTATGGCAATAGCTACGTTGTTCCTGGTCGCGCTTGGAACGCGTGAGATCACGGCGCAAGGCACCGGCCCACAGGTGTCGGCACCCTTCGCCCTCGCGGAAGGGTCGGGCAACCAGGTGTGGCCGAGCATGGCAGGCAACCTCATGGTCTACAGCGACTGCAAGTCGGGCAATTGCGACCTGATGAGCCTCGACCTCACCACGCGCAAAGCCACCCCCCTCAAGCAGACCGCCTGGCTTGAGCAGCAGCCCGACACAGATGGCACCTACGTCGTCTGGAGCGACGGCGCTAACAGGAAAGGCACCAGCCTCGAAGACCGCTTCAACGACTACAACATCGGCGGGCAGCACCTCTTCAGCAAGAAAGACCTCGCCGTAACGAACGCGCCCAACCTGCAAATCCGCCCCAAGGTGTGGGGCAACGTCGTCGTCTGGTCCGATTATCGCGATGCCAAGAACAAGGACGACCAGGAGGCGGGCGACATCTTCATGTACGACCTCTCCACAGGCAAAGAGGCCCTCGTCTCCAACGCCAAGAGCGCGCAGACCCGCCCCGTCACCAACGGCAGGTTCATAGTGTGGGTGGACTACCGTAACGAACCCAGCCCCAACGGCTTCAACGCCGACATCTACGGCTACGACATCGCCACCAGGCAAGAGTTCGTCATATCGAACGCATCTGACACCCAAACCGAGCCTGCCATTTATGGCAACATCGTAGTGTGGTCAGACTTCCGCAAGGGCGCGGAGTTCGACGCCGACCTCTATGGCTTCGATCTCACTACTCGTAAAGAGTTCCTCATATCGGGCGCGGCGGGTACTCAGGGCAATCCCGGCATCTGGGGCAACGTCGTAGTCTGGGAGGACTACCGCAACGAGCCTGACAAAGAGAAAGGGATCAATTCCGACATCTACGGCTATGACCTCGTAGCGAAGAAGGAGTTCCCTATCTACGTCGGCCCCGGCGCTCAAGGCGCTCCACGCATCGCGACCAGTACGGTCGCCTGGGAGGACAACGCCAGCGGCGACCTCCAGAACGGCGACTGGAACATCAAGGGCGCGACCCTCACAGGCATCTCCCTCACCCCGCCACCCGTGGCGCTACCCGGCAGCGGCAGCGTCACCTTCCCCGAAACAAAGAAGGCGGTGGATGGCCTCTTCCTCGACTACTGGAACAAGAATGGCGGCCTCCCGCAGCAGGGCTTCCCCATATCCGAAGTCATGGGCGAAATCTCTGACCTCGACGGCAAGCTCTACACGGTCCAGTACTTCGAGCGGGCCGTCTTCGAATACCACCCTGAGATAGCAGACCCCAAGTATAAAGTACTCCTCTCGCAGTTAGGCACCTTCCAATACCGCAAGAAGTACCCAGGCGGCGCACCCGCCCAGAAGCCCAACATCTCTTCAGGCTCAATTCTGTTCCCTGAGACAGGCAAGCACCTGGGTGGGTTATTCCTCAAATACTGGCAGGAGCACGGCGGGCTGGCGCAGCAAGGCTATCCCATCTCCGAAGAGTTCACCGAGGTAAGCGACCTCAACGGCAAGCCATACCTCGTCCAATACTTCGAGCGCGCCGTCTTTGAGTACCACCCGGAGGAGAAGCCAGAGTTCCAGGTGCTCCTCTCCCAGTTGGGCACCTTCCAACTGAGGGCCAAGTACGGGGCAAGATAAATACTCCATGAAAAAATATCAGGGTAGGGTGGCACACCCTACCCTGATATTTTTTCATATCCACTTTTTATGGTACACTGGAAGATGTATGTGCGCGCCAAAGCCCTTGCGCGCTTGAACACTATCTCAGGAGGAAATGTTGAAAAAGGCTATATCTCTTATCGTTATGCTTGTGCTTGCCGCCACGCTCGCGGCCTGCGACTCCGGTGGTTCAACCACACCTACTCAGGTCGCCCCCCCGACCGGGACTCCCCTCCCTGCCGCCAGCGACCCGACCCTGCCACCCACTACGGCTCCCACAGCAGAGCCAACTCAGGTGGCTGTGACTCCCATAGTTAGTGAGACCGCGGCAATTCTGCCCGCTACAACCGTTCCGGTCACGACGACCGTTCCGGTGACATCTACCCAGGGCATATTGGGCGAGCCGCGCATGATCATCGAGACCGCTAAGGGACGCATCGTCCTGAAGCTCTACACCGACCCGGCAGCTAACGTTGCCAAAACCATCGCCAACTTCGCGCAGAAAGCGAACGCCGGGTACTTTGACGGTCTGGTCTTCCACCGTGTCGAGGATTGGGTAGTGCAGGGTGGTGACCCTTCAGGCACAGGCTCCGGTGGCGGCACTATGCCCTCTGAGTACAACCAGCTACCCTTTGAGGTAGGCTCGCTAGGCGTGGCCCGCAGGAACGATCCCGCCGTCAACAACGACAGCCAGTTCTTCATCGTCAAAGACGCCGTCAAAGCGTCTGGCCTGGTCGGCCAGTACACAAATTGGGGTAAGGTCACGGAGGGTATGGATGTCGTGAACCAGATCGCCGCAGGCGATAAGATGACCACCGTGCGCATCGAAGGCATCGACCTCTCCGCAATCCCCACTGCCGCACCGACCATCGTCCCGACGGCAGCGCCAACAGCTGCGCCCGCCTTCATGCGAATCGAGACCGCCAAGGGGAACATCGTCCTCCAGCTACGCAATGACCCATCGGCGGGCGTCAGCAACACCATCCAAAACTTCACCAAGAAGGCGAACAACGGTTACTTCGACGGCCTCACCTTCCATCGCGTCGAGAACTGGGTCATCCAGGGTGGCGATCCCCAGGGGACCGGCATGGGTGGGGGCCAGATATCCTCCGAGTACAACGATGTCCCCTTCACGGCAGGCTCCCTCGGCGTGGCTCGCGGTAACGACCCCTCTATCAACAACGACAGCCAGTTCTTCATCGTCAAGCAAGACTCACCCCACCTCAACGGCCAGTACACCAACTGGGGCCAGGTAGTCGAGGGTATGGACGTAGTGAATAAGATAGCTGTAGGCGACAAGATTACTAAGATACGCGTGGAAGGAGTAACCATCGTGCAAGAGCCTGATCACATCCAAGTGCAGCACATCCTCATCGGCTTCAAGGATGCGGTAGGATTCCAGGGTAACGCGCCTGCGAAGGCCCAGCCCCGTACCCAGGAGCAGGCCAGAACCCTGGCTTACGACCTCCTCAGTCGCGCCAACGCGGGAGAGGACTTCACCGCCCTGGTTACCGAGTTCACCGACGACTCGCCTCCCGGCTTCTATAGCATGGCGAACATTGGCGTACCCACACAGGTTCCTACGGGTACTGAAACGGAATATCCGCGGGACGGTATGGTCGCGGCCTTTGGAGACGTGGGCTTCAAACTCCAGGTGGGTGAGATAGGCATCTCCGACTACGACCCCACGAAGAGTCCCTACGGGTACCACATCGTCAAGCGCACCAAGTAGTAACGGGTCTCTTCACACAAGAATGCGTCCTCCGAACATTCAGCGAGTGCACTGACGTACTAACAACTCTTTGAAAAGGGACAAAAATAGAAGTTCGGCGTAGCCGAACTTCTATTTTTGTCCCTTTTCAAACTCCCCTCCCCAGTGGGGAGGGGTCGGGGGTGGGGTTTGAACTGAGCTATACTGCCTGGCGAGGCGTGAGCCTGCGTTGCAAATAAGCAAGCGCGACCTCAGCTATGAGGGCCAATGCTGCTATCGGCACAGCGCCCGCCAGCAAGATGTCGTCGCGTGCCAGCGTGAGGCCCCGGAAGACGAACTCCCCTAGCCCCCCACCCCCTATGAAAGTCGCCAGGGTCGCGCTGGCGATAACTTCTATAGCCGCGATACGCAGCCCCGCGAGCACTACGGGTAATGCAAGTGGAAGCTGCACCTTACCGAGCAATTGCCAGTACGACATCCCCATGCCCCGTCCCGCCTCTATTGCAGCGGGGTCAACCCCGCGCATCCCGGCGTCAGTATTGATGAGCAGAGGGGGCACAGCCAGTATGGTCAAAGCCAGCAGCGGCGCTCCGGCCCCTAGCCCGAAGAGTGGATAAAACAAGAAGAGGATAGCGATGCTCGGTATGACACGCAATATCCCTACCATATTGACTGCCACTCGCGAGAGCAAGGCATACCGGCTTACCATGATACCCACCGGCACCCCAATCGCCACCGCCAGCAGAATAGCTACCCCGCTCAGTTGCAGGTGTTCCGCAACTTTCAGCAAAAAGCGGTTCTGGGGATTGGTGATATATTCCCACGCTTGCTGAAATAAGTCCATATATTACTTCCAGGTCGGATTCTAGCTTTGCAATCCCGAAATGGGTTGTGGCGTTGCGCTTTGTATACGGCGCGCAGGTTTACGTGTGGGGTTCGCTAGCCGCTCTACCAGGCGAAAGAGGATGTCAGTGGCGATAGCGATAGCGGCGATAGCTATAACGCCCGCGTAGAGCTTGCCCGTCGATGGGTTGGGGAGGCCGTCTCGCAGCAACTGCCCCAGGGTCCCCGCTCCTATCCACGCGCCAATGGTGGTCAGAGCGATTGTAGAGAGAGCGGCGATACGCACCCCCGCGATGACGATAGGTAAGGCAAGCGGCACCTCTATACGCCACAGCACCTGCCCGCCGTTCATCCCCATCCCACGCGCCGCTTCCTTCACTGCCGGGTCCACGCTATTGAACGCCACCATTATATTGCGCACCAGTATGACCAGCGCATAAGATGTCAGCGCGATAATCGCGGGCTGCGCTCCGATACCGACGAAGCCCACCAGGACCGCGAAGAACGCGAAGCTAGGGATAGTGTAGATAATACCAAGCAGCCCCAGCACGGGCGTCGCCAACACCCGCACCCGGCTCAGCAGCAACCCCAGGGGCAACGAAATCAGCAGCGCAATCCCCAGCGACGTGCCACTGATCACCAGGTGCTCCACCATCCTCTCCCAAACCACGTCGAAGTGGTCGAAAAGGTACTTGGTTAGGGGAAAGTCGAACATGAGGGTTGAATTGCTGACTGGTTACTGCCCTATAGCCTGCTTAATAGCTGCTATGTCCACCATACCTATAGGCGTGCCGTCGGCATCAACGATTGCCAGCCGGTCTGCATTACTGCTGAGGAGCAGGCCCAGGGCCTCACGTAACGTGGTGGTGCTGGGGAGCGTCGCATCATTTGGGGTAATCGCTTCCCCGTTGGCGGGGCGCATTGCCGTTTTCACCGATAGGAGGCTCAATCTCCTCAATACATCCTCCGCACCTACGAGAGATGCCACGAACTCGCTCGCGGGCGCTGACAGGATGCTCAGAGGCGTATCGTACTGGACGACTTTCCCCCGCTCCATGACCGCTATCTTATCGGCGAGGCGGATTGCCTCCTCAACGTCGTGCGTGACGAAGAGGATGGTCTTGCGGACTTTACCCTGGATGCTGAGTAGCTCGTCCTGGAGGCGGCGGCGGGTGATGTTGTCTATGGCTGCGAACGGCTCGTCCATCAGCATGACATGAGGGTCTGCTGCAATCGCCCGCGCTAGCCCCACGCGCTGCTGCTGCCCGCCCGAAAGCTGCTGAGGGTATCGCTCTCGATATTCGCCTGCTGGAAGGCCCACCAGCTCCAGTAGCTCGTCAATCCGGCTGGCGATGCGCGCCTTGTCCCAGTGCAATAACTGCGGCACCGTGGCGATGTTCCTGGCGACGGTCATGTGCGGGAAGAGGCCGGTGCTCTGGATGACGTAGCCGATGCGCCGTCTAAGGTCCGTCGCCTTGAAGCTGCGTATCTCCTGCCCCTCGAAAAGGATGCGCCCGGAGTCGTGCTCGTAAAGGCGGTTGACCATCTTCAGCAAAGTGGTCTTGCCGCACCCCGAAGGCCCCAGCAAGACCACAAGACTCCCCTGCTCCACTTCCAGGCTCACGTTGTCCACCGCCGGGTCACTCGCGGAGGGGAACTGCTTGGTGACGCCCTCGAACGCTATCGCTGGGACGGACGACGGACGACGGACGACGGACGACGGCTTGCCCTGGCTATTGCCTGCTACATACTCAGTATCACGCACATTAACCGCCGCTCACCCCTTTATCGTCTATCGTCTATCGTCTATCGTCTATCGTCTATCGTCTATCGTCTATCGTCTATCGTCTATCGTCTGCCTACTGCCTACTGCCTACTGCCTACTGCCTACTGCCTACTGCCTACTGCCTACTGCCGTCCGTCGTCCGTCGTCCGTCGTCCGTCGTCCGTCGTCCGTCGTCCGTCGTCCGTCGTCCGTCGTCCGTCGTCCGTCGTCCGTCGTCCGTCGTCTAC
>DATEOC010000008.1:0-12768 GCA_035274425.1 Chloroflexia bacterium
TGAAAATATATAAAATGAAGGTTCGGCGTAGCCGAACCTTCATTTTATATATTTTCAAAGGGTCATTAGTGGGTCAGTATGCTCGCTATGGGTTAGATAGGCGAACTTATCTTACACTTGGCGTTTGGCAACCAGGATAGAAAGTGTTAGCTACTATCTTACTTGCCTGCGCCCTGGTAACGTTGGCGTAGGGGCGGAAGTACGGGCGGTTCTCATCGTCGCACGGCTCACCTGGGCCGCCACACTCGTAGCCGGACATTACGCCCTGGTCAGTCAGGCGCATAATCCACAGGTAGAAGGGGTTGTCTTCCGGCACATCTGTGTAGAACTGCCCTTGCGGTTCACTCTCTATGCCTGCCGCGTTAGAGACTATCTTCGCCAACTGCCCACGAGTGGCGCTGGCGTTGGGCCGGAAGTACGGGCGGTTGTCGGGAGGCTGGCATGGCTCTTCAGGCACTAACCCACAAGGATAGCCTCCCATGTGTCCCCTCATCGAGAGACGGTTGATCCACCGGTAGAATGGGCTGCCCGTAGGTACGTCCTCGTATATCTGTGGCCCTGGGTCTTCATCAAAGCCCGCCGAGTTGGAGACAATCTTGGCTATCTGCCCCCTCGTAATGTCATTGTATGGGCGGAAGTAGGGGTTAGCATTGCCATCGCAAGGCTCACCTGGCCCACCACACGGGTACCCACTCATGATGGCTCGGCACGCCAAGCAGCGTATGAAGGGGTAGAAGATGTTGTCTGGTTGCACGTCGGTGAATGTAAGCGGGCAGACTGTTGGTGTTGCCGTAGCAGGCTCCGATGTGGCAGTTGGTCCGCCTGGGGTCTGCGTGGGCAACCTGGTAGGCGTGGTGGTTCGGGTTGGACTGGCGCTGACCGCCGTAGTTGTCGCGCACGCGCCCTGGCTGACAAGGATAGAGACGTCGTCTACCCACCATCCAGGTGCGGGGCCATTTACGTCGCTCGCTTCTCTGAAGCGGAACCTCACATTCTGCCCTTGCAGCGACATGAGGTCAACCGTAACCTGTCCGAAGGCAGGGTAGCCCTCGCTCTGGTTGACCCAGCCCGGCTGCCCCGCTAACGAGGGCGCGCCCGTAATGGTGCCGTTGTACCCGCCTTCTATGATGAGCGCATCGGCGTTCAGCCATAAGGTGCCATTGGTCGTATACTCCAGCACGCCGCCGTCAAAGTCGGGGCTTTCGAAGCTGAAGGTGTGCTTGAAGCGGAACTGCGCTTGCGTTGCCCCCGCGGGTACGGTGACGGTAGGGACCATCTCCATCATCTGGTCGGAAGTTTCGTTGGGATTGTCAACGTGAGCTGAGTAGCTACCTGAGCTGGAGAGGGTGTTGGTGATGATCCACGGAACGGTGCCGAGTGTGGTCGTCGTGGTAAATACACCGAACGTGCCGCTCTCAAATCCCTCGGAGAGTAGTGAAGTGGGAGAGCACGGTGTGGGCACGGGCGTCGTGGTGTAGGTAGGAGTGGTTGTGGTTGTCGGGCTGCTCGTGGGTGTGGGGCTGGGGCCACTCGTGAGGGTGATATTGAATGGCTTCGCTGCGTCCACGTCATCGTAGAAGTCGGTAGCGGTATCGCGCGTGCCGAGGGTGAGGCCCGTCACCGAGTAGAGAGTAGAGCCGTTCGCGAGGCCCTCGAATGCGTTGCGTGGTATGGTAATCTTTATCACATCGGTGGACGTGTCGAACGTGCCGGTGGTGTTGCCGCCTACGGGTTGTGGATAAAAGAGGAGCTTGCAATTCTGCGGGACGCTATTGGGCGTGCAACCCACTGCTGAGGTATCGTCGGCGGTGGTGGTCCCGTAGAAGAATGTAGGCGCGCCTCCTCCCGTGGACTTGGCCCCTGCATAGAATATGCGGTAAGCCTCGTCTGGCGGATCGCCGTCGCCATGAGCCAACGCTTGCCAGCGCGTCAGCCATATCACCGAAGATGCACCTGGAAGGATGCGTGTGGCATTCAGGTCGGAGATGGTCATTGTGACGGTGATGTTGGTGAAGTCCTCGAGAATGCCCACCCCCTCGATGTCCAGGGCGTCATAGTTAGGCTTAGGGCAACCAGGCACGGTAATGCAGAAATGTGGGTAGTGCGCGTCGTTCGCGGGGTCTGTAACGGGGTTGGTGGGGCGCGTGCCGCTCAACGTGGTGCCATAGAGAGATGGCCCCCCTATCTGCCGCGCCTCGAAGACCGACGCGCCATGATGCTGGTTCGTGGTGTCGTTGTAAATGATCCGCGCCGCGCCGGTGTTATCTTTCTGTATGGTGAGGAAGTCGGCCATAGTGCGGTCGCCCCCGGTCGCTACGCAAAGGGTGCCCGCCGTGCAAACCTGGCCGTAGTGTGTGGGGTGATCGCTGGCTTGCACCTGGTAGATGGTGGGGTTAGACGTGTTGGCCCCCAGCACATAGTTCATGTAGAGATGCCACTTCACCGTGCTCGCGCCCGCTCTGTCGTTGAAGAAGCTGGGGAAGCTGTTGGGGTCCCCTATACGGTCTGTAGCCAGGTAGGCGATAGCTACCCGGCCATCGCTCCCGGCTGTAACCCAGGGAAAGAGGGCGGTATTTGCCTGGTCGCCGTTAACGCGCAGCCTGTTGCTCCACGTCTGCCCATGGTCCGTCGAGTATGTGAGGTAGACGTTGAAATCGGCGTCGTCAACGTATGTGACGTAAACGTTGCCTACGCTATCGGTGGCAAGTACGGGGAAGAGGTTGGAAACGTCACCCACGCCAGCTGGTGTGAGGGTACTGGTGAATACCAGACCTGTGCGCTGGCCTGGGTCAACGTGCGCCCTCGCGACTTCAATTTGCTGCCCGCTTCCGCAGGGGAGGTAGAGGTAGCGGTCGTGCGGGTCGAAAATAAGGTCGCCGCACGGTGCGCCTGAATTCATAGCCGCCGGGAAATTCGCCTGAGCGTTTACAAAAGTCTGAGTGGGGTCTGTGGTCAGGGCAGACTTCAGGAAGGAACCTGCGGCTGCCTGCCTGTAAGTGAGAAATTCGGTGTTGTCGGTGGGGAGGGGGGATAGACCGTTGTCTATCGCCATCCACTGGCGGTCTATGCCGACGAAGTCTGAAACGGCGGAGTTGCGGGTGAAGGTGTCGCCCCCATCGGTGCTGCGTGCGGAGGCGACCTGGGTCAGCGCTTCGAGGTCGGTCATGAAGAGGAAATTCTGGTCGTCTACCTCGGTGGAGGTATCGCCACCACCTGGACCTATGTCGGGCCGTATCCTGCCGATGGCGTGGTAGGTGTCTCCGTTGTCAGTAGACTTCCAGGCATACGATTGCTCTGTGGAAGCACCCCAGGGGCCGCTGGCGTAAATATCAGCCGAGGTTGGATTGCCAGGGGTGAAGATGGGCGAGACTACGACGTCCGGCTCGCCTACCTGGCGTTGCGCGTCGACCACTGTGCTTACATTGAAGACGAGCCCGCCTGGATCGCGTGGCGGTCCTGGAGGGTAGTTGGCACCTCGCTTGTCGGTCAAAGGGATGAGCGAGCTGCCCTGCCCGAAGGCAGTAGGAGTCGTATTGATTCGCGACACTAGCCCTGCTACTGTAGCGACAAGCAAGAGCAGGATTGCGCTCAATATCAATCTAGAGCGGGTAGATTTATTCCTGGAACCTGGCATGATTCTTCCCTCCTGGTAGCAGCCCACATGGCTGACCATTCGTAGAATGCAAGATATAGACCACTGTATTTGCCTGCGCTAGAGGGGAGTTTGAAAAAGGATAAAAATAAAGGTTCGGCGCAGCCGAACCTTTATTTTTATCCTTTTTCAAAGAAGTGTTAGTGTGTCAGCACGCTCGCTGAAAATTCAGTATGTCTCATGTTTGGTCTCGTATCCGGCCTATGGACGTTGTGGCGTCTGACAGTTGGGGAAGAAGGTATTAGCGACTATCTTACTCGCCTGTCCCCTCGTCACGTTATTGAAGGGTCGGAAGTATGGACGGTTCGCGTCGTCGCATGGCTCTCCCTCGCTACCGCATGGGTATCCACTCATCACTCCCAGGCTGGTAAGGCGCATAATCCATACGTAGAAGGTGTGCTCCTCTGGAACATCGGTGTAGAATAACCCTGTGGGGTCCCCTCCTAGCCCTGCGGCATTGGAGACAATCTTGGCTAGCTGCCCTCTGGTGGCACTGGCGTTGGGACGGAAGTATGGGCGATTATCAGGAGGTATGCATGTTTCCTCTGGCACCAGCCCACAAGGATAGCCACCCATATGTCCCCTCATGGACAGCCTGTTGATCCATGCGTAGAATGGGCTAGCCTCTGGTACATCCTCATACAGTTGAGGACCGGGGTCTTCAGAGAAGCCAGCGGAGTTACTCACCATCTTGGCTATCTGCCCTCTCGTGATGTCATTACCTGGGCGGAACGTGCCATCTGTGTAGCCAGAGATGATATTACGGCAAGCCAGACATCTTATCCAGGTGTAGAAGGTACTGTCAGGGGGTACATCGCTGAAGCTGATGGCGCAGGCAGTTGGGGTGGTTGTAGCTAACGTGGTCTGCGTGGCTGTGCCTGCTACGGGTGTGGTAACAGTAGTAGATGTTGTGGTTTGGGTCGTGCCTGCGGAAGGCGTAGATGTGGCGGTGGCTATAGAGGTGGGGGTGGGGCACCCGCTGCCGCCATAGCGCTCCACAAGTGTTTGTGAGATACTACCTCCGATGTAATAGTTCCCGACGGCCCATACGTCATTAGCCGATACCATGTCCACTGCGGTGAGGTAGCTGGGACCGACGCTGGGGCTGGGCACGACACCCCACTGCGCACCGTCCCAGTGCAGCGCCAGGGGCTGGTTGGTAAAGTCGCCTACCGCCCAGACGTCACTCGCTGTGAGGGCAGACACACCACGCAGGCGACTCGTCCCAGGGTTGGGGCTGGTCACGATGCTCCACGCGGCGCCGTTCCAATGCTCTATCAACGTCTGGGTGGACCCTTGATCGTTGTAAGAATAACCCACCGCCCATACGTCGTTCGCTGATATTGCCGTCACTCCAAAGAGGTTGTTAGCATATCCACCAGGTTGCGGCATTGACATGCTGCTCCAACTCGCGCCATTCCAATGGAGGGCCATAGGCACGACTCCGTCTGACCCGACGACGTACTCGCCCACAGCCCATACATCGCCTGACGAAAGGGCCGCCACTCCGTTGAGGCGATTGGTCAGGCTGCCGATGTTAGGGCTATTAACCATAGTCCACTGGCTGCCATTCCAGTGCATCGTCAGCGTCTGTGGCGTGCTATCGCATAAGAGATAATATCCCACCGCCCACACGTCGTTCGGTGCTATGGCGGCGACGGCTTGCAGGTAGCTGGAGCAGGCCCCCGTGGGGGGGCTGGGTATCACATCCCACTGCGTGCCATTCCAGCGCTCGATGAGGGTTTGCGTCGAACTCCCTGCGTAGTAACCGACAGCCCATACGTCGTTGGCGGAGATAGCACTCACACCCTTGAGCCTGCTGCTTTGCCCAGGCTGAGGGGCGGGAACCACGCTCCATGAGCTGCCGTTCCACCGCTGGACGAGGGCAAGTTCCCTGCTGCTATTATCGTAGCTATACCCTACCGCCCACACGTCGCTCGCATTGACTGCGGCGACTCCATCGAAGGCATTCGAGAACGTCCCAACGTTGGGGCTGGATACCACGCTCCAGGCTGCGCCACACGCGGCAGTTGCGCTGGGAGTTATCACTATTCCGGTAGCCGATGGCATGCCCGTACTGGTAGCCACAGCAGTAGGAGGGACGGATGTCGAAGTAGCCGCTATTATAGCGGTACTGGTCGACGGGACGCTGGTCGGTGTGGCTGTCTGGCCGGGTGTTGGGGTTATATTACCTGTGCTAAGGTACAACTTCGCGCCGGGCGCTTCGCTGACCGTCCAACCTTCCCCCGTGCCGAATACGTAGATGTCGCGCAGAGTCTTGCCGGTCGGGTTTGGCACGAGGCTCCAGGTGCCATTCTGGTAATGGAGCAGCGTGCCCATTCCGCCCGAAGGTGCTGCGCCAACCGCCCAACCCTCATTCGAGTTGACCATGTGCACATTCAGCAGGTTCTGGGTAGTGGGGCTGGCCTGGGGCGACCAGGTGCCGTTGAGGTAGTGGAGGATAGTGCCGCTGTAGCCCACCGCCCAGCCCTCATTGGCGTTGAGCATATGAATGCCCTCTATTGTGAAGCTCGCGGGGTTGGGGGCAAGGGGGGTCCAGGTGCCGCTCTGGTAGTGCAGCATGAGGCCAAGCGTGCCGCCCGCCCACCCCTCGTTTTCATTCACCATGTCTATGGACCACAGATTGGTCGTGGTGTTGCTGGTGTAGTTAGTCCAGGCTGTCCCGTCATAGTGCACGATGCGCCCGCTGCTGCCGACCGCCCAGCCGTTGGTAGCAGAGATCATTGACATGGCATAGAGGTGGGCGTCCGCGGGGCTGGTATCACGTGTCCAGGTCGCGCCGTTCCATTTGAAGACGTAACCAGACGTGCCTACGGCCCATACAGCATTGGACGCCACCATGCCAACGTCGTACATCGTCGGCTGGAAGAATGGAGGCTGGTATATCTCCCAATCGGTGCCGTTCCAGTGCTGTAGCCCATAGGCGGGCGGTGTGGTGGAATTTAGCACGCCGACTGCCCACCCGTCGTTGGGGGTCAGGAAATCGAGGCCGTAGAAACCGTTCGTGGTGAAGTGGGTATTCGAAACACCCCAAGCCGACCCGTTGTACCGGTAAACGGTGCCCCTCTCGCCAACTATCCATCCGTCGCTCGCGCTGAGCATTACTATGTCATTCAGGGGCGCGCCGTTCGGTGTAGAGACAGGCGTCCAGCTCGTACCGTCCCAGTGCCAGACGTTGTTGGTCCAGCCGTTCGTCGCGCCGACGGCCCATGCATCGGTTGGGCTGATGGTCGCTACGCCATCCACCGTTACAGCGCCCGAAGGAGAGGAGGTCAGGTTCCAGTTGGTCCCGTCCCAGCGCAGCAGCGTGCCTCCCTGTCCAGCTGCCCAACCATTGTTGCTGTCGAGCATATCTATCGAGTAGAGGATACGGTTGCCTGTATAGACGACCTGCCAGGAGGTGCCATCCCAGCGTGCGATTTTGCCCAGGATACCGCTGTTGTCGGACGCGCCGCCAACGGCCCATCCCAGGCTCGCGCTGACCATGTCTACCCCGTACATCGTCGTGGTCAGCACGCCGCCTGGGGCGACGACCTGCCAGTCGGTGCCGTCATAATGGACGAACCTGGCATTTGAGCCTACGGCCCACCCGTCCGTCGCCGAGGCCATGCTTACGTCGTACAGGGTGGTGCTGCCGTTGTTGCTGGTCTCCTCGACCCAGCTTGAGCCGTTGTAGCGGAATATCTTGCCCCCACTCGCGACGGACCAGGCCATGTTGCTCGCGACCATATCGACCGAGTTGAAGACCATCGTTCCGAGCTTGGTATTGTCATAAGCGGTCCAGCTCACGCCGTCCCAGTGGGCCAACGTGCCGTCGCTGCCCACCGTCCAAGCATCATTCGGGCCGGTGGCGTCAACCCCGTTCAGTCCGCTGCCGGTCAGCTGCCACCGCTTCCAATCGCTCCCCTGCTGGGGGCTTGCGGCGTTGGCGACGCCTTGGCGCTGCATAAAGGCATATGCGAGGGTAATAAGCAGGACGAGACCAAGCGATGTCAAAATCAAGTTACGAATCTTCATCAAATCTGCTTCCTTCCTTCAGGTGAGCTTTTCCAAACGATGCGCTGTTTCTCATAGTACCAAACTTGAGTGAGCAAAAGCAACACTATTACTGGGAGTGGCGAAAAGCGAAGAGAAAGGATGTAGGGGCGCGCTAAATCTCGCCCTAGAACAAGCGGATGTTGTATCGACCAGGGCGCGATAAATCTCGCCCCTACGTCTGCATTACTTTTCTTCCGCATAGCCGACCCACATGGTCGAATAGATGCGAGAAAAAGGAAGCAGAGAGGTTTAGTGGAGTACGTGGAAATATTCGCTTCTATCAGTTCATTTGTGCTATAATTCCCGCAATGGACTTACGTGATCGCCTGAAAGCAATGGGCGTGCGCCCGCGGGTATCGGGGGGTACGGCTCCGCTTGGCTCGCAGCCCTCGCCTCCGGCCGGGATTGACGCGATACGCCCCCCGGCTATCTCTCGCAAGCGGGTGAGCCTTGAACAGGCCCTTCCGGGCGCGTGGCACGATACGCCGGACGGGCCATGCTTCGCCGTGGAGCGTCGCTACCCGGTGAGCGTGACGCGCGGGCCGGTAGCCCTCGGCTCGGTGCTCCACGCTCGCCCCAGGGTGCTCTGGGACGCCGGGCGCGCCTCCGCCTTGCACGACCTGGACGCGCGCAAGCTCCTCTTCCTCGACACCGAGACTACCGGCCTCTCCGGTGGTACGGGCACATACGTCTTCCTGGTAGGTGTGGCATTCTTCTCTGAGGCGGGCGATGAGGTGGTGGTGAGGCAGTATTTCCTGTCGGATGTGTCGGCAGAGCGGTGCTTGCTCCACGCCCTCAACGACCTATTTTCGCAGTTCGCCGCCGTCGTCACTTTCAACGGCAAGAGCTTCGACTGGCCCCTGCTGGAAACGCGATTCATAACGAGCAGGCTGCGTTGCGTGCTCAAGGACCCCCCCCATCTCGATATGCTTGGTCCCGCCCGCCGCCTCTGGAAGGACCGACTCGAATCGTGCTCGCTGGAGACGCTGGAGACGCATATATTGGGCGTAAGGCGCGGGTTCGACGTACCGGGTTGGCGTATTCCATCACTCTATTTCCAGTACCTGCGCGTAGGGCACATCGGCCACGTCCTCCCCGTGTTCGACCATAACGAGCACGACCTCCTCTCGCTGATGGCCCTTACAGGTCACGTCGGGCGCATCCTGGACGAGCCTGACGAGGTGGACCTCCATGCCGCCGAGCTGTTCGGGCTGGGCAAGCTGTACGCGGACCTGGGTAAATACCCCGAAAGCCTGCGGGCGTATGAGCGCGGCCTGCTGCTCGACCCCTCGCCTGAACTGCGGGGGTCGGCTCTAAAGCAGATGAGTTTCCTCTACAAATACCTGCAACAGCGCGACGAGGCGGTGGCGATCTGGGTGAAGCTGGCAAACGAAGGCACGCACCTTATGTTCCCCTACCTTGAGCTTGCCAAGCATTACGAGCATCGCGTGAAAGACTATGCAGCAGCCATAGAGCATACAATGATGGCGCAAACGCGAGCCGCGAATGCGGTGGAGCGCGCAGAGTTAGAGCATCGCTTGAAACGCGTGGTGATGAAGCTAGAAAAGCAGCGCGGTGAAAAGTAAGCCCACGGTCACGCTTGTCCTGGCAGGCAGCGACCTGCTCCTCCTTCCCCCAGAGGGCGTCACTACTCAAGAACTGCATAGCCAATTGGGCGCGAACGGTTGGCGGGGCCGGGCGGTCCACGACAACCGCCGCAAGTGCCTCCGCGTCCTGCCAATAGAATATCCAGCCATACGCACTACCCTTTCACGCTTCTACGCTATCAAAGAGGGATTTGATGCGCGCCCATCCCTGCCGTACCCGATAGAGGTGAAGCTACAACCTCGCCCGTACCAAACAGAAGCATTGATGGCGTGGCGAGGTGCTGAGTGCCGGGGTGTAGTGGTGCTCCCTACGGGCGCGGGCAAGACGCTGGTTGCTCTCATGGCTATCGCTGCCGCCAACACTCACACGCTGGTATGCGTGCCCACCCTCGACCTCCTAGGGCAGTGGCGCGCCTCTCTGCTGGCGAATACCAACCTGGGCGAGGAAGAGGTAGGTAGCTGGGGCGGGGGCGAGAAAGAGCTGAAGCCGGTGACGGTTATAACGTACGACTCGGCTGCCATACATAGCAGGATACTCTCCAACTTTGGCCTTCTGGTCTTTGACGAGGTGCATCACCTGCCAGCCGATACTTACCGCACCATCGCGGAAGGGGCTATCGCTACCGCACGTCTCGGCCTGAGCGCCACTCCCGACCGGAGCGACCTGCGCCATTCCGACCTGGATCACCTGGTAGGTCCTGTGGTGTACGAGCGCCTGCCCGCCCAGCTGCGCGAGAAGCAGTTCATAGCTGACTACCGCACCGAGCGTATCAGCGTAGAGCTTACGCCGGAGGAGCGCGCCTCTTATGATCGCGCCGCCGAAGTGTACCGCGCCTACCTTAGAAGGCACCGTATCAGTATGAGGTCGGGGAATGACTACGAGCGCTTCCTCATCTGGCGGAGCGGCAACGATCCCGCCGCTCGTGAGGCGCTCCTGGCTCACCAGGCAGCGCGCAGGCTCGCCCTCAGCGCATCCGGTAAGATGGAGGTAGTAGCGGAGCTATTGGCGCGCCATAGAGATGACCGCGTGCTGGTCTTCTCAGAGTACAACGCCCTGGCAGAAAGGATAGGCAGCCGCTTCTGTCTGCCGACTGTCACGCACAAGACCCCTGCTCCTGAAAGAAAGGCTATCCTTGACGGCTTCCGCTCAGGCCGCTTCAGCAAGCTGGCGACGGGCCGCGTCCTGAACGAAGGTGTTGACCTGCCCGATGCCAACGTCGCCATCATTCTGAGCGGCAGCGCCACCAAGCGCGAGTTCATCCAGCGCCTGGGCCGGGTATTGCGCCCCAAAGCCACCGAAGCTGTCCTTTACGAGGTTGTGACGGAAGAAACGACTGAAGAAAGCATATCACGCAGGCGGCAGTAACTGCATGGCTCATGATGGTTCACCGCAGAGACGTAGAGGGCGCAGAGGTTTTGAGAGGGAGTAGCTACGAACATAGAAGGATGAAGCACATCTCTCTTTGTCATTCCGAACGAAGTGAGGAATCTAAAGCTCTATCCACATGGCAAGCTCGGAGATTCCTCACTTCGTTCGGAATGACAGGCGCAACCTTACAGGTTTATTCATAGCGTATGCTATTCTCTCTGACCAATCTTAAACGGCGCACCATGCGCGACCCTGACGATGAACTTCTCGTCGTTCCTAAGCTACTGAATGGCCGTGCTGCGCTCAAGCTATTGGAGCAAGCGATTGGGGTATTTGAGGAGTACGTAGGCAAACCGCGTAGTGAGTTTGATGCGCGCGCTCTCGAAGGCGTCATGGGTGATTATCGGCTGGGGCGGTGCATCGAAGGGTGCTTGCTGACTCGCTATACGTTCGAGTCGCCGCCGCTTGATACTCTCCTCACTGCCGGACAGGTAGCCGCCTTGGCCGAAATGGGGCTTGACAGCCCGACCGGGCTACGGTTGGCGCTCTGGGATGCCGCAAACGCCCAGCATGGTGGTGCAGTTCCGCCAGATAAGCGAAATCGCTTCTTGTCCGATTTCGCCCAGGAGTGCGGCCTGCCTCCCGATCCAAGCCTGGTAGATGCACTCCTGGCTCGCGATGCGGAGGCCTCCGCTGTCCTGGCCCGGACAGGCGATGCGTTTACGCCACGCGACCTCATGCGCCTCTACAACCGGGGCGCGGTCCAGACCCTCGTCGCTCACTCAACGCGTGTCGAATTTCGTGTGAGCCAGTTGCCGGGCTATGCCCTTAAGCGGCTCTACTTTGTCGCTAAGCGGCGCGGCGTCTATGTTGACATCGAGGCGACAGACGATGGGTATTCGCTGGTGCTGTACGGGCCTGAGCAGGCGTCAGGTAGCGCCGACAAGTATGGCAGGCGGCTCGCTGAAGTCACTCTGAGCTTGTTGCGCTCGTTGCTAGCGGTCAGTGACGGCGATTCGCCAGGAGTGGCTGCCACCGCCTACCTGATCTTGCATGATAGAGAGTACAAGTTTCACCTCACCTCGGAGATACTCACCAGGCTGGAATACTCTCCCGATGTCGAGAAGGGCACAATGCCTGGGAGAGTAGCCGAAACCTCTGCTGCCTACTCTGTCGGCTCGTCCCTGGACGATCAGGAGTTTGAGAGTGAGAGTGAAGAGCCGACCTTCGACAGCCTAGTTGAAGCCCGCCTCTACAAGGAGTTCAAGTCGCTTGAGAGGCAAGGGCATACGCACGGCTGGTTATTGCAGCGCGAACCTGATCCCTTGTTGGCCCCAGGGGTGGTGCTGATACCCGACTTCGCCTTCTTACGAGGTAAGATGCGCGTCTTCATGGAGATAGCCGGGTTCTGGTCTCCCGGCTACCGGGAGAAGAAGGTCGCGAAGCTGCGGGCGCTCTCCCTGAGCGACCAGACCACGCCTCTCATACTTGCGATGCCCCACGACGCCACTTCCACCTTCAAAAATCTCCCGTATCCAATAGCCCCTTACAAGAATGTCGTGCGCGCTACCGATATGCTGACTCTGCTCGATACGCATTACGGCCAGCGCGAAGCACGCCTGGACGCGGCGCATTCTCAAGTTGACAGCCTGCGAGCATCTGCCGCAGAGCGCGGTTTCGTACCTGAGCGCGAGGTCGCTGAAAGCCTACAAGCTTACACACGCTCCGAGCTTCTCTCCTCTGCCCGTCTCCTGGATAACGATGCGTGTGTATACGTGGCGGGTGTAGGGCTGCTCTCTCGACACAAGCTGAAAGATTTGCACTCGCTACTTGCGTCTATGCTTGAGACTTCGCAAGGTAAAGTGAGCATGGACGATGCCTCCCGCGCCGTCGCCGATGTGCTGGGTACGACTCAGGTCGACATAGAGCCGCTCCTGAGCTACTGGAGCGAATGGCGCATTGAGCGACCTTCTCTCTTTGAAGCATATCTTGTCCGATAAAAGGGGAGTCTGAAAAAGTATAAAAATGAGGTTCCGGCGCAGCCGGAACCTCATTTTTATACTTTTTCAGACTCCCCTCCC
>DATEOC010000009.1:0-21446 GCA_035274425.1 Chloroflexia bacterium
TTCGGCTACGCCGAACCTTCATTTTATATATTTTCAAACTCCCCTTCCCATTGGGGATGGGCTGGGGGTGGGGACTTGGAATGAGTTTATGCATGGGTGGCCCGAACTAGGGCGAATAAGTGTTGCATGATATAATGCCACAAAAATAGGAGGAGAAATGATGGGCAGTATCGGCAAAGATGTCAAAATCACGTGGTACGGCCACGGTACTTTTCTGTTCGAGACGCCTGGCGGTAAGCGTATCCTGATAGACCCCTGGGTGCAGAACAACCCCGCTTGCCCGGAGCACCTCAAGAAGGTCGAGAAGCTGGACGCCATGCTCATAACGCACGGCCACTTCGATCACATCACCGACGCACTACAAGTCGCGACGGAAGCATCGCCTGATACAGTCGTGGGCATTCTTGAAACTGCCGGTTGGCTCGAAAAGAAAGGGGTGCAGGGTGTAATGGGGATGAACAAAGGCGGGACAGTGGACGTAGCGGGCATGCACGTGACTATGCTCCACGCGGACCACTCCTGCGGCATCCAGGAAGATGACGGCTCCATCATTTACGGGGGCGAGGCGGTAGGCTACCTGATGGAGATGGAGAATGGCTTCAAAATCTACCACTCAGGCGACACCGCCTTCTTCGGCGATATGCGTCTCTATGGGGAGTTCTTCCAGCCGGACCTCGCCGTGCTGCCGATAGGCGACTACTTCACCATGGACCCACGCCAGGCTGCATACGCCTGCGAGATGCTAGGCGTAAAGTGGGTTATCCCAGGCCACCACAGCACTTTCCCCCTCCTCACAGGCACCCCCGCGCAACTGCGAGAGGAGCTAAAGAAGCGCGGATACAAGTGCGAAGTGCTGGAATTGAAACCGGGAGAAACGGCAGAATAACCCTTACCTACAAATTACTGATTAAGAGGTATCCGGGTCTACTTGTGATCTACTTGAGTCATCCCGACTTTTAGATTTACGCTTGCCAAGCGTAGAATCCCAAGCTCTAAAATCATAAAAAGGAAGACAATCGGCGGCTGCGCCGCCGATTGTCTTCCTTTTTATGATTTTAGAAACAAGAGCAGCCTAACCCTGTATATGGTTACTTGGTCAGGTCTGCTCCGTAAAGGTAAGCATCTGTGATGAACGCCCCGACCGTTTGCAGCGACACATCAAGGTGGAGAGGGTATCCAGTTATGCCAGGGAAGGGCCTCGAGTAGAGTTGTACTCCGTTATGGTAGTAATTGACAAAGAGTAGTAATGGAGGCGTGCCTTCGATGGCTACCTTTAGTACGTCTCCGGGAGCAAACGTACCGAATGAGCCTGGGATGCTCGTCCCTCCCTCGCTGATCCCTATCATACCGAAGATAGTCATACACATTGCGTAATCTATGGAGCCGACATCAGGGTCAGAATCTTCCTTTGCCAGGCCAAAGCACCGCGAGTCGTGGAGGTCTGCAGCATCCACTGTTACCTCAGCATAGCCTACTCCTGTCAGGATAGCTCTATCCGATTGGGCACCAGCCGGCCCGTCGAGAGATTGGCTCATAGGGTCACGAGTGGTTTTGACAATGCTATTGGCGTACGTTCGAACCTTATTTTCAGTAGTCCTGACCCACTTCACATCGCCCAAATTGTTCCCGCTGATAGTCGCATTGGAGATTCGTGCTCCGTTCGTGTAGATGGAAGTATCCAGTCGAAGAGGATAAGTAATCGACTCGGATATCGGGCGCTGGTATAGGACTTCGTTGTTGCGGTAGTACTTGGCCTTACCATCGTGAATACCGACCTTCAGGTAATCCCCTACGGTGTATGTACTGGTAGGCCCTACTGGGATGCCACTTTCATAGATTTTAAGCTGTTGGTTGTCCGTCATCACCAAGGCGAAATCAATGTCGTTGAGGCTATGATTGAGGTTGTCTTTCTCAAGCCCAAACGCCCGGTTACCCGTGGTGCTGTCTACCTTTATCTGGACATAACCTTCACCGGAAGCTATAGTCCTGGTTGATGAGGTGCCCGCGTTCCAGCCGTCAGTGCCGGAGTTCCTCTCGATGTAATCGCTCGTACTGGTGTAGGTGGCAGTTATATTCGTGCTCGGACTGACATCCGCCCACTCCACACGGCCATGGTTCAGCCCTACCATATTGACATCGGCTATCCGCCCATTGTGTGTTAGCAGTGACGCATCCACCAGTAACGGATACTGAGCCTCCGTAAGCAGGGCAGTGCTCGTGTACACAGCCGTTTCATTGCGGTAATACCTGACCTTCCCCCCTTCGACCCCTACCTTCAGCAAGTCGCCGATAGCGTATCCATTAGCCTGGGAGTATTTCTGGGTACCGCCTTCGTATACGTACAGGCCCCCGCTAGTGCCCATACGTATTGAGTAGTCTATGTCGTCCTGGTTGCTGCTTGCGTCGCCCTTGCTCAACCCGAACTGACGATTGGCGTCAGTGGCGTCGGCCTTTACTTCAACGTAGCCATCGCCCCACATGATGTATTGGTCGGATATAGCCCCGGCATCCCACAATAGGTTATTCCCACCAGTCTTTTCGATGCTGTTGCCGGTCACCGTCACGTCGTCTGGGCTGACCCAGCGCACCGGACGCCCCAATCGAGGCTGCTCATAGATAAGCACTCTGCCTCTATTGAGGTCGGTCATGTAGAGGTTATCATCGCTATCGAACGTAGCACCAAAAGCGCCTGAGTGCATGTCCATCAAGAAGCCATCGGGATCGTTCTGCGAGGGAGACAATGGATCCACAAAGTAGCCGGGGAAGCGTTTGTTCTGAGACTGGTCAGGGAGAAGCTGGTTGTATAGCGAGTAATTCCAGCCCACGACCATGTGGTTCTTAGAATCGAATGCAGGCTCCCAGGTACCTAACCCGGGAAATATTTTCTTGGGTGAGGGGGCATAGAGCACACCTCCTGACGGCACCTGAAAAGGCCCGCTAAACCGTAGCAGCCTGATATTACCTTCGAACTCCAGGGAGTGATCCGACAAGAAAAGGTTTCCCTTGCGGTCGAACGACAGAGCGCCCGGATAGCTCAGAGTATCAGCAAGCGCCGGTATACCTAATCCACCCATCTTTATGTCAGAGATGCTCCCGCCTGGTGTTTTTATCGAGCTGTCAAAGAAGAGTGGGTACTGCGCGCCAGGTTCCTGCCCGGTTCCCGTAACCCAGATCTCCTCATTGTCTAGGTAGTAGTGGACTTCCTTGGCTCTGGACTGAATAGTTCTAATCGTCAGTCTCTGGCCGACACTTACGCTGTGGTTGAGCCGAACTGTGCATGTATTAGAGGCGTTACACTCCCTGACCTTCAAACTCATGCCCGTCCATTTATCATCCTCGATTACGAAAGAATAATCAATCTCATCGCGGTCACTGCCGGTACCGCTGTGATTGAGACCAAACGCGATTTCGTAGTCGAGGCTGGTAACCTTGATTGATACCTCGACGTTTTCCCTGGGCTGGCGCCATGGATCTTCTGCATGGACCTCCCATACTGACCGCGCGCCTGCATCCCAGTTGTCGCCACTTGTCGATTTGGTGAGGGTGTTGCTGGTCGTCGGCATGAGCCCCGAAACTTCCGTATATTGCAGGAGCGGCTGGTAGTTGCGAGATATACCATAGGGGTCGCTTTTCCCAAGGACAATATCTACGGTGGGGTTTGTAAGTGGGTTACGGACGTGGAACGCCCGACTTGTCTCCTTATGACTTAGCCACAAGCTACCGTCGGCGCTGGGCGCTATTCCAAAGAAGCCTCCAGGTATAGGAATATTTTTCAATTCCCCACCACCATCCAATGTGAAAGGGAACTTCAGGTTCGTGGATAACAACTGAGAATCTGCTGTTATCGGTGTGCTCAGGTCAAGGACCTTAATCTCATTGCCTACACCTATATAAAGGTAGCGACTCTGGTCATATTTGAGAGCAGTGCAGCAGTTTGCAATGGGGATCTCTCCATCCGCCTCTTGCCCATTCACGAGATTTTTGCGGTTATTCCAAAAGAGCAACCTGGTCGCGTCCGCGGCAATCACTTGGTCCCCAGCTACTGCTATACCGAGGCCCTGGGACATGCCTGCACGCGTCTGCTTGTTGCCGAGATTTTGATAAGGACCATCGGCCGGCAGCAATGCCCCTTGATACTGTGTGTTACTTCCGTAGACATTAACCCTCCAGTTACTGGCGTCTGTCAGGTAGAAATTGCCTGACGAGTCTATCCCCATAGAGCCTGAATTGGTTGGATGTGCAGTGAAGGATTGCACCCTCTGGCGGGAGTATGATATGGGGTAGTCTGGATAATCGGTCCAGAGTTCTACCGTCTTTGTCGACGTATTAACCGCATTCGCACCTGAATTGACGATCCAGACCAGGTCATCACCATCCTCGCGTTCCACGAATTCAATAGCGCCTGGATCAAGAAAATTCCCCGTATTGGGTGCACGTTCAAACACGTCTGCACATTGGTCCACCTCTTCGTATTCTGGTCGAGATCCCGGCCCAGGTTCCTTCGTGGGTTTGAACACAAGCACTCTGTCTATAAGCCCCAGGTCTATACCGCTGCCGCGTTCCGATACGTAGACCCAACCCCTACGATTCACGCGCACCACAACGGGATCGTTCATTCTATTCGCGGCCGGTGGGTTACCGGCGCGTACCCGCTCATCAAAGTCTGCTTGACCAAACACCACATCGGCGGTGTCAGCTATAGAGTCAGTATCAGAGTCGTATGGGAACCTGAGCACCCTATTGTTACCACTATCCGCTACCCATAGGTTGCCCCAGTTATCAATGTCCACACCAGCGACGATACTATTGCTCTCACCCCAACTAAAGAATAGACTGTTCGCCGCCGGTGCCGGCACTTGCGCATTGATACCAGGGAGCACCTGGCGATTCATCAGGTTAAGGTTGAAATTGTCCTGCCCCCATACGTCATCAGCTATGGTGTCGGTACCGAATGGGTCTTCGTACTTGAGGACCCTATTGTTGTAGTAATCGGCAACATATAAATTGCCTTCCGAGTCCACATCCATGCTGGCACCGGAGCCACCTTCAGCTACGCTCGAAACGTCTCCAGGTTGACCGCATAAGGTTTCGTTGGTAGGTCTGGTTAACGAAGGATAATTTTGCATAGCCGAATCGTGGTTGCAGCCTGACGCCTCAAAGTTGGGCTGTCCTATAACCAGATCAGCTCCACAGGCGCCGAAATCGAGTAGACAGTCCTCGAGGTTGCTGATGCCAAGAATGCGATTGTTCCCGGAATCATAGACATAGAGCCTGTCCTCGCTACCTGTCTTGTCAACAAACGTGCCATTAGACCAGAAGACGGCGTTGCTCATAGTAGTGCGTGGAGAGACGCTGCCAAAATCGGGCTGCCCAAGTATCTTATCCGCCCATAAATCGCCGGCTGTCCCACGCTCAACTGGTGGGCGGGGTTGGTCCCCATCCTCTTCTTGCCCGCTCTTCTGATTACCCTGTCCGCCTACATCGGTTGCTGCGACATCTGTGCCATCGCCCTGCCCATAAATAGAATGCTTCGCTACGGCTGGTTGCGAAGGTACCACATCGCTGATGCAGAGCCATAGACAGAGAAAACCGGACATCAAAACAAACATCTTACGCGAAGTGCGGTTGCTGTGTGATCGCCTGGACATGCTAAATCCCTCCTGGTAATACGGTCCATTGACAACGACGTACAAATAGGAGAGTTATATAACTCCCCTGAATGCAGTATCACCGCAGCCTATTATAGTATAGGCTGCAGGAATATTATAGTCGCATGGTATTCGCTTGTCAAGTGGGATAAGCAACGATAATTGTCAACGATTGTCTACCTGCGAAGCTAGACTCATGAGCAAACCTAAACTGTTCAAGTACCCTCACTACCAGGCAGAAATTATCTTGCTGTGCCTGAAATGTTATCCAAATCAATTCGTAACTTGTAACTACTTCCATTCCTTCAGCCACCCATTCATCCTATCGATCTCTACCTGCTGGGTGGTGATTATGTCGTTTGCCAGGTCGCGTAGGGGGGTGTGCTTGAGATTGGGGAGGGCAGCTTTCGACATGTCAATGGCGCTCTGGTGGTGGGGGATCATCGCGGTGATGAAGTCGCGGTCGAAGCTGGACGACGCCTTCAGCTTCTCCAGGTCCACGTCCATGCCCCCCATCTGCATTCCGCCCATCCCGCCGGACTTGTGAGGGTCAGGGGTTGCTGAGCCTGCAAGCTCCGTGCGCCACATGCCCATGCGCCTGATCTCATCTTCCTGGGCGCGGATGATGTCATTCGCCAGGCCCTTTAGCTCGCCGTGTGTGGCCTTCTCCTGGGCTATCTTCGCCATGTCCACGGCAAGCTGGTGGTGCGGCACCATCATATCAATATAGGTCACGTCATCGGGCACGTTGTAAGGGACGGACGTAGCCATGCCTCCCATATGGTCCATCCCCGCCGTTGGTGCCCCCGTAGGCTGGGCGGTGGAGGTTGGATGGGACGCAGGATGGTCGGTGCTGCCACCCGAATCGCACGCAGCCAGCGTGAGGACGACCAGGATCAATGACACGATACGTAGATTCTTCAACTATATCTCCTCCAATCTGGAAAATAAGGGTTCTCTGGTGAAAGATGTGCTTTGCACATCTTTCACCAGAGAACTAATAGAAAAGTTATGCCTTGCGAAGGCGTAGCGAGTTCGTCACTACGAAGACTGACGAGAGGCCCATCGCACCCGCGGCGATCATCGGGTTCAGGAGACCCACTGCCGCCAGGGGTATCCCCAGACTATTGTAGATAAAAGCCCAGAAGAGGTTCCACCTGATGGTTCGGACCGTCTTGCGGCTCAGCTTTATCGCCTCCACTACCCCTTGCAGATTGCCGCTCATCAAGGTGATGTCTGAGGCCGCGATTGCCACGTCGGTTCCCGTGCCTATTGCTATCCCCAGGTCGGCCTGAGCGAGCGCAGGCGCGTCGTTGATGCCATCCCCCACCATAGCCACGACCTTATCTTCAGTCTGTAACGCTTTCACCACGTTAGCCTTGTCCTGGGGCAGGACCTCAGCGTACACCTGGTCTATACCTACCTGGGAAGCTATCGCCTGCGCGGTGCGCTTATTATCACCCGTGACCATCGCCACCTTGACGCCCAGCGCCTTGAGCGCGGCCACTGCCTGCGCCGACTCCGGTTTGAGCGTATCGGCAACCGCCAGCACGCCCACCAGGCCCCCCCCAGCGGATACCAGCATGGCAGTCTTGCCCGACTTCTCCAACTCCTCCATCGGGCCGATACCCGCATCGAAGCTGATCCCTTCGGAACCGAGCAGGGAAGGCTTGCCCACCAACACCCGCCGCCCATCTATCGTCGCGGACACTCCCTGCCCGGTGATGCTTTTGAAGCCCGTCACGAGTGGAGATGTGGCACCGTTAGCAGCCTGCGCTATAGCACGCCCCAGGGGGTGCTCAGAGCCACTTTCCGCTGCGGCGGCGATGCGTAAGGTCTCTTCCTTCGGGATGCCATTCAGAGGTATCACATCGGTCAGTGACGGCTTACCACGCGTGAGAGTGCCCGTCTTATCGAGCAGCACAATCGTAACCTTATTGGCCTGCTCCAGCGCCGAGCCGCCCTTGATGAGCACCCCTTTCTCCGCGCCGCGCCCCGTCCCGACCATGATAGCCGTAGGCGTAGCGAGGCCCATGGCGCAGGGGCAGGCTATCACCAGCACCGCGACGGCGTTGAGCATCGCCTGCTCGATGTGCCCCGTGAATCCCCACCACAGGGCGAAGGTCACGAGGGCGATACCGATAACGACAGGCACGAACACTCCCGCCACGCGGTCAACCAGCGCCTGGATAGGAGCTTTCGATCCCTGCGCATCCTCCACCATCTTCACAATCTGGGCGAGCACCGTCTGCCGCCCGACGCGGGTTGCGCGGAAGCGTAAGAGGCCCTGCCCGTTGATTGTCGCGCCTATAACCTGGAGGCCAGGGCGCTTCTCCACAGGGAGGCTTTCCCCTGTCAGCATCGACTCGTCCACCGACGACTCCCCTTCGACCACCACACCATCAACAGGTATCTTCTCGCCGGGGCGCACTACGAGCAAATCGCCAGGCAAGACCGAGTCGGCGGGTATTTGCTCCTCAACGCCGTTCCGTAGGACTGTCGCCGTGCGTGGCTGGAGCTTCACAAGCTCGCGTATCGCCTCGGATGTGCGGCCCCTGGCGCGAGCCTCAAGGAACCGCCCCAGGACCACAAGGGTGATGATAACCGCTACCACCTCGAAGTACATTTCGGCCATCTCACCGTGCGCAACGAGCGAATAGAGGGAGTAGACTACGGCAGAGGTCGTGCCGAGGCTCACCAGCGTGTTCATGTCGGCACTGAAGTGGCGCAGGTTCTTGAGCGCCACGCGGTGGAACTGCCACCCCACGATAACCCATACCGGCAGCGACAGCCCCATCACGATATACTGCGCGTTGGGCACGACTTGCATGAGAAACATGCCTAAAATGGCTACTGGTATCGAGAGGGCGGCGCTTAGTATCAGCAAATTGCGCTGGCGGTTGAACTCAGAGCGGCGGGAGGCGCGCTCCCTATCATCTCGGTCGTCCATACCCGACCCAAGCCCCTCACCGGCACGCGGCGAAGCGCCGTAGCCTGCCTTGTCAACCGCAGCCAGCATCTCAGTGATACCTGCCTGCATGGGGTCATACTGTACTGTGGCGCGCTCAGTAGCCAGGTTTACTGAAGCATCCTTGACGCCTGGCACTTTCTTGAGGGCGCGCTCGACCCTAGCCACGCAAGACGCACAGGTCATGCCCGTCACGTCCAGGCTCACATCAGCATCGTCGTATAGAGGCGCGGCCTGGCTCTGCTCAGGCGTGGCGCTGTATCCCAGGTCGGAGACCTTCCGCACCATGTCATCCACCGACACCTGCCCAGGAGCATATTGCACTGTGGCGCGCTCTGTCGCCAGGTTGACCGAAGCGTCAGCGACACCGGGGAGCTTCTTCAGCCCGCGTTCTATCCGCGCCACGCAAGATGCGCAAGTCATCCCCTGCACCGCCAGGGTTGCCTCAGCGGTATTCGGTGCTTGCAGGTTCGCTTCTTCAGTTTTCGTATCAATAACCATTTTCTTTCCTCAGTTCCAAATCAAGAAGAATAATAGGCAGATGCAACGTTCGCATAACGAAGCATATATCTCCATGTCATTCCTCGCTTCGCTCGGAATGACATTCTTTTTACATTTGTTGTTACGTACCCTCTTAGCATCTCTGGTTCCGCTATCTCAATGATGGTTAGCGCCGTGATGGCTATGCATGACAGCGTGCCCACGCCCGCGCCGGATTAGCCACAGGTTGAGTGGGAAGGTCGCCGCGAACGCGACGGCAAGTGCGAAGGCCAGGCTGCCCCAGAACAGGGGGTCAGCCAGACCGGCATCCATCGCGCCCGGGATGACCAGGATGATGGCGTTGTCAACAATCTCCATGACAACAATAGAGAGCGTATCTGCCGCTAACGCGAGCCGTACCGCCTGCCCTAGCCCCATCCCGCCAGCCAATAGAGGGCGGAGTGTAAGGCCATAGCCGAACATAAAGGCCAGGACAACCGCGAGCAAAATTGCTGGTAGGTCTGACCAACCCCATGCAGTCGCCAATACCAGGCCCAGCACCTCGCCTATGCCACAGCCGGTAAGGCAGTGTAGCGTCGCGCTGAAGGCTAACCTGGCGAAAGATGGCTGTCTGGCGTGCTCCATATGCATATCACTCACTGTCCATTGCAGACGAAGCAGGCTTCAACTCGTACAGCGACATCAACTCCGCTACTATGCGGTCAGTTGCCCCTTCAGCGATACCCTGTGGCACGCAGTTACGCAAGTGCCCTTCGAGGAGCCTCGCTTCGAGCTTCTCAATCGCCCTGCGTATCGCGTAGGTCTGCCGTAGTATATCCACGCAGTACTGCCCCTCGGATACCATACGCTTCACACCGCTCACATGCCCATCTATGTAGTTGAGGCGCTTCAAGGCATCAACTTTCGTCATATCTTCCATATCCATTCTCCTACTTCACACCCCTACCGGGGGGGTATGGGTTCTGATTTCATTATATACTTCTACATTGGTCCTGTCAAGTGTGGTCTGTGCTAAACTTCCTATCTTAAGAGAGGTCTATTTGAAGCTTAGTTTGTGGCCTTCTCTACTTCCCTTTCCCTATGGGGAGGGGAGTTGAAACAAAAAATAAAAATGAAGGGTCGGCGTAGCCGACCCTTCATTTTTATTTTTTGTTTCAGAATTGGTATTGTTGACAAACGAGAGAAGGTTGGGTTACAGTCTGTGCGTGAGGACTCGTATAGTGGGAGGGATGGCACGGCTGAAATCGAGGCGGCTTGGGCGGGTGCTTCAAGTAGCGGTCGCGCTCGTAATAGTCGCTTTCTTCGTGATCGCACTCTACGGCCTGCTGCCGCAGATACTCTCCTACAGCTGGGAGTTCGACCCAACATACCTGGCCCTCGCGCTCCTGCTCATAGTGGTCAGGGGACCGCTCGGCTCGCACGGGTGGTGGGCTATCATGCGCCAGCTAGGTTACACCCTCTCATGGTGGCGCAGCCTGCGCATCGTCTACTACTCTACGCTCGCCGGCTATCTCCCTGGTGGCATGTGGCACGCGGTCAGTCGCGTCTACTTAGCCGAGAAAGAGGGGGCACCTCGCGTCATCACAGCCTTGAGCGTGGTAATAGAGTCGGCTTTGGTGGCGATGGGCGCGGCGCTCATCGCGCCGATGGCGGCGCTGGCCTGGAGCGACTTTCCAGCGTGGCTCGTCGTGGGCACCCTCGCGGTGCTTGTGGGCTTCATGCTACAGCCAAATATCCTCTTCCGGATGCTCGATTGGGCGCTCGTCAGGTTCAAGCGCGACCCTGTCAACGTGAAGATGACGCCTCTCGATATGCTCCGACTCCTATGGCCGTATGCACTCAACTGGCTGCTCTTCGGCATAATGTCTTTCGCGCTGGTAGCGGCAATCTACCCGCGCATACCCATCTGGCAAGCGCCCGCTATAGCCGGGGTATTCACATCGGCCTGGCTCATCGGCTACCTTGCGGTGTTCGTGCCGCAAGGACTGGTAGTGCGCGAAGCCGTTATAGTCGGTTTCCTGACCGGAGCGCTTGGCCTGCCCGTGCCGGTGGCAGCAGCGTCAGCTCTTCTCTCCCGCCTCTGGTCAATGCTCGGCGTAGCCATATGGGGCGCGGTCTCCACCCGCCTCTAACGAACTCTAAATTTTGAATTCTGAATTGCAAGAGCAAGCCAATAATTCAGAATTTAGAATTCAAAATTGCCATGCGTATCCTCCACATCATATACGACGACATAGAGAACCCCTGGGTCGGTGGCGGAGGGGCTGCGCGCACGCTGGAGATATACAGCCGTATCGTCCGCATGGGGCACAAGGTGGTGGTCGTTTGCGGCAACTACCCGGGTGCCCCACTCAGGCAAGCGCGCAGGGGTATCATCTACCGGCATGTAGGCGCGGCACGCCCCTACGCGTGGAGCAGACTCACCTTTATGCTCGGTGCGATGCGCTTGATAAAGCGTGGGGGCTATGATATAGTCATCGAGGATGTTTCGCCTTTCTCGCCTGTTGGAGCACCCATGTGGTGCGGGCAGACCCCTGCCATAGCCAGCGTGCAGAACCTCTCAGGGAGCCACGCCATCTCCAAGTACGGACTGCTCGGTTGGGGACCGCGACTCGCAGAAAGACCTCTCGTGTCGCTCTTCAAGAACTTCGTAGCGGTGTCGCCCGGCATAGCCAAGCAATTGAAGGCGCGTTTTGGCTCTATAAACATCAGGGTAATCCCGAACAGCGTAGGCCAGGGCTTCCTGGAAGCTGCCGCAACACAAGAAGGACCAGCTGCCGAGGGAAGATATATACTCTCTCTCGGTAGGATTGACATATACCAGAAGGGGCTGGATAGACTTATCGCAGCATTTGGCCTGGTCGCTGACCAGTCGCCCGCTACCAGGCTTATTATCGCCGGGGATGGTGCTCCCTCTCAGGTAGATGCGTTGCGCTCGCTCGTAGCAGGTTCGCGGCACGCCTCTATGATCAAGCTCGCAGGTAAGGTGGAACAGGCAGAGGCTGCTACTCTGATGAGGGGGGCTGTGCTGTTGGCAATGCCCTCTCGCTACGAGGCATGGCCCCTGGCCGCGATTGAGGCAGGAGCCGTGGGCACGCCGGTCGTGGGATCGAACATAGTCGGAGTCAGAGATGCGGCCCCGCAATTCCCAGAGGCGCACGGCGAATTGGTGCCGGAGGGTGACATCGAAGCCCTTACGAGGTCCATGCTGAAAATGCTCGTCAACCACGACCTTCGGCATGAGATGGGGGAGCGAGGCAGAAGATGGGCCGCCCGCTTCACCTGGGACGCCCTCGCCCAGGAGCAATGCGCGTTCTACGAAGAGCTAATTACCCGAAACATTAATTTCCAAACCGCAGAGGCGCAGAGACCCTAAGGTCCAATAAAGAGTACAATTAAGGACTAACTCATCACGCATCACGTTTCACGCATCACGTTTCAAACCTCATCGTCTAACGTCTATCGTCTAACGTCTATCGTCTAACGTCTATCGTCCGTCGTCCGTCATCACGCATGATACTATTCATCACCCGCAAACACCCTCCATCCGTCGGGGGGATGCAGAAATTGAGCCAGAGCCTCACCAAAGAGGTGGGGAGGCTCACCCCTACCAGCACGATCTATTGGGGTGGTTCGACCCTGTTCGTGCCTTTCTTCATCGTCTACGCTTTCTTACGGGCTATCTTTACCGTACCGCGCTCCAACCACGTCAAGCTGATCCACCTGTCGGACGCCCTCCTCACTCCTCTTGGGCTGGCATTGAGGACCCTTCTGCGCGTGCCTGTGGTCGTGACGGTACACGGCCTGGATGTGACCTACTCGAACCGCCTCTACCAGTGGCTAATCCCCCGCTGTCTGAAGCGCATGGACAGGATAATCTGCGTGAGCAGCTACACACGCCACCAGTGCGTCAAGCGCGGCGTGCCTGCCAACCTGTGTGTAGTCATACCGAACGGGGTCAATATGCTGGAGTTCGGGGACCAGTATACCCAGCAGGGGATGCGCAACATCCAGCACCTTGCGGGGCGGGCGCTTCGCGGGCGCAAGGTGCTACTCACCGTGGGCCGCCTCATCGAGCGTAAGGGAGTGGTGCACTTCCTCACCGATGTCATGCCCCGTATGCTGGCGCAACGTCAGGACTTCTGCTACATGATCGTCGGGGAAGGTCCGCAGCGCGAGCTTATAGAGACGCGCATAACGTCCCTGCATCTTGAAGAGCACGTAGTGCTGCTAGGGCGCGTAGATGACGACACCTTGCGGGCGGCATATCACCTGGCCGATCTCTTCGTTATGCCCAACATACCTGTGCAAAATGACATCGAGGGCTTCGGCCTCGTCGCGCTGGAGGCGGCGGCGGCAGGTCGCTACGTTGTCGCCTCGCGCCTCGATGGCATACCGGAGGCGATAGTCCCCGGCCAGAACGGCACGCTCCTGGACCCCCTCGACAGCGAAGCCTTCGCGACCACCATACTCGACCTGCTGGCAGATGACGAAAAGCGGCAGCTTCTAGGCCGCCAGGCACGCGAGTTCGTGAGGGACCGCTACTCGTGGGACATCGTAGCGCGCCGCTACCAGCAGGTATTCATGCAGGTCACGCAATCACAGCGCCCGGTGATGGACGACGGACGACAGACGACGGACGACGGACGATAGGGTGAAACGTGATGCGTGATGCGTGATTTAATTCGTCTTTCGTCTTTCGTCTTTCGTCTTCTATTTCCAGCCCATCCTTTAGAGGCTCAGTATTCGCCAGTTGTCGTCCGTCGTCCGTCGTCCGTCGTCCTCATCGGCTGGTATGGCAGTGACAATATAGGCGACGAGGCGGTGCTTGGGGCTACGGTGAGTGCGCTGCGAGAGCGTGGCTTCACCGACCTGCACGTACTTTCCACGAATCCAGGGAGGACCGCAAAGCAATTGAGCGTGACAAGCTCGCGCAGGAACTTGAGCCTGGAGACGTTGCGGACGATGCGCGGTGCGAGGGCGCTGGTGCTGGGCGGAGGAGGGCTGATCCAGGACGGCACGAGTGTATATAACCTCCCGATTTATGCGCTCTTCGTTGCTGTGGCGCGACTGATGGGCCTCAAAGTAGTCGGCTGGGGGTTGGGCGTTGAGCCAATCTGGACGAAGCTGGGGAAGCTCCTGGCGCGCTTCATCTGCCGCAACGCCACCTATTTTAGCGTGCGGGACCGGGTATCATTGAGGCTGCTTCTCAAGGCCGGAGTGCCCGCAAGTCAAGTCAAAGTGACCACAGACCCCGCGTTCTTGATCAACCCCGCTCGTCCAACTAAGAGCGCTTCCGCTAATGCTCCCAAAGTAGTCTTCTGCCTGCGAAGCCTCTCAGATAACCACCCAGGTATAAATCTCCACTATCTCCTGCCGGTCAGCGTGCGCCAGCGTCTCGGTGTGGGGTGGAGGCCGCCACCTGAGCGCAAAGAGCGGCTCGTACATGCGCTGGCTCGTGGCGTGGCCGTATGTGTATCGGAGTTCGGTGCGACAGTCGAGATGCTCCCCTTGTGGCCCGGGCGAGACGACGCGATGCTGGATGCGGTAGAGGGAGAGGCTCATAAACTAGGTGTGCCTCCCGAAAAAATCGAGCGGGCCGAGGTCGAACAGACGCCGCAGGCTATCGCCACGTATATAGCTTCCGCCGACCTGCTGGTGAGCATGAGGCTGCACGCGCTCATATTCGCGGCAAGTGCAGGCGTACCCTCCCTGGCACTTGTATATGCTCGCAAAATGCGGGGGTTGATGGCGTCACTCGGTATGGCGCGATGGGTAGTCGAGGTAGACAGGCGCTCCCCACCACCCGAAGAGGTAGAGATGAAGCTGCGCCAATTATGGTTCTTGCGCGCTCAGGAGGGATCGAAGATAGAGGGTGCGGCAGTGCGCGCTCGACAACGAGCGGATAAGGATGCCGATGCCATATCGGACGTGCTGACAGGATAACCTGAAGGGGCGGCTCGTGAGCCGCCCTGGTGTGGATACTACCTGCTCAACTGAGGGCGGTTCGCGAACCGCCCCTACAGATACCAGCGCAGCTTTGAAGTGCGCTCTTATTTTAATTTCCTCCTCTCATGCCATGACTCTTATACGCACGAAGAAACGCATCCTCGCTAAGCTTATCACTATCATCGCTTTGCTATTGGTAGCCGCATACCTCGCCGTTTCCGGCTACATAGCTAGCAGAATAGTGCACCCCGTACGAAAACCACTCACGACAAATCCCAGTCTTTACGGCCTCAAGTATGAAGCCGTAGAGTTCAAGAGCGCAGGCGACGATATACCCTTGAAGGGGTGGCGCATGGAGCTGCCCGACGGGCAGGCTAAGCATACTATTTTGATTCTGCACGGCAGCAATAGCACCAAAGACAACTTTATTTCCATGGAGGTGGCTCGCGCCCTGGTACAGAACGGGTACGATGTATTCAGCTTCGACTTTCGGGGGCATGGCGAGTCGGGAGGCGAACTCACTTCGCTCGGTTCGTGGGAGACGAGGGACGTTGCGGGCGCGCTTGCTTACCTCAAGGCGCAGAGTGTTACCGAGGTCGGGGTGATAGGCTACTCGATGGGCGCGGTAACTGCCCTCCTTGCCGCGCCGGACCACCCGGAGATGCGCGCGATCGTCAGCGACTCCGCTTTCGCAAGGCTCATGACTATAGTTGAACAGGAGGGTATGAGGACGAATCCTCTCGCGCCCCTGTTCAACCCTGGGGTGATCCTGATGAGCAAGCTAATGTATGGACTCGACCTCTTACAGAACGAGCCGAAGCGCGCCATTTCTCAACTAAGAGACCGCCCGCTGCTGCTCATTCACAGCACCGGAGACAATCTCATACCGGTGAGCGAAGCCTATGAGCTACAGCGCGCGGGTGCAAGCAATCCAAACCTGGAGTTGTGGGTCGCCCAGGGAAAAGGTCACGTCAGCGCGCTCGCCGACAACAAAGATGAGTACCAGGAGCGCGTTCTAGGGTTCTTCGATAAATGGCTGGCAACCAATAGGTAACACTCCCAGGCACATCTACAAGGAGGCACTATGGACGAAGCCAATACCCCCTTGCCAACATGGCTTGACCTGTACGATTACCGCTTGCGTGTAGTAGAGATGTACCGCGAGCGGGCAACGGCACTTAGAGCGGGCGAGGATGGGGCTGCCGTTTGCGCACGCTTCCGTGCGAAAAAGGACGCTCTATTCGCCACGCACCCACAGTCCGTCTTCACGCCGGAAGATCGCCTCAAGTTCGATGGGCTGCGCTACTTCCCATATAACCCTGATTTCCGAGTTGAAGCCTTGTTGGAGAGTGTTGAAGACGCTGAAGAATTCCGATACGCTACGGGTGATTCGCAGATAACACCTTTACGCCGTGCCGCGAAGGTAACATGTACGCTTGCGAATAGTGCTGTTGAGCTGGCCGTCTTCTGGATAGATGTGTATGGGGGTGGATTGTTCCTCCCCTTTCGGGACCTGACCTGCCCCGACGAGAGTTATGGGGGAGGGCGTTACCTCTTCGATACGATCAAGGGGAGCGATTTTATCCGCATCCCTGGCGGGGCGCTCGCTTCTGACGGCACAGATGTAACGGGCTACGCTGGCGGGCCTATTATTCTGGACTTCAACTACGCTTACAATCCGTCGTGCGCCTACGACTCAAGATGGGTCTGCCCCCTGGCACCGAGGGAGAACTGGCTGCATGTGCCGGTCCGCGCAGGCGAGCGGAAGTATCACGAATAGCCATTCTCCTATAGCAGCGAGGCTTGACACCACCCAATCAGTGTGCTATCTTGCCCAAAGCCGCATAGCACGCGTGAACATGAATTAGAGGAGGCATTTGACGAGAGTGATAAACGGAGAAGCTCAAGGTACTGGCGGTCCACATATAGAAGACAACACTCTCGCTCATGGAGAGCCGGGGGCCAAGAAGGATGGGGAATTACGCCTCTCGATTGTAATCCCAATGTACAACGAAACGAGTCGAATAAGCGATACCATACCTCCCCTCCTGGCATATTTCTCCGGCCAGCCTTACAAGCACGAATTCGTGATAGTGGACGACGGCTCCACCGACGGCACGGCAGCATTGGCGCGCAAGCTCTTCGCACCCGCCGAGAATGTGCGCGTGCTCGAAAAGCGGCCCAATAGAGGTAAAGGGAGCGCGGTGAGGGCCGGTATGCTGGCTGCGAAGGGCGAGGTGGTGCTCTTCTGCGACGCCGACCTCGCCACGCCTCCGGGAGAGCTTGACAAGTTCTGGCGCTGGCTCGATGCTGGCTACGATGTGGTCATCGGCTCGCGCAAGATGGAAGGGGCCAACATCACCCGCCACCAACCCAAGTGGCGCGAGAGCCTGGGCAAGGTCTTCACCTGGCTCACCAACAGGCTAGCCACGCGCGGCATATCCGACGTGACCTGCGGCTTCAAGTGCTTCAGCCACGATGCTGCCCAGGCTCTATTCTCCCGCGCCAGGCTCAACGACTGGAGCTTCGACGCGGAGGTGCTCTTCATTGCCCAGCGGCGGGGCTACCGGATAAAGGAAGTGCCTGTTACGTGGCACGACAAGCCCGGCACGAAGGTACGCCTCCTCCAGGACGCCACCCGCTCCCTGGCAGGCTTGATGAAGATACGCCTCAACGGGCTGAGGGGGAAGTACAAGTAGGCGTGAAACGTGAGGTGGTATACTGAGGCGTGACCCACTTCCACGGCCACCTCCCGCACGCCTCTTCGGACGCAACGCACAATGCCCAGGATGGCGATGCGATTCCGCCTTTGCACGCGTCCCAGCTTATACTGTACGGCTTCGGCGGGTTGGCAGGCGGTCTTGTCTTCACCTTGATGAACAACGCCCTGCCGCTCTTTCTGACCGCTTATACGATGCCCTTCTCTTTCTCCCCCTTTTTCGAGGCGGGTAGTGCGGTTCCCGCAACTGTCGTGGCGCTCCTCGCCAATGAGCGCTCCCTATTTGGTGGGCTGATACAGCCGCTTGTAGGCTCCCTGAGTGACCGCACACGCTCTCGCATGGGGAAGCGCAGCCCGTATCTCCTTGCCGGTGGCGCGGGCACGGCATTATGCATAGCGACGCTGGCCCTCCAACCCCCATTCTGGCTGATGATAGCGGCGGTCACGCTCGGGGGAGTATTCTTGTTCGTGGCGTTTGGGCCTTATATCGCGCTGCTGGCTGACATCATGCCATACAGCCAGCGGGGACGCGCCGGGGGACTCTCTGCCCTCGCAGGAGTGGTGGGCGCGCTCACCGTCGGCATCCTAGCTAACCAGATGTGGGACCAGCATAGAGGGCTGGTCTTTCTGCTGACCGCTGCAGGGGTGGCGCTCTCGATGGCGGTGGTGGCCTTCGGCGTGAGAGAGCCAGAGACTCCACTAGCGATGGAGAAGGTGGAAATCAAGAAAGACCGCCTGGCAGATACGGTCCGAACAATCGTGGGCTTTCCGCCTCTCGCCTGGTACGTAACGGCGATAGGGGTGTACTGGCTGGGCGCAGGGGCTGCTACTCCCTTCATCACCCGCTTCGGCACCGACGAATTGGGCATCTCTCAGGAGAGGTCGTTCGCGTTACTGCTGCCATTGATCGCGGCGACGGCTGTGGGGGCGGTAGCGTCGGGTTTCCTGGCCGATAAGTTCGGCCACAGGAGGCTACTGCGCCCAGGGCTGGCCCTATTCGCGGTTGGGGCGACAATGAGCGTATTGGTGCGCGACATGGGCCAGGCGATACCGGTTATGGTGGTAGTGGGCCTGGCGAACGGCGTGCTCACCGCTCTGCACATCCCCTTCCTCGCCGACCTGGTACCCAAAAGACACGCAGGCGAGTTTATGGGCTTTGCTAGCATGATATGGTCGGTCGCCCAGCCCGTTGGCGCGCTCCTCTCCGGCTTACTGGCCGACGCCACCGGCTCCTTCAGGGGCGTCTTCTTCATATCAGGGATATGCATGCTGGCTGCTACCCTCTTGCTCGGAAAAGTCCCCGAGAAGCCCAAAGTGAAGGTACTGGAAGAATAAAGAAAGAGCCGAGTCGCCTGGGACGACTCGGCTCTTTCTTTATTCTTCTTTACTCTTCGCCCGACTCAGCGTCTTCGTCATCTACCATATCCTCATCGGAGCCATCGTCTTCGCTGGGGATGATGTAGCCGTGCGCTTCGAGGACTTCTCTTAGCTCGACCAGCGACTTCTGGCCGAAGTTGCGAAGGTGGAGCAGGTCGTTGTCGCTCATCGCCAGCACCTGCGCGATGGTGGTGATGTTGGCGCGGCGCAGGGCATTGGTCGTCCTCATGCTGAGGTTCAGCACCTCGATAGGGCGATTGGTGCCATCATCCTCAGGGGGCGCGGCCTCTTCCAGGGCAAGCTCGTCCACGTCGCGCCCGTAGCGGGCGACTGCCGTCGCATATTGAGTGAGTATCTGGGCCGCCTGGCTGAGGGCATCTTCCGGCTCGATAGTGCCATCTGTCCAAATCTCGACCATCAGGCGGTCATAGTCGGTCATCATCCCGACGCGGGTATGCTCAACGACGTAGTTGACCCGCGGCACGGGCGTATACATCGCATCGACAGGAATGACGTCGGCGGGAAGGTCGGTACGCGCTTCCGCGGCCCCGTAGCCCCTTCCCGTCTCGATAAGTAGCTCCATCTCGAACGGAGTGCCGCCACCCGTCGCGGTGGCGATGTATGTGTCAGGATTCACGACCTCGACACCCTCCGGCAATTCGAGGTCGGCGGCTGTTATCTCCCCCGCCGCTCTGCCATCCACTCGAAGAGTGGCGCGCAGGTCGCTACTCGCTGCCGCGTCGTCGGACACGCGACACCGTATCTGCTTTACGTTCAAAACGAGGTCGATCAGACCCTCCTCGATCCCAGGTATCTCCGTTGGATCGTCCGGCATCTCGGCCAGCCTGATACCCGTAACGGCGGCACCCATAATAGAAGAGAGCAAGATACGCCTCAAGCTCGCGCCTATGGTCGTCCCCCACCCCTGCTGTAGAGGCTCGATCCGGTAGCGCCCATAGTTATCCTCCGCTATATCAGCGGTGATTTCCGGTAATCTTACATCAAACAAAACCACACCCCCAGATTGCTTAGAGAAAAATTGACTTTATACTATATCACAACGGAGGGCTAAGCTGCAACTCAGTCTCCAGGTACGGCGGTGTTGTTGAACTCGACCTTCTCTACAAACCATTTGCTGCCTTGCTTGACCAACTGGTAGGTCTCAGCGTAAGTGGCTTTGTTCTTTTGGTTTACTATAGACTTGTCAGCCTTGTTGTAGGTGGTCACGGACCAGACTTCGGACGTTTGCACCTGGGCGGTGGCCCCATCAGACGTCATCGCTACGATGACGAGGCGGTGAAGCACGGGGTCCCTGTACTGGTTTTTGGCTCTCAGCTCTTCGACCTCACGGATGTTAAGCTCAAGATCACCTCCGGTGCGGGAACTCTTCAGCACCTCGGTGTCGAGGTCGCGCCAGGCCTTGACCTGCTCTTCGCTGCTTCGGCAAACGGTGTATATTATCTCTTGCTCAGCTGTAGCACCGGCAGGTAGTGAGCAGGGTAAAGGGACTTCTTTTGGAAAGACCAGTGCTTCGGGCTGGCCTGCGACTCCGAGACCAGGCTTGGAACTGTTGTTGGCAAGTAAAAGATAAATGGTCACAACTACAAGGATAGCGAGTATCGCCGCGGCCACGCCAATAGTAGGCTTGAGCCACGAGTTACCTGGTTTCTCCTTCTCCAATTTATTTGTGACATCGCTCGTGTAGGGGACGAACGTTGCCTGCCCGCCGTTCTCTCCCGCGTTGGGCGGAAGCTCAACACGCGCAGATGAGATCATTGGGCGTCCCGGCGTACCCACCGAACCGGGCCGCGATAGGTCTGCCCCTGGACTCCCAGGCATCTCCGCCATTTCACTGGCAGCAACATGAGGGATAGACGCTGAAGAGGCCGAGTTGGGTATGTCCGAAGCGTCAGGCTTTACGTCCTCAAGCATCCGCGCACCACAATTCGAGCAGTAACGATGACCGGCGACGTTAGGGGTGCCGCAACGCGGGCAATTCTGGACCATAAGGTAATCCTATGATAATTGTTAGATGGTGGCGGGCCTTACTGGGCCTGCCCGCACCTTAAGGAGTATACGGTAGGCACCAAGACCAGTCAAGCAAGCCGGAAGCAGCAATATGGGTTGTATCAGTGACTGACCGGACGAAGGACGAAGGACGAAGGACGAAGGACGAAGGACGAAGGACGAAGGACGAAGGACGAAGGACGAAGGACGAAGGACGAAGGACGAAGGACGAAGGACGAAGGACGAAGGACGAAGGACGAAGGACGAAGGACGAAGG
>DATEOC010000010.1:0-18687 GCA_035274425.1 Chloroflexia bacterium
GCCGCCCATTTCCATGCTTTTTATGATTTTTGAACGCCCTTTCCACAGGTGGAAGGGGTTGGGGGCAGGGAGCCGTGAGCACGAGGCAGGCACGAAAATAAAATTCGGGATGACTCATGTCATTGTTGCCTGTGTGACTACTTATGCCGAAGTAAACGCCCGGCAATGGTAATCGCGAGACCGAGGGCCGCACCGAACACGGCGGCTTGCGGAGTGCCCAGGAGGATGCGACTCCCTTCGCTTACGTCTGCTTTGCCGCAGAGGAGAAAGGCTACGAAGCTGCGGTTCAAGCTGGCGTGGGGTGTAATCATGGCAGCGCCGCCCCCATTTTGGATATTCATGCTATTTCCTGCTACCAATAGCGACCCGCCGCCGGACGTTATTGACATATCATGGCCCGCGACAATGAGGGAGCCTCCGCCTGACATGATTTTGAAGTCCTGCGCTGCTACGGCGACCATCGCACCGCCACTCATGATTGAGACCTCATCGGCCTGCACCATCCCTGCAAGGCCGGAGCGTACCTGCACATGCTGGGTTTGGCCTTGCTCCAGTGTGCTCGCGCTACCCTCATAATCGTTCGCCGCCAGGTCTGTCATGGGCTTAGCTCCCCCTTTTAGTTCATCGACATGTCGTTAGAGGTCTAGCGAGGCACTAGTCGTAGTTAGGACTTTGCGCTAGCGTCCTGGCTACCGTTGTATCGTGTTTTCCCGTAGGAAGTCAGCTATACTCCCTTTATCTGCCTTACCTTGTGCGACCAACAGCACCAAGTCTGCGGCTTGATCTTCATCGGCAATTACCTCTATGCCATTGATCTTGAGAAATGTGAGCGCAGTCGTAAGGCCAACGCGCTTGTTGCCGTCAACAAAGGGGTGATTCTGCACAAGATGAAAAAGATAGGCGGCAGCCATTTCAAAGATGTCTTCATGGAGATAATAACCTCCAAAAGTTGCCTTCGGCATCGCTAAAGCAGACTCCAAGAGCCCTAAGTCGCGCACTCCCATGCTCCCGCCATACAACTTGATTTGGTTCTCGTGTATCTCCTGGATAGCTCCAAGGTCCAAGAAGGTTGCGTCCACGCTGCTATTCCGCCAATCTCTTCAATGCGCGCCCATAGTGCTGGTTCACCCATTCTAGAGCCTCTGTGATGTCAATGCGCCGTGCTACATTATGAACAGGCGCGATAACTAGAACGCCATCATGCGTGGAGACTTCTAGTGGCGTGTCAAACGTGATATCCAATTTATCAATGACGGACTTATCCAGCACTATTGCCACACCATCGCCATATTCTATCAATCTGTTTTCCATAGCATTTCCTTTCTTCCAGCCTGCCTATGCGAGCACAAGGGTAGCCTATTCAGGCTCAGAACTTAACCAGTCCCTCCAGCGCTGCCTGTATCTTACGGGCGGTGGGCATGACGGCCTCGAAAAGGTTGTCATGGGTGGGGGAGGGCACGTCGGCGCACGCAACGCGCTTCACCGGTGCGTCGAGGTAGACGAAGGCTTCGTCTGCGATTTGGGCCGCTATCTCCGCGCCGAAGCCGCACGTTATGGTGTCCTCGTGCACGACCAGCACCCGCCCTATATCTTTCACCGCCTGCATCACCGCATCATGGTCCCAGGGGACTATAGTTCGCAGGTCGAGGATGCGGGTCTGCGCGCCCGTACTTTGCGCCACGGCGTTCGCTGCCTCAAGAGAGCGGTAGACGGTATCGCCCCAGGTGACTATGAGCGCATCATCCCCCTCGCGGACCTGCGCGGCCTGGCCAAAGGGCACTTCGTAATCTGCTCCGGGATATGGACGGTTGGCTTCACGGTAGCGGTAGAGGAGGCGATGCTCAAGGAAAGCTACAGGGTCGTCTCCCCTCAGCGCGGTCCTCAGGAGGCCCACCGCGTCCGCCGCGTTTGAAGGGTAGGCTATCTGCCAGCCGGGGAGGTGGGCGAATACAGCCTCCCCACACACCGCGTGCCAGGGGTCGCCCCCCATGAGCTGGTAGCCTACGGGGATGCGCAGCACGATTGGCCCTCCGAAGCGCCCATGCGTTCGCCACCTCATGCTTCCCGCGTCGGTGATCTGCTCATGGGCGGGGTCGGCATACTTGCGGAACTGGATTTCGGGCACGGGTCTAAGCCCGTTGAGCGCCATCCCTACCGACCTGCCGACAATACCCTCTTCATTCAAGCTGGTATCGAAGCAGCGTGCCTCACCGAAGCGTGCCTGCAAGCCGTCCGTCACTCTATGCACGCCGCCGAACGCCCCCACGTCCTCACCGAAGACCAGGATGGTGTTGTCATGGGCCATCTCGTCCTCAAGAGTCTGTTTAATGGCCTGCTGCATGGTCAACCGGGGACCCTCTGTGAGTGCGGAGTGCGGAGTGCGGAGTGCGGAGGGTTGGGGGGAGAATAGGTGGGTGGTGGCGTCGTCGCCTGGGGGGTCGGAGCCACGTTCCCAGGCTGCTTCTGCCTGCTGCTTCGCGAACTCGGTTGCATGCTCGCGTAGTGTATCTATCTGCGCGGCGGGGATGCCATGTTCCTCTTGCAGGTGCGTAATGAGGCGCGTGAGGGGGTCGCGGCGGGCATCTTCCTGTTTCTCCTCGGCGCTCTTGTAGGCGGCGGGGTCTTGCCAGTTGTGGCCGGTGAGGCGGGGCACCTTGACATGGACTAACTGCGCGCCGCCTCCCTGCCGCGCTCCTGAGATTGCACTGTATAGGGCCTGATAAAGTGCCAGGATGTCGCCGCCCTCAACGGACTGCATATTGAGGTCCTGGAAGTTGCGGAGGTTGTCTACGATGGATGGGGAGCCGCTCTGGTAGCGCCAGGGCACCGACAAAGCGTAGCGGTTGTCCTCAATCAGCATCACGTAGGGGAGATGGCGCGGCGCTGCTATGTTGATTGTGCTCCAGAAGCCGTTGGTGGAAGTAGCGCCGTCGCCCGCGTGGGCCAGTGCGACGGCACCCGCGTACTCCTCCTGTCCAAGCTCGGTGGCGCGGTACTGTACGGCCTGCGCCCACCCGACGGCAGGAGTGAACTGCGCGCCCACGTCGCCCGATGCCGGGAGGACCGTAACGCCGTTCGGCTGCTTGTGGTTGAAGACCACACCGATGTCGCGCCCGCCAGACACGCCCTCGAGCTTGTGCATATTGCTTGCGAACGCCTCGAATGGCGTCAGCCCCACGCCCAGCATTAGAGGGCGCGAGCGGTAGTAGACGGTCGCGCCGTCATGGGGGTGGCTCAGGAGCGCGGCTGCGATGAGTTGGGGGATTTCGTGTCCCTTCGCTCCGAATTGGAACTTGAGCTTCCCTTCGTGCGGCTTGTCGGGGTTGGGGCGGTACTCCTTCGTGACCTCAAGGTCGTCCATCGCCCGCGAGATGAGGGCGCGCTCCAGTATGGCGAGCCACCACTCCGTTGCGGGACTGCGCTGGTCGTTGGGAGCAGAAAGGGGCTGCCATTGAGTGCTAAGTGTTGGGTGCTGGGTGCTGGGTGCTGACATGAAAACTCCTCTATGAGTTGCTGACTCATATAATATCAGTTTTCAGCAAATTCTACCTCAGTGGGGAGGGGGTTTTCCTTTCTACGAAAATGAGCGCCGGAGGCGCTCATTTTCGTAGAAAGGAAAGAATTGTCTTGTTTCTTACCTGGATGACAGAGGTGTGAGCGAAATCAACCCTGTAAACTGGTGGGTGGCCTTGCCATCCTTCAATATGAACACGTCATAGACCCTTGCTTCACCCAAATCGGTCAGGACGGTGGCCTCGAAGAAGATCGAGTCCTCGGTCTCGGTGAATTTGTCCGTTGATTTGAGCTTGAAGGAGCCGAGGCGCGCAAGATAGCCCTCCATGTGCTTGCGGAGAGCTTCACGTCCCCTGACCAGGAGGTCGAACCCGACCAGGACAGTATCCTCGTGGTATTGAGACATGAGGCCGTCGAGGTCTCCAGCCTCAAGCATAGCTATTTGCGTGTTGTAAAAGTCTCTTCCGGGTGTATTCATCACTCGTTATGCTGCCGCGTCCTGAATATCAGCTTGATAGGCGTTCCCTCGAAGCCGAACGCGCCGCGTATCTGGTTCTCCAGGTAGCGCTTATATGAGAAATGGACCGCTTCAGCGTCGTTAGTGAAGAAGACGAAGGTGGGGGGTCTGATGTCGGCCTGGGTCGCATAGTAGAACTTGACCCACTTGCCCGGCTTTGATGCGGGCGGGTGGGCGTCGACCGCCTCTTTCACCAGCTTGTTGAGCTGACCCGTGGAGACGCGCTTGGTCCTCTCTCGAAAGACCTTGAGGGCCATCGGCAGCACCTTGTTGACGCGCTGCCCGAACTTGGCCGAGATGAAGGCGAACGCCACGTACGGTATGAAGTTCAGCTCCTGGCGCAGGTGCGCGGTGTACTCATAGATGGTGTTGGAGTCCTTCTCTACCAGGTCCCACTTGTTGACCACGAGCACGATACCCTTCGACTCTTCCAGCACGTAGCCCGCTATGTGCGTGTCCTGGGCGGTTATTCCCTCAGTGGCGTCTATAACCAGCAGCACAACGTCGGCGCGCTGGATAGCCCGCAGGGTGCGTATCACCGAGTAGCGCTCGATGCCTGGGTCTATGCGGCCCCGACGCCTTATACCTGCTGTATCAATAAGGGTGACGCGATAGGCGCGCGCTTCCTCTCCCTCTCCTTCGGTGTAGTCGAACTCGGTATCTATAGCGTCGCGGGTGGTGCCTGGCGTGTCGGAGACGATAACGCGCTCCTGTCCGAATATGGCGTTGAGGAGGCGGGACTTGCCGACGTTAGGCCGCCCGACGATGGCGATGCGTGGCTCTTCTCCCTCTTCTTCCTCTTCCTGGGGAGCTGGTGGGAAAGCGGCCACTACCTGGTCAAGTAGGTCGCCCGTGTTGATGGAGTGCTTGGAGGAGATGGGGATAGGGTCGCCCAGACCAAGCTCGTAGAACTCTACGGCGTTCTGACGACGCTCCTCGCTGTCAGCTTTGTTGGCGGCAAGTATAACGGGCTTCTCCGACTTGCGGAGTACCTCGGCGATGTCGCTGTCGGCGGCGGTGAGGCCGGTCTTCGCGTCTACCATGAAGAGGATAACGTCCGCCTCTTCGATGGCGGTCTCGGCCTGGTCTCGCGTGCGGACCATGATATCCTCTTCGGTGACTTCGCCCTGCGGACCTGTGCCAGGCTCTGAGAGGTGGCCCAGCACCATGCCGCCGGTATCGATCACGGCGAACTCCACGCCGTTCCATTCGCTGTCACCGTAAATGCGGTCGCGGGTGGTGCCTGGCTGGTCCTCGACGATGGCTACCTGCTCGCCGATGAGACGGTTAAAGAAGGAAGACTTGCCGACGTTGGGCCGCCCAACGATGGCGAGTACGGGCTTGGGCATACGTGAATTGCTCCGGAATCAGATATTAGAAGATAGAAACTAGAAGTCAGAAGTTTTGCGCTTGCGAATGACACTCTATCAGGTCATTGTACACAAAAGAAGTGCAAAGTTCAAAATGCAGGGTAAGGGAAGTAGGAAAAAAGTCCTATTCCATCTAATACCTGTGTTAGATGGAAGTTACACACAGAGTGCTATATCTTCTCTGGAGATATTGCATTACTATAACGTGGGGCTTACATAAGGCGACAATCGCGATTCATAGGAGAATAAAAAACAATGATAAATACGCATCGTCGAACCCGCAACATTATAGTTGTGCTGGTATTGTTTATCGCCTTGCTGGGCACAGTAGTCGCGCCCGGCACGACACGTGCGGCTCGTGGCGGTTGTAGGGGCGACCCTGTCATGGTACTCAATGATGGCACGGTCATAGACATATTGACGGATATAGGCACGGAAGTGTGGAACGTGCAGCGAATTGAGTATATAGTTCACGCGCCGGTAGGTTCCAGGTTAGTAACGACGGCCTATACGAATGGGCTGCTCGGCATAGTTGAAAGGATGACATTTCTTGCTGACGCTCCCGGCAACAGGTACACGGTCGATGTTGTAATATACACAGCGACCCGGAACATAAACGTCAGGGCAACCACGACCGTGGTGAGGCTTCTAGGCCTCGATAGAGAGAGCGCCAGCGGCATGGACCGCCAGCACCTGATCATGCAATTGGCCCCATAGTATGGACCATAAAATGGATACAGTAGAAGCACCGACACGGCCATGGGCAGAGTCGCTTAGACGCCTGTGGCCGCAGCCATTCGTCGCGGTTGCCGTGAGCACGCTCGCGGCAACCGCCCTCACAGGCGCATGGGGCACGTTGGGCTTAGACAACATAGAGGTCAAGGATGTACTTCTGGGCCTGGCTCTCATAGGAGTGATGGTAGCCACTTATCACTTCCCCTTCCACCTGGGTCGCAGCCAGAAGATAGACATGACCTCCATCCCGCTATATCTCGCGGCTGCTCTCATACCAAGCCCGCCTCTGGCCGCGTCAGTCGTTGGGGTGGGAATATTGATAAGTGAGATGTCCGTGCGGTCCGAGCGCCGGAACCTCTATAGCGACGTGGTGACCGCCACCGGGCGATGGATAATCGTGGCGCTGGCGGGGGCGACTTTCGGCGGCATTTTAGGCTGGGGCACCGGGTTCTCACTCGTAATAGTAGCTCTCATCCTGTGGGCAGGGGATAGCCTGACATTCCCCCTGGTGGTCGCACCTATGTGTGGCGAGCGCCCCTTCCGGTTGATGATCTCCAACACGCGAGACTCAGCGCGGGCCGAAGGGTCGCAATATCTGCTGGGGTTGCTGGGAGCGTTAGCCGCCTCGGTGGAGATATGGGCGCTGGGTCTGCTGGCGTTGCCGCTGGCGCTGGTCCACCTCGCCTTCAAGAGCGTGAACGAGATGCAATCGGGCACCCGCCTCGTGCTGGAGGGGATGGCTGACGCCGTGGACCTGCGCGACCCCTATACGGGGGGCCATTCGAGGCGAGTGGCGGAATCATCGGCGGCTATTCTGCGGCAGATGGGATTGAGCGGACCGGAAGCTGATTTGGTAGTCGCGGCGGCACGAGTGCATGACATCGGCAAGTTCGGAGTGCCCGACAGCATCCTGAACAAGCCGGGACGCCTCACTCCCGAAGAGGAAGCCATCATGCGTAATCACCCGGTGACGGGTGCGGACTTGCTGATGCGCTATCCAGACTTCAAGAGGGGAGTGGAGATCGTCAGGCACCACCATGAGAGTTGGGACGGTACAGGTTACCCACATGGCCAGAAAGGTACTGATATCCCGTTTGGAGCGCGGGTGATTGCGGTGGCGGATAGCTATGATGCCATGACCTCTGACCGCCCTTACCGTCAAGCTATGTCCGTCGAGAGAGCCACTTCAATTCTACGCCAGGGACGCGGCACCCAATGGGACCCTGAGATCGTTGACGCATTCCTTCTTACTGTCAGCTCCGTCGAGCCCGCCTCTGTGGAACAGGTGATAACGCTCGAACCCTCACTACCCATCGTTGCGAGCGGTAGCGGAGGTATATACGTGGCGGCTAGCTGAAGAAGTGGCATGGTTGGAGCAAGGGAAAACCCAACCTCACATAAGGATTCCTTAACATGTGAGGTTGGGTTCTAACTTGAGCACGCCTGCGATAGAGCGCATCTTCTCGTTTATTAGATCGCGATCACGAGCCGGGTGGATATTTCGGTTTGCGTCTTCGATGATAGCCTTAGCGTGTGCTCGGAGGACCGCAAGACGGGTCTCCTCCTGCACTTCCTCCGCGACTTCCCCTATTATATCGAGCATCTTTATAGGGATAGCAGCATCCGTCATGCCGTAACGCCTGACCTGGTCAAATGCCTGCGCGACCATGCTGCTGAAAGTTGGACCTTCTGCGATGACCCTTACTTTACTTTTCTCATCGCAACGCACGGGGGTGGGTAGCTCTTTGCCTGCCACCAGGCGCAGGATAACCCCAAGCTGGTTCAGCGCCATGACTGCCGTGTTGGGATCGTTGATGGCTGGGGAGAGGGCTTTCACCGCGATGTCTGACAGTTGCAGGATACCGTACAGTGGGTCCTGGAAGAGAGTGCGGTGGTTACCCAGTACGAAGCTGTACTGTAGCTTGCTTATCGCATCAGGGGTGACGCGCTCGGCGGGGCCGACCCTGGCCAGGGTTTCCCCTCTCATGATGAAGCTGCCCACGCTCTTGTTCATCACCACCAGTAGATCATCCCTGGAAGTCACGTCCATCACGAGGTCGCCGTCAACCATCTGTACGTAGCCTGTCGCTTTCGCGCATACGTCGCGCATATTGACGCCCTCTCTCTCGACAGACTGGCCTGGGTATAGGGGCGCATCGTGACCTATATGAGCGGGGAAGATATGCTGCACGGTGGGCAAAGTGGTCTTCCTGATGCGGCGGACGATGTGATAAGCCTGAATCGACTCGGCAACGTGGTGTATATAGAGGATGAAGAGGATCAAATCAATCAGCGCGATGAGTAAGGCGATAGTCACTGACAGCGTGGGTACGGATGCTTCATCGGTGATGCGCACGGTGCTCAAAATGAGGAGGCAATAGACGAAGCTGCCGAGCAATGCGCCAAGCACTACCTGGTTAGTGTTGTCGTCCATGAAGTGGTGCAGCGTGCGCGATGAATACTGGGAAGAGGCGAAGGAGAACACCACTATCGTGAAAGAGAATGCCACGCTGGCTACCGTGAGCATGGAGCCTGCGATTGTGGAGAGGATAGCTCGCGCCTCATCCGGCCCCGCCTCAAGCACGAAAGGAAGAGCGCGCCCAATCTTCTCGCTATCGAGCCACGAGACTAGATAAGCTAACCCTATCGAGCCAAGTACGATCAAGATAGGGATAAACCAGAGACTGCCCTGTATGGTGTTCCAGGTGCGATGAAGGCGGTAAGTCATAGCGACTAGTAGCTAGTACCCTTCCTCCACCATGTCGCTGATAACATCTCTCACGAAGCGATTGGCAAGGGCATCGGCTTCCTCGTCGGTTGTAATGTCGCCATTGCTTGCGCGCACCTCGTCCCGTAGCTTCTTCATGCGCTCAACTGCTTGCTCGCGCTGGCGATGCTGTTGCTCTTTTGGAACCTTGAGCTTCTCATACTCGCTGTAGGGCATTATTACTACGGTAGGCTCCCCCTTGCTCTCGATGATTACTTCGTCCTGGTTTTCCAGCACCCAGTTGACAACAGAGCCGAGTTGGTTTGTAGCTTCAGTGGCTGATATAATTCTGGGCATGATTTCCTCATGAATCTTGCATCTTAGTTGTGCCTAGTTAAGTTACCTTGATATAATATCACGAATGCTATGTCTACCACAGTTCTGACAGTCGCCAACCTGTCCAAATCATTCAATATATCCCGTCTTCGCTGACGTGACCTTTACCCTCAATGGCAGGTGAGAGGGTGGCGCTTGTGGGGTCGAACGGTGTCGGTAAGTCTACCGTGCTCAAAATCATCACGGGGCGTGAGCGGGCTACCTCCGGTGGGGTTGTGAAAGCCAAAGGCGCGCGTCGTGTACGTAATGCAGGAAGCGGCATCTTCGTTGGCATCCGCGGCCGATTTCAGCAACTTATCACGGCACAACCCATGCTGAACGCCTTATAGATAGACCTGATACCTATTTTTGGGGGTTCGCCCTGCGCCCATATAAGCCAATCACCCGCTACCGTCAGTCCCGACTTATACTCTTCTCCTTCCAAGAGAGGCAGGGGCGGTGACGCGTTGAGCAGATTGATGCCGTAGACCTGTTTCGTGTAGTAGTGTGGCTCTGTTCGGAAAATAAGGAAGTCGCCACGCAGTATAGGCCCATAAACTCCTCGCATCTGGTATCCAGAGACCTGTCCGGTCCCCAGGTCAGCGATGGAAAGCCGTGATCCATCATCAGCGATGTACGCCAGGCGACTTCCATCGAGCGAGTATTCAGCTAGCTCGGATGGATTTGCAGCATCGTAGTTGTTACCGGCGACCACTTTTTTCATACCCGTTTTGCGACTGTATGCCACGATGCTGGAGGGGCGCATCGGTTGTCCCCCTTTGGGAATATATACCTCGCTCCATACGATGTATTCGCCGTTGATAGCTGGCATTCTGAGGCTGGTATTTCCATCCTGAATTGATGCTATTTCCTGCGTCTTACCTGTATCGAGGTCCTTGAGCATCAGGCGCTGCACCTTACCATCCCATGTTATCCATACTACGGTCATCCCATCGATTGCGGGGCTGTAGAAAAACTCGGGGTAGACTTCGTTGGGTGCTGCACCTTCCATTACCGTATACTCTCTGCCCGTCGCGAGATTCTTGGCGTACACGCCCGTAGGCACACACTGCGTACAATTCGCCCTCCCGGTAAACCAAACAACCATCGAGCCGGAGATAGCCGGGGCAATCTGGTCGCCCGGAGCCTCAGTCACCGTTATAGCTTTGCGCGCTTTGAGGTCGTATCCGATTATGTTGTAGGTGCTGTTGACCTCAGTACTCCCCTGGCGGGCATCGCTTTCCATCCACACTATGTATTGGTCATTTCCTTGAGGGCAGCACTGGGCATCACCAAAAGCAGGCCCAGGCAGATTTGGAGGCTCCAAACTATGTGTGGCCTCCTGCCGGAAGCGTCCGAGCTGGCTCAATAACACCTCGTAAGCACCTCCATTGTACTCAGGGTGATACTCAAATACGGCGCGCTCAAAGTACTGCACCTGGTAAGTCTTACCATCTAAAGCGCTCTTTTCCTGGAACTCATTAGAGATTGGGTAGCCAAACTGGGGGAGGCCACCCCATTCCCGCCAATATTTGAGGAACGAGCTGCCAAGTCGCTTGCCCGTTTCGGGTAGGAGTATGGAGCCTGGGGCGTCGTTAGCCCACTGGACAGGCGTGCCATTTGGATACTTCTCGCGGTAGAGGATGGTGCCGAGGTGGCTTAGCAGCACGTCGTAGGGCGGCTTATTCTCTGGATGCAACTCAAAGACAGCACGCTCAAAGTACTGCGTCAGGTACGTTTTTCCGTTTATAGCTGAGACTTCCTGCGCCGCTTCGGTGAGAGGGTAGCCCTGCTGTGTGAGGTTGCCATTCTGCTGCCAGTATTGGAGGAACCGCCCCCTCAAACTATGTCCCGTTTCGAAGAAGAAGCGTGCCGTAGCTTGCTCCTGCGCCTCAACTCTAGTCAAGGGACCATAATTTATGGTGGTAAGCACCAATAATGCACCCAGGCTTACGGATAGTAGAGGTGACTTGAACATACAGTTTCTCCTGTTACTGGTAATTGCGGGCATCTGTATAACGGACAGCCCTTGTGTCGGTTCTGGCAAAAAGCTCAAGAGCTTAGGAGGTTGATGGCAGTTCAGTGGCCCCTTCACTATTCCCTACATCTGTATTATTCTCTAATTCCCATCTCAAGAAGGTTGTGCCACCACGAATCAGGCTGCTATAATAGTCCATGCGCTCCTTTCAGGAGTTGAAATGGGATGCCGTATATCTTACTTCGCAATTCAGAGTTCATAAGTCACAGATCACAATGGCTACAGCAGTTCTGACAGTCGCCAACCTGTCCAAATCATTCAATATATACCCTGTCTTTGCCGACGTCACCTTTACCCTGAACGCGGGGGAACGGGTGGCGCTGGTGGGGCCGAACGGGGTCGGCAAGTCCACTGTGCTCAAAATCATCGCGGGGCGCGAGCGGGCTACCTCCGGTGGGGTTGTGAAAGCCAGGGGCGCACGCGTCGTGTACGTCGCGCAGGAGGCGGCATCGTCGTTCGCCTCTGAGGCCGACCTGAGCGTCGCTCTCGACGATACGCTCTACAATTCCATGCTCGACGCCACTGGCCCCGTGCGCGCCCTACAGGAGCAGCTACGCGAGCTGGAAGCGAGCATGGCGACTATACAGGGGGAAGCGTGGGACCGCTTGATGGAGGAATACCAGGAGGCTACCCATCGCTTCGAGATGGCGGGCGGGTACAGCCTGGAGCACCGGATAGAGGAGGTAGTGCAAGGTCTTGGCTTCAAGCCTGAGCAGTACGCGCAGTCCCTCAACACTATGAGCGGCGGGCAGCGCACGCGTGCGGCGCTGGCGCGCGCCCTCCTTGCCGACCCCGACATCCTCCTCCTTGACGAGCCGACTAACCACCTCGACATAGAGGCTATCGAGTGGCTTGAGAGCTTCCTGACGCAGTGGCGCGGCACGCTTCTCACGGTGGCGCATGACCGCCGCTTCCTCAACAAGGTCACGCAACGCACCCTCGACATGGAGTTCACGCGTCCTGTCATGCGTGTGACCACCAATGGCCGCACCCCTCGCGAACTTGGCATGCAGGAGGCGTTCAGCCGCTTGCAAGATTACCCCGCGCCCTATGATAAATACCTTGAGCTGAAAGCTGAGAGGTACGAGTTGCTCACGGCCCAATACGAGGCAGAGCAGGAGATGATCAAGCGCACGGAGTATTTTATCAGGCGGTACATGGACAGCCAGAAGACCAAGCAAGCCGTTGGCCGCCTGAAGCGCCTGCGCCGCATGGAGCGCCTGGAGCGCCCCACCGAAAAGACCGAATTGCGCGTCTCCCTGCGAGCGCATATTCGTTCAGGCCGCAGCGTCTTCGAGGCAGAGGATTTGGTGATAGGGTACCCTGCTGCGGACGACGGACGGCGGACGGCGGACGACGATGCAGAAGGCAGTAATAATCCAAAATCCAAAATCCAAAATCCAAAATCGAACGAGCCTAAGAGGCTTGCCTACTGCCCCGACCTTGAGATTGAGCGGGGGGAACGGGTGGCCCTCCTCGGCCCGAACGGTGTGGGGAAGACTACGTTGCTCAAGACGATTATGGGGCAACTAGCGCCACTTTCAGGACATCTAGAGTTGGGGCACAACGTCAAGTTTGGCTATTACGCGCAGGCGCACGAGGGGCTGAACGGGGAGAACTCGGTGCTGGAGGAGATACGCTCGATACGGAGTATGACTGAGCAGGAGGCCCGCGACCTCCTCGCGAAGATGCTGTTCTCCGGCGACAACATCTACAAGCAGGTGAGCGACCTTAGCGGCGGCGAGAGAAGCCGCGTGGCCCTCACCAAGCTGACCCTCACCGACGCCAATTTCCTCATCCTCGATGAGCCGACCAACCACCTAGACCTCGACTCGCAGGAGGTGCTGACCGACGTGCTATCCAATTACGACGGCACAATCCTCTTCGTCTCTCACGACCGAGCCTTCATAGACGACCTGGCGACGCAGACCTGGACGTTCGAGGGGGACAGGCTGGCGACGTGGGACGGGAACTACACCGACTACGTTGCGGAGAAGGCGCGCAGGCAGCAGGTCCTGGAGGTCGCGCAACCTGTTAAGATTAGCGTAGCCGTGCAGAAGCCCGACCCCCGCGAGGAGAGCAAATCTGCCCAGCGCCAGGACCGTGCTGCCCAGCGCGACCGCACCAAGCTACTGAAGCGCAGGGAGGCTGCGGAGCACCGTATCTCTGACCTTGAAGCGCGCCTCAATGCCGTGTCGGACGCCTTGACAGCCGCCACCGAGAAGCGCGACCTCGACGCAATAGTCAAGCTCGGCACAGAGTACACCCAGCTAGAATCTGATCTCGACCAGGCTTACAGCGACTGGCAGCAGGTGGAGGAAGAGGTCGGGGCGGCGACGTAATGCCTTATGATGGCAAAACCCTCATCGGCCTCACGGGCAATATCGCCTGCGGTAAGAGCACGGTGCTGAGGCAGCTACAGGCTTTAGGCGCGTACACTATTGACGCCGATAGGCTCATCCACGACATCCTTCGCAAAGATGGGGCTGCCTACACGCCTGTGGTGGCCGAGTTTGGTGAAAGCATCCTGGGGGAAAATGGAGAGATAGATAGGCGTGCCCTCGGCAGGATAGTCTTTTCAGACACCGCCAGGCTGCGCCGCCTCGAAGAGATCGAGCACCCCATAGTGCGCCGCATCATAGAGGATAGGATAAGGGAGGCGCAACAGCCTGTGGTGGTGCTTGACGCCATCAAGCTGATAGAGTCGGGCTGGGCTGACAGGTGTGATAAAGTATGGGTAGTCACTTGCCATCGCGAGCAGCAAATAGAGCGCCTGATGCGAACACGCGGCTACTCGCAGCAGGAAGCAGAGATGCGGGTAGATGCCCAATCTCCGCAAGCAGACAAAGTTGCGCGAGCCGACGTGGTGATAGATAATTCAGGCAATATGAACGATACGCACAGCCAAGTGTTAAGAGCGTGGCGGACGCTGTCCGGTACGAATTAGTGACCTGTAGGGGCGCTGCATGCTGCGCCCTGATCGTTTAGAGCTACATAGGGCAATTCATGTGGCTGACCAGGGCGCTGCATGCTGCGCCCCTACAGTTTATTCTCCCAACCTTCTAAATGCGACTAAGACTACCCACACCCGATGCGCCTGTGCTGAAGCTATGGAGCGCATGGCTTGCCCTTACCTGGCGAATGTTGCGCGAGCGTGCGCTGTGGCTTGCGCTTTTGCTAGGCGTAGGAGCATTGGCGCTTGCTTATCAGAGTCCCAGGAGTCTTCTGGCCGATGTAGGGGGCACGCTGGAAGGAGTGCGCACCCCAGGCTTCTACGGACCAGAGCGCGCCGCTGATGTCAACAAAACGACCTTGCGCTGGAGCCAGGGTGAGAGCGCTATCGAGCTTCGCGGCCTGGGTAAGCCCTCCGCACCGGTAAAGCTTACGCTTCAACTCAGCAGCGGACGTCCCCCCGGCTCACCCCCAATCGAAGTCGCCCTGTCGGTGAATGGCCGCCCGCAAGCTCCCCTCACCCTCACGCGTGAGAGCTTACCCTACACAGTCATGGTTGATCCTGCGTGGGTAGACCTATCTGGCGACGTGCGGCTTGACTTCAGCAGCCCTACCTTTACCGAGGGTGGAGACGACCGGGGATTCACCGCCGATTTCGTACGGGTGGACTTGCCTGGTGGGGTAACGGCGCCATCGCTGACGCAGATGGGGTGGTTGTTACTGTGCGCTTTCTTCCTTTACTGGATACTGCGTTCTTCATGGCTCACTGCACGCGGGTCCGGTCTAATCACTGCCCTATTTCTGATAGGCTGCTCAGGAATAATAGCCGTCCACCGCCTGCTGCTGACTATCTTCACGACCAGGTTGGCGGTCGTCCTTGCACTTGCGCTGCTGGTTGCTTTGGTAGTAGAGACGATAACTAGGTGGCTTACGCGCTGGGCTGGTTGGCGTGGTAAATACGTGGTGCCGGAGTGGGCGTGGGCGGGGTTGCGCGGTCTGCTTGCTATTTCGGTAGCTCTCAAGCTGGCGGGGGTGATTTACCCCAGCGCCTTCATCATCGATGCGCCCTTCCACCTCAAGCGCGTGACCTTCATGGCCGAGGGGAGGCCCTGGGACCAATACTTCGGTGAGAGTCTGGCCCTCTCCGTCATGCCAGAGAACGAGTGGGGTTCGGCGCGCACCTTCATCCCATACTCGCCCTTCTTCTACCTGGTAGCCTCGCCTCTGGCTAAGCTCCCGATACCGATCGCGTTGTCGGTGCCCGCCGTTAGCGCGCTGTTGGAAGCTCTTAAAACAGTCCTGGTATTCCTGATAGCTCTCTCATTGGGCAGGGCATTCCATAGAAGGGAAGGCGAAGACAAACGGCCAGAGGATGCGCATATCGCGCTTGCAGGGGCGGCGTTCTACTCGTTAATACCTGCTACGTTCCTGCTGCAACAGTGGGGTAACTGGCCTACCTTATTGTCGTTGTGGCTCCTGACTCTGTGGGCTACGGTGGTATGCCTCTTCTGGGAGCGCATCACCCGCCCCGTTATATTCCTGGTGTCAACTCTACTCCTTACTCTCACGATGGTCTCATATACAGTCACCGCCGTATACGTGGGATTGCTGTCGGGGATGATAATCGTGCTGGGGTGGTTCTTTGCCCGTGAGGAGAGGAAACGCTGGGTGGCATTGGCGCCATCGCTCGTCGCGGCAAGCGGTCTGGCGCTGCTGTTGTATTACGGGCAGTACGTCGGTAAGATACTGAACGAGACCCTCCCCACGTTCGGCCAGGCCATCGAAGACCAGGGATCGTTGACCACTCTACGCCCAACTCTCTGGGACTTCTTGACAGGCCACCTTGCCCGCGCCATGCAGTCGTATCATCTCGCGCTCATCTATGCGATTGGTATCGCCAGCGCGCTTTGGTTATTCTTCAGACATCGCGTAAATCCGCTGGCGACTCGACAAGCAGGCAGGGGCACGGAGCGTAGCGACGCACGCCGTGCCCCTACGCAGTGGCAAAAGGTATGGCTGGGAGCATGGCTCCTCACTTTTCCTCTGTTCACCCTGGCTGACTTCTGGGTGGACCAGGCGCTCAAGCAGTTCTGGATTGCCCTCCCCGCTATATCAGTAGTGGCAGGGGCATGGCTCGTCGCTCTCCTGTTCAGAGGTAAGTCCACGAGGGTATTTAGCACGTTGGTTGTCCTTGTTGGGATGACTTTAGCGTGGCAAAGCGTTTCATTGTGGGTGTTCCGCCTGCTATTCCATAATCAGTGACCAACTCAAAACTCAAAACTCAAAACTCAAAATTCCCCCTCTGGTTGGCGCTGCTGATCGGGTTGATGGCGATAACGGTCGCGTACCAGCGGCCTGCTCAGCTGGACATCGGCGGCGACTTTGACGCGCCCCACCTGCGTAGGTTCCATGACCGCGAGGAGACGGGGCAGACTACGTTCAGGTGGAGTACTGACTATAGCACCATTCGCTTTCGCGGCGTGGGCATGCCTATCGCTCCCGCAACTGTGAAGCTTCAAGCCGGAAGCGGGCGAGATTCGGAGGCGCGCCCCGTTGAAGTAGCAGTTTCGGTGAATGGGCACTCCGCAGGGTGGTTAGCTCTCAATTCGGAAAGTGCGCTCTACACGATAGATGTACAACCGGAATGGGTGGACCTCTCCGGCGACGTGCGTGTAGACTTCCTCTCCCCAACCTTCCGCCCTCCCGGAGATAAGCGCGACCTCGGTTTCCTGGTAGACTCCGCTCGCGTGGAGATGCCCTTTGCTGCGACCTTGCCGCCTGTCAGCCAGCTTTTCTGGCTCGTCGTGTGCGCCCTCCTACTTTATTGGATGTTGCAGTCGGTGCGGGTATCGACTATTGGAGCATCGCTCCTGGTCATGCTCTTTCTGCTTGGGTGTGCATCTATACTGGCTGTGCAGCGCTTGATGCTGACGATCTTTACTACTCGTCTGGCAGTTACTTTGCTCCTTGCCTTATTGGTGGGCTTTGTCGCGGAGTGGCTGGTGCGACGGGTAGCGCGGTCAGCCGGGTGGGTGAGCACGCGCGCCCTACCTGAATGGGCGTGGCTGGGGGTTCGTGGTCTCATCATGGCAGCGGTGGCGCTCAAGGTCGGGGGGTTATTGCACCCTAACAGCTTCATCATTGACGCCGAGTTCCACCTGCGCTACATAGGCTTCATGGCCGAGGGGAAGCCGTGGGAGCAGTACTTCGGCGAGAGCCTGGCGTTGTCGGTCATGCCTGAGAACGAGTGGGGACAGGCGCGCACCTTTATACCTTATTCGCCTTTCTTTTACGTAGTGGCTGCGCCCTTCGCATGGCTACCCATCTCCACCACTATCTCTGTCCCCACCGTGATGGCGACCCTGGATGCGCTCAAGATTGCCCTGGTGTTCCTGATAGGGCTGGGGCTTGGCGGTAGGTTCTTAGCCCGCAGGCATAGCGCCCGCGTGGCCCTGGGCGCGGCGACATTCTACTCGTTGATACCTGCCACGTTTTTGCTGCAACAGTGGGGCAACTGGCCTACCCAGTTGTCGCTATGGCTCGTGACGCTGTGGGTGGCAGTCGTCACCCTGTACTGGCAACGGCTCACCCGGCCTATCGTATGGGGTGTGTCTACCGCCCTGCTAACCCTCACGATGCTCTCCTACACCGTGACCGCCGTATATATGGGCCTCTTCGTTGGTATGGTAATTGTGTTTGGTTGGTTGTTCGCCCGTGATGAGAGGAGGAGGTGGGCTGCCCTATTGCTCTCGTTGGTGTCCTCGACGGGGTTGGCTCTCCTCATTTACTACGGGCAGTACATAGGGCGCATCCTGGGCGATACGCTCCCCACCTTTGGGCAGGCTATCGAAACCCAGGGGTCACTGACTACCCTGCGTCCCACAATCTGGGGCTTCCTGACAAGCCACCTGGCCCGTGCCATGCAGTCATACTATCTCGCGCTGATCTATGCGATTGGTATAGCGGGTACTTTGTGGGTGTTCCGGACGCAGGCTCGTGGTGCACAGGTCGGTAGGGGCATGGCGCGCCATGCCCCTACACAATGGCAGAGGGTATGGTTAGGTGCATGGCTACTTACCTTCCCGTTGTTCACTCTTGCCGACTTCTGGGTAGACCAGGCGCTCAAGGAGTTCTGGTTCGCCTTACCTGCCGTCTCGGTGGTAGCGGCGCTATGGCTGCTCGCCCTGAAAGACCGGTGCTCGCGCATCTATGACCTATTCCTGTGGTTGCTGGCGCTGATTTTGTTATGGCAGTGCCTATCGCTGTGGGTATTCCGGCTCTTCTTCCATTGAGTTACTTGGTGCAGTAACAGCCACTATTCTTTGCTTTTCCTCATCAAACATGAGACATCCCGAATTTAATATTCGTGCCTGCCTTATGTTTACAACCGTCCCACTGCCCCACCCCAACCCCTCCCCACGTGTGTATAGCAGATAGAGATAGGTAACAGGTGTACGGGGAGATAGGTAACACATCTGAT
>DATEOC010000011.1:0-18312 GCA_035274425.1 Chloroflexia bacterium
GGAGTGTGGAATCCTAGCTGAAGTCGAATTGTCTACTACCTCCCGACCCCCGACCCCTGATCCCTGACCCCCATCAGCCTCCACACCCCGAAACGCCGCCATACTGACCCCCTGCTGTATGGCAGCTATAACTCCCAGCAAGGCTACGGGCACCAACCCTACAAAATGATATATGAGCGCGAAGGTCTGCGCCTGCACTGTAGGTACATTCAACAGGCCCAGCACCGACACTACCGCAAACTCAAACGGTCCGACGTAGCCGGGCGCGGAGGGTATCGCCATGCTCAGGTTCGTCACCACCACGAGCACCGCCGCCGCCATCGGGGTGACGGTAAGGTTGAACGCCAGCATCATCAGGTAGACCGTGACGATGTTCACACCCCAGGTCGCCAGCGACCACAGGCCCAACCGGAGCGCGATGGGTGGATTGGAGAGGGGGGCGAGTCCCTGCAACACCTGGTCGCCCGCCGTCTCGATGCGCGGGCCGAGCCGTGCGGGCAGGCGCGCCGCTACAGCATGTATCACCTTGCGCGCCAGGCTAGGTTTCAACACCAACGCCAGGATGACCAGCGTCATCACCAGCACGACCCCACCCAGGAGGATAGCCGGGCCTTGAAGCTCTCGCGGCAGGCCCACAAACGGCAGACTTATGCCCAGGAAGAGGAGGAGGGTAAGTATGTCCAGCACCTTCTCTACCACGATGGTAGAGAAGACACGTGGAGCAGGTATGCCAGAGCGCGTGCTTGCCACCACCCCCCGCGCCACCTCTCCCGCTCTGAAAGGCAGAGGTATGTAAGAGATCATCAGCGCGCTGAATAGGAGAGAGTGGCTTACGCGCTGCTCGTCAGGGTGGAACATTACCCTCCAGCGCCACACCTTCGTCATAAAGGTGCCCACGTATGGCACGATGAGGAGGAGGAAGAACTCAAGACGCACGCGACCGATAGCATCCCACACCTGCCCCAGGTCGAAGTCCTTAAATGCAAAGTACAGCGACACCACGCTGATAACTATCCCTATGAGAAGAAAGACCAGCCTCTTATTCACGCATCACACCACTGTACTTCTTTATAAGCTCCTCGGCTTTGCGGCGGCTCTTGCGCACCAGGTCTTCTTGCAGGAGGTCCCAGTTGGGGCGCTCATGGAAGTCAAGGTGGAATATCACGTTGTCATCCTGGACGTGGGTGGGGCGATCCAGTAATGGGAAAAGCTCGGTAAGGAAGGCTATCTCCCACACTTTGCTCGCGGTCCTTTGCCTGTCCAGCACGTCTACGGTGCTCTCATAATATTCCAGGAGGATGTTGCGCACGAGCTTGTCCTGCCGGAATACCCCACCTGGCGAATAATGTGGCCTCCCGGCCAGAGCGGTGCGTACAGTCGTTACGTTCTTGCAGTAAGGAGCCAGCCAGCCATAGTTGGGGTGCTCCCTAATGAAATCAAGCATAAGTGTTAACGCCTGGGAGGGCATAACTATGTCATCGTCCATAAAGCAGATGTTAGGCCCCTTGAGCGTCTCAAGCAAGGCGAGTCTACCCAGGCTGAAGGCGCGCTTATCGTCGTGTAGATGCTCGTATGAGCAGGTGATCTCCCTGTCGGCTGCCAGGCGCAACACGCTCTGGACCTCCGGGCGGTTGATGATAGGCGCATCGGCGGTGTCCACGATGTGGATACGGATGCGCGGCTCGTCTTGCAGCAAGAGAGAGGACAAGGCCATAGAGAGGGTAGGCTTGCCCAGGGTCAGTATACCTATCTCCAGCAGGGTCGTCTGCTCGCCACTCAGTGTAGAGGGTGCCGTCACCGGCCCTTCAAGCGGGTGGGTTCCGCGCTTGCTATTGGTTTTATTATCAGGCATATATTCTCCGCATAATCTCGCTCTGAGGATAGCAGAGGGAGTCGCCGGGTGTCAAGCACAGCCCTATCTACACCATACCCTTAGAGATACATTTCCTCTCCTTACGCTCATTATCAACATCCGACTATAAGCATTCAGAGCAGCGCCTCATTAAAAAGTGAGGAGGAGCTATAACTCTCACATAACGAAGCACATCTCTCCCTGTCATTCCGAACGAAGTGAGGAATCTCCAGGCTTGGACGTGTGGGTAGCGCTTTAGATGGTGTGCAACAACGAAGGTAAAAGGAGTGTCATTCCGATCAGGGTGAGAAATCAAGAGATGCGTCTACCTGGCAAGCTCGGAGATTCCTCACTTCGTTCGGAATGACACTCCTTTTTACATTCGTTCGTAAATACGCTCTAGAGGTAAGGATAACGAAGGGAGCCACGAACTGAACTGCACATGTTAAGAGAAGTCTATGTGCAGAGCAGATTCACCCAGCAATAGAAGCTCCATTCTTGTTAGAACCTAACCTCACATCTTAAGAGGAGGCTATATGAGGTTAGGTTTTGACAAAGAGATAGCGGCATAACTTTTCAAATGCTATAATAATCCTACTCAGGAACGGATCTATTTAAGCGCACTATAAAGCTGTGACTTGCTATGAAGAAATGGGTCTTTCCTATTCTAGTTATTCTCGCGCTGATAGCGTTTCCTCAGATAACGCTTGCAGACTCTACCATCACCCCACCCCCAGGCTGGAGTGGCTCTTACAAGGTGGTCAGCCCCGACGGCCAATACGTGCTGGTTATGTTGGATGGAGTATATACACCACCCGCCGAGAATGTTTCGCCTGGGACGGAAGAGCAGAACAGACTCCTCCTGAAGTATCAGGCCTCAGGTCTCTACAGGAACGACGGTTCTAACATCCCGTTATGGGAGATGGGCTATATTTCGTGGCGGGCCAGGATTACCCTCTCGTCCGATGGACGGCACCTGATCGTATGGGGAGAGTGGCCCTGGAAGTCCGGTACCTACGGCGAATTAGCGCTGGCCTTCTACGAGGATGGCCGTCCGATAAAGATGTACGCGGTGAAAGATTTAGTATCGTATCCTGAGTACCTGCCCCACTCGGTCAGTCATTACCACTGGCTGCTGGACTATTCATTCGATGACAGGCAAGGGTTGCTAACGTTAGAGACGCAGAACCTGGAAAAACACGTCTTCTCCATAAGCACGGGCCAAATTATCAGCACCGTTATCCTTACTGCGACAGATGAAGATCGGGCAAATAAGAGACGTGAGATAGTAGCGAGTGCAAGGTCTACCGCCATTTCTGCTGAAGTACATACCCCTCGCGCACCCTTGCCTCCCCCGCAGGACTATACGGTGGGCTTGAGCCTTCTCCTGACTGGAGGCAGTCTCGGCACCCTCTTCGTGGGCGTTAGCTTCCTCAGCCGCAATACTCGCCGTAAGCATCAAAGCAACCTCCATCCCGGCATCACTCCAGCACACGACTCCACTACCCTACGCTTGAAATCGCGAGCTACGGGCAGAAAAGTCACCCTCCGGCGTCCGAGAGCTAATGCAGGTAAGCATATCCAATAGCGCCGTGGTCACGACCTCAGGGGCACAAAAATTTAGCCGAGAATACGAGAATACGAGAATATCTGTGTAGGGGCAGGTCCCCGTGCCTGCCCTGTCTACCACAGTGCAAGTCCTCATGGCAGGGCAGGCACGGGGACCTGCCCCTACGGGAGAATGACTACATCTTGTGAAGCGCATGACGAAGCTTGACGCTACAAGATCGTTGGCATATACTTAACGTACAACCAAATAGCTGAGAAGCAGACTTTCAGGGCAGGGTGAAATTCCCGATCGGCGGTATGGCTATCCAGCCAAGCCCGCGAGCCGCAAGGCATGACCCGGTGACACGCCGGGGCCGACGGTTACAGTCCGGATGGAAGAAAGTCCCACGTTGTGCCGTATCGCAAGGCCGCCACGTCGCCGCGTCCCCCTCGATGGGTGGCCCGGAGCGTGCGCCGTGCGATTGGTGCCGCGCATGGATTATGTATGGACCCCTGGTAGCTGCTAGCCGCCAGGGTCTTTTGCTATATATGAACACCGACACACGAACAACCAACGCCGCCATACACAGACGCAACACAATAGGCGCACTAACCAATCAGCACGCACCTCAAGCTGGGGAGCAAGCCGTATCCTCGATGAGCGACCTGGATATGCTCAACAACCCGGCACTAGACGACGCTAGACGCACAGACTGGGGACAGCTACTCGCCAAAATCGGGTTCGGCCTCCTCACCCTGGGCGTCCTGGTAGGAGGGTGGTGGCTACTCGCGGTGCTGGGCAACTACCCACCTTATATCCTCCCAACCCCTCCGCTGGTAGCAGAGAGGGCATGGGAAATGATCCTGAGCGGCTCTCTCATAGGCCACTTCTGGACCACCTTCCTCGAGGCGGGCCTGGGCTTCCTGCTGGCACTCGTGGTCGGAGTTGGCCTAGGCTACCCCATAGCACACTCTCGCCTCCTGGAGAAGCTGATCACCCCTTACATCGGCGTCAGCCAGGGGCTACCCGTGGTAGCGCTCGCGCCCTTCCTGGTTATCTGGTTCAAGGACGACCTGATGCGCAACATCATAGTGGTGACATTGATTGTCTTCCTCCCCTTACTCGTCAATACAATCGTGGGTCTCCGCAACATTGACCGCTCGATGCTTGAAGTGGCCCGCATATCGGGCGCGAATTTCTGGCAGACCATCTGGTACGTGGAGCTGCCCCTGAGCCTGCGGGCGCTGCTGGGCGGCATCAAGCTGGGAGTTACGCTATCCATAACGGGCGCGGTGGTGGGCGAGCTTATCTCCGCAAACTCGGGCCTCGGTTTCCTGCTGGCATTTGGCCGTGGGACCTTCGACATCAGCCTCATGTTTGTCGGCCTCGTCTCTCTCGCCCTCCTCACAATGCTCCTTTATGCGCTCGTGACGGTGCTGGAGAAGGTACTTATCGATTCAGATTAGGACTACCAGGAGAAACAGGAATGAAGGGATTAGCTATATACATCGTATTTGCACTCACGATGCTGCCGGTGCTGAGCGCGTGTGGCACCGAACCGGTACCGCCAACACCTGTATCGCAAACGCCCACGATGGGTCCGCTAACTAAAATCACCATCTCCCTCGGCTACATACCGAACGTGCAGTTCGCGCCCTATTATGTGGCACTCAATAGAGGTTACTATCGGGATGAAGGGCTAGAGGTGACGTTCAAGCACGGCATCGTGCCCGACCTGATAAGGCTGCTCGGCGCGGGCGACGAGGGGGTCAACTTTGCGGCGGCGTCCGGGGATGAGATCATACCGGCGCGTGTGCAAGGCATCCCGGTGGTGTACGTGATGACATGGTACAGGCAATACCCCGTCGCGGCGGCCTCGGTAGAAGGCAAAGGTCCCATGCTCAAGAGTCCCGCCGACCTGAAAGGGCGCACGGTGGGCGTGCCCGGCCCGTTCGGCGCGAATTACACGGGTCTGCTAGCCCTCCTCAAGGCGGGCGGGTTGGCGCAGAGTGACATCAACATGAAGAGTATCGAGTTCACCCAGGTCGCAAGCCTCTCAACAGGGCAGGTGGACGTTGCGATGGTCTACGCCGCCAACGAGCCGGTGCAGCTACGCAGCCAGAATATGTCGGTCAGCACTCTGCTCGTGTCGGACTACGTGAAGCTGGCCTCAAACGGCCTCGCCACCAATGACAAGACCCTCAAAGAGAACCCTGAGCTGGTGCGCAAAGTGGTGCGCGCCACTCTCAAAGGCATCAAGGACACGATAGACGACCCCAAAGCCGCCTTCGAGGACGCGCTGAAGCAGGTGCCGGAGATAACGGGCGATAACCGCGACCTCCAGCTACAGGTCCTCCAGGAGACGGTCAAGCTAATGCAGCCCAAAGCGGGCGACCCCGCCGCCGCGCAACCCCTCGGCTGGACCGACCCCGCCGTCTGGACATCCACCCAGGACTTCCTGTTAGAAGCAGGCATCATCCCCCGCAAAGGCAACCTCGAGGAGATGTTCACGAACGACTTCGTGCTGAAATAAGTTCAAAGTTCAAGGTTCAAAGTTCAAAGTTTAAAGCTGATCATCAACCTTGAACTTTGAACTTTGAACCTTGAACTTTAGACTAGGTCGTTGAGGCGCAGCCACGCTATCTTGGCGATTTCATCTAGAGCGGTGCGGATTTCCTCGTCGCGGGTGTTGTTGAGGCGGGTGTCGAAGCCTGACAGTATCGTGCCTAGCTTGTTCTCCCTCGCACAGACGACGAATGGGAAGCCGTACTTCTCACGGTAGGCAGCGTTCAGCCTGTTCAGCTCGGTGACCTGGGCAGGGGTGAGGTGGTCGAGGCCCGCTGCCGCCTGCTCTCGTGTCGATTCGGGGGTGAGCGTGCCTGCGAGGGCTGCCTTGCCTACGAGGTCAGGGTGCGCCGCTATGAGAGCCACCTGCTGCTCCTGGGGCGCGCCGTACATGACAGCACACATGGCGGCGTGCATCTCCTCAACGCTCCTGAAGGGCCGGGCGTGCCACGCCTCCGCCGCTATCCAGGGCGGCCCCTCGAAGATGGAGCCTAGTGCTGCCGTGAACTCCTCACGGCCCAGGTTATTTATTTCACTAAGCGTTAGGCTGTTGTCTCTCATTAATCCTCATTGAAAATACCCATAAATCGCTGCTAGCGATTTATGGGTATTTTCAACCTCTATATATTTGCTACCGGGGAGAATAAGCACGCCGAGCCAGTAAGCCCGCCGTGAGGGAGAGCAGTCCCAACGCGAAACCCAATGCCAGAAGGTCCATGTTGCTCGTGCCTGTGGTTGGCATGCCGGCTGTGGGGGACTCCGATATCAGGTCCTCTGCGGTCTGCTCGGAGAGACGCTCCTCGAAGCTGGTTATCAGCCCATCTTTGACCATGCTTCGGATGACAACCATGTAGGGGTGAGCCAGGGGTGGGACAGGGTCGCCAGAGAGAGTTACCTCCATCTCTACGGTGCTGGCATCTACATTCTTGAGGCTGTCTATGGTGACAGTGACCCCTTCAACGGAAGCAATGAAGTCATCCAGGGTCGCTTCTGACTCGTAAGGAGAGTTAAAGGAAGTGTCTCCATTCCATTTGAAGGTTGTGCCGGGGGCCACCAAAGCGCGCATGGCATCAGCATCACCCGCATTGATCGCGTCCACGAAGGCCCGCACCACACGCTCCGCCTCACCAGCTTGTGCCGACGCACTGCGCGCCATGCCTGAGAAACCCAGGAATCCAAATGCCAACGCCAATAGCCATGCCGAGAGTTTCATACGACCGTGCATTCCTTACCTCCTGTTAGCCATCATAATGAATCAAATAGCCCACGTGGAGCAGAGCGTACTGCATGAATGGCGGCTATTATAGCATGAGAATTGTGAGTGGGCAAGGCGAAGCTAATAGCATGTTTAATACTATGACGAAGGTAGAGGAACCTGCCATAACGAAGCACCATTTTCCCTGTCATTCCGAACGCAGTGAGGAATCTAAAGCTCTATCCACCTGACAAGCTCGGAGATTCCTCACTTCGGTTCGGAATGACATTCGTCGTACATTCGTTGTTACACACTCTCTGAGCGTACAACCCGTAGGGGCGTGCCGCTGGCACGCCCCTACAACGCCTCTCCATAATTGAATATTCCCGGCAATTACCCTTGTAACTTCCTAACCAACGCGTCCGCCACTTCCGATGTGCTCTTGGCAGTCGGGTCGTCGCGGCGCTGCTTGAGGTCGTAGGTTACGTCTACCCCTTCGGCTATAGTCTCATCCAAGAGGCGCTCAAGGTGGTCGGCGGCTTCGCGCTCCCCTATCCAGTTGAGCATCATGACCCCTGAATACATCATCGCCATAGGGTTGACCTTGTTCTGGCCCGCGTACTTGGGCGCGCTGCCATGTATAGGCTCGAACAAAGCCACTTCCTCGCCTATATTCGCACCAGGGGCGACACCCAGGCCGCCTACCAGTCCCGCGCACAGGTCCGACACGATATCGCCGTACAGGTTCGGCAGCACCAACAGGTCGTACAGGTCGGGCTTCTGGACAAGCTGCATGCACATATTGTCTACTATTACATTCTCGAACGGCATGTTGGGGTGCTCCCTGGCGACCTCCTCGGCGGTGTGCAGGTATAGGCCGTCGGTGGCCTTCATGATGTTGGCCTTGTGGACCGCGCTCACCTTCTTGCGCCCGTTCTCCTCCGCGTACTTGAAAGCGAACTCCACTATGCGCCTGCTTCCCGATATAGAGATAGGCTTGATCGAGATAGCCGAGTCGGGCCGTATCTTCGCGCCGTGCTTCTCCGCTATCCACTCGATAAGCTCGTTCGCTTCGGCGGAGCCTTGCATAAACTCGATGCCGGCGTACAGGTCCTCCGTATTCTCGCGCACCACCACCAGGTCAATATCCTCGTAGCGCGAGCGCACGCCCTTGCGCGTCTTGCACGGGCGCACGTTGGCGTACAGGTCGAGCGCCTTGCGCAGCCCGACGTTCACCGACCTGAATCCCTTGCCTACAGGCGTAGTTATAGGCCCCTTGATGGCAACCTTGTTCCTCTTGACCGAGTCTATTACCTCCTGGGGCAGCGGGTTGCCGCCGGAGCGTATAGCCGACTCGCCCGCCTCCATCACGTCCCAATCGATGGAAACGCCTGTGGCGTCAATGACGCGCCGCGTCGCCTCCGATATCTCAGGTCCGATGCCATCGCCGGGGATAAGGGTAATTGTATGAGCCATATCGCCTCCATTGTGGATTTTGGATGCTGTAAAATCAAAAGCGCAAAGATTATGCAGGATTTACCGCAAAGGTGTAAAGTTCCCAGGAGCGTATCTGGAGAGTAAAGAGTCGTGAAAAGTACTAATTACTTCACCTTTTACGCATGACACACCCCCTAATGGGTACTAATAGGTATGCCAATTGTACCATAACAGCCGCTTGACACCCCAGAATCCGACTGCTATACTCGCTAACAGGGACATTATGTCCACATGCGCGGATGGAGCTGCGGACGACGGACGACGGACGACGGACGACGGACGACGGACGACGGACGACAGTAGACGATAGACGATAGACGATAGACGATAGACGATAGACGACAGTAGACGATAGACGATAGACGACAGTAGACGATAGACGATAGACGAATTATCACGTTTCACGTTTCACCGCCCATAATTACTAATCGGAGAGACCCTTGCCAACCTTACGTATCTTACACCTGGCAGACATACACCTGGGTATGGAGAACTATGGCCGTATCGACCCGGCCACGGGCCTCTCCTCGCGCCTGGGTGACTTCCTAAAGACGCTCAACGAAGCCCTTGACTGGGCTTTGCACAATGACGTTCATCTGGTCCTCATCGCCGGGGACATATTCAAGAACCGCGACCCTACTCCCACCGTGCAGCGCGAGTTCGCAAAGTGCATACACAAGCTATCCTCCGCCGGGCTGCCTACCTTTATTCTGGTGGGCAACCATGACGTGCCTAACGCCTTGCAACGGGCTAACACCGTGGAAATCTACTCGACCCTCGCCGTCCCCCAGGTAACGGTTGCCAAGAAGCCCGGCCTGCATATCATCGACACAAAAGCAGGCAAGGTGCAGATAGTAGCAGTGCCCTGGATTTCGCGCTCATATCTCCTCACCAACAGCGAGCACCGCAACCTCGACCCCGACGCTCTCAACCGCGCCGCGCTGGAGCTTATAGAGAATTTCATAGACAAGTCGGCGGGTGAGCTTGACCCCTCCCTCCCGGCGGTACTGACCGCGCACGCATCGGTAGCGGGCGCAGTCCTCTCCTCCGAGAAGAACATCATGCTGGGGCAAGACGTGGTTATCCCCAAGACGGTGCTGGCGGACAAGCGCTTCGACTACGTGGCTATGGGCCACATCCATAAATACCAGGTGCTCACCCAGCAGCGTCCTGCCATAGTCTACCCAGGCTCGATGGAGCGCATAGACTTCGGCGAGGAGAAAGACAAGAAAGGCTTCGTCTCGGTGGAGATAGACGAGTCTGAAAAGGGCGGAGTGCGCGAGGTGCGCCACCATTTCCACCAGGTAGATGCCCGCCGCTTCCTTACTATAACGGCCAACGCCGACATCGACTTCCCAACCGAAGAAGTGCTGCGGCGTATCGAAGAGCGCGCCGCAGACATACGCGAGAGCGTCGTGCGACTCGTCATCGAGACCACCCCGGAGCATGTGCGAGACCTGCGCCAGGACGACATACGCCAGGCCCTCAACTCGCATAAGCCGTCATATATGACAGTAGCCGTCAATTCGACAAGGCCCCACCGCCTGAAATTGGGCGATAAGGTGGTGGAGCAGATGAGTCCCAAGCAGGCCCTGGAAATATACCTGCAAACGAGGGACAACCCACCCACGCCTGAGCGTGTACAGGTGCTCTTGAAGCACTATGACCTGATCAGCACCGGCGTTGGTGACGTTAGCGAGGCAGAAGCGTAATTCGTCAATTGCCCGTAGCCCGTAGGAGGTAATGGATATGGCTCAGGAGAGTCGCCAGTGGTATCAGAACGATAATTACGAGACCGATTCGGCGCTTGGAGAGACCCCCACGGGGCGCTTCAACGCCGACGACATCGAGTTTGAATCGTTCATGTTCGATGGGGGCCAGGGGGTAGGTATCGATCTATCCCGCTCCGGACCTCTAGCGGGCGTAGCTGCTGTGGAAGTTTCACCGGTCAAGGATGAGGCTGACGCAGGTAATGACGCAATTCAGACCCCTTTCATGGGCACGGAAGTCCCCAGGGTTACGAGTACCGGACCGCTCCGTCCATTGCAGCCACAGACAGGCCCGTTGCAGCACGTAGCACAGGATGCTACCTCCTCAGGCCCTATCTCTATGGCCCAGATGCAGGCGGAACCCTCGCCGTTCGCAGGCTCGGCGACTCCCCCCCAGTCTGGACCGTTGCGCCAGAGCGGACCCCTCGTGGATGGGCGAACGTCATCCGGGCCTCTCAGCCAGTCAGGTCCACTCCGACAAACAGGGCCATTTGCCCAATCGGGGCCTCTCCCGCAGACCGGCCCTCTTACTCGATTACGCTCTCTCGCCCAGGCTGGAACGTCGCAAGCTGCACCTCCAGTACAAACAGGCCCTCTCACTCAGCGAAATACCGGGCCTTTGACTTGGGCCGGGGTGATGGCTCCTGGAGGCACCGGTCCCCTCACCCAGCGAAATAGTGGTCCGCTAAGCTCTCTAAGCCAGCCCAACACTGGGCCGCTCTCTCCCGATATGGCCGAGCCCCCACAGACCGGGCCGGTTACCCAGAACGGGAATGGCACAGGTCCATTGCAGTCGCACTCATACACATCTTCAGGGCCACTCACTCAGCCGAGCCGTTTCACACAGTCCGGACCACTTACACCTGCCGACATCCCTGATGCGTCCCCCAGCGGTCCCCTGCACTCCCCTATAGAGGAGTCTGTCGCGACGCCCGATCCCATGCCGAGGCACCAGGGGTGGAGCGATAGCTCCCTCGCCGCGACGGAAGATTTCAGCGCCGTGCTCTTCACGATGAACTCTGCCATGCAATTTACAACGTCAGGCTCACTGAGTTCAGGGTCGCTGGCAGACGCCGCAATCGCACAGGGAGTCGCGCCGAACTACCCTTCGGAGGCTCAATATAGCAATGCCGTACCTGTCATCCGCGACACGGGGCCACACTATGTGTCGCCTGAGCCGGATGCGTATGCCCCATCCGAGGCAGCAGTATCACTTCCTTCTTATGCACCTGACGCTCTCCCGGTAGACCCGGTGTCGTGGGGTGAGGAATCTCTTGCCCAGGAGTGGGAGGCAGCGCCTTCAGCTGAGATGCCCGTTGTCGAGGCACCGGCACCTGAAAGCTTGATGCCCACACCCCCCGCCGAGATGCAGGCTCCAGCCCAAACAGGAGAAGCCCAAACTCAATTCTCCGGCGAAGCCATGGAGTTCGAGCCTTTCATGTTCAACGGGGGTTCTTCCGAAGGGATGCCTGAACTCCCACACATGGAACAGTTCATGCCCGCCGTGACAGGTATGGAGGCTGCGTTAGCCCCTGACCAACCGGTCCCCTCCATGTACAGCGAAGCACCATCAGCCGCCGATGAAGCGACGCAAGCCATAGATAAGGACGCGCTGCCCTTCTGGCTCCAGAACACAGGCGATCTCACTTCAGCACAGATGGGGAACTACCTCCCTATGATGGGAGACATGGGGATGCAGCAGGAAGCCCCCACACTTGCATTAGGGTCCATAGAAGCTTCACCCGTCAGTGAGGAGGCACAGCCGGCAGATAGCGACGACCTGAACCTGTACGCCGACCTGCCGCCGATAGACCCCTTCGACTTTACCGCTCTCGACGTCCCTGCGCAGGAAGAGACCCTCGGCTTCAATACGGCAGAGTTGTCTGGCTATGCAAGCTCCAGCTATGACCCGATGGTTGCCACGGCAGACTTGCAGGTGGTGGCATCTATCCTCGGTACCGACCCCGACCTCGATATGATGAATAGCGAGCCTTTGCACTCCGGCATGGCTGGCGGGGAAGCGGGAATTGTCGCTGAGGACGCTGCGCCTGCAACACTCACCCTGCCCGACGAACAAACCGATGCAATCTCTGCAACCCAGACTCCAGCCGTGGACGCGCAGCCTCGCAGCTGGACGGCCACCGTCACAAGCAACCTCTCTATGGAGACCCTTCCGGGTGGGCAATCAGGTAGTGACTCGATGGCCGAGGATACCCTTGACGCAGAAGTTGAGGGGTTGGATATAGCCCCGTTTGACTTCAGCAAGATCGAGACTGAACCTGAAGAGAAGGCTACAGGCCTTCTCACCATGCCACGAGTAAAGAACACCGGCCCGCTCAATGCGATTGCAGCTGCAGATATGCCATACTCAGCGCCGGACGACGGACGACGGACGATGGACGATAAGGAGCAGCCAGAGACGCAAGCCGCTCCGCCACAGCAGCAACGGCAGCCGCAATCAAATGGCCGTAGATGGGCCACAGGGTGGTTAGGTGACAGCGGCACCGAGGTTATGAAAGCTGCCCCAGATATCGCACCTGTAAAGGATACCCAGGACGATATGCCGGAGCAGGAGGCTCCCACAGCATACGAGTCGTTGGAGGCCCAACCTGAAGCAGCTCTCACGCTAAACGAGCCGGTAGAGTCTCAACCCGAGGAAGTTATGGCGGGCACGTTCTACCCTGAGCAAGAAGTAGCTCTCGACGACGGCCCCACCCTGACGCACGAAAGAGATGAGAGTCTGAGAACAGGTAGCCTGGTATTACCCGATGATGAGGATGATGAAGAAGTAGAGAGCGCCAGCATGGGCGGAGTGAGTCAGGAAGAGTACTCCCTGCCTGCCGACGCAGAGGCAATGCAAGACGGAGTTGCAGATCAGTACGAAGCGCAACCCGCTGATTATGTTGACTATAGTGCGGAGGAGCCGCAAGATGAACCGAGTGTGCATGTAGCATCTGAGTGGACAGAGCCGGAGCCAGAACCGGAGCCTGAGCCTGCCCAAACAATGTCCCCGGCCACACCAGAGGAGCCTGGGCAAACCTCGGCCTCGGAACCTCAGCAGGCGACAGTCGTTACAAGCTACCCCAACACCTACCAACCTGTTCAATCTTACGCAGAGGCGCAGGCGGAAGAGTATAATCAGCAGATAAAGTTCCCAACGTCCGTTCTGGCATCCGGCCCTCTCCCCTCTCTCGACGGTTTTGAAGAGCTGATGGCCCTGGTAGCCTCCAACCCGAATGACGTGGGCGCGCACATGGCGCTGGCGTCGGGTTATGCGCAAGTTGGCGATGTTGACACCCAGTTACGTGTCTACAGGCGAGTGCTGAAGAAGCCTGGCGTGTCAAATAAGATCCTGCGGCTCATAGCAGAGGAGCTGTCCGACTACGAGGCAGACCTCACCGGCCACCCGCACTTCCACCAGGCGCGCGGCGACCTGTACATGAAGCAAAACCGCTTCCAGGACGCAATCGAGGAGTACAACAAGATCGGTTGAAAAAGGATAAAGGATAAAGTAAAAAGGATAAAGGACGAAGCAAGAAGTTCGTCCTTTATCCTTTTTACTTTATCCTTTATCCTTCAGCGAGGCCGGTCTAATGCTTCTATTCGAGGTGGGTGAGTCCGAGGCACAAGAGTGGAAGATTGTGCAGCGCGTCGTTCAGGCGAGCCTGGAGGCGCAGCCGGAGGCATGGGACGTGCTCGCAGGATGTCTCACAGTGGAGGTGTACACTGACGGCTCCGCGCCTATACGCAATCCGGGCGGCGACGCGGGGTTCTCTGCCGTGCTTGTCGGCTTTAGTAAGAGAGTAAGTAAATCGACCCCCGAACGGCCCGAACCGTCGGTGCGCCTGGACCTGGCAGGCTACATACCGAAGCGCGCCACTCCACCCCTCACCAGCAACAACCGCGCAGAGATTGCGGGGATCATGGCGGCTCAGGAAGCTCTGCGCAACCTCGCTTCACGAGGTTGGTCTACCCAACAGGTAACGATATGGAGCGATAGCAAGTATGCCGTCATGTGCGCCAGGGGCACCTGGAAGCGCAAAAAGAACACCGACCTCTGGCCCCTCTATGACCGCCTGGCGGCCCAGGTGCGGCGAGCCGTATCTGGCGAGGTAGCTCTCGAATGGGTCAAGGGGCACGCAGGCAACCTCTACAATGAAGCCGCTGACCGCCTGGCTACGGAGGCTGCATTCAACTTCGACCAGGAGAAGTATGCGCGCTTCCGGGCAGCCCAGGCAGCCACTGGCAAAGAGATGCCCGGAGATGCCGCTATGATCTCTCAAAGCGCAGATAACACTAGCCTAAATGAGGTCGCAGAGCAGAGTGGTAAATGGCTGAACGGCGCGGACTACGTGCTCGTCCTGCACACGCGAATGGACGCCAAACAGCAGAGCGCGGGCACAGGTATAGGTACGGGCACCTACCGCATCTGGGCAAAAGATGGTCGCACGCGCCAGGCCGAAGTGCAGCACAGCGGGCAAATGCTCCACGATGAGGCCGAGTACCAGACCCTCATCACCGCGCTATCAGGCATAATCGAGCGCATCACGTCCAAAGGGCGCGACCCCTCTAACTACGCGCTCACCATCTACAGTGGCCGCGAGCTGATGGTCAAGCAGCTGACAGGCGCATACAAAGTGAAAGCCCCCGCCCTGCAAGCCCCCTACGCCGAAGCCCGCAACCTCCTCAGGAAGTTCAAGCGTGCCGAAGTGGTGTGGAAGCGCGGCCAGGAGCTTACTTCCCTCCTCAACGAAGCCCCTGTATAAGAAAATACAAAGAATAATAAAAGGTATCGTCGATAATCACCTGCGGTGATTATCGACGATACCTTTATCTCTATCTATTTTCAGCGCGGGGCGGGTTGTCCGGGGTCCCCTGGGCGTAGCCCCTGCTGCATCGTCAGCGCGAGCATCTTGCATAGCTCGGCGCGCACTATCACTTCATCCGCTCCGAACAAGCCGTCATTCCTGGGGCCAACGATGCCTCTATCGTATGCGGTCTCTACATATTTGTACGACCAGTGGCTGCGCGGAACGTCTGAGAAGCTGGGAGTCGAGGGATCGAGCAACGCCCAACCATGTGCTAGCACAAGCATCTTTGTTGCCTGCGCCCGCGTAACCGAGTTACCGGGCTGGAATGTGCCATCGGTATACCCGCTTACCACGTCACGCACGTGAGCGGTCTCTACATACTGGTAGAAGGTGTCGGTTGTAGGCAGGTCGGAGAAGGATGGGAAGACAGGATTGTACAGGTTCCAGTTATGCCCAAGCACCACCATCTTAGCGAATTGCCCTCTCGTCAGCGGATTGGCGGGGCGGAACGTGCCGTCATCATACCCTCCGATGATGCCCCGACAATATAGGTAAGAAATGTACGAATAGGCCCAGAAGGCATCGGACACGTCGGAGAAGCGCATCCCACATGGCCCAGGCGTCCACGTTGGCTCTGGAGCGGGTGTATTGGTGGGTGTCGGGGTAGGCGTGTTGGTAGCCCCACCCCCGGAGAACGGCCCCGCCGATACCTGCCCCAGTGGATTTGGGTCGTCATAAGTGAGCTGGCGGAACGTATAGAAGTTCTGGCTCGCAGCTGTCGTGCTGTAACGCATCGTGGTACCGTATGCGACGGGCACATCAGAGACGCGAACCTCCCAATCGAGGTGGGTGCCAGGGTTGGGGTTGCACGACCCGAAAGTAGACCCATCGTTCCCCTGGTAGCCGATGACATCCCCGGCCTCGACGTGCTCACCTGGGGATACCAGGATGTAGCGCGCCCCGGTGGTGCGGTTGCCCATGTGCGAATAAAAGGTGTAGGTATATCGCCCATTGCCGCCCAGGTTGTAACCATGATCTATTGCTACCTGGCTGCCGTAGCCGTCCCCTATATACTGCGCGAAAGCCACCGTACCTGGAGCCGCTGCATAGACCGGGTATGACCCTGCCGTGCAGCCACCCGAAATATCCACCCCGTGATGGAATGTAAAGGTAACAGAGCTTAGCTCGTTATCCTGGTCGTAATAGGTGCCACTCGTCTGGTAAGTGATCGGTTCTACGAAAAGGGTCGTCACCCACCCTGAAGTCGCGACGCCCATGCCCCCGCCCGTGGGCGCGGCAGCTGTCACCAGTGTGACGGTAAAGAGGCCAAGCGCCGACATAATTACGGTGAAGAGCCAGGGCCTGGGCGCGCCGGGTCGTTTTGGTGTAAGGGCAGGTCTGGCGTTCGCTCTCATCGCCCCGCCTCCACCTTTATAGTCCCGGCCATAACGTCCAGGTTAGCAGTTATGGCATCGAGGGTGGCAGCATCGGTGCCCGCGCCAATCTGCGTGGTGAAACCAAAGAGGGGTGTGCCTGTAGCGTCATACACCATCGTGGTGTAGACCCGCGAGACGAGCACGTTGGCAGGCCGATCATCGACCAGCTTACGAGCAGCCTTGCCGCCAATCGCCGTTTCTTCGCCGGAGAGGAGGCCAACGTCCCTGGCCTTCTGACCCACCAGTACGTCGGTGGAGGCGCAGCCCGCGGGGAGATGGCCGCCTTCTACATCGCTATGCACCTCAGGGGCGCAATAAAGGAAGTTGCTATTCCAGGCAGACGGGTAGTGGAAGCTATAGGTAACACCGTCCACGCTCCCATTGGCGACGGGCCATGAAGCGACATCCGCTCCAGGCGACTTCTGAGGGACGGCTGGAGGGTTGGAGAGTGAAGAGGAAGAGGTCTTATAACTCCCGCTCCTTACACTTGCGGCCCCCACGCCGGCACCCCCGGCGACCAGCGTCAAGAGCGCCCCGGCCACCACTAAGCACAATATCCAGGCTGTTGAACCTCTGAAAGTAAGACCGCGAAACACGAGAACTCCAATCTAGGTGGGTGTTGTAAAACGTAATATGTGACACGTATCGCATGATTTGTAACTTCAGCTACCTGCCACTATCCACCTGTTACTAATCTGAACGAACATTACGTCAACCAGTTGCGCGCCAAGTGTAGCACGCTGCGTGCGTGTGGAGCAATGAAATTACATGGTACTTATTGCGCGTCCACGCCTACACCTTCGTGCTAGCAAAATGGTCCCACGATTCAGGGCACGCAAGGAGTAGTACCCCTGAGCAGGCAGAAGGCAGAAAGCAGAAGGCAGTAGTTACTTTGAAAGCGATTTCTGCGTGCAAATTGGTACTACTGCTTGCCGCCTTCTGCCTCCTTTCTCCACCTTCTGCGTTCTCCATTCTCCGGGCTGACCTGGAGAGGCATGATGTGGCACCGACTATGCTATAAATATTGACAATGCTATTGATAGATGTTATTGTAGAGCCGCGATACTAAAAGGAAGAGGTGATAGGAATGCGACCCGCCATTTACGCATATAAAGCGAGGTCGGGCAGCAAAGGGGGAGAGCCTGATATAACCATGCAGGATGACATAGCCGACTTCACCGATAGCACAGACGATATGGAAGCCTCCTCCACCGCACCTTCCGGGGGCAAGGGATCGAGGAATAGCACGCGAAATCCAAAATCGCAGGGCTTGCGGCAGATAACCGCTGATCGCCCTATATTCACCCTCAGCGTAGCCGCCGACCTGCTTGGCCTTCACCCGCGCACGTTGCGCATCTACGAAGAGAAGAAGCTGGTAGTGCCCGCTCGCACCGGGGGCAATCGCCGCCGCTACTCGCAGATGGACATAGAGAAGTTCCAGGCCATCCGCCTTCTGACGAGAGGCGGTGTCAATCTGGAAGGGGTGCGGATCATCCTCGAAATGACCGAAGAGCTTACCCGCCTGGGCGGCGACCCAACCGCGATTATTGAGCGCAACTTGCAGAGCGAAGATTAGGGGTTAGGGGTCGGGGGTCGGGGATTAGATTTGACCACTGCCGACCATAATCTCTGACCCCG
>DATEOC010000012.1:0-20883 GCA_035274425.1 Chloroflexia bacterium
TCGCCTTCTGTATGGCTGCCTTCAACATCTTGGCTGCCTGGCATTGGCATGGTGGTCCTGATTGTCCTGTGGCTGACGAGGCGGGCAGAGTTCATCTCTCTATTGCTGAGTTTAGCCTCTAAAACTAGCACCATTGGTTAGTTATGGGTTGCTATATTTTTCCTTGTATCTGAAGGTGCCTAGCTGGGATAGAAGCACTTCGTAAGGCGTGCCTGCGTGCTCAGGGTGTAGCTCGAAGACGGCGCGCTCGAAGTATTGAACCAGGTAGGGCTTACCGTCGAGGTCGCTTACTTCGATGAACTCTTCGGAGATGGGGAAGCCTTGCTGGGGGAGGCCACCATTACGCTGCCAGTAGTCAAGGAACTTGCCCCCTACACGCTTGCCCGTTTCGGGGAATAGCACGGAGCCTGGGCTGTTGTTGGGTTGTTGGATTGGCGCGCCGATAGGGTATTTTTGCTTGTAACGGAACGTGCCTAGCTGGGACAGGAGCACGTTGTATGGAGGCTCATTCTCAGGGTGGTACTCGAATACCGCGCGCTCGAAGTATTGGACACGATAGCTCTTGCCGTCCAGGTCAGATTTCTCTTGCATCAGGTCGGAGATGGGGTAGCCTTGCTGGGGGAGGCCGCCATTTTTTAGCCAGTAGTCGTTGAAGATACCTATGACCAGTTTGCCCGTCTGAGGGAAGCGCGTGCTGCCGCCACCTGGGATGGCTATGGGAGGCGCGGGTAGAGTGGGAACGAGGATGTCGCTTATGGTCGCGCCGAAGATGTCATGGTCGTTTATCCCTTTGGAGGAGTCCTCCCAGGCGACGAGGTTGCCCAACACGCGCGGGGAGCCCTGCGGGCCGGGGGCTACGTAGATGGGGAACTCCTGTTTGGTCGCGAGGTCGTAGCCGTAGATGTCGGAATTGGTGCCGAGGTTTCTGTCAGGCTCGTTGCGGTAGTCGCGCCACACGACGATGTTGCCTGATATGCCCGGCTCGATCTGGCTGCCTGGTGCGGCGGATATGAGGAATTCCTTCTTCGTGGAGAGGTCGTAGCCGTAGATGTCGGGGTCGGTGCCTTTGCGGAAGTCGGACCAGACGACGATGTTGCCCGAAATCGCGGGATCATTTTGCGTGTCGGACGCGGTGGAGATGGCGAACTCCTGTCTGGTGGAGAGGTCGTAGCCGTAGATGTCGGCGTTGAGGCCATTTGGGTTGGGTTCGTTGCGGTAGTCCACCCACACAACGTATCTGCCGTCGGTGACGGGGCGGGTCTGCGCGCTGCGCGCGGTGGTTAGAAGGGTCTCCTTGCCTGGGGAGGGTGGGAAGTCGGAGATGTAGATGTCGCCCGCTTCCTGGTCGGCAGAACCGTTGGCGTTGCGAAAGTCAGCCCAGACTACGGTGTTGCCCCACACGCTGGGGTGATTCTGCATTTTGGGGCTGCTATTCGCGGGGAATGGCCTGCGGTCTTCCAGGTACGCGCCGTAGATGTCGAAATTGTTGAGCAGGTTATCTTCGTTGCGGCTGCCGCTGTTGCGTCCATCTCGCCAGACGACGCGCACGCCGTCGGTGGAGGGTTGGCGGTCGTCGCCGGAGCCTTCGGAGATGGGGTAGGGCTGGCGCGTTGTGAGGTCGAGGCCCCAGATGTCGCAGCTGCGCGTGGGACAGTGGCTATAGACCATGACGTTGCCCGCGAGGCTGGGCGACATCTGGTCTCCAGGGCCGCCCGCGAGGAGGAAGGGGGTGGAGGCTTTGGGTATGGCTGCCTGTGGCAGAGGTAAAGTTGAGTTAGCTTCTGTGTCAAGCAAGGGTAATAGCAATAGAGCTACAGTGGCTATGACGGATATTGGATGGTGTAAGTTCTTCATGTATTAAGCCAACAAATTCTCATTCCAATGGGAGGACGCACTCTCAGTCATCGGTATGCACAGAATATACTCTAAGTCTGCTTGCAACTAGATCTAAGAGGTTCATCCGGGGTTCTCAATGAATTGGGCTACTCGATTCGGACGCTACTCCTCAGATGAATTGCTTAGAATCATATTCATGGTCATAGGCCACGCTTATCGCTTCTTCCTGAACTCCAGCCGTCCAATCCAATCATCAAGGACTTCAGCAGTCATTCTGGAGCCAGAGCGCCCTTCCTTATTTCTCTTCTTTAATTCTTCGATGAGTTCGTCATAAAAGGGGTCGTATTCACTTTTTATCTTTGGCACAGATTCAAGTAACCTAATTATTCTTTCCATATTAGAGAATTCATGAGGTTCCACTGGCTCATCTTTGGCAACAATGTAAATTCCCTGATTAGTAAGTAATCTCACAAAAAGCCCTTCTAACTCCGGCATCTGACCCCAGAAATGACCAATCATTGATAACCCGATATTCCGCTTCTGAACTCCCCCTCCGAATAAAGCAAGTTCACGAAAAACGGCCTCTCTCAACGCGTTGTCACGTCGTTCACGGTAGCCAAGGTAAGTAAAAAAAGCACCAGAAACAAGACTTGCAAGACCGACTAAGCCTGTAATGATAGCTGCCAATATTTCAGGGCTCATAGAACCAAACTTCCTCTCCGCGTTGCTTCAGCAATAGCATCTATTGGTACGCTAGCCACACCACATACGAAGGATGCTATCCACTGCGATATGCGGGTAATTTGCTGAAGAACGTACGCTACGAGTACGCGACCCACTCGGAATATTAGCTTGTCACGGCAGACCTCAGGGTCGGGAAGGATAACACCAGTCAAGAAGTTTCCTTGTTATGCTGGCATCTTAGCGTCTGCTTTCAAGGTTATGGGCTGAGGATAAAAATGCTTACAATCCGAATCGCAAGTCACTCCCCATAAGGCGTCCAGATGTTCTTGACGTGGGTGGCCTCGCGGAGGAACTCCTGCCCTTCACCTTGCTCCTTGTCGAGCCAGTCGCGGGGGTGGCCGTAGTTGACCCAGGTGCGCTTCATGTTGCCGGTGGAGGCGTACTCGACCGTTTTGCTGCCGTCGGCGGTGCCGAAGTACCAGATGGCGTCAACGTCGTCGTGCTCGGCCAGCACCTTCGCCAGGATCTCTTTGGGGCCGGTGACGATGTTGACTACGCCAGCGGGCACATCCGAGGTCTCCAGCACCTGGTAGAAGTCGGTGGCGCTTAGAGGGTGGCGCTCGGAGGGGATTGCAATGACAGCGTTGCCCATGCATATAGCAGGAGCGACCAGCGATACGAAACCGAGCAGGGGGTGCTCCTCCGGGCAGACGAGGGCTATCACGCCTATCGGTTCGGGCATCGCGATAGAGACCAGCCGGAATGGCACACGATGCACCAACCCGTCGTACTTGTCGGCCCAGGCCGCGTAGGTGAAAAGACGCTCGATGGAGGCTTCTACTTCTGTGCTAGCTTCTTTTTGGGAGCAGCCTGTCATGCGGCGTATTTGTCGAGCGAACTCGGCGGCGCGAACCGATAGATTCTCCGCGATATAGTAGAGTATCTGGGCGCGGTTGTGCCCCGTCGCTGACCCCCAGGCAGAAGCAGCGTGGGCAGCCTCCACCGCGTTGCGGATGTCCTTACGGTTGCCCTGTCCTACCTCACCCAGCAAATCTCCATCAGGGCCGTATATTCGCGTGCTGTAGCCGGAGTCGGGCCGCGCCTGCTTGCCACCGATGAACATCTTGGGAGTGCGGTCTATCGGGGGAGTTCCAGGTTCAAGGTTCAAGGTTCCAAGCAGGTCTTTATCACCGTCGTGCTGACCGTTACCGGGGCCAACCTTTCCGTTGGCGGGGGATGCCTCGCTTTGAACTTTGAACTTTGAACTTTGAACTTTTGCCTCCCAGGCCGGGCGGACGTACTCGTATAGCCCTTCTTTGCCCCCTTCACGACCATAGCCGCTCTCACGGTAGCCGCCGAAGCCGGAGGCGGCATCGAAGAGGTTGGTGCTGTTGATCCAGACGGTGCCCGCCTTGATCTGGGAAGCAATGTCGAGGGCAAGGTTGATATTGTCGCTCCAGACAGAAGCTGCCAGACCGTAACGAGTGTTGTTGGCGAGGGCCACTGCTTCGGAGGGCGTGCGGAAGGTCATCGCTACCAGTACAGGGCCGAATATCTCCGTCTGGGCGATTGTGGCGGCGGGCGACACGTTGGTGAAGAGGGAAGGCGGGAAGAAGCACCCCTCGGTGGGGCAGGCCCACGACGGCTGCCAGAGGGTCGCGCCCTCCTCCTCGCCCAGCTTCACCAGCTTTCTTATTTGCTCCAGTTGGACAGGACCGACTATGGCTCCGATGTCGATCGCTTTGTCAAGGGGGTCTCCAACGCGGAGGCGTTCCATGCGGGCGCGCAGCTTGTGGATGAGACGCTCCTCGATGTCCTCCTGCACCAGCAGGCGCGACCCGGCGCAACAGACCTGCCCCTGGTTGAACCAGATAGCATCCACCACGCCCTCTACGACGCTATCGAGGTCGGCGTCATCGAAGACGACGAAGGGGGACTTGCCACCCAATTCCAGGGAGAGGCGCTTGCCGCTACCTGCGGTGACTTTACGGAGGTGGCGGCCTACGTCGGTGGAGCCTGTGAAGGCTATCTTGGCTACGTCAGGGTGTGTGAGTAAAGTGTCGCCCACCTCGCCCGCGCTGCCGGTGACGATGTTGACCACGCCCGGCGGCAGACCCACCTCCTGGCAGATTTCGGCGAAGGCGAGCGCTGTAAGGGGGGTGTAGCTGGCGGGCTTCAGCACGACGGTGTTGCCCATCGCGAGGGCGGGAGCTATCTTCCATGATAGCATGAGCATGGGGAAGTTCCAGGGGATGATCTGCCCGACCACACCCACCGGGACCATACCGGGTAGCTCACTCTCCATTAGCTGCGCCCAACCCGCGTGGTAGTAGAAATGGCGCGCCACGAGGGGAATGTCTATGTCGCGGGTCTCGCGTATGGACTTGCCGTTGTCCATGCTCTCAAGGACGGCAAGGAGGCGCGAGTGCTTCTGCACCTGGCGAGCGATGGCGTAGAGGTAGCGTGCGCGGACGTGGCCTGGCGTCTTGCTCCAGGTCTTGAACGCTTTTGTGGCTGCTTCGATGGCATCAGCCGTATCCTGGGCAGTGCCGAGCGCGACTTTAGCCAGGGGCTTGTTAGTGGAAGGGTTCTGGCTGTCGAAGTACTTGCCGCTCGAAGGCTTGCGCCACTCGCCGCCGATGAAGAGGCCAAATGGCTCGTGCTCCTCTATCCACTTGAGGGCGGGGTTGGGAGCTTCGGGTGCGGGGCCGTACTCCAGGGTCTCGAATATATCTGCTACAGTTGCCATTGGTGTATCTCCTATTCTGTCCTGACGGTCTCTACATGACACTCTCTATGTAATGCGACGACTACAGCTACAAAGGTACATACCTTATCTGGTTCTCCCACTCCTCAGGTAAGCTCGCCTCTAACATTAGCAGGATGTGCTCAATCGTCAGTCCGATGGCTGGCCTACGCTTGACCATAATCACTCCTGGAACTGCTCGTCCCACTCGGATACGCTCTTTCACATGATTTATCACGGTCCTTTTGTCGTAAGTGAGCAATACCCGCCGTTGTTGGGCCGCCCATTCCAGGATGTCACGGTCGTCCTTGCCGGAGAGACCTACATCTTGCACGCGAATAATGTCGAGGTCTGGCTTTCTCAGTAACAAGCCGTGTAGCACGTTACCATCCACATCCTCATCCGCAAGCAGGCTGACGGGCATTGTCTAGCTTCTCTTCGCGGATTGCCGGGTAAGGAGTCTCTCGCGTATGGCTATCATATCTGGGCCAGCTTCTATATCTTGGCGTGCTTGGTCATCAAGCGCCCTCTCTCCCTCTAAGTAAGCGTCTACTTCAGTTTGGTGGTGTAAGTAATAGGCTATTACCGCGTAGACATCAGTCAGACGTAGCGTCGGATAGCGTATTACGATTTCCTCAGCACTAGCACCATCCTGGAAAGCGTCGACAATTATGTCGAGTGGCACGCGCGTACCATTAACGCGCACTACACCATCCTCATCTATCCTCAACGGAACCGGGTTGTCGCCCATAGCTAAAGTCATGATTTCATCTCCACTTCGACATTCCCAGGCCACAGCCGCCTTAACAACTCTATCTGCCCAACATGAGCCGCTTCGTGTTGGAGAACATGCCAGATTATCCAATCAATCGTATATAGCGTGCTGCGTTTTTCCACACCCGGCGGGGTTTCGGCTTCCCCAACCAGGCGGGAGAGGTCTTCGTCGGTGAAACCGCGCAGGATTCTGAGAGTTTCGTCACGGGTGGCATCGAGCTTTTCTATGTACGACTGGACAGGTCTGCCTGTGACCTGGGGCACGCCAACGCGTATAGGCATTGCCTCTGACCACACACCGGGGTATTCATCGCTGTGCGCGCCGAAGATGTCTTCGTGCATCCATGACCACTCCACCGCATCCAGGTGCAGCAGTTGCGTGCCGATGGACTCGGTAGCCTCGTCGGGGTGCCAGTCAAGCTGCTCGACAGTCAGCCTCTCGACCTCGTGCTTGAGGTCTTGCCTTACCTCGGTTAGTTGAGCGACGTAGCGCCCGACTTGCGGGGCATAACCCTCGACCGGGTTACAGGTGGTGATTTCTGGGTTGGCTGCGGTGTATGTAGTCATTGTAGCTAAGCTCCTGTTCGCACTTCCTGGCGCAGTATTTCCAAGAGACCATCTGGATAGACAGGCACGCCTGGGGCGAATTGCTGCACAGCTTTATTCATGTGAGGTTTTTGGACGCTCATAGCTGAAGGATGATATGTAGGCTCGAATCGATTCGCCTATGAAGTACACATACATATCTTCAACGTAAGTACCACCAAAATTAGCCCTGGTCATGCGCCTACCAGTTAAGTCATGGATTGCGTTAGCACCAGCAATTGCCATGACTAGAGGCTCCTTTGGACTAAGGACTGTTACTGCAAAAGGATCAAGTCCAGTGACAGAGTGGGGTGCCTTCGCCAACAACTGTCGGATCGTTGCATAAGTACTCAGTGGGCCTTTTGTGTCCACCTGTGGAGAGACAACGGTAAGCTTCCAGTCGTTCGCCTCTGAAGTGTAAAGCCAGAATAGAGCAGCTAGAGCAAAACCACCTTCCTGGAGTACCCGCATGAATTCCTCGCCAGCTTCGATCATCTCTCTTGTGAGAGGTTCTTTTACCAATACTTCTTCAGCCACGACAATACTCCATTCCGTCTGTCAGTGATAGCACGGTACAGGTCTCTAGCCGTTTGCTCTGCGACCAGTGTGCGATATCTACTTTCCTCGGACCAGTCTTTTACTACTTTCCAGTAATCAGCAAAATCGGTGCTTACTTTCGCTTTGGCTATCAACGGATCTTCTAATTCAGCAAGCTTTATCAGGGTCTGAAGGTTATGAGTAAACACATCCTTAACAAGCTTCTTGTCAGGGAAATCATACCTCTTAGTCTGCTTTGCGATACAAGCCTTGAGCGCACATTCAATTGCATATCCAGCCATATAGTAAGCGCCGGCGAAGAAACTGTTGTTAAGCAGTAACTCTGCTTCCTGTATCCTCAGTTCTGCTAATTGCCGTAAGTCGGTTCTATTCATATGGGCTAAGAATTCTCTAAGGCATAGGGTGCCTGTACGCCGCCGAGTAGCGCCCGGTTACGAAGTACTCTAGCTGCCGCTCGATGTCGGTGAGGAGGCCGCTGGCACCTATGCGGAAGAGGTCGGGCATTGTCCACTCGTTGCCCAATTCTTCCTTCATCAGGATGAGCCAGTCGAGAGCTTGCTTGGCGGTGCGGATGCCGCCTGCGGGCTTGAAGCCTACTTTGTGGCCCGCGCGCTCGAAGTACTCGCGGATGGAGCGTACCATCACAGTACTGACCGGGAGGGTGGCGTTCGTGGCCTCTTTGCCTGTGGAGGTCTTGATGAAATCAGAGCCTGCCATCATGCAGACGATGCTCGCCTGGTAGACGTTGCGGAGGGTCGCAAGTTCGCCTGTCGCGAGGATAGACTTCATGTGGGCGTCGCCGCACGCCTCTCGGAAAGCGCGCACTTCGTCGTAGAGAGCCTGCCAGTTGCCGGTGAGGACGTGGGCGCGAGAGATAACTATGTCTATCTCTCTAGCTCCTGCCTCAACCGATGCCTTTATTTCCTCTATCTTCTGCTCGAACGGGTTTTGCCCGGCAGGGAAGCCTGTGGAGACGGCGGCTACGGGGATACCAGTACCCTCCAATGCCTCTACCGCGATGGGCACAAGGTTGTGGTAGACGCACACCGCGCCCACTGTGATGCCCAGGTTCTGCACACCCAGACCTTCGAGTAGCTCCTGGGTGAGGGGGCGGCGAGCTTTGGCGCAAAGGCGCAGCACGTTGCCGGGGGTGTCATCGCCGGAGAGGGTGGTGAGGTCTATGCAGGTGACGGCGCGCAGGAGCCATGCAGCCTGCCATTCACGCTTGACGGTGCGGCGGGTAACGAGGGTGGCGGCCCGGCGCTCTACGGCGCTCCGGTTGATGCGCGTGCTGTATACCCAGTCGAGGTCCAGGGGAGTGCCAGGATTTCGGATTTCGGATTTCGGATTTCGGATTTCGGATCGGGAGGGGTGTGGGTCATTATGCTGGTGGTCCAGTGCAGGGGTGGAGGAGCCGTTGCGCTTGCCGTCCTTGCCATCCACGTGCGCTTTGGTAGTCTTGCTGAGTGTTGAGGCCATAGAAGTGCCCTCCCGGCTTGTCGTTATGACAAAGTAGCTTGGGTGTGAATGAGTGGGCGGTTCGCGAACCGCCCCTACATATTTCCTTACATTACACCTTAAGCATATCATCTGCCAACAATAGCGGGTTGTCAAGGGGGAAGCGTAATCCCGCTACCTCAACCCTTCCCACAATGGGGATGGGAGTGTGAAAAAGAACAAAATAAAGGTTTGGCTCAGCCAAACCTTTATTTTGTTCTTTTTCACGAAGTTATGGCTGTACTTACTTCGCTGCGCTTTCGAGCGCAGCGCCTCCCTTACGCTCAAGGGTAGGTATAGTGGAAGGGATAATATCTACTCTCGATGAGCGCCGCTCTATCTGCCAGATAAGCAGGCCACCCGCGACGCCTATGAAGAGCTGCACACCCGCCAGCATGAAGAAGGGGAAAGTCGTATTGATGCCGTACAGAAAAGCCACCAGCATAGAACTAACGAAGCCGGCCACCGTTCGGGAGGTACTTACTACCCCTTGCAAGCGGCCCCTGGCGTTGTCGGGCGACAGGTTGGCTATGTATGCGCTCAAGGCGGGACCGTAAACGGCGACCAATGCACCCTCCAGCAGACCCCATATCGCGATGAATAGCAGGTCGGTTGTGAAGCCATACGTCAGGTAGGCGAAGCTGATCAATATGCTTGGCAAAGCGATTAGAGGTGCTAGCCTGTACTTGTCGGCCATCTTGCCTGTTATAGGCATCAGCACCACCACGGGCAGGGAGAAGGTCACGAAGGTGAAGCCGATGAACGAGTTAGAGGCATGGAGGTCATTCAGCCAGATCGACCAGATCGACATGAAGAGGCCATCCGCGAAGCCACCTGCTACCGTGAAGGCGAGCGCCGCCACGAACGCCGGCGCGAAGAGATTCCTGGGGATGTGCCTCTTGACTTTCCCCTCTTCAGGCGCTGCCTCAGCTTCGCTTTCTGCCGACTTCGCGCCAGGCTTGCGATTAGTCATCTTGAGACCCAGGAAGAGAGCCGTCGCTAATGTGGTAACGCTCCCGTAGATGAAGGGGGAGGCGTAGCCTAGCCAGTCGACCATTATACCGCCGATAGCGGGACCCATCATGAAGCCCGCGCTGAAGGCCGAACCTAGCCACCCGTATGCCGCGCCGCGCTCCTTGGCGGGCACGGTATCTAGCACGTATGCATTGGCAGCCGGACCTATCGCTCCGCTCGCGAGACCCTCGATGAAGCGCAAGGTGATGAAGTACCAGGGGTGGTCGTTCAGCAGCATCATAGCGCACATTACGCCCGCGACTGCCACGCCTGTGACTACTAAGGGCTTGCGACCCCACTTATCGGAGGCCCACCCACCAGGTATCTGGGAGATGAAGAGGCCCAGGATGAAGGCGGACGCCATCCACCCTATCTCGTTCATATCGGCACCGTGCTCGCGGGCGTAGATAGTGCGTATCGGGATGACCGCGCCTATACCCACGAACATGACGAATATGCCCAGGCACATGAGGCCCAGATCGGGGTAGCGCACGAGGGGGTTGGTGCGGATAGCTGAGGTTAATCGCGATCTAAGATTATTCGATTGTGTAGATTTGGGATACATAATGTAGTTGATGGGCTATGGTTATGCCGGAGATTAAATAGATAGGAAGGAACATCGCTTAGATAAATATAGCAGAGTCGGCATGTGGAAAGTAGGGACGAAGGTCTCATCTTAGCGATGAGATGAGTAGGGCTTAAGTCTTAGAGAGTATATAATGACGAAAGTAAAAAAGAATGTCATTCCGAACGAAGCGAGGAATTTGGAGCCTGTTATGAACTATGTACCAAAAACCAACAGTTGAATGAAGCGAGCAGCCTTGGGAAGGCTACGTTCCATCTACCATCTTGGTATCCATCGAGGTACCCGCGCTTTGTAATTGATATAGCTTGCCCCGAAACGCTGCTCCAGACCGGGCTCTTCAATCAACACGAAGTACACATGGTTTATCAACAGAACTAGCGCCGCCCAAAGGGCTATCGCCCATGACCCCCAGACGAGCGCTTGTCCGAACAACATCGTCACCACCCCACTAATCATTGGATTGCGTACATGTCGGTACGGCCCTGCCGCAATCAGCGCCTGCGTCGGGTCCCACGGGGCCAATGTGCCCCGTCCTACTTTCGCGAACAAAGTCACGCACCAGCAAAACAGCCCCAAGCCCCCAGTGAACAATATCACTCCAAGTAAGCGACTGGGCTCCTCCAGCGGTAAATCGTCCCCCCAGCGTGTAGCTATATCACCAACCGGAAAGGAAGTGAGCAGCCAATACGGGACTACAACCACTACCATGAAAGGCAAGAGCAAAATGGCCAACAGGTGACGTAGTAGCATCATTTCTCGCTAATCTTACCCTATTTCTATATTTCCATCTGCTTGCCGCAGACCCTTGCCGATCTGAATTTCTTTGCCTCACCACGGCTCCATATCTCAATCTGCCACGCTTTGTTCGGCCTGCCCTATTATGCGTATCATGCGAGTTGTCGCAAATCTCCCATGTTCATAACAAGCTCTAGAAGTCTATCTACCTGGCAAGCTCGGAGATTCCTCACTATGTTCGGAATGACAGGGAAAGGGATGCTTCGTTACAGCAGGCTCCTTAGCCCCTGTCATAGTTGCTAAACAAGCTATAGAGCATCTAACAAACCCTATTTATTGCCGTCATTCGTCATTCGTCATTTGTCGTCCGTCGTCCCCTGGCGGCCTCGGCCTGCTTTTCGGGGTGGGTGGCGAAGTAGTCGCACCAGTCTCGGATGACGCATTGGGCGCATTTGGGGTCGCGCCAGACGCAGATGCGCTGGCCGTGCAGGAGCATATTGCGGTGGAAAGCTAGCACGTCATGCTCGTAAGAGGGGTCAGGGAGGAGCGATTGTACTATCACATGGGCGTCATTCGCGCTGACCTTCTCACCTATGAGGCCCAGGCGGATGCTGACGCGGTGCAGGTGGGTGTCGACGGGGAGCACAGGGCGGTGGCAGGCGAAAAGGAGGACGCACGCCGCCGACTTCGGCCCCACCCCGCCGAGACTTTGCAGCCAGGCGTTGGCCTCTTCGAGGGGCATGTCGTACAGGAAGGAGAGGTCGAGGCTGCCGCGCTCCTCGGTGATCTTTTGCAGCACGGCCTTGATGCGAGGCGCTTTCTGCTCAGGCCAGGTCGTGCCGTGGATGGCGTCCGCTATCTCCTCGACGGGCGCATCACGTAGCGCTTCCCAGGTAGGGAACCTGCGCTTCAGCTCGTTGAAGGCGGTCCAGGCTACGGGGTCGGTGGTGCGGTGGGAGAGGAGGATTTCTACAAGGGAGGGGATGGGGTCTAGCACGGGCCAGTCAGGCTCGCCATATTCCTGGCGAAGCAAAGCAAGGACGGCCCGCGCTTTTGCCTTGAGTGGCTCAGTTGGTGCTTCCCCCACGGCGATAGCCACCTGGGCCTCAGCTTCTGATGGGTCGGGCGGCGGGTTGGGCGCGGGCCACTTCTCGCGCTGGCGGGTGTCGAGCCTGGGCATAGGACTTCCTCACAACGAGATTTGCTTATAAAGCTGATTACCACAATTCTAGTACTCATTCCCATTCAAGTCAACATAGAGTGCAGGACTAAGCAGGGCAACCGTACCTAAATGAGGAGAGTGCCTGCTAGCCCCGGAGGGGTGGCACAACATATATGGAGAGAAAGAGAAATATGAGCATTCTGTCGCCCCTCCGGGGCTAACGCTTCTTATCTACCATGATCCCCAGGCTTACGCCGTAGGGCTACACTCTATCGCCCCTCCGGGGCTAGCTGGTGCTTCCTTCATTCAGGTACGTTTACCCTGGTAGATGGCATAGCTTATGCTTCGCATCCATGTTGATAAAGGATCACCAAGCAGGAGTTGGAGCTATGCTGAAACCGAGAATGCCAGTCCGGCGATTCGATGTATTCGCCGAGTACAACAGGCAGGAAGCGATCAAGAAGGGGATGGCCCCTGACGAGGCGGAGGGCTACGGTTTGTGGGTAGCCAAAGTGGTCGCCTCCGGTGGCGGGCGCGGCCCTGCTTTGCGTCGCCCGGCAGGGAAAGATGGAGAGAAGGGACGGGAGGATGCTGAGAGCAAGGATAAAGAGGAGGAGCCAAAGTCGAAATGGCGCTCGCTGGGAGGGGAGGAGCAGACGGATGAGATGTTCCGCAAGGAGATAGTCAAGCGTATGGGCGAGCACTTTTACGAGACGGTATTCGCCCCCGCGATAGAAGATGCGCTCGCGGAGGACCGTACTTACCAGTCTATACGCGACACGATACGGCGTGATTGGAAGCCATAATTTAATCTTGCTTTCATCGTTTTTTAATCTCCGTGCTGTAAACTGGAAGGGGATTGCCCGCGCATAGTGCAATACCGTCGACCATCCAGGAGAAGAGGAGATTATCTTTATGCCAACCGGCGACCCACGTTGGGCAGCGCTCGTCTTACTGGCAATTTCGCTGGCGCATCTAGCACTACAGCCCACCGCTTATGCCCCGCATTCCGTAAATCAATATATTTACGAATACCAGCAAAGCCAGCTCGATGCTTCTACGCTACAGCGCCCATACCGGGTGGGTATACAGGTGGGCCACTACCAGAACGAGAATCTGCCGGAGGAGCTTGCGAGCATAGAGGGTAACACTGGAGCCGCGGGTGGCGGGCGCACCGAGGTAGAGATGAACCTGGAGGTGTCGAACCGGGTGGCCGACCTGCTACGCAGCCAGGGAGTGCTGGTGGATATACTGCCGGCAACAGTGCCGACCGGTTATTCGGCTGATGCATTTGTGGCGATGCACGCGGACGGTAGCACGTCATCGAGCGTGCGGGGCTTCAAAATCAGCACGAGATGGAGCAGCAAGGTAGCGACCCAGGACGCCATGCTGGTAGAGATGCTTACGGATGCGTATAGAGCGGCTACGGGGCTGCCGGAAGATAGCAACGTGACGCGCAATATGCGTGGCTATTATGCATACTCCCCACGGCGGACCAGCTACCGAACTTCAACCTTCACGCCCGCGGCGATAGTAGAGATGGGCTTCATGACGAACGCCGCTGACCGTGAAGTGATGTTCAAGGCGACCGGCAAGGTGGCGGCGGGGGTAGCCGCAGGTATAATGAATTTCCTCCATGGGGCTTACGGCAAGGAGACGGGCGCACGCTCTTACGGCTATGGAATAGTAGACGACATTGCGCTAAACCCCACCCCGGCTCAAACCCCCAGGCCAGGTGGTTTCTCTGGAGTGGTGATTGGTGATTGGAAGGTATTGCCTCTCGGCGCGCCATCGATCCGAGTATACGCGGGACCTGATGGCGGGTTAGTAATCGCGACTCTGCCGAGGGGCCACTTCCTGTACGCCACACTCCGCGACGGCGACTATTACAGGATCACGCTGCCCGATGGTAGGGAAGGGTGGGTGCAGCGCAACGCTGTGATTGTTCAGATGTAATTAGAAAAAGCAAAGAGGGTCCGGCTGCGCTGGACCCTCTTTGCTTTTTCTAATTGAAGATTTGGGATGCCACCTGGTAGATAGTTGATTACGGGGTGAGCTTGCACTATAATGCTTACCATGACTGCTCCGGGTGTTTCGCAACTCTTATATCTCCTTGACGAGGCGTTCGAGGGGCCGAAATGGCATTCCTTGCTGGGCAACCTCCAATCTGTCACGCCTGACGACTGGCTATGGGTCCCGGAGGGTGGGCGGCGCTCTATCCGTGACATCGTGCAGCACGTCGGCGGCGCCAAGCTCCTGTATGACAACCATGCCTTTGGCGACGCGAAGATAAGCTGGGACGATCCGGTCGTAGAGGGCGGTGATGCGGTCTCTACTATTCCATCTGCAATCGAGTGGCTGCGAGAGAGGCACGAGCGGCTGCGGCAGAATGTCGCCTTACTCGATGATGAGGAGCTTCTCCGTCCCCGGATGCACTTCTCAGGCAAGCTGAAGGAGACGCGCTGGCTCATCGCTGTGACGATCGAGCATGACCTTTACCACGCGGGAGAGATCAACCACATCCGCTGCCTGCACCAGCAAGATGACGAATGAGCGTAGCCCCAACTAGGAAGGGATTTTGTTCTTCACTTAGCGAAATGAGCGCCTGCGGCGCTCATTTCGCTAAGTGAAGAACGGATTATTGAATAGAGCGTGCTCGTGAGAGCGCTTTTTCGCTAGCGACTTGAGGCCACCATAATATTGAGGCACCAACCTCCCGATATGCGTCCAGTGAAGATACCGTAGTCGTCCACGACGTAGAGGCTCCAGGTACCGTTGGGAGCGGTGCCGTTGAATGCCGACAGGTGGTCGCTGTAGGGTGGGGCGGGGGCGGGGGCTGGAAAGTTGTCGGGGTACGATTCGTAGTTAGAGGGGCGATATGTGTCCGAGGCAAATGGGCAACCGAAGTCCGGGAGGGCCGGGGAGCGATCATTGAAGGTCAAGGTTGTTTCCCGGTTGCAGGAATCTCCAGTGTCGGACATCAAGAGGACGCTCTGCCCTTCCGGACCTGCAAGCAACATATCTATGTCGTCGTACCAATCATGTTGGAGGCGATTGAGGGTCACGCTCACGTTACTGATGGAGCTCTGTAGCCTCGCCACCGTAATGTGTGAAGGGTAGGGCGTGCTGGCCCCGGCCCAGGGGATTGTGATCAGTTGGGTGCGGCAAAAGGTGTAGCTGGGTAGGAGCGTATTACCTTGCAGGCCCGAAGCCTGCGCGCTTTGCGGGTGGGCAGCGCTTGCAGAGCCGGAGAGGAAGATAACGCCGGCTACCGCGACTGTGAATAAGGCAGCTATTGTCAGTGAGCGGAAGCGGTGGTAGCTGGCCTGTATGGTACCGGACGTCTTCATGATTGCCTCCTTTGGGTGCGTTAACTTCCCAAATGGCGGAACCGAGCGTGCCCCGGCTCTAAGTTTCGACACCTTTTCCGCGCCGTGACGCATGGCGTGGCTGTCGTCTATGTGCGGGTTTTCGTGCAAATCTTATGCAGAGTATCATACCACCGATTCTGCTTTAGCGATAGCCTATCACTTGCTGCTAGTGTAAATGTAGTATGAGTTGGTCTGTCCTATGTAGGGCAGAATAGCAGATATAAGATAGGTTATAGGGAAGTAATCTCTTAGCTTAGACCATTCCGTAACGCCAAGGCGGAAATGCATTGATTGGCTAGTATCTCGGCAAAATCGCAAGGCAAGGCATTCCCAATAATGTTACACACGTATTCCATATATGGCGTGTCAAAGATATAATCCATCGGAAAGGTTTGTATAAGTGCTGCTTCCCTTGCTGAGATCGTTCTGTCTTCGTTGGGATGTCCAAAACGTCCCTTGCTCAAGGTAGTACACCCACCAGTCATAGTCACAGGTACTTGGTCCCAAGTCATGCGTCCATACACGTTGCTGAAACCATTTTCCCTATCTCGATGACATAGTGGCCGCAATTCAACTGGAAGGGTCGTTCTGCTTTTTCCGGGGCGTGTCGCCCGCAACCTTTGTAGGTTTTCTGGGGAGAGCGAGCGTACAACGTGCCAATCGAATACCTGTGGGCCACCCATCTCCCATGTTTCCGCAAGTACGACTGGCTCGACTTGAAGCCAGTCAATTGCATCCTGAAGTGTTCTCCAGAGGGGTAACCCGTTAGCGCCCGTGCGTGAATGCGTAGGCTGTGGCAGAGAGATTGAGAAGCCTTTCCCTGCCAACACGACTAGCCGAGAGCGATTCTGCGGTACCCCAAAATCAGCTACTTGCAGGACATTCCAGACGACTTGGTAGCCCAGTGCTTCCAAGCGGCCTATAAAACCATCAAATAATGCTTTCCCCTTGCTGGCCAATCCTGGCACATTCTCCATCATTACCGCTTCTGGTTCCGTCTCTTCAACCAAGCGAGCCATTTCAAGCACCAGATCATTTCGTGCATCACTCTTTTTGTATTTCGAGGTAAGACTAGAGAAGCCTTGACATGGTGGACAGCCCGCTAGGATTGAAATCTCTCCCGTTGGCGATAGTCGCTTCAGCGCCTCGCCTTTTACATTTCGAATATCCTGCCTGAACGCTTGGACCTCTGGATGATTGGCTTTGTATGTGGCGTAAGCATTAGCCTCAATTTCAACTGCGGCAACCACCTGAAACCCGGCGCGCTTCAGGCCTACGGTCAGTCCGCCGCCCCCGGAAAAGATGTCGACAGCAGTAAATCCCAATTCCTTGCTTTCAACCAGATGAGGAGACATCATGACGATGTGCCCACCTTAGTACTCAGCGCCCTTTGTCTATCAGCTTCTTTCAAGAAGTCTCTATGGGCTGAACTTGCATTTGCAAAGAACGCGGCCCAAGTCATGTAAGTTAAGAGCCCACTACTCACGTGACTATCGAAAGCAGTCTTATAGACACTAGTCAAGCCTACCTTGTCACACACGAGAGTAACGTGAAAGTCCGGGAACTTATCTCTGAATGCTTTATGCCCCGGGTGGGCTAAGAAACTCTTCATCATATCAATATATCTGTCCAAGCGGATCATTTCTTCATTCGCGAAAGTATGATGAGGTTTCTTTATCTCAATGATTTGTAGGATGTTCTCTTGAGTAGTAAGAACGAAGTCAGCACGCCTGATAGGGTATGTGAAATCCCCTAGCTCTATGTCTTCACCTGTCTGTGCCTTATAGAACTTTTGAAATTCGTTCCTGAGAGTACTAAACGTTTGGTTTGCGGTGAGAGGGGTCCATTGAGGATCAATCAACCATGGTGCCCTCTGTATCAAGTCTTGTAGTTCTTCCTCAGATGTAGCGACATTATCCTTTAGAGCTTCGACCCGCTCAATGATCCTAACGCGCTCGGCAGCGATCCGGCCATAGGATGCCAAAGAAGCAATCCGGGCCACTTCCAAGAGTTCGCTGACGTAGGATATAAGGGAAACGGCTTCATCTCCTGCTTTTCGCAAATGGTCATCCAAAGTAACGTGGGGTGCAACTAATAAAGTAAGCTGAATGACCTCCTCCACGCTCTGAGGATTAGTGACTTCTTCCGTGCTCATGTTCTGGCCGAAGAGTTGTGCGAATTCAAGCGCTTGTTCACGTAGGGGTTTCTGATCATCGGCAGGAAATGCACTTTTGATTCGCTCGTGGATATTAGATTGCTCTTGAAATTTCTGCCATGTCGTCTTCTTGATGGGGCCGCGTGTAACTTTGCCCATCTTCAGCACAAGAGCCTGACCCCACTTTTCAAATTCGCGCCCGAGTTCATGAGACCAAAGAATATCGCGGCGGTCCGTTTGAATGAGATCTTCCTCTTCGTCTAGCCATTCCGCATTAAGCGCCCCAACGAGATAGGATCGAACATCATACTCTCCGGTAAACCCGGCGCCCCTGTTGAATATAAGGGTCTGTGCGGCAATCTTGTTGTGGCAATAAATACGAATACCCGCCATGAGGTCATCTTTGTAGGGCTCTTTTGCGTAGGCGACCCAGCCAGTCACAGGATAAAACTGACCATCGTGCATGAAACCAGCTTGTAAGTCGGTAACTGTTGCATTATTGCTATCTAGCACTTTATAGTTATCGGGTACATCAGGTTTTTCGCCTGATGGCTTCATTTGTATAAAGCGGATTTCAGTATCAGGCATTTTGACAATTTCAAACTCGCCTACCGTCGTCGTGTAATCAGGGTCAGTGTTTGTTTTAGTTAGATCGTAAAGCTCAATCCTCCAATCAGGAGAGCGTATACCGAAGCGCTGTGCTAGTTGACGTTCAAGCTGTTTCATGTCAGGCACTTGACGATACGTGAACATCGATAACGTTATTAAAGTTCCCGTCGCAGGGCGCACAATACCGTCTAGGCTACCTAGTTTCGGATGATAATTGAACTCACTTTCTTGAAGTATTTCGTTCCTATCGAGAATTAAATGAGCAGTACGATAGCCTCTAGTGCCCCGACCCTTTTCATCCTTGCCATCAACTACCTCACCACCGGACGTAAGCACCTCAATACATCTGCATATCCCAAAGGGAGCTAATTTGCCCACACCTTTCCGCCCCATAACCCTGCGTTTATATATCGGGGAGCGGCGACCACGCCCACGTTTGTCTTCAGTGTGACGTTCGGCACCCACCCGCAGGTAAAATTCGTTTACTTCTTGGGGGGTCATCCCTATGCCATCATCCTGGACCTTTATGACGAAACCCTTGTCTCGAATCTTTTTACGTTGCTTGGTAGCCAAATATTGATCCATCGGAGCCATAATCGTGACGCAAGTAGCGTCGGCATCATAGCTGTTAGCCACCAACTCTGCGAGCACAGCAGAAACTTTGTCGTACATTTTCACTCCCAGCTTATCAACAGTAAGCCGAGAGATGGTCATGGTATACTTTTCTGAGGAGCGCTTGGATCCAGCCACATGATCCTCCTTTCCTACGAACCGCAAATATCGTATCACAATCCACAATATCCGACGTACTTTTCGACCATCCTAACAAGATATTGTATCGCAGACTAAACGCGCGTGGGTTACGGCTGAGAAAGGCACTACGGAAGCGACCTGACTATAGAGTCAAATGAAACTACTAAAATGCCAAGAGCTAATAGGTACAAAAGGTAAGTATGTCCCGTAATAATTTTACCACGAATCTCCAAACTCGCGAGCGTATGCGTAAGGTAGGCGTTGTAAATACGCCGATAGAGAGAATCGTCAGGAGCCTTCTACACCGCCAAGGCTACCGATTCACACTCAGGCGAAAGGACTTACCAGGCAAGCCAGACATCGTGCTGCCAAAGTATAGGACTATCATCTTCGTGCATGGCTGTTTCTGGCATGGCCATGAACTGTGTAGGAAGGGTACACTCCGACCAAAGCGGAACGCCGAAATATGGGAGACAAAGATCCAAAAGAACGTAGCCAGGGACCTGCGGGTAACGGATGAACTTCATGAATTAGGGTGGCGCATAATAGTTATCTGGGAATGCGAAACGAAAGACAAGGTTGCGCTAAGTGCAAGGCTTACAGATGAGCTTGGAGACCGCTAATGGCTACAGACGCTCGGACATGTAGTGGCGGCTGCCTACCGCCCCTCCATAAAGGTCCGCACCCAATCATAGCATACCGGGTCGGTCATCACCATGCCCGGCGGGTAGGCGTTACCGAAGCCATTGGAGACGAAGGGCGCGAACATCGCCACCCGCGACCCCCTCTCATGTCGCTCGCAGAAAGCCGCCTTACCGAGGCAGGCTCGCATCCTGAACTCCTGCGAGATTGGGGTGTTAGGTCCACGATCAAGGTTGCATTCGTCTATCCAGATGGGGCGATGGCTGAGGGACGACCACCAGTGGAGCCACGAGGCGAAGCGACCGATGTTCACATCTAGCTCGACGCTCGCCCAGGGGGTAGGGTTGCCCACGGGCCAGTCGTAGTTATAGTAGTGCGCGCCCCAGCCCTGGTAGAGGTCGTTGATAACGGGTGCGAGCCACTCCCGCCAGGCTATCTGGCCGGGTAGGGCGGGCGTGTTGCCGCTCCACTCTCGCATAGCGAGCGCGCCGGCTACGAGTTGTACGCCTAGATTGGAGAGGGCCTGTCCCCATCTCCGCAGCATCTCAGCATAGGCCCTGGCCGCATTCGGGTTGTTATTGCCCCAATCGTCGCCCCACTTCATGCCAAAGCGTACGGGGTCCCAATCTGGCTCATTGTGAACGATGACAGCACGCGCCCCCGACTGCTGAATCACCTGGCGGGCCGTGTTGGGGTCTGTACGCTCGCAGTCTTGCGGGTTCATCCTGAGCACGAGACGCAAGCCGCGCTGAGCGAAGCCTTGCAGGGTCTCTTGCTCTGCCCTGTGATCGCCGGGAGAGGATAAACCGAGGGCTGCCATGCCGAAAGGAAACATCACCTGCTTCACTTTGGAGCGGTCGAGGTTGGCCCAATCATCATGCCCGTCTGTGGTCTCTGAGGCGCGTTGAAGCGGCCTGCTGAAAAAGAGGGTGAAGGCGTCGCGATTCATAATTTTATGCTCCCTATCGCCCGGAGTATGGTGTCTCATTATAGCATGTCAAGACAAGAGGCAACGGCCATTGAATATACACGAAGACATGAGACATCCCGAATTTAATATTCGTGCCTGCCTTATGTTTACAACCGTCCCACTGCCCCACCCCAACCCCTCCCCACGTGTGTATAGCAGATAGAGATAGGTAACAGGTGTACGGGGAGATAGGTAACACATCTGAT
>DATEOC010000013.1:0-150763 GCA_035274425.1 Chloroflexia bacterium
GATCTTCTTATTTAGGCTTTTGAGTTTGAGATCAAGTACAACCTGTAGCTCGGGATCTATAGTCGTCAGCAGATCCTGGTTTACTGCTGCGTATTGCTTGGTGAGCAGGGCGAGTTGCTGTTTTAGAGTGCGTCTTTGTAACCTGGTCGCCAGGTCTTCGTGTGGAAGGGCAGGCTGTTGGGGCATAGACTTGTTAGGCACTACTCCTAGCTTTACATCGTCGCCACCCATAGATTGTATGTAGGAGGGTGTTTGCACTGTTGGGTTTTTCTTACGGAGCTCGTCGAATATCTCCTTCAGCTTGGCTGCAAGCGCTGCCATATCCGGTGGCCACTGAGTCTTGCTAACCTGTGCAAGTTCCTCGAGCAACTTCTCAGTGAATAGACCTGTAGCCCGGCTGGAGATATTTTCTGCTATTTCCCCTTCCCGAGCAGCCAGCAATAGGAATTGCTCGCGGGGTAGGAAAGATGAAGTTCTGGGAAAGACTTCGGTTGGGAGCGTGTAAGCCTCTCTAAGATCAGTCACATAGTTAGCGCAGGTGTCTACAAAGCCTACTTGCCTGGGGAAAGCGGGGAAATAGTCAGAAGTGAGCGAAACAAGCAGGGACATGAGGTCGAGGTTTTGCATCGTCTCGTGTGTAGCATCGGCGTAGATCAGTCGCCTTGTGCGGTCAGTATCCACGATACCATGCCCCGACCAGAAGATATAGATCAGATCGCCATCTTTGCTCCGTAAGTCGGAGGTAAGCGCTTTGTAGATATTCTCGCGAGTAGCGGGGGCGGCGCTTGGCTTGGGACGATCAAGCAAAGAAGCGTTCTTATCAAGAGGTGACAGGAAGAGCCGTATGTTTTCAGCCGGGATCTGTTGGGCGAGGAGCCAGTCGGTAAACTTCGTTGCATCGCTGGCAGGCCCGTTGAGATCCCAATCTGGGCCTTCATCATATTTCTCAATTCCAACCACCAATGCGAAAGTCCGCACGGGGGTAGATCCGGTAATCGAGGCCATTACAATTCCTCCTCTCGCAGCCGTTCCTCTATGGCGTCCCACGTATGTGGGTTGAACCAGTATGCACTGTGCGCAAGTGGGAATGGCTGCCCGTTATCTACCTCCACATCCTCGATCCCCGGTCTGTTCTTGTGCGATGTAGCTGTCTCCTCGCCATGTGGGAAGACCTTCGAGGCTGTGTAACTGAGAAAATCCTGTAAGTCATAAATGTTGAGCCATCTCTTAGGGAAGTGCGGAGGGAGCGGAGATCCATATCCAAGACTGTACAGAGCATCAAGCTCGTAGAAGAGAGGCGCTTGTGAACCTACAGTTATGAGCAGCGGGACCTTGTTACTCATATCCTCCATCGTTAGCAGATCAACGCACGCAACGCCGCCCAAGCTATGCGCCAGTACAATCACTGGAGAGGAGGCGGCGTTGATATGGTCTCGAATGAAGCTTCGTATCGCATCGCCTCGGCCTTGATACATGATAATGTCTCCCGCCGCGGGGCTTACAGCATCCGTGAGTGCACCACGCTTACGTTGAGCTAACTCTTGCACACCCACTTTGGCTGCCAGGTAAATGAGTTGCTTACCGATCCACGACCCGATGCCCTTGTCGGCGTTGCCAAGCGCGCCGGTAAGCTCTTCGATTACTTTGTCCCGGAGCGCCGCATCCCATATAACTGGAGCGAAGGTATCGTTCTCAAGGCAGTCGGCAACGAACTGAGCGACGATAGCGCGTGCTATAGCGGTTCGGTAATCGTTCAGCGCTTGTGGCGCATCTTGTAGTGATTGCAAGTAAGCGTCGGAGCGCACCACCTTGGTGCGGGCCTCTATGAAACTATCGAACATCCCTCCTTGCTTCAGCGCGGTCTCCAAGCCCGTCGTTGCCGTTGGTTGCAGATTTCGGACACCTCGGTCCAGCCGTCGACCTGGAGGCTCCTGCCCAAGAGATACGCCGCCAGGTTTGTTGTTCGCTAGAGCCAGCAACCTCAGCTCGTAAAAGGGGTCCTGGTACAGTTGGTGCCACAGAACCAACTCGTAATCTTCCGGCCGGACACCTCCAATCCCCTTTGTAGTGTCATATTCAGGGATCGATGCCCCGCCGCCATTGAGTCTGCTTCCGGCCGTGTCCCCCCAGGGACAAGGTAATACATCACCCGCGCTTAGACTCGGGTGTCGTTCCACGAGCCGCCTCCTAATCTCCTCGTACATGTCTGTATATTGTTGGCCGCGGCTGCCCGTGCCATGCACTACCAGTATGCTGGTCATAAATGTATGTCTCCCTTCGCCACCGAGAAACTGCTAGGTTGCTGCCTTGTGTCCAGTTGTCTTGCTCCTTCTGTTTGGTATCGGCCCGTGAGTAGCATCCGATACTGTTGGCGAATTGTTGGAGGCATGTCTACACCACTTCAGGTCAAACCCTGGCAGCTTGGCTCTACACATTGGATCGAGTATAGACAGCGAATTCGCCAACAGTATCAGCATCCTAACGAAAGTGTACGGTAAGGCCGATATGGCATGCCTTAGGATCGCGGTGCCAAGGTAGGGGTCCCTAATCACGCAACTGTTGCAAGTTCGGGTGGATTAAGCCAGTATTCGAAGAACTTGCCCCCTACGGTCTTGCTGGTCTGCATCCCAGAGTTCGCGGAGGGCACGGAAGAGTAGGATGTCACTATCTAGGGAATACAACTCACGAAGGGTACGCAAAACCTTGTGGCGCGTGGCCATAGCGTCCTTACCTAAGACGTTATCATCGAGGATTGCAGCCCTATAGACTGACATTGGGGCAGAAGTTGGGCAGGCAATTAGGAGCAAGCGTAACTACATCGAGCATCATAGTTTGACTGTTATGTTGGCCACTAGGGGCGTTGGCGAAGCCTAATTTTAGAACGAATTCGGGGAGCTGCATATGATACTCACAGGTAAGAGAAGTGATCGGGATGTCACTCTATTGAAAAGCAGTTGTCGAGCAGAGTAGTGCGACAGTATATCAGAGTCCCGTTAAGGTTGCAATGGGTGAAAGGATAAGTAGTAGGGCAGGGTGGTCTATACTTCCCCACAACGATCCTCTCCGTCGTGCCTTCGGCTTACGAGAATTGCTTCCGTCTTTTCCAGCCATCGTAGGGGAGGACGGAACGGTGGAATGGCAGGGGTTGCACTATCGTGACAGTGATAATGAGAACGACGTACTGCGATACTTCCCACAAGCATCAGTTATGATTAGACCTTCTCCATTGACTGAGGCAACGATCTTAGTCTATTGGAAGGAGGATATTCTCTGCTATGCGATTGCTGACGAATTACGGCACAGGGATGGGACTTATCGCCCTTACTGGTATCCATATCATCGGCTGGGGGAGTGATCTACCAGTGACCTATCAACTGTTTCCCTCTATTTCCTCTTCTTCTCCCTCTGTGATGCAGCAAGGTGTTGCGACGCAAAGCCACATCTGGTAAAGTTTGTTTGGCTTTCTATGCACTTAAGGATGCATCAGCGAGTACACCGAGATGTCAGGGGGACCGACAGCATAGCCAATAACAACTGGTTCATCTGTAAACCTGCGGATTGTACATAAGTTTGGCGCATTCGGTACGTGAGTTTGGCGTTACTACAACACGAGGAAAAATGCTTGGCTTCTCCAGTTCAGAAGCTCTCATCTTAAGTGAGCCTGCCACCCAAAGCATATCATCTTAGCGGTGCACTACTCCGTAAGATTGCGTTAGGCACAACCTCTGGGCCTTAGCCAATTGAGCAGGTAAGCTAAGCCCAAGCTATCTTTTCTACCTCTTTCTGCAGGTCCCTCTTCGTACCTCGGATATAGATCATAGTGGTATCGAGTGAGTCATGCCCCATGATCTGGGCCAGTCGGTGTAGAGGAACCGCCTCGGCCAGACGATACCCGAACCTGTGGCGAAGATCATTTGGGCTGACATCCGTGAGGCGCGCCAGCGCCGCATATTTCTTCACCAGATGTCCAAGTGCTCGTTCCGTTAGCGCTCCTCCTGTCTTCCCCGACGGGAATAGGTAAGGTGCGTTCGCTGGAAGAGTTGGTAGGTATTCCAGCAGAGCAGTGCGTACTGTAGCGTTGAGAGGGACCTCTCTGTATTTGTTGCGCTTACCAAGTATCTGTAAAGTGCCACTCCGTTTCCCCATTTGTACGTCGTGTGGCTTGAGCTTGCAGACCTCCCTGGCTCGCAAACCAGTGTGGAGCATCATCACGATGATTGTGCGATCCCGCAGGTTGCCACCCGCAGAAACTGCCGCCAGCAGAGCCTCTTCTTCTCTGTCGGCGAGGTGACGAGGAGGTTGCTCTTCTTGAGCCACCAACTTGACCACGTTCGCTGGGTTTCGCGCGACTAGCCCCACCTCGAAAGCCCAGGAAAAGTACCGCTTGAGGGTGACCAGCGAGCGATTTACGGTGGCAGCCTTTAGATTGAGTACCGTTTGCAGATAGGAGCGTTAGGTCTCAATCACCTCAACATCTATTGCTAAGAGAGGATCCAATCCGTGACATATGAGCTTTTCACTGTAGGCACTCAAGGTGATGCTGGTTGGGCGCATGGACAGGTGCTGGCCACAGGGCGCGCCGATCTTTCATTAGAGGCGCATCGAGGCTTTGACCTGAGCGCATCAGTTGACCTGGAGGCCGCTGTGGGCGGGGAGGTCGGTAAAGGGCTGAAAGCCAGCGTGCAAGCGGGTGCCGCAGCAGGCGCCGGTCTGAGCGTCAAAGCTGCTTTTCCCCTCGATCTCTTTACAGTAGCGGGCGTTGTCGCCAGAGTGCGCGCCCAGGCAGCAGCCTCGGCATTCCTGCGTGCGAGCGTCAGCCTCGACTCTGCTGTCTTCAGTGCCAGTCTAAAGGGCAAGCTGTCAGGCACCTGGCTAGAGCTAGTAGACATATTTTTGAGCGAGCTTTCTCTCGGTGCCGGGCTGTGGGGCAAGGTGGCGGTCGCAGCCGAGGCAGTGGGAGAAGCTGCCCTGGTCGGTAGCCTAGTGGGAGAGAACCCAGGCTTTACATGCTCCTTCCAATATGCTGTTGGCTACGGCGCTGGTGCCGGGATGGACTTCAAAGTTAACTTCGGCCTTGCCAATCCGCCGCGCTTCTTTGCCCGCATGGCCGACCGGCTTCTCCTTATCATCGAGCGCGAAGTCCGTGCCGCGTTGAGTGCGCTCGATAGTGATGAGCAAGCGTTGGCATTGGAGGTGCTCTCGGTGCTGCGTCTGGCGCTTCCCCTGGCCTATCGTGCAATCTTCGACATCGGTGTCACGCTCGCCACTCCTCCCACTCCTTCCACCCGTTCGTCCGCCGCAACCGCAGTATCGGGCACGCTTGCTCGCAGCTTCATACGGGAAGGGCAGACTCTGCTATCTCGAGCGCTTTTCGAGCTGGCACTGCGGACCCTGGGTGATCTCCTCGGTGAAGAGAATCTAGGGACTAAAGTCGGCACGCTGACCGCCGTTGAAGCTGATAGCACACTACTAGCTTTAGCCTCCTCGCGCGAGTCGCTGCGCGTATTAATTAGTGGCGAGCCCCCTGCCGAAGGCTTACTCCCGGCTCTTGTAGCACTGCTCGATCAGTGCTCCGACCTGGCGAAGCTAATACCTGATGACCAGCGAGAGAAATGGGAGGACCGCTTGGCCCTGGCCTGGGCGGTAGGGGTGATGATCACTCGCACTACCCAGGAATCGTCGCCCGCAGGGAATGGTGCAACCCCCTTTGACGCCTCACCTGTGGACCTCCATTCTAGTAATCTGATTAGCAAGCAGGTCTCTTCAAGACTCGGTAAGGAGCCTGACGCCGCACTGACGACGCATGATGCGATGGAGTTCGTGCTGCTGAATGCATACGATTATCTACAGGAAATTACGGCATCCTCAGGCGATTTCCAACGACTGTTTACCCTCCTCTTTGACATCTGCGGCATTGGCTCTCAGGCTTCTCTTGCAGCCGCCCTCTTCAAGGACCTCTCCACTCCGGACGCCGCGACCGCCTCTGCCTTGGCGGGGAGGATAGGCTCGGTGCTTGGACCGGTGCTTGAAAAGGAGGTCCTGCCCCGCCTGATCGCTACCCTGGAGGCAAACGGGAACGCGGAACTTGCGGAGGTGGTGCATACGGTCGTCCGCCCTGCGCTTCTCTCTATCACACATGTCCTCCTGCAGGACATCCCAAAGCTCGACACCGCCAGCACAAGCCAGGTAGCCCGGCTTCTGCGAGAGAAGATATCGGCTGTTCTACTGCAAAGTTTAACACGCTATCTTATTACCTCCACCAACATCATCCTGGACGATGCGATCAGCAAAGGAGTACCGCTTATACACGGCGTAGCGCAGGACATCCGCCAAGGTGGTGCAAAAGATATCGTGTCGGTCAGCTTGGCGACGTTAGCATCGGCGACCGCAGATGGCCCCTTTGCCATTATTACGCCCACCGCCGACGATCTGGCCGACCTGATTGACCTCTCAGCAGCTACGATGGAGCATTGGAATTCCAATTCCCGCGAGGAGTGGCTCGCTTTGATGAGCGCTCTCATGAGCCTGGGCCTCACGACCGGGGACGAGAAATTGGATGAGTTGTGGAGCGCTGTAAATGACAGCCCCACAGACCCGCCTTCGCCTTTGAAGCCACAACTGGAAACACTGCTGCGTCGTGTGGCGGATGACGTATGGAAATTCGCGGGAATCCTGGGGCTGACGCTGCTCAAAATAGTGCACAGACATTTCGAGCTCCTAGATGCTCCCGTGGTTGCGACCATCGAGGGTGCTACCCGCTCACTGAAAGGTAGAGCGAAGGCTGCGGTAGCGAAAGCAAAGTTGGCGAAGAAAGGTGATAGTATATAGGAAGTCGAAAGTTTTGCACGCAATCTAGTTTATTCGGTGTGTGCTCAGAGAAGAGCTACACTGGTCGTGAACGGTTGATCAGCTTTAACCTCTACAAGCAGGAGTCTGACCATGCAGGCTATACGGAATATATTTAGACCGGCTCCACCCGACCCGGAGCCTTTCTATGGCTTCAGGTGGCAATATAACACCCCACCACCCAATATTATCCAGGGGTTTAATGGCGACAGCCCGTCTGGCATATACATAGGCTTCCAACCGCGGCAACTGCAACCTGATACACCTTTTTTCACCGCCGGAGGGGACATGCTCCTCTACAATCCGCCTCCCGCGTCATCGGCCAGCCTGAACCAGGTCGCTGAGGCACTTGTCGCAATCGATATGCAGCGCCCAAACCGTATGGGCTTGTATATTATGCAACCTTTCCTGTGCGAATTACAGGGGTTCCTCGCCTATACCGCGAGATGCTTGAATTACGTTTATGAGACCGGCACCGGTCAGCAGTTGATTAACGCCATCAATAATGGTGCTCACCCCGTATTTGTCATCCCCAGCGGTGGGGGTGGAAACTCGGCCCAACCTGCCTCAGGCGATAACGCGCGTTGCAGAATCGCCAACGAGATATTCAGAGACCTGAACAATCTCGACCGCCAATATATTCTCGATCAGATCGCCACGTACCTGCCCGGAGACAACCTGCTGGCAAAGTTGGATGGATTGGCAAACAGCATGAACGCGCTACCCCTCTATTCGCAGTTCGTTGATGAAGCAGATTATGTAGCCAATTTCCTGGGCACGAGTCTGCAATTCGATAACGCTCCAATCAACAGAACGCGGCTTCGGGATTGGCTGCTACGATTAGGGAATGGTCCAGCTTTCGAGAACGCCCTGGTCAATATGCCGCTAGTCGACGAGGTGAGTTTGGTGGACTATTTCCGCATCGCGATATTGCTTCCGCTCTACGCTACATCGGAACCAGGTGCTGGTACGTCAACCACAATTTCCTTTCGTGTGCGGATCGATCCGGGGGACCAGCAGGACGAAAACCTCCTGCGCCCGCCGGCAGTGGGACTCGCACACGAGCTTATGCATGCTCTCTACAATTCTCGCGGCACGCAGCCGGGGCACCACCTCTCGCACCCGACTACTATGCTGTTCGAGCTTCTGGCCGTGGGATTAGGTCCGTTCCAGAACGAGGCTATATCGGAAAACACGATTCGTATGCAGTGGGGTAACGTCCAGAACCCGGATCAGAGCAACCAGTGGGCCCAACCGGTCCGACGCACTATTTATGACGAGCCAATTCCACCGCAAACTGTCGCCGATATGCGCCGGGTAGCGCGCACAATCTGAGGAGAGGACCCGAGTACGCAATACGCGACGAAGCGGAGACAGGCCCTGTATTTGAGACCGAAGTAGGGTATTACCAATCTATTTGAGACGGTATTACTTCGTGTCTCATTTTTCTCAGGCTGCTCACACGTAAAAGCTCTAGAACCATTTTCAACCTTTATGAGATCCTACAATCGTCTCATAAAGTTTGGGAATCTGTTTCATAAATATAGAAAACGGAAGAACTAAAAGATTGAAAATACCATATATAAGGCATTCAAGGTCGCGAAATTACCCGCTGCTTGAAGTGAACACAGTGGCGACCCTATTTCTGTGCAAACACCAAGCGAGGCATGGGGGTTGGAGGTGAACCCAGGTATCGCCTGGGGGTTCACCCTGGCGAAGGATCACAAAAAGCCGCATACAGGGACGCCAAGCAAGAGCTATCGCGCAGCGATTGATGGGCACACTATGAATCTCATGCGAACAGTGTGCACACGAGGATTTCTCTTTATATTCCTCTGCAAAGCTATTCAACTGCTGTAACATGGCTTGAGTTTGTGGCTTTGGCCACCTCAATGATCTGGTGCTACGGTGCTAGGGTTTAGCCAATCACTAAGTAGCGCACCGTATCGCCATACGGCACGGTCGGCGACCTCCCGGCGCACAGGTCTACGGTCCATCATGCTGGCTTGTAGCCAGAAGCGTTGGCGAGTTTCTATATAGGAAACATCATCTTGCTTTGCGGACAGGCGGCTGGCAGCGTCGAGACCGTACAGCCCCAGCAGGTCACGTAGCTCATCTAACTCCGCCTCAGTAAAAAGGGACTCTTGCTCCTGCACCAGACGTAGCACGCGAAAGTCCTCGTTGTACTCCTCTAGCTGGTGGTAGATACCAGCGAACTCTCGCTCAAGTTGGCGTAGCAGAGGCTCTATATCTCCAGGGGGGCGCAAATACTCATCGATGAAGGCTTGCAACTCGCTCGCCACATTTGGGTCACCATTCGCGCCCTCTATGAAGCGCAGGAAACGCTTGCGCTTCTTGTCCTTCTCCCATGCCTCGGCGAGCCGCTGCTCAAGAAGGCCGAAGCGGATGTCCTCCAGCACCTGGCGAGCATCAGTGACGACCTTGAAGGCTTTGAGCGTACGGCCCCTGGCGAAAAAGTGCTTCTCCAGTACCTCGCGCAGTGGGACGAAGCCCGCTACATCGCGCAGCTTGCTAACTACAGCCGCAGCATCAAGGGCTGGGTCCGAGGCTACGCGAGCGATTGTCACGAACGCCATCCAGGGGGTGTTGCCCAGCAGTCGCTCGCGCTCCTCTATGCTCACAGGTATGCTGTCGCTCTCAGGCAGCTCCAGGTAAAACCCTGCGTCGTCCAGCAGCTTTTCGAGCTGGGGAGGGGCTACTGAGCGCATAGCCCGCATGAGGCTCTGGAGTCCCTGATTACCATCTACCAGGAGCATATCGAGTGCGCGCTGGATGCCCGCCGATACAGGGACTACGGTGTTCAGGCTGCTCTCCATTCGGCCCGCGATCTTGGCCGAAAGCTCGACCCTGCGCTCCAGGACTTGCGGGCTTATATCGATCTTCGCCATCACCCCTACCGCATTTAGGGCGCGCGCCCGCCCACCTGTGGCCGCGCCAAACTCTTCCAGGAAGTCACGGTCGGTAGCGAGTCCAACGGGGCCAACTAAGTAGATGATGGCGTCTGCCTTCTGGCCCCAACTTTGGGTTTCCGTATCATGTCGTTCACGCAGTTGCTGGTGGAGGCGTATATATTCTGCCGTGCGATTCTGGTGGTCGGGCACGGCTGCCTCGGTCCCTGGGGTATCCACCAGGGTGACATTCTGGAGGAAGAGGTTATCGACGCGGTATTCGATGTGTTCGATGCCGCTGGCTCGTTGCAGAGTCTCAAGGTCATTTCCTTGCAGGGAGTCTAAGAAGCCCTGGGTCTCGTCGGTGTAGGTCCCGCCTTGCCAGTAGCAACGTACTGGCCTTTGAGGGTCGGGAGGAATGCCATAGCGGAAGTGGTTGATAGTAGCGGTGGTCTCGGTGGTGCCGGTCTTGGCAAGGTCCTGGCCGATAAGGGCATTGATGAAGCTGCTCTTGCCCGCCTTGACCCGACCTACAACGGCGACAGTGCATTCGCGATGGACCTCTTCGGCTAAAGCCTTCATGCGCGACGCTATGTCGGTAGGCAGCCCGGCCTGTCGCATCTGCTCGGCAGCGCGGGTGAGGCTGGTGGTGAGTTGGTCTTGGAGGGTGGTCATCTATATGTGTTCCTTATGAGCAAGGCATCAATTTCTGCTTTAGCATCGATAGCTTGAACAAGTAATTTGCTCCTGATAGTTTCATCGCGGAGGGCAGCAGCGACGTGTTGCCCAAGCGCTACTTCTCCAGACCCCATAATCGTACTGTTTTGTCCTGTGAACCGGAAGCCAGGGTCTGCCCATCTGGTGAGTAGGCTACGCTCGTCACGGAGCCACTATGTCCCTTTAAAGTAATTAGCAGTGCACCGTCCGATACGTTCCACACTTTCACCGTGTTATCGGTAGAACCGGAAGCCAAGGTCTGCCCATCTGGTGAGTACGCTACGCTCGTCACGGAGCCACTATGTCCCTTTAAAGTAATTAGTAGCGTGCCATTGCCATTCGATACGTTCCACACTTTCACCGTGTTATCGGTAGAACCGGAAGCCAAGGTCTGCCCATCCGGTGAGTACGCTACGCTCGTCACCGAGGTGATAAAGTTACGTAGCCACGTAACCCAATCAGTATGCCCTTGTAGAGTGTGTATTAGCGCACCGTCCGATACGTTCCACACTTTTACTGTCTCATTACTTGACCCCGATGCAAGGGTCTGCCCGTCTGGGGAGAACGCTAGACTGAACACTGACTGAGTAAGGTCTAAAGTACGCAGCAGCTCACAGTCCGATGCCTGCCATAGCTTCACCTTTCCATTATCCCAGCCCGACGCAAGAATCTGCCCATCTGGTGAGTACACCAAGCTCCATGCCACCTTGGGCTGCCACTGTATGGTCCGTAGCACTGTCCCGTCCCATGCTTGCCATAGCTTTATCGTGCGCCAAGAACCAGAGGCAAGGGTCTGCCCGTCTGGGGAGAACACGACACTATACACACGTTTGTATAATGAATTAGCAGCAACCTCGAGAGTACGCAGCAATGTGTTGTCCGATGTCCGCCATAGTTTCACTGTCCCATCACCTGACCCAGAGGCGAGGGTCTGACCATCATGAGAGTACGCTATGCTATATACCGCACCAGTATGCCCTTGCAGAGTGCCTATGCTTGCCAGCAAGTTGGCAGTGGCTGGGGTGATAACCATGGATTTGACTGGGCGCTCCACCATGTTGGGTTGGCTCTGGAACAGCGATTCTTTGGCATTACCGAGCACTTGACGCTCTAGTCGAATGACCTCCTCCTGTGTAAGGCTAAAGCTTGTAGCAAGTCTGGTCAACTCTTCAAATTCATCTTGGCTAATGCGCTTATCCGCCCAGGCTTTGGTGAGAGCCTGCCTGTATTGGGTACGCTCTGCTTCAAGGAGCCTCGTAAGTGCCTGCTCCTTGCTCGTCTTCAACAGTTGAGTCTCAATCTGCCCTGCTTCCTGGGCACTGAGCCCAAGCCTGTGAACCAGGGAGTTAAGCTCTTCTACTGTCTCACGGGTTAGAGGTTTCTTGGCGCTTGCCCTGACAGCTTTGGTGTAGCGAGTTCGTATCTCCCGTCTTGCCAATTCTTCTTTCCGGTGGGTCTCTTCCGCAGCCTGGCGGTCTTCGGCGGCTAGCTGCTCCCTACGCGCCTCATCCAGGCTCTTGCCTAACACCTCACGCTCAAGGTCCAGAGCTTCTGCCGCGCTCAGGCCGAGACTTTGGACCAACTTAATCAGGGATATAGCTCTGGCAGCGACCATTTTTGCTTGCTTCGCCTCCTCTAAGGCGGCCCGGTAAGTCTTTTTGGCTTCCTCGCGTACGTTGTCCTTTCCCCACAACCTGTGCGCCTCGTAAGCCGCTCCCAGCGCCACCGCCATGTCCCTCTGCGCCCAGGGCTTTGGCTCTACAGGCAGCGCACTCTTCAGCAGGCGCTCCACAAACGGGATGCGCGACGACCCTCCCACCATCACCAACGTGTCCACCACCAGGTTCTTGCGAGCAGCATCGTCCACCATTCGCCTGGTCAGGCGTACCGTCTGACTTATCCTGTCCTCTATCAGTGCCTCGAATGTCGCCCGCTCCATCACCGTCATCACTTGCAGAGGGCCAGCCGTGGTGGGAAGGAGGGTGCTAAAGCGGGCACGCTCCTGCGCGGAGAGGTTTATCTTGCGGTCCCTGCACAGCTTTAGCAGCTTGAGGTCTATAGTACCAGGTGCTGAGACACTTCTCCCTACCTGTTGCGATGCCAGTTCGTATAGGTAATCGTAAAGGGCCAGGTCGAAGTCGTCCCCACCCAGGCGTTCAATGCCCATCGGCTTCATCGCAGGGCGAAAGCTCGGGTCCAGCCCGTTATGAGACATCTCCTGTCGCATTAGCACCGCTACGTCGAAGGTGCCCGCCCCCAGGTCGTACACCAGCAGATGCTTGCCCATTGGCAGGCCGGAATGTGCATAGGCCAGGGCGGCGGCCACCGGCTCTTCCAACAGCGCTACGTCGTTGAAGCCGGCCAACTTCGCCGCGGCCTCGATCTTTTCCCTCGCCGCAGCAGAGAAGGAGGCTGGGCATGTGACGACAGCACGGGTTACGGGCATCCCGAAGTGCCCTTTCTCCACATCAGTCTTGAGCTTGCGGAGTATTTCGGCTGCCACCTCCACTGCGGTTATGCGCCGCCCTCCCGGCAATGAGATAGGGAAGGCATTGATCAGCCCCCGCTTGATGCTGGGCACCACCCGCCCGGCCTCATCTTCGTACTCAAGCATCTGCTCAGCATGCTCGCCCACCAGGGTCTCGCGCTCCCCAAAGTAAACGAGAGAGAGGGTCTTCTCCTCCCCTTCAGCGTTCCGAATAATCTCGGCCTGTGCCGTCTTGGGGTTGAACCAGGCTATAGTTGACTTGGAGGTGCCAAAGTCTATGCCGATGTAAGGAGGTACTGCCACGGTTGTGCCCCTCCTGGAGGTGTGAGGTTCCCTATGTATCTGCCTTGTCTAGCAGGTCGTTTACCCGCGTGATGTATGCCTCGGCTTCCACTTTCAGTACGGGTTGCAGCTTGCTCGCGGTCTCCTCTACGACTTTCAACGTGGCGGCTTTGTCATGCTCCTGGGGGAAGATTCTGCGTATCCGCCTGAATAGCCACGAGACTATGATGGCCGAGACTATCATGGCTCCTACAGTGATGGCGGCTAGGGTCTCGCCCCTTTGCGACCACAAAGCCCCTGACGAATATACAGCCGCCATGCCCGCGATACCTGATAGCGCGCCTAGCCACCTGCCAAGCGCCCCAGCCTTACCTTTTTTCCTCACGGCGGCAACCTTGCCGGCTGCTTTGGGGGAGAAGGGAGGCACTACGAACCCCTGGAAGTACCTATTCGCTTCTTGCCCCACGGCGTTCTGTACCGCCTGGGCGTAACCAGCGGCGCATTGATTGAAGTCTGCTTGTAGCTTGCCGGTCCACCCCATATGTCGCATCACATTGCCCGCTCCGGTAACGCAGTTCTGCACGAATTGGGTGCCTATCTGGTCGAGTGCAGCCTGCGTACCCCTGAGCATCGGCCTGGTGCGTTCGTAAATCACCTCTTTCGTATTGCCTAACACAGTGTGCTCAGCCTCTGTAAGCTGCGCCTTCGAGGGGTCGAGGCCGTTAGCTGCCGCCGCAAGCTCCCGCAAGTCCCGGCGGCTGATGCGCCCATCGGCCCAGGCGCGTCTCAATGCCTGGCGATAGGAGCTCAAGTCCGCCTGCACCCGATCAGTATGGGCCTGCTCCTTGCTGCGGCCAATAGCTCCCCGCTCGATGCGTTGCACCTGCTCCGGCGTAAGCCCAAGCTGGCCCGCCAGTGCCAGCAGCTTCTTCACCTCGCTCCCCGACATCTTACCGGGCTGCGTCTGGCGGAGCGCGGCGTCATAGCTACTTTCTGCGGCCAGCCTACGGACCACCTCCTCCTTCGTATCTCCCAGCATGCCCTTCTCAATAGAAGCTGCCTGCACGGTGTCCAGCCCAAGCTGCGTGGCCAGCGCACTTAGACGGTCTGCATCAGCCTGCATGAGCCGCCCGCCGGCCCCGGCAGCCTGTACCGCCTCTATGTATTGCTTGCGATTTGCCTCATTCTGGAAGCGCAATATCTCCTCTTTGGCGCTACCCATCACGTCACGCTCGATGCGCCCGGCCAGGGTTGCCTCTATCTTTAGCTGCCCGGCAAGCTCAGAGAGGCGCTCGACTTCAAGTGGGGTCAGCTTATGCTGCGCCCATGCGCGTCGAACTGCTGCGGTATATTCATCCCGCGAAGATATGCGCCGGGCTATCTCCTCGATGCTCTCCCCTATCACCTCGCGCTCGACCCTGGCAGCGTCTTCCTCGAGCAGGTCCAGGCTCCAGGCGAATGCCGGGAGGCGTTGAGCCTCCTCCCGTGTGATCTGCCGGTCGTGCCAGGCAACCTCCACAGCCTGGCGGTATTCGTCCACGGGATCGGGCCGCCAAATGCGCTTCGCGTAATATGCCGCCCCTAGCGCCACCGCCACATCCATCTGATCGAAGCGCGTCGGCTTCACGGCCAGGGTCTCATCAAGTAGATTCTGCACCAGCGGGACCCTCGATGAGCCGCCAATCAGCACCACCGTGTCCACAAGGTGCCCGTTTGCGCTAGCGTCGCGCAGGATGCTCTCCGTCATCCGCACAGTGACCTCAATGCTCTCCCGGATGCGCTCTTCAAGCTCCTCTCGGCGCAGCTTGTGTTTGAACGTTACTGGCCCGCTTTCTGACTCCAGCAAGGAACTGAAGGTGGTCTCTGTCTGGAAAGATAAGTTCTCCTTCCGAATTCGGCACTGGCGCAGGAAGCGCAGGTCCAGTGTGCCCGACAGGCTAATGGGCCGTCCAAGCTGCCGCCTGGCAAGATCGTCGCACATGGCGTATAGGGCCTCATCGAAATCATCGCCGCCTCGCTGACGGTCCCCCCTTGCCGGTAGGGCGAGGTGCCAGGAACCGTCCCCCTGGCGGGCTATCACGGCGAGATCGAATGTACCCGCGCCCAGGTCGTACACGAGGATGCGTTGCGATGCTTTGAGGCCGACGTGAGCGTAAGTGAGAGCCGCAGCCACTGGCTCCTCCACCAACTCGACTTCCTCGAAGCCTGCATCTGCCGCAGCCTCCTTTATGCTCTTGCGCTCTTCTCCTGTGAAAGCGGCAGGCACCGTCACGGCGACGCGGCGAACGGGGACATTATCGAATTTGTAATGCTCAGCGTCATAACGCAACTTGCCGAAGATAGCGGTAGCCACCTCTACCGGCCTGATACGCTTCCCGCCGGGCAGAGCTATGAGAGCCTGTCGCGCCAAATGGCGCTTGACGCTCTTCACCACGCGCCAGCGCCCCTCATCGTCCTCCAGGCGGTACTCGGCGGCCCGCCCGACCAGGATATCCTTTCCATCCCCAAAGTAGACGAGAGAAGGGGTCTTCTCCTCCCCTTCCGCGTTCCGAATGACTTCGGCCTGCCCGGTCTTAGGGTTGTACCAGGCCATAGTGGATTTGGAGGTGCCGAAGTCTATGCCGATGTATGGGGCGGGTTGGGTGGAGGGTGTGGTCATGGCAGTTTCCTCCTGGGCTATGTGCATACTCCTGGGGATTGCTGAGGGTTATGTGTCGTGCTTCGCCAGCATCTCATCTACCTCCCGGATATAGGCAGCGGCTTGAGTTTTCAATTCGGGCAAGGCATTACGAGCAGTGGTCACGACGCTCTGCTTAGCAGGTGCTTTCGCTGCGATTATGGGGACGCGTCTTAGCAGCTCCCCAAACACGAATGGAAGGGTAACAAGGCCAACAATCCAAATGACGAACTGATTCGTCTCGTAATAAGAGTAGTCAGAATAGGAAGAATAGTAATAATAGTATGGGCTAGCCAAAAGTGCCGTTATTATCGCGCCAATGATTAATGCCACAACAGTAGCAGATACAAGAGGTACCCAGTTCTTGAACGTAATACCTCGACTGCTCTTGCCCAGTCGCTTGCGGAGCAAACGAAAGATTGTGCTGCTGGCCACGGCTGCGCCCACTGCTGCAATCCACCATTCACCAATAGTAAGAGAACTATTGGAGTATGTTGATCCCCCCAAGTAGCCTAGTCCAACAACCACCAGGGCCACCATGATAGACACTATCCCTATTGCCGCCAAATTGAAAACGCTCCTCTTCTTGGCACCCTCTAGGCTTACATCTACTTCCGGCTTGAAGGGAGGGGCAGAGAGGTCCACACCTATCTCGCGCATCTCAGATTGTACTTCTCCCTGGACTGCCACTCCATAGCCGGCAACCGACGCCTTCAGACTGTCCGGCAACTTCTCAGCCCATTTGATGTCACTCTTCATTAGCTTATCAGCGTTCTCTGTGGCGTTAGTGATGAAGCTGTCACCCAACGCCTCCACCCTGGCGGTCAAGTCTGCCACACGCAGTTGTGGTCTACTCCGCTTACTTATACCCGTTTTGGTGTCGCCCATCACCTCCCGCTCTATACTTGCCACATGCGTTGGGTTTATCTTCAATTCATGCGCCAAATCATCTAGCTCCTCCACCTGCGAACGAGTCAGGCGTTTCTTGGCCCATGCTGCTTGTACCGCTCGGCGGTACTGCTCCCGGTCGGCATCGTACTGGCGATGCAACATACGCTCCTTGATGTCCCCCATGATGTCGAGCTCGATCCCTGCGGCGGTGTCCTCATCAAGCCCAAGCTCCTCCACCCACTGCGCTAACTGCTCCACATCTTCGGCACTGAGATGCCCCCTGGCCCATACCTGCTTTACAGCCCGCAGGTAACGGTCCCTGGGGGTTGCGCCAGGAGGTGGGGCTTTAGGGGCGGCAGTAGCGGTCCCCTTGCCGCCCCCATTTTTGCGGATTCGTCCGGTGTCATACTTAGGAGTGGAAGTTGGCGTGGTAGCTGCTTTCGGGGACCATACTTGCTCTCCGTAATAGGCCGCTCCTAGCGCCACCGCCACGTCGCGCTGCCCCCACGATTTTGGCTCCACCGGCAGTGCGCCCTTCAGCATCCGGCTCACCATCGGCACCCGCGACGACCCGCCTACCATTACGACTGTATCCACAGTGTGCCCACGGGCCTCAGCCTCCTCCACCACGCGCTGAGTCAATCGGGCGGTGGTAGCCACCATGTCTTCGATCAGTCCCTCGAAGGCGTCACGCGGTATGGTCTGCTGGAAGCGGACGGAGCCGCTCCCGTTCGTCCCCATGAGGAGGGTGCTGAAGGTGGCACGCTCCTGGAGCGACAGGTTTTCCTTGCGTCTGCGGCATAGCACCAGGAATTGGAGGTCCAACTTGCCGTCGGTGGCGATGCCCCGTCCCATCTCGCGTATCGCCACCTCGTCGCAGTATTCGTAGAGGGCGCGGTCAAAATCGTCCCCACCCAAGCGCGACACCCCACGTGATTCCATCACGAGCCGGAAGCTGTTAGGGCGTCCCTGGTCCTCCGCTATCGCGTCACGGGCCAGTACCGCCAGGTCGAACGTGCCCGCCCCCAGGTCGTACACCAACACCCGCTGCCCCACGTTAAGGCCAGCACGTGCATAAGCGATAGCCGCAGCTACCGGCTCCTCGACCAGTTGCACATCATTGAAGCCCGCCATCTTCGCGGCCACCTCAATGCGTTCCATCTGCAAGGCGTCGAAAGCTGCAGGCACTGTAACAACCGCACGAGTGACGGGCACCTGGAAGTACAGTTCCTCGGCGTCGTGTTTGAGCTTGCGGAATATCTCGGCGGCCACCTCAGTAGCCTTGACACGTCTTCCGCCGGGAAGCGCAAGGGTAGGTTGTATTACCATGTCCCGCTTGATGCTCATGATGACACGCCCGCGCTCCTCCTCGTTCTCCAGCATCTGCTCGGCAGGCTCCCCCACCAACGTCTCATGCTCGCCAAAGTAGACTACTGAAGGGGTGATCTCTCCCCCTTCGGCATTACGCAGAATCTCAGCACGCCCTGTCTCCGGGTTAAGCCATGCGACAGTGCATTTTGAAGTGCCAAAGTCTATGCCGATAAAAGGGGTTGTCTTATCCATCGTAGTCTCCTTTCTAGGGCGCCACTGCCTCGCACTCACACACTGCTCCTCAACTCTCAAGCTTCAAGTTTCGCCTCCTAGTCTCTAGCACCTATGGCTTGGTCAGGCAGCTCAATCTGGCCTGGACCTCGCCGCGCGAGGGCCTTTACTTCCATCACCAGCGTCCTGAGATTCTGCCCTAGGGCATCTACCGCTTCAAGCTCCTTGCGTGTCTCCTCAACCTTGATCTTACGTGGGGTATCATCCATGTTCGCCGCCTCTTCCAGGCGGTTGACCTCGGCTTGGACCTCCGTGCTCTTGCGGGCAGCCATCTGCTCCACATGTTCCAGCACTCGCGCCTGCAATTGGCTGAAGAACGTATCTACTATTGACTCCTGCCCGGTTGTGATGTTTACATAGGTGAAGTGTTGGCGGATCTGTTGCATAATCTCTATAAGGTTACGCTGCATCTGGGCCTTAGCGCTTAGCACCTCTTTCTCGCGCACCCTCTCATGCCCTTTGAACAGGCCAAAAAGCCACGCAGCCCCTCCCACCATGATGGCGAGGGGAGCAACCACTGATGAGGCTATCAAGCCTATACCACCCACCACCGTGGTGAGAGAGGAAGCTACCCCGCTCAAGAAGATAGCGTCGCCATAACCCTCTCGGAGCTTGCGGTATGAGTCCCCATCGTCCGGGTCCAATGCAGGTTTCCGTATGGAAATGTTCGCCCCCACGCCTGTCGGCAAGCCCAAGCTGAGGTCTATCACATCTCCCTCGAACGGTTCCAATAGCCTTACAGCCCCAGCCAAGGCCCAGTCCGTTATTTGCTGCCAGTATCCCAGCACGCTAGATGCAGCCACTCCCGGAAGCTCATCATTTAGCTTCACGGCTTCATCCAATGATGTTACCGCTTCTATCCTCTCTCTCATGCCAAATTCAGTTGGTCCGCTTGGTTGTATACCCTGTGAGAATGCGGTACGCCCCATTTGCGAGATCTTCTGTACTGCCTGCATCAATTCTCGTCTCTTCTCGCCCCGCACTCCCCATTCCGCGTCAAATTGGGTTTTGTGTTTCATCATCGTGCGGCTCGACTCCTCGCGGCGCTGCTTCGATTCAGCACTGATGGCGGTTAGTCTCTTTGCTACGATAGTTCGCGCCTCATTGTGATAGCCTTCAGCGATGACCAGCGTCTCCGCCAGGCGCGACCACCCAGCCACCCGGAACAAGAAGGCTTGCAAAGCTGCCCACATCTCCTTAGCCTTGCTCATGATGTAGAAGTCATTGTCGCCGGTCTGCCCCGCTTTGAGGAGATGCGCGCTTGAGAAGGGCCACACACTTGGGTCGGCCAGTCGTCCTACGAACCTATCACGCAGTATGGCCTCGTTGCGCTCCCTGATGGTCTCCCATTCGTCGCGCCTGTACCTGTCAATCATCGTCTGGATGAAGAAGATGTTGCGCGTTACGCCAAGTATGGTTTCCAGAAAGTTTAGCTCCGACTGCAATATAGGTTGGCCCGATTCCAGCACGAAGATTACCGCGTCGGCCTGGGGCACGAAACGGTGAGTAATCTGGGCGTGGGCAGCATAGAGCGTGCCCAACCCTGGGGTATCCAGTAAGTTCACCCCCTTTGGCAGGAACTTGATAGGCAGGTCAGCTTCGATCCAGCGTATCACCTGGTTGAGCTTAGGCGCAATCCCTGCATCGGCCGCTCCCTGCGACCCGTAGGTGAATAGGTCCGACTGGGCGATCTCCCGCGTAGAGCCATCCTGGAAGCGAACGCGGTAGGCTTCGTAGGAGGCAGAGCGGATGCGAAACACCTGGCTGGTGGAGATGTCTACATCTGTGGGGAGAATAGGCCGCCCGATCAGCGCATTGATGAAGCTGCTTTTGCCCCGTTTGGCCTCCCCGGCCACAAGGATTGTATACTCGTTCTCCTTTAGCTTGCGCCAGGAAGTCTCCAATGCGTCGGGCAGCGCGGGGAGGGCTAACTGCTCCTGCTTGAAATGGAGGCTATCCACTAGCTCCAGCACATTCTGCCGTGCCCGCTCCACACGAGCACTATCGCTCCCGCCGGCTACTCCTGGGTTAGTCATAGTTGCTCCTCCATTACTAGTTATGCCCATGCATCAAACTCATAGGGCCAGACGCAATCATGGTTCAGTTGTCATCGTCGTCATTGTGAGTGGTGTCAAAGTAAGGGTCGTTGAATACCCCCAGGTCGAGACTCGTCTGTAAAGTGTCATAGGTGGGGGACTCTAAGTCTGACTTGTAATCGGGGTCGTACTCCAAGCCTACCACCTGGTCATATCCCTGGTCGGGGAACGTGTGTTGGACTGGCTCCTGGCTGGCGGGGTAGGTATGTAAGCCCGGATAAGTAGTTCGAGGAAGGGTATTATCCTCTCCTTCAAGCTCGCCCTGGTCTAACGGCGGGAAAAAGTCATTCCATGCGTCAGGCAGGAATTGCAGATCTAGGAATTGATCATATGGTAGGCCCGCCACATTATCAATATGCCCTGCGTCGTATGGGAAGTAAGCCATTTCGGGAAGGTGGGCTGGGGCGGGGTCCCGCGTTGCCACCATGTAGAACTCACTATCTTTCCAGGCATCTAGGAACTGGTACATAGGGTATGAGGCCACAGGCTCCCCCGTGCCGGGATCGCTCACGATCACTTTGACGTTATCGGGATCGGATGTGTCTATACCAGACACGATCACTACGTGATCGGCCCCGCTCAATTGGAAGCCCAGCATCTCCAGTATCGTCTCGATAAGAGAATCGGTCCCCCAAAGCTCACCCGAATCTACACCGATCATCACTTTGTGCCCCTGGGCAAGCTCGCTGGCTAGTTGCCACTGGTTGGCGTCAACGTAGCGGCTGACCTCGACGCCATGCAACTCCAATAGCTTGCCCAAATCCTGCGGCATAGTGCCCTCTCCGGGCGTATACCACCCTTGAGCTTCTGCTTCAGATATCAAGGCATCCTCGTCAATCTCGACACCTGTGAACTGCTCAAGGATGAATTCCTGGCTCCTGATGCCACCGGTGTCGGCATAGTTTTGAGAGCCATCCCACGTAGTGACATCGGTCTCAGGTGTGCCGATGCTGGGGCGTGGTCTGGTGATGTCGGAGCCTACTTGCGCCAGCGCATCACTGAGATCAAAAGGGTCTGTAGGGTCCATAGGGCTAACCTCCTGTGCGAATAATGCCTCGGAGGGCGAAGTCCACCGCTCCTCTTCTTGCTCGCCATTCGACTGCTGACTCTTATCCGTATTGCTACCTCATCTGCTGTCCGCCTGCTGCAATATCAACCTAGCTTCACACGCGCTCGCCGCAGCACGCGCCGCCCTATATGGAAGCCAGGACTCAATGTCTCTGCTATATGTGCTCCTAGAGGGACACTACCCGTAATCCCCTCCTGTTGGTGCTGTATGCGGTCAAAAAGGGTTGCGCCTTCTATTATCTCTACCCCGGAGCGCTCCAGTATCTCCCGCAGCCGGAAACAGACGTGCTCGGCTAACTCCTGGCGGGGTGGGTCAAAGCCAGGGCCATGCCGATCCAACTCGTCGAAAAGCGCCACGCATTCCTCAACCAAACCGAGCCAGGGTTTGTTATCCAGGGGGTCTCGGGCTATAGAGGTTCCTGGTAGCTGCTGGGGTAGGCCCTCCGTACCCCTCCCCTGGTGGTCTTTGGAGTCGTCGCCATCTGCATCACCTACGAGCGTGGTAGTCAGAGGTAGATGCTCTATTCCCGGCACGGGGGTTGCGGTCGAGGCGACTCTACTCCACAAGCTCCATACAAAACTGAGGAGGACTATTGTAAGAATGGCGGACACGCCAGCCACGCTCAACATAATGGGCCACCAGATGTCACCAGGCAGCGACAGAAGCAGTGCCCCTAGGTTAACTACCAACAAACCTAGAGCTATCAACAACAGTCTACGAACAGCCATACTCGTACCTCACATAAGAAAGGGTGCCACAAACATCACCCTTATTGCCGTGCCAGGGGTTACCCTATATTACTACCGTAGGTATCAGAAAAATACATCACCAATATAGGTTAATTTGTTGGCGTAATTCTAATGAGTTGGTAGGAAAATTTGTATACACCTCTCGCGCAAGTCGTGAGGCTCCTCTCAACATATTTGTGATCAAAGTAGGATATTACCAATTCCGCCTTACTTTAGCAGTGAAGCTTAACAGAAACTTAACAGGAACTCTGCTATATTACAGATTACGTATTGCAGCATATATACTGCACTTTCACGTATTGCAGCATATATACTGCTATACTGCACTTTAAGACACTCCCAACTACTTGCCCTAAGGAGGTGCAACATGGACGCACGCGTCACATTGAACGAGCAAGAGCTTAAAGCCTTCAAATACGTACACGAGCTGATCGACCAGCAGGGTGATGGCATGCTGGCACTTGATTTATCTGATCCGCTCCAGGCCGCCCACCTTCATGGACTGGCCCGCCGTAGCGGGATGACCCCGGAACGCTACCCCGCCTTATTCGACCTGATAAGCCGCCCGCCGGAACAACCGGCTTTCGACTTCACCGCCTTAGTGGCCGCCGCGCAGGACAACGACGACGCTTTTACCGACGGCCAGATGGTTGAATACATCTCCCAGACCACAGCCGGTAAAGCCACGGGCCGTGCCATCTTCACCCGTAAGAAACCGGTCGCCTCTGCCACGGTCTGGATGAGCGTATACACAATGCTGGACCACAACGTGGTGGCCTCCGGAATGGCGCACAGCTACCTACAGCAAACTACAATTGTCGAGACCAATGACAGTACCGCGCAACCTTACCCTGAAACGAACGACCTGGCGGCAAGTGTTTTCTGGGCCATATCCTATATGGACGGTACTTCTGAAACTTCCGGCATGAACAATCCGTGGGCGTTCAACGCCGACGGCGACCCTAACGTTCTAGCCCCTATCCAAGTCCCGGGGCGCGAAAAGGGGGACCTGACCGCTATAGTAATCGGTCTTTCTCGCGGTTTCAATAACCCCTCAAACAATACCGATATCGATTACTGGTTCTGGCAAGGCCAATGGGATAACTTGACCCTGCTCGTGCCGCTTAAGGGGACGATGAAGTTCACAGATAATATTGCGCCATTGAACCCGGCCAACCCGATGCTCGAGTTCGGCCTGACGCTCAAAGAGGGTGGTACATCTGATAAGATGGATACGTCACCTTACCTACCATTTTTCAAAATAGATCCGCAGGACCCGACGAAGCTCAATTTCGAACTCCTGCCCAACCCAACAGACGCCGGTAATGCCATAAATTTCGGCAATAGCACCTGGGTGTCCGACACCAGGACCTTTTTCACTGCGCGGATCACTGTAGCTTTGGATACGCTAGGTATTGGTTGGTCCAGTATTGTAAGCTCTGAGAAACCTGATATCGACCTGACCGACGGAGTCGCCTTCATCAAGCCGATTGTCTACGTCTGGCATTGCCTCGTGGCGGGGACATGGATCGCGATGGCCGATGGCTCGACCCAGTACGTGGAGAATCTCCAGGTTGGCGACGTGGTATTGAGTGGGGGCATTTCCAGGCAGGTGCTCGCAACCCTGGCTCAACCTCACTATGGGACAGTATACAATATCACGATCGAAAACGGCGCTAGTCTCACATGTTCCGGCACACATCCGATAATGGCCGGGACGGGATTAATGCAGGCATCGAACCTGGTCGTAGGTCAGCAGATATACACCCTATCTGGTCTGCAGTCGGTGACTTCCATCACCACTCAGCAGCAAACCGGCCAGGGGCTGTTCAATATCTGGTTGGACCCGGACCCGCCAGGACCGACAATAATTACAGCCAACGGGTTCGAAGTCGGCGACTACCAGATGCAGGTGGCCCTGCTTGATCAGGAGGCCTCGGACCCCGTGCGTGTCCGTGCCAAGTTGCCCGCCAGTCTGCTCCAGGATTACGAAAGCCACCTGGCCGACACTGCCAGGGCTTGATCGCTCCTTTACGATCCAAAGCGGAAAGGTAGGTTGCCCATGCCACTTACTTCAGAATCGGACCTGCTGGCTATCAATTCCATTTTCTATGCAGGCGGCCAGAACATTTCAATCGTCCTGAACGCTGCTCCTGCCCAGCCTGTTATGGCCGCCCTCTTTAAAGGTGCGCCCACAGGCACCGACTACCTTGCATCCGCCACCAGCACGTACGACAGGGTGAATATCCGGTACGACTCATCCAAGTTAGATCCCTTATCCAGTTACACCGTCGCCTTGGCCCTGGATCCAAGCAGCCCGCCTACCTGGGGGCCAGGTACAACGCTGGTGTTCCAGCAGCCGACCTTGACCAGAGTCGCCATAGTGCATGGCGCTGTGGAGATCGGCTGGACCCTTCCGCCTGTCAGTTCGATTGAAGTTGTGCGGGCGGTCCTCTACGACTCGGCCAGGAATGCGCTCGTCGTTGAAGGCACCTCGCCCGGGCTGGGCGCACGCCTCGTACCGCCCACGCCGCTCGATCCGGGTGGCAACTACACCGTGTTCGTGCAGGGGATAAATGGCGTCGCCTCTGGCCCGCAGCTGTGGATGGAGGACAGCCTGGTCCTTACTGTGCCTGCGCTGGCCAATGCCGTCTACGCGGCTGCCGCCGACGGGTACACCATCACGGTTACGGAGGCGTGGGCACCCGGCCCGCCCAGCATACCGGTCGCGCAACTACTCTCCGATGGGCAGATAGTAGCCCAGCAGGCTGCCACCGGGCAAACGGCGGTCATCAACTTGACTGCGCCACTCGACCCCGCTTCGCGCTGGCGGGTCCGCCTGCTATATCAGTATCAGGCCTCGACTACTTCCCCAGTAATTCTCGGCCCGCCTGGCGTTACGGCGGACATCCCGCTGCAACAGGCGCAGGTCACATCCGCTCTATACGATGGCACGCAGTTCCACATTACCTGGGCTATGCCGTCCGGGGAGCCTGGCGCGAGCGGAGGGGCCGTTGTCATCCAGAGTAGTTCCGATAAGGTGCAAATCGGAGCCAAGGTTGTAAGTCAGGGTTTCTCCGCTGACATCACTCCCGATGTGGCGGTCGATCCAACTGTTAGCTACCAGGTGCTCATCGCGCCTGTGCTCGGCAGCGTACAGGGCTTGCCTGGGCCGCCGGTATCCCTGATCGTAGCGCCGCCGCAGCTGGCGTCGGTGACCTCCAACGGCGAGCAAGCCTTTGTCCAGACGAAGGGGCCAGTCCCCGGTGCGACCGGCACTCTCCTGCTGCTCAATAACGCCGTGGGCGTCACGGGCACTATTCTCTCAACACCTGGCGGGCCTGCCGGGGGCCTTCTGGCTTTGCCGAACGTAGGTCTCACGGTCATCACGGTGGCAGCGCAAGCGGTCTCGCAGAACGTCGCAGGGCCGGTCTCACAGTCCACGCCTGTGCTCAGTACGGTTCCCTCCTTTAGCGGCATCGAATTGAGCGATGGAGTAGTTACAGGGATGGCGACCATACCTTCCGCCGGGCTGCCCCTCCAGAATTCAAACGTCCAACTGTGGGTATATGTGGACGGCGTCACAATAGTAGGACCTCAGCTTGTACGGGGTGACACCAACTTCTCGATCCCGGTTGACTCGTCGACCGGCGGGCTGACGGTCCGGGGCGTCATTGTCGGGGAGGTCGGCGGCGTAGGCGTTGAAGGCCCACTGTCGCCACCCGTGCCTGTGCTGACAACCCCCGCGCAGATTACTGGGGCTTCCTTGACCTACCTGCCGCAGAGCAGTCAGTGGCAGCTAGCGGCAAAATGGTCGTCGCCCGACGAGGCCGTCACTTCGTTCAAGGTTACGCTAGCCCAGGGTGGTAGCAGTTTGGCAGAGTGGACCGTCCAGGGCACCTCATTGCAGATGACCGCGCCAGGCTTCGACGCGTCGAAACCACTCACCTTGTCGCTTACGCCACTGGGCAACTTCGGGAATGGCCCTACAGGGTCGCCCGCCAGCTTTCTCGCCACCGTCCCCGCCCTGTCGGCGGTATGCGGCAGGGACAGGATCAGGGCAGACTGGTCCGCCCCCGCAGGAGTGCCCGCGAATACACAGGTGAGCGCCTACCGGCTCAGGCTTATGATGGCGGTCCTGCAAGACAAGGATGCCACACCGCAGTGGTTTACGGTGGCGCAGTCGGAAGCATGCGACGGCACAAGCGCGACGCTGCCTCTCCCTGACAAGGTAGTGGCCGGCGATGACGATAGCGGTACGACCATTTACGGCCTCACCGTCGATGTGGCATTCGGGATAGCCTGGACGGCTTCTAACAGCGTGACGCCGGTGCTCACCACGGCACCTCTCGTGAGCGTAGCAGGAGGACCTACCCAGGCCACCCTCTCATGGACCTGGCCGTCTGGCGCTCCGCCGGTCCAGCCCGCGCCCACGGACTACCAGGTAATCATGCTGAGACAAGGCTGTGAGACCGTGCTGGCGAGTCAGGAGACCGCTCCAGGCTCGGTTACTACGAAATTCACCACTCTCCCACAGGATGCTCGTCTTGGGATCCGCGCCAGGGCCACCGGAGTTGTAGGCCCTTTGAGCAGTACCTTGCCAGTAGTGACTAGTAAGGCCACGGTCCTGGCAGCGTCGGCCAACTCCTCCACCATACTGGTGGATTTCACCCCTTCCATTCCTCCTGCGCCGGAGTATCAGGCTGCGCTCTTCAAGAACGGTAACATTGTCGCGAGCACTCCGGCAATAGCCTCACCCGTTGCCATCCCGTTCGCTGCCGCTCAACCGGGAGTCGCATACAGCGTCAAAATCCTCACGAGCGCCGAGCAGGGTCTCTCCACCGGACCCGGTTCCGACCCGTTGCCTGTAGTGTTGGTTCCACCATCCCTTAGCGCGCCCACAGCGAACGCGGCAACCCTCTCGGTTGGAGTAGCCCCACCTGACACAGGGGGCGTTTCGTTGACCGGGTACAGGGCAGACCTGGTGCGCGACGGTATAGTGGTGCAAAGCGTCAGTGGCCTTATGTTGTCGGGGGGCAGGCTAACCATCCCGGCCGGGGAGATAGACGATCTCGCAGGGAGCTACAGCCTGAGAGTGTACGCGCTGGCCGCGAATGCTATAGGACCCTACGGCGCCGCGACCCCTGTGGTGCTAGGTAGCCCGCTTGTGACGGTGGCGAGCGTGGCCTTCGGCGCTCAGGGCCTAGTAGTCACCGTTACGGTCGATCCGGGTGCGCTCCCTGGAGAGGGGCTTATATTGGAGGCCGTATTGGTCGCTGACGGCAAAATGGGTACACCGGTGCAGGTGAGCGGCGGGCAGGCCAGCCTGACGGTACCCTCGCCTGGCACGGTATGGAGCGTAGGCGCGCGTGCCCGCGTGGCCGATGCCACCGGACCCTGGTCGAGCTACGCCGCGCCCGTAATGGTGCCCCCTGGCAACGTGTCGGTAGCCTGGAATGGACGCCAGGCCGCGGTATCATGGGAACCGCTCCCGATGCCACAAGTTACGGGCTACCTGGTAACCATCCTGGACGGCACTAACGCAGTCCAGACGCTATGGACGGCGGGCAGCTCGACGCTACTCCACGTTGCGTTCGACGCTACCAGGTCGTTTACGGCTGTAGTGCAGGCGACGACTGTTGACAGTGCAGGCCAGCCGTCAGCTGCAGTATCGTTATTCCAGCCGGGCACGTTCATCTCTAGTTCGGGCTACCCCTACGCATTTCGGGCGGTGACTGCCGCTCTGACGCCGCAGGACATGGCACACGACATCAACATCTACCTGCCCACCCTCGGCACTCTAAAGAACCTGCCGCTGACGCAGGGTGCCTTTACGCTCGCCGCCAACCAGGATCAGGGGACCAAGACCACGTTCCCATACGTGCTCACTATCCAGGCGAAGATAGATGGCACGCTCAGCGAGGCGTGGAACTTCGACGCCGTACCCCGCCCGCGGCTGCAAAGCGATTACGTGGCATTCTTGAAGGCGGCAGAGCAAAGTCGGGGAGTGTCCGCCGCTGGTATTTCCGCTCTGCAAGAGGCAATTTCCAGGTCGATGCCACAGACGTTCCCGGAAATGCTCTACTATGCATACGGGCTGGACCTCGCCAATAACTGGGCGGACCTGCGGCCCGGCATGGTGCTACGAGTCGCCTATGACGGCTTCATCAACATCCCCGGCCCCACCACACCACGATGGCTTAGCGGCTACAGTGGCGGACCTGTCGTAGACTACGACGTTGTGAGCTATCTCACCCCCGGTGGAGACTGGATGCTGGGCCTGGATGCGTTTTTTGCCCAGGTCGTGGCTAACGGCGTCATGGAAGTCGATCCGCCGGAGGCCTCGGCCCTCCAAATGACTGAAGCGGGGTTGGCCGACGTGGCCGACCTCTTCTTCTCCGCGTTTCGCCAGCCATTCTACCGCCTCTTCTTCCCGGCGAAGCTTATGTCTCCGTCCGGCATCGGTAGCGTACTCACGTCCAGCAATTTCGTGATTGCAGCCGCTTCCAGCTACACTCAGATCAGCAATGCCAAAAACTACCCCGCGCCCGGGAATACGGTGGCCTACTTCCGGGGCCGCGTGGTGGTCCATCTCTGCATTCGCGTAGTGGTGAACGGCGTGAATGAGATAGTTCCTATCGGCACGACAGTGGGCAATATACTGGAGCGTTATGGTAACCGAGCGCCGAGCACCACCCTGGCGCTGGACGGGCTGAAGCTTGACCGCTCGACAGGAGCGGGGGTGCTTGACCCCACAACTCCGTACGCGGTCGGCGGCTCGACCCCAGTTCGCCTCGATTGGCTAACCATGCCAATATCCGGTACGCCCGGTGATGCGCTATCGCTCCCACTGTTGCACGGCGACAGGTTGACCATCGGCGGATAGCGGCGTCTCAACACCAGGAGCGATTTGGTGCCCGAAAATGCCCCGCTCTTTAATCAAATCCAAGCCCTTTCGCTCTACTGGCTTAGCAGTATGGGCCAGGCTTCCGTCGCCGGGTATTGGGCGGGCTATCGCCCAAGCACGAGGGCCGGGTTCGGCAATAGCGCCACTCTTGACCAGGTATGGCAAGATGCGGGCGGGGTCTACCTCTTCCTCAACGCGGTCCCCAACGGGTTTGACTTCGGCACTTTTCTCACAGACCTCGACAAATTGCTGCCGGCTATCTCACCAACCGGGGATGTGCGCTTCATCTGGCTTGCCAACCCGGCTGACCCATCCGGGTACTGGCAGATGCAGTTGGTGAAGGCCCTGGCAACCGGCTCAGGGGCGAACATCGCCTGGCACGTATCTCTCCAGGCGACCTTCTCGCTTGGCAGCTACGCCCTTATGGTACAGCCCGGCGCAGCACTCGCCCAGGCAGACCCGGCCACCACCGGCTACGGCATCTCCCTGGACGCCGCGCAGGTAGCATTCCTGAGCGCAGGTGGTGCCTACCAGGCCGAAACGGGGTCAGCCTGGCTACCACTCACCGGCCCCGCATTGGGAGCTTTCCGTGCTACGATGTCGCTGCCTAACGGCGGCAATCCTGGGACCGGCCCCGATGATATGGCGCGGCTCGGAGTGCAGCTTCGCTATGCGCTGCCATCGCCGGACGACCCTGGGAGTGGCAGTGTCGCCGTAGTCTCGATGCCGGTATTGCAACAGGCGGGCGCAACGCTGACGGCGTACCTGTGCTTCGACCCGCTAAATCCTATGGTCCCGGACCGCACGCAAATTGGCTTCTTTTCCCCAGATGGCGTGGGTAGCCCACCGCCACTCATGTCCGGCCTTGTCACGACGCGCGGCCACGGCACTACTCTAACCCCACTGGCCGCCGCTGCCCCGCTATGGAGCGCGCGCCTGACCTTCTGCGCCAGCCCGTTATTCGTCCCACAGCCGGGCACCGACCCATATTACGATTACTATCTCGCGCCAGACGGTGCCTTCTCTCTCACAACCACGCCCCAGGAGGGGATAGTGGCGACTGAGGGCGACACGCTTGCCGACCGGTTATTACTTGGCCTATCGGGCCTGGAATACGTGGGGCTTCACGCCACGAGTGGCACTGTCGCCCTCTTCCGCGCCGGCCAACCTGCTTTTGCTCCCCGCGCCCTGGCTGAACAGAACGAATCGCAGGGTGTGGGACCGCTGCTTAGCGACCTGGCGACAACCTCCTACCTCACGCTCCTGCCGCCACACGCCAGCGAGCCTGGGCTGACCTATTTTGCTCAACCGAGGCAGGCCCCCCTCTTCGTCTCGACTACCAGCTTGGGCGCGGGCTTCATGGACTTCCACGAGATGCCTGCCGCCACCTTACCATCGTATACCACCACCCTACCAGTACCCACGGCGATGCCGGTAGGGATTTACACGCTGATCGATCCGGCACTCGCGGACACCGCACGTTTGCTGGAACAGGCCGCACTCGCTCCGGCCCGCCGCGCCGCAGTCGGCTTGCCTACCGTTACGTCGGGAGACCTGGCTCGCCAGGTGCTCCCGCTAGCGATTACCCCGCAGGGTATGGTGGCGATCTTATCGGCTGACGGTACGCAATGGAGTGGCTTGGTACTGGCTAATCTGCCCGCAGCTCGGCAACAGCAGATTACCTTCACAGGGATTGGCCCTCATTTCCTTGCTGCCCTGCAATCGAACGAGCTGTTCTTCGTCGTCTCGAATGTGACTACCCTGATGGACAATTGCACAATCAGCTACCAACTCACCCCTACCAATCTACTGTTCCTCGAGGCTGCCGGTGTCCCCGCCTCCGTGGTGAGCGCACTCGACACGCTGCTCAAAGGGATGGATCCGCCCTACCCGGTGTTCCCTACAAAAACGGCTTTCACCACCGCCATCAACGCCACAGCCGAACCCTACGTACCGCAAATCTTGCCAGTCGCGGGCCTCCTCAAGGCAGACCTCGGCGGCTGGACGTTTCAGCTTTCGCCCCACTCCTGGCGCATCGACGACGCAAGTCCCACAATCATGATTTTTAAATATTGCAACCGTTCGCTTGCGCAGATGGTGGCGGATGCGAGCACCTGGGGATGGCCTGAGGCTGCGGAGGACAACGGAAGAGACCTGCGGCCTACGCAGAGTATCATACAGGCCATCTTCGACGATGCAGCCGCTGCCGCCCAGGAGACGCCCTACGCGCTCTTCTGGCGAGAGGTGGTGAGTGACCCGGCCTGGAATGGTGTCCTCTTCCTCAATGCGCCCGTGTCGCTGGCCGAACTGCCCGGCGACTTGCAGTTCCTCTCTGCCGGCATCGATCAGACCCGGTTTTATGCCCACCACGTCGGCTTCTCCGTCACGCCCTTCGATGTGTCGAGCGGCACGATAACCCTCGGCCAGACGGCAGCCTTCGGGCTGATTGACTACCAGGACCCGCAAGACCTCTACCTGACCGAGACGGTGCCTTTCGCCTTCAAGACGCTGGCACTCAGTGCTCGCTTTGCCAATGGGGCGCCGGCGGGCTTCTCTGCCCAGGTAGAGTTGATGGTCAATCGCTTGTTCGGAGCCGAGTTGACCAAGCAGAGCCCGGAGCGCGGGAACAACCTGATCCTCAACGGCAATTACATTCAACAGGGTGGCAAGCTGACCTACGCTTTCACGCTGCAAGGGGAGAACGTCTACTCTGTCGCTCGCTCCGCGCTCGAAAGCATGGAGCTATTGGGGTTGCAACTCCAGGTAGCGCAAGGAGGGACGATGGGCCAGGTGAAAATAGATTTCATACTGAGTGGTAACTTGCGTTTCGTCGAAATCGAGGAGTTCGACCTTTTCTCGTTCGGGAGGGAGGCAGCGGCAGTAGTAGGCCAGGAACCGGCCGACGGCTACCTGCGATTCGGCAACCTGGTCGTGAGCATGACCTTTCCGCTCGCCGATCCTACCCAGCAGGCTTTCACGGTGAACGAGAACCGCCTCGGCTTCGACCTGACGAATAGCCTGGCACGCCCCCAGTCGCTTGCCGCTAAGTTCCCGCTACATGTCAGTGGCTTCGTGGTAAGCCCCAACCTGGCGGAGCCTGGGGACCCGCCGCAGGGCCAGCGCCCGGAGGACCTCGGCTACACCTCCGTCGCGGCCCCGATAGATCAATCACTACTCTCCCCGACCTGGTACGGCCTGGTCTTCACCCTCGACCTGGGCACCCTGGGAGAGCTAGCCGGGAGCGTCGGCCTTTCGCTTACAGTGCTCGCCGCCTGGGCCACCGGCATGACTGAGGGTGACCGCCTGGTCTACCTGGGGTTGAAGCTGCCAGACGCCCGTTCTTCCGGCCTTAACCTGCCGTTGCAAGGCGTGATGAGGCTCGCTTTCCGCAGCTTCCAGTTCGTAGCGGGGGACGATGAGGATGGGGGGCGCTTCTATATGCTGCGCCTGCGCCGCCTGGCCCTGTCGATACTGAGCTGGAGCTTCCCGCCCGGCAACGCCGACATTTTCCTGGTCGGCAACACGAATGGCGGCGGTAAGGCTGCGCTTAGCTGGTATGCCGCCTACTCGGACCTCAAAAAGCCAGACGAGGCTGCCCCAGGCCGCGCTCTTGCAACCCGGCGGCTGCTGTCTGGCCGACACGTTTCACCACCGACTAGCGAGCAGTAGGAGGGGACCATGGACAGGATCGAGTTTCACGTGCTTGACGTAGGGCAGGGCCAGGGCAACTTTATAGAAATTTACGAGGGCGGCGTGCTTACCCACACCATACTGATGGATCTGGGATATTCGCAGAAGTCGAAGAAAGCCGCCCTGGCGTCTGTGCAGTATATAGAAAATGAACTGAACAGTATGATAAAGCCCACTATTGATCTTGTCATCCTGTCGCACAGCGACTCCGATCATATTAGCATGGTTAGCAACTTACTTGGCCGGTTCACAGCACCCGGCCAGCCTCCGGTCGTTGGCAAGAAAAAGTTGACTATAGGGAACGCATACTACAGCGGTGAGCGTCGCCTCTACGTTAAGAAGAGGGCAGGCGACGTGCTCGGCAATATCAAGAAGTATTTCACCGACAAGAAGCAGGAAGCCCAGACCTTCAGCGTGAATTATAAGACTTTATCCCCCAAGCCGATGCCGCCCTGGCAGATTGTCGGTGACGTAGGACTCCATATCTTGATCGCAAATACCACCATTGCCAATAGGCCGTTTGTAAACTCACGCCTCAGCCCGCCCGATCCAAAGGAGACAGGCCGTCCGGACGGCTACCTCGTCAACACTAGCTCGCTCGTGGTCCTCCTGAGATACGAAGACGTAGGTATTCTGATCACGGGGGATGCTACCGGGATTACTATGCAGAGGTGTAACGATGTTCTTGACGTGGTTAGTAAAGACCCAGTCGTCGGCCCGTGGTTCAAAGAGATCTTTATGATGACGCTCCCACATCATGGGAGCGCCACGTCGACATTCGGGATGCAAGGAATAAAGAAGCAGGCTAACCTGAAATCGTTGGCAGAGAGCAACCTGACCAAGTTTGCAAAGTATATAAATCCTGCGTGTATTACGGCCAGCGCGGACTTGGTCCGTACATTCAAACACCCCTCTGCCCTTGTGATCGGATACTTTGCGGATGCAACACAAAACTATGACCCTTTCTATGAGGACCCCAACCTCGGCGATGATCTGCACTTCTTCACGGCTTATTTTCTTGAAAGAGATTATCGTATAACAACTAACAATGCTAAGACAAGGCCTTGGCCGTCCGCGTCAGCCTGGTTTACGGTTGAGTCCGAAGCCAACATTTACAGCACCATTTATTTTCTGGCCAACTCCCAGGGGGATGTGGCTTGGCCTGCCGCCAAGCCTAGTTTCGTGAAGGCATACGCAGGTACACCCCGTGCTTATGGCGTCAGTTGGAAATTTGAGGTCCACGGCAGTGGAAAAAAGTCTGTAAACCCGTCCGAAAATCGGAAGTTACCTCTCGCGACGGTTATGCCGTTCCCGGCAATTGCGCGTCCTGTACCTGCCCAGGCGATTGCACATGGGGGCGGGCGGGCGGGGCTTCCGCCGATGGCCCTCTCCGCGCCCGGCCACTTCGCCCAACCCTTCATCCGGCCTCCTGCGCCCCGTGGCGGTATTCCAGTCGGCTTGCGGGGTCTGCGAGCAATCCCGTGAGTTGCTTGACAGTCGCCGCCCTGCCAGGAGCTAATCTATGTCGTTGACCACTATATACGACGCACTCTCGCGACACCTGACCGGGTCGCCGCCCAACCAGCAGATCGATCTGTTCGCAGCGGCGAGCAGCGAGGACGCCCTTCGCCCGCTGGTCGGCGTGCTTGCGCTTTTCGGGATCCAATCCCAGTACGTGTTGTCGGGTGTCGGGCTGAATCAGGGTTCTGGGGAGGTTACGCTGACGGGCGAGGGTACATTCGGCGTTCCCGGCGTTCCCGCGCAGAACCTCTCCAACGTGCGCGCTGTGCTCGTTTGCGTTTCTCCCGGTGGCAACGACCGTTTCGCCCTCTCTCTTGCCGTCACGGATAGCGGCTGGTCCTTCTCGAAGACCTTCCCAAGCCTGCCCGATACGCAACAGGCGGTCGAGGGTGCCGTGGTCTTCACTCCGTCATTTCTGATTGGTCTACCCCTGAACAAGCTAACCTTCAGCGCCCGCAGCCCCCGGAGCATAACTCTGGACCTCGTGGCTGGCTCACCGGGCGGGGAAGGAGGGGATGCCCTGGTACCTTTGGTAACCCTGGAGCAATTGCACCTGGCGGGAGAGCTACCGCCCGGCGGCGTGCTCGCGAACTATGCCGACCTCTTCGCTCCCTGGCCGCTACGCCTCGAAGGCACGCTCGTCATGCCCGGTAGCCCCACCGATTACCCCACCATGGACCTGAAGGCCATCTCCCCGACATTGACCTACCAGATCAACGGGGCAAGCTTGCGTGATGTCGGGTTGCAGATTATTATCGAGAAAGGTCTCGACCCTGAACTCTATGGGAGAGACGCCTACTCAAGCCTCAACTTCATCTCCACACTCTACCTGGGGGCGAACAATCCGATCACGGGGCAGCTCTCGGTTGCGCTCCTGGTCTCAACCAGGACCTGGCATCTCATGGTCATTTTTGAGCCTGACCAGGGAGGGCTGACGCAGGGCCTATCGCAACTGGTAGGCCTGTTCGGTCTCGATACCGGCGATATGCCAATCCCAATTAGCTTTCCAGACTTCGGGGGCTTTCGCGTTTCAGAGATCGAAATTTGGCTTGCGGCGCTCACAACACCCAACAGCATACCGGAGATAGAGCATTTAGCCGTATCCTTAGAGTCGAGCAAGCAGTGGACGCCGCCGATCCCTTTCGTGCAGGTCCGTGATGTTGGCATACGGTGGGTTATCGGTTGGAGCCAGATCGACGGCCAGAGCGAGGAATATATCGCTGGCAGCGTATACGGCTCTATCGTGATCGGTAGCGAGGGCCAACAGTCGCCTGACCGGCTGTTGCCCGGTGAAACTCCCGGTCCTGCCGTACCGGCCACAGATTGGGGTTTCGCCATAGATGTCGAAGCGGGGGTCCCCAGCTTTGTAGTTGAAGGGGCCCTGCGCGAAGGTGACGTCATACCTATCGAATCGGCATTCCGTTATTTCTTCGGTGGCCCCAGCCCAACCACACCAGAGGGCATGGCGATAACCGAGCTCGCGTTCACTGCTGACCCACTTAACCAGACCTACGTAGCAAGCGCTCTAATCACCAACCTTTCTGGCGACGATGACGAGACCTGGACTATCGATCTGGGTGGCGTCTCGATCACACTGACGAGCCTCTTCCTCCAGATAAACGTGACACAGGGTGAAGTAACAGGTGGTATCAGTGGCGAGTTCACGCTGGTCGATGGCGCGCCTCATGGCATGCCCGACCCCCACTTTGTGGTCGGTGCCGAGTATTCGCCCGACGGCTGGGTCTTCGCAGGTTCTCTTTACCCCGATTCTTATGTCGATCTGGTCAGTTTAGTGTCTAAATTCCTGGGTAGCACTCACCCCTCCGGCCTCGGTACCCTCTCCATAGAGCGCCTTGCCGTACAGTTCGCGATCGGCTCGCAGGCCTACGCTCTGGCGGGGACCATCGTCGGGCGTTGGACGCCAACCCTCTTTGGCACTGCCCGGGCTATCTCGGCGACGGCAAGTGTAGACATCTCCAGCCCTGGTGGCTCCGCGCAGGCAGAGGGGACTTTGCTTGCCCGCTTCGCGATAAATAAGATCGCGATCTCGGTCGGCATGAACCTGAAAGTGAGCGACCCGACCTACCTCTTCAAGATCGAGTTCGGCCAGCTTTGGCTCTCTGCCGTAACAGCCTGGAAGGGCGAGGCCGACCAGCGCCACCAGGTCTTGACCGTGCAGCTAGGCGGGGTCACGCTCGGCGGTATCTTGGAGTACCTGGTCAACCTGGCGGCACCCACGCTTGGCTTCCATCTCGACCCTCCCTGGGATGCACTCAACCGCATTGAGTTGTCGCGCTTCCTGCTTACGATCGACCCGACCGAGAACTCTGTCGAATTCACCTACGAGGCGAATCTTGACCTGGTAATCATCTGGGTGGAGAAGGTTGGCGTGCGTTACATGCGCAAGGACGGTGATTCGGCAGTGGAGCTGATTTTAACCGGACGCGTTCTTGGTAGCAAGAAGGATCTGTCGTGGGACGTAGTAAAAGACCCGCCGCCCACCGTGGCAGGTCAGGAAGAGGGCGTGATCGTGCTGCGCTACCTCGGCCTGGGGCAACATATAACATTCAAGGGCGAAACGCCTGACACCGTGCGCGACACAATAGACCAGTTCCAGCAGGCCATGAAGCCGCCCGATGATGCGAATACCAACCCGCTAGACCAGAAGGACACCGGCATGATGCCCGCCGCCGACAGTTCCTGGCTGATCGGCCTTGATGTGAGTCTGCTGGGGACGGTGGACCTGGCGCTCATCTTCAACGACCCTCGCCTCTATGGCCTCTCTATCGGCCTGCGCGGCGAGCGGGCAGGCACGCTGGCAGGCTTGAAGTTCGAGATCCTCTACAAGAAAATCACGGACGACATAGGCATGTTCAGGGTCGAGCTACGCCTACCGGACGCGATGCGGAGCATCGAGCTAGGGGCGGTCTCACTTACGATAGGCACAATCGTGCTCGAAATCTACACGAACGGGAACTTCCTCATCGATTTTGGCTTCCCATACGACCGAGACTACTCTCGGTCGTTCACGGTCCAGTATTTCCCGTTTATCGGGCGGGGCGGCTTCTATTTCGGGCTGCTGAACGGCAGCACGTCGCGCCGCGTGCCGAGGATCACCAACGGCACATTCGCTCCCGTGATCGAGCTTGGGGTTGGCCTTGCCGTCGGCGTTGGGAAGGAGGTCAGGGTTGGGCCGCTATCGGGAGGCGCGTACGTCCAGGTTGAGATTATTTTCCAGGGCGTGCTGGCCTGGTTCAATCCGTCGAGCAGCGGAGATAGCTCCAAGCTGTATTACTGGGCGCAGGGCGTCGCCGCGATACACGGCAAGGTATACGGCACGGTCGACTTCAAAGTGATCAAGGTCTCGGTGACTATCGAGGCATACATCCAGGCGAGCGTGGTCTTTGCCGCTTACAAGGCGTCCCTCTTCCGGCTCGAAGCGGCCGTGAGCGTGGAGGCGGAAGTCGAGGTGCTCTTCTTCTCGGTCAGTTACACGTTCGAGGCGAAGCTCGACATCAGCCTCACGGTCGGCAGCAACCAGCCGACACCCTGGGTGCTGGCCGACGCCCAGGGAAGTCAGCAAACGCAATTGGTGCGCGGTGCTCGGCCACGCCTTGCCCGCGATCCCGCTGTGCGTCACCGCGTGTTGCAAGCGCAGCACCTCGTGGAGCTTTTTCGCGCCCAGCGAATCGACGCGCTGCCCCGGTCCGCCGCCAGCTTGTGCGCCGGTGACACCCAGGAGGTTCAAGACACCCCGTATCTACTGCATTGGGACACGACGCAGCAATTTAAGGTGTTCTCCGATGCCCCGCGCAACGTACCTGCTACGATGTTGCCTGCCTTTACCATTACAGACCTGCCCGTGGGTTGGAATACGACGAAGCCTGACAACCCTGCTCCCCAGTACCGCATCGCGTTTCTCTTGTTCGCGCCCCGTTCGGCCGAGTTGAGTGCGCACACCGATGGACCAGCCGAGGCATCGGCTACGAGCCTGATTGAGGCCCTGCTGCGCTGGTCCATAGGGGCTATCACCGGCTCGTCGTCTGGGGCCGCAAACGTGACCGCGGGCCAGCTCCAGACACTTGTCGAGCAGATGGACCGCCCCGAAACATCCAATAAGGGCTTCTCGATTTCCAATCTCAGCGACTTCTTCTCCACCAATGTCTGCCTCCAGCTTTCTGGCGACCCAGGGGGCAACCCCGCACGTGGGCAAGACGCTATGGCCTTACCTCTGCCCCCCTTCCTTTCCTGGACCTCCCCTCAGGCCGGGAATCGCAATTTCGCCTCAGACGGCGAGGTCGGCCCGCTTTATGAGTGGGGTATCGCTAAGTACATGGCTGACTATCTCACCGTGGACGTGCCTGCCAGGCCGCAGCCGGTGGACGACCTCTCTCTGTATGAATCGTTCGCATCATTCATCTTCAGAGATTGGTGTCTCATGGTGGCAAAAGCGGCAGCGCAGGCGGCCTGCGACGCCATGAGTGAGTGGCCGGCCGAGATCACCGGAAAGGCGTCGCTGCTCGATATTGCAAATCGGTTTCCAACGGTCCAGGTTGAGTACGCAATGCGGTCAGGGGATACGGTCGATAGCGTGGCCGCCGCGCTGGGATGCACGCCTGAGGAGTTGACTGTACTCAACCCTACCCTGGCGGCTCAACTGGCGCAGGCAGACGTCGGAGCATCGCTCCCGGTCACGCTAGGGATCGTGCCCGAAACGGTGGCCGTGGATAACTCGGAGGTCCCTCTGCTCACTGGGGTCTCGCTTGTCCTTGGCTCAATCAGCTACCAGGCCACCAGCACTGACTTTCTTAACGGCATCGCTACACGCTTTGGCCTTTCCGGGGGCGAGGCGCTTTTCACCGGCACGCAACTCGCTGACGACGCACTATTGCTGCGCGCTGACGCAACATTCAAGGCTACACAAATCACCTACGCGCCTCTGCCCGGGTTCACGACTATCCTTGTCGCGGCCGTTTTCTACGTGCGCTACTTTGCTCCCACTGAGGTGCCAGATACCGAATGGTACGCGCAAACGATATTCGAGCTGAATAAGGACAATGCCTCAGTCAATCTAGACTACAACCTAACGGTGTCGGCTGGCGTCACGCTAAAGGTGCCCCCCGCCCTCAACGACAATGCGCGCGGCCATGCTATAAACTACACCACCCTGGCCGGCGACACACTCATGCGCATCGGCGCGGCCCTCTCCCTGGCCCAGAACTACTCGACGGCTGATGGACCTTATAAGAGCTGGACCACATTCCGAGGAGCGGTGCAGCCCGTCTCCGGCGGGGTATCGCTGCCACCAACGATGGTGACGGTCCTCCCCGGCGAGACGGTGAATATGTTGGCCGACCGCACAATTATATACCATGCGAATATTACCGGACTAATGACCTGGATCGGCGATGTGAATATACTTAACCCCCTGGCGGTGATCACCGTGCCGGGTGTGAGTGCCAGGACAGGGGATGACGGCGCTACGCTGGCTGCCATCGCGGCCCGCTTCGGTCTGACGGTTGAGGACCTGGCCAGGCGCATCAGCGATATTTCCATATTCTCCGGCTCGCAGGAGGGGCCACTTGAGCTCAAGATAAGACATCTACCGGCGCAGAGGATTGATGATCTCGTAGCGCAGGTGCTGAGCGACAAGACCGTTGCGAATATAGCCGGTATGTCCTCGCGCTACCTGCTCGCGGGGCTACGGCTGCCCGCACCGGAGGATAGTAGCGAAGGGCACATGGCAGCTACCGGCGCGCTCACTTCCGTCTATGACCTGACCGGCCAGCAATTCGGCGGCCCACAGCCCGATATGAGCAAACCAGGCGAGGTTGCCCTCTCCCTCAGTGTCATCGTCAATGCCGGGACCGATTGGATAGAGTTGATGGGATCGTCTACGGTGGGCGGGGAGGAGAGTTTCACGGCTCTCACGGAACGAGTGTCGCGGCTGCAAGAGTTGAACCTCGGGCTGGCCGACCCTGGACGACTACGGCCGGGCATGGTTGTGCATACTGGTGTTGTTTCGCAGCTCAACTTCAGCTACAGCAACCAGGATTTGAACAAGGACTACCCTGTGACTGGCCTGTCTGTCTCACCGCACGACGGTCCCAGGTCGCTACCACTCTCCAACGAGGTGCCGCGTACATACGGTTTGGACCATCACATCGAGTTACAGTCGCCGCTGGTGCTGCCGATACCGGGTGGGTCAGCGTCGCTCGTGGGGAGCGCTAGCCTGTGGCCTTTCCCGGAGGCCCTGGTTACCCAGGCGGTGGGGAGCGGTTCCAGGCCATTTGAAATTGTGCGGGCGCACAATCGGACCGACATTCACAACCAACTCGACACGGTGCAAAATGCCACCTTCGCGACGCTGCTCCCCTTTGGTATCCGCCGCCTGGATGAGCAAGAGCACGTCTACGAACTGCGTGGCGCGAATACCGCCGACCGTGAGGTGCTGCTACAGATATGGCAATATTTGAGTAACGGGTCAACCCCGGCGGGTACGCAGGCATTCCTGCTGCTCCCCCCGGCGCCCAACGCTGGCAATCCGACCGGCCTCACCATTCTGCCTACCGATAGCACACTCACTTTCCTGCTCAAGACGAATGAGACCACGGACACCGCCCCTGGGCTCTTCGCCCGCGCGATGTCCAGTCTCGAAGACTTGACGCCCACCGCCAGCAAGTACTACGCGAGCTTCGACGGCCTCGACCTGGCCGCGTTTGTGCTGTTACTGTGGGAGGGAAGCGTGGTAGGTGGTTCAGGCTACTACCTTGGCTTCTCCACGACCGCTGGACAAGACCTGCCGGCAAGCGCCTTCGATTCTGACGGCAACGCCTCACTCTATCTCTTACTGATCGCCGGCGAGCAACAGCCAGTCGCGCCGGACGGGCGACCCTTGCTGCTGTTCAACAACTGCGCTATTGTGGCTCCCGGGCTTGACCCTACCGTTCATGCGCTTTACGTAGAAGCATCAGATAGCAGCGACCTAGTGGCTGCCGCCGCGGTCCCGCCCGGTAACATCGGATTCACACTAACGTTGCCTAAGGCGCAGCAACCGACCACCTGGTCGGCAGAGGTCCATCTCCAGCAGCTTTTCAGCCTGGCGACTTACGAGATATCCGGGTCGCAGTTCCATGTGCCCAGTTGTGGCCTCCCGGTTGGTCCGCAGGCGGATGATGGCACAAATCTCGCGCCCTGGCAACGGTATAGGCTGGCCCGCTGGCAGCGAGCTGGTCGCGCCGTCGGCGAAAGCGCGCCCACCAAAGATTACTGGCGTTATCAGCAGGTCGTGCCAATCGCCCGCTTCGGACCCGTCTCAGCGGCACCCGTCGTTGAGGGGCTACCCGATCCGAAGGACGACCCTTATCGAGGCATCGCGGGCGTGAGTCTACCTAAAGCTGTTATCCAGCTTGGCTTCGCCGACGTAGTGGGTAATATCACAGCCCCTCCTGGAGAGAGCAAACCGGCGACGCCGGGAGCAATCGAGGCCGACGTGGGGTACACCGACCCACTCCTGAGCGTGTCCAACTGGCCTGGTGTGATAACTTCATTTGACGTCACGCCGGTAGCAGGCAGCGTGAACCTTACCGTGACCATCGCGGCGCGCGCATCGGCCATTACGCCCTCTGCAAGCCAGTCGCCCTGCGAGTCCATCGCCCTGGCAAAGAAGCAATCTGAGAAGTACCGTGAGATATACTTCCAGGTTGCCCAGCCGCAACTGACAACTTGGATCGTCACCACCCTGAAACAGGCCGCGAACGGCCAGCCGGACCCCATCCAGCTCGATACCAGCGCGCTGACCGCTCTCTGGCGCTTCGCGGCGGCGAATTACCTCGCGGCGGCAGCAGCGGCGAGCGTCGTGCCGGTCGCCGGCAGTGGCACCCTGGGACAGGTCGTGAGCGCCTATAATCTCCCTTTCGCACAAATAGCCGCCGCTAACGCCTCTCAGTCGGTTGTGAGTCTGTTTGGCACGCAGGCCGTGACAGTGCCGGCGTATCATATCTTCGCCGACGGAGATAGTGCTGACAGCATCGCAAGTCAGACCCGCCCCGGCTGGCCGAAACCTACGAACGGCACCACCCTTCTCCAGATGCCGCAGAATTCCAATGTGCTGCCTTTGCGGATAGGTAACGTACTTGTACTACAGCCCGCTATCAGCATCTCTATACCGGCCGGCCCACCCGCACTGAGGTTGAACGACTTAGCCCGCCAGCACCGGACCTCCGCCGGGCTATTGGCCTCTGATAATGCGAGGGCATCGGGCATATTGCAGACTGGCTTTAGCTTTGTCATGGACGGGTTGACCGTCACCGTAGGCATGACGGTACTGGCAACCGGGCAAACGGTCTCCACCTTTGAAGATGTGCAACAGGCTTTCGCGGATCTCAGTGTCAACGTCACGGTCGCCGATATTGGCGTCGCCAATGGAGCCGCGACCAACATGCTAGTTCAGCCCTCTGTCCTCTCGTCAAGTCACTACATCGCCGTGGAAGGTGAGACGCTGGCGCACAATGCCAGCGGCGCCACGCTTTCAGACCTGATACAGCAGAACCATGGCACAGGGAACCTTTTCGATGCGGGCGCGCTCGTCTACCTCGGTGACTTCACGCCACAGCCGCAGATTTCCCCGGACGACGCCGGTACGCTACAGGAATTCGCCGATCGTTACGGCTGCTCTCCTACGCTGCTGCTGGCTGCAAATCCCGACCTGGCGCTGCCAGGAGAATCGACCCTGGTCCTGCCCGGCACGGTCGCTATACCGGCTGATAATAGTAGCATGCGCGTCCCATGCCCGATCATCGCGAATGACACACTCGACGGCATCTCCTCCAGGTTCGCTCCTGCGCCGGGGAGCGGCAGCGCTGCCGAGAACCTGGCCACCGCCAACCTTGCCATGCCGGGCACAATCGCCTCCGGCAAAACCATCACTGTGAGCAGCGGCGGTAACGCCTATTATACGCTTACCCAGGAGGGCGATTCCTTTGCCTCTGTGCTGACGCGGTTGCAAACGCAATCTACGGCGATACAGCTTGGAGACCTGGTACGAGCGATAGAAGCCACGGAGGGCAACCTGGCACCCGGTGCGCTGCTGGTTTGCCCGCCGGCCTCGCTACCGGCAGCGCTCGCGGTGGAGGGCAAGCTCTCGCTCAAGGCGGTTGCCGAAGCTTACGGCGTTGACCCGGTGGCGTTCGCTCAGATTAATGCCGGGTTGCTGGCGCTTGTTGCCCCCGGTGTGACCCTTACAGCGGACGGTGTTAGACCGCCCGTTGTGACAGGCGCGAATGACACCTTCAATAGCCTCGTTACCCGCTTCGCAGGGGCAGGCAAGCAGATCTCGATCCACGACATCGTGGCTGCGTATGCCGAAGTGCCTTTGCTGGTGCCTGCCGCCCTCACGCTGCTTCCCCCTACCCCGACGCTCCTGTCGGCGTCGCTTTGGGCAAGCGCGGGACCTTTCGCCGCGCCGGTATTCCCATTGACAGTTGTGTTACGGCTGCAACGGCCCCAGCAGCTTATAGATGCTGAATTCCACCCTGGCGAAAACGGTCCTGTGGAGCGCGCTGATGCGCCCGTTCCCGTGTCTCCAGGGCCACAAGGCAGCGACGCAGCGCTCACACTCAAAGCGTTTGCCGAGAACTTTGAGCAAGTTCTCCCCGAATTGCGGCTCGGTACGGGCAGGGTCCTGGGTGTGTCCGCCGATCTGTGGGTGATTAACTTTGATAGTGGCGGCATTGACCAGGTAACGGTAGCCCCAGGCGTGCCCTACGGCGAAGTAAGATGGCCTCGCTTCTTCGCCCTGCGGCCGCTTTACACTAACGCCAACACGCCAGGCAATTATCAGGGGGCGGATATCGAAGTCTGGGCGCAACGCTTCCTGGCCGATATGGACCTCTTCCTGAGCGCGCCCTATGCCACTGGCATATATCCGATCCCGAAAGCTCGTGGCTCGCTGGACAAGACGCTTGATGCCAAGGACATCCTGTCGAAAGCAATACCACGCGGGCTTGCTACCGTGCTCGAATTGAGCGACCCGAATGGCCCGGCAGGCCTGGCGCAGGCCGCCGATAGATTAAAACAGCGATTGGCTGTTAGCCTCTCCCGCGCCTATGACACCGACGCAATAGTGCAGTATGACGCCAGCGTGCTGTCGGCCTGGACACGTGGCACCCAGCCCGGCAGGGCGCGGCTTGACGGGACCACTACGTCTATTCTCGTCGGGGATGCCGCCATTGAGCCGGCGAATCTGCCGTTCACCCTCAGTAGCGCCAAGACGGACCTCGATAAGACTGGCTCATTCGTCAGTTTCTTGATGAACGTGCCCGATCCGGCACATCATGGTAACGTCGAGATCAACCTTGACTACGATTTCCTCGACCTGGAGTTCAACATCGACACTGTTGCAGGCGTCGGAGGCTATGAGTCCTCTGACTGGCTGGCGTTCATGCCCATCCTGGCAGGTTCCGTGAAGCCCGATAGCCTGCACACTAAGCTGGGGTCGGCCACCGTACCCATCCCGCTACGCTCTTATCCCGCTCCGCCGGTTCTACTTGGACAGGCCGCCAACCCCACCCATGCTGAGCCAGGCCTCCAGGCGCGCTCCACGCTGATCGCTCCCAATCTAGGGGAGGCACCGCTTTGGACCTATAGCCTCACTTACTCCCATGAGCACGCCGAGCAGGATGAGGTTATCGTCACAGCCAGGTTCAATATTACGCCGCCTGCTTTGATGCAAGCTAGGGAGGATACTGAGAGCGTGGCCGACGCGCTGGCAAGATATGTAGCCGCCGCAGACGAGTTGTGGACCCGACTCGCAGGGTTCGCAGGCCCCTCCGGCAATGCCGATCCGGAGCGGCTCGCCCAGGCGGCGAATGACTTTGCCGACCTTGCGTCCAGCGTGGCGAGCGCATGGGACCAGCATTGGCCGCTTGGGCAAGGGGCGCAAACGTCTCCTGACCACCCTGATGTAGAAAGCAGTGCGGACATAGGCGGAGGCGATCTCAATTCTTCACCCAATCCGCAAAGTTACTCCTTCAGCGTTAGACTTGCCTTCCGCACCGATCTCGCCGGTAACGTTTATTTTGACAAGTTGCGGCTAGCGTCACAACAGACTCAACCCGGCCCGACCGGGCAATGGCCCGAAGCATTTTACCAGGCTACCGATGGCAGCCTAACCAAACTGACGCCCAACCTGCACAACCCGTCCGACCCGAATATATTGGTCTATACGTTCCCAATAGACGAGCAGATAAGGGCCACTGATTGGCCGCATATCATGCTGCAATGGACGGGGCTAAATATCGCGACGATTCAGAACGCCCGCGGCACTTTGCTGGTCCGTCGCAACCAGAAATTACTGGGCGAGACCGGACCTGACACGAACCCTGGTTTTGTTTACCAGACTGCCAGAGTCGAAGCAGCCGACATAGTGACGCCCTTCAATGTCTGGCCGCAGGCTATCGACATCACAGGCAATGGCACAGACGTGGCCTCGGCACTCAGGGCCAGCTTTACCAACCTCTTCGGCGATCCGCTGCCCAATCTCCCACTTACTGCCGGGCTATTCTATGGCTATGCCCTCGTGCTACCCTCGCAAGCTAGCGAAGAGGGACTGGTCACGTACCTACCCGTGAGCCTGTATCCAAATCAGCAGCTTGACGCCAACATCGCGACAGCCCTCGCCAACGCCCTCGCCACGTGGCAGACTAGAAACAACCCTGCCAACACACGCGGCGAATGGGTATTTTCCCTCACCTTCTACTCACAGCTTGACGCCAACACTAAGCAACCGCTCTTGCAATTGGATCGCCTGGTCTACCGGCTTCAGGTCCCGCCGGAGCCAATTCGAAAGTAAGTTAGTAATCGAAGCTCCCAAACTCCGGGGGCGACGTCGCGGTATTCAGCAACCTCCTGCGGTTGACCGCCACAGGGCGGATACCCCCATTCACGAGCCTTACTCCGGCCTTCCACCTGTACTCAAGACCGTAATGCTACCTCAATCTTTTCTCGCAGCCCCGTGTCCTTGGTTTTCTTCTGGACTTCGTAAAGAACAGCTCTGGCTAAAGATGCGCCCGCTTCAGGGTCTCGCCCTTCCATCGTTGAGATAAGGACTTCGATTGCTTCCGCGTTGGCAATTCTAGCCAGCCCAGGAATGGCATAGGGCCACACCAATCTCCTTTTGCTGAGAGCCTCTTCTAAATAGGGGACAGCCAATGGGTCACGGATATGGCTGAGGGCCAGCACTGCCTCTGTAGCCTCTGCAACATCGGCTGATTCAACTGCTGTGTGCAGGAGCGCCTGGCATACCTTTCTCAGTCGCTCTGGATTCCGGGGGAGAACCTGTAGCGACATTGGGGTCAAGAAGCCAGGGTTGGCCTCCCTCCCTGACAACGTCTGGATAGGCGTGGACAACCTGCCCTCGATTTTGTAACTCCCCGGTTCGGCAAAGTCATACCACTCGTTCAATAAAAGTCTTTGAGTGTATTTTTCTTGCGGTTTCAGGCAAAGTTTCCCTAACCGGCCCAAGTCCTCTTCACTCAGTCGAGGTACTTGAATGACAGGGCCATCTGCCTCCGTAATGGTGATATCGAAGTTACGCTTGCGGTTGTGGCCCAGGTCAAACTGGATTCCTTCCTCCAACCCGTTGCGAATAGAGAAATCCACAAGAACTGGCTCATGTAGAGTCACAATGGCTAGGGGCAGCGAAAACGAAATGATTACCCTTCCCTGGATATGAGTCATGACCTTTCCTAAACGCTATGGCAGTGGATCAATGGAGGCAGATTTTCCGCTCTTCGTAATGACATACTTAAACTTACCGTCGGACTTTTTTATGACGGCTCTAACAATTGAGATCGGCCCCATAAGATTGACCGGTTTCCCATTGTTATCGCATGGGCATTCATACCGATAGTATTGGGTAGCGGTAAAACCGGCCTCTTTGTAAGGTTTAACGAATGGCTTGGATGTATGTTCATCTCCTATACCTCCATCACTCCCTGGGCTGGGCCATATTATTGTTGGATTGGGTGTAGCGCCATCCCAGGGAGGCTTAGGCCAAACAAAGGGATCCTTGCCAGGATAGGTGACTATTTCACCCACCCGGCAACTCTTTAGATCTTTCAAATTGCCAGTACTTGAATCCCACGCATACTCGAAGTACAGGACACCGTTGCCTTTGTCCTTTGCAACCGTTTGTCGGAAATTTACTGGAACCGCGCAGGGATCATCTTCGGGGACAACAGGCTCCTCTGCCCCGAAGTAACCATCTCTACATTCACTTTCTTTTACAGGGCATTTGTAATCCGTATGGTGCAACTCGCAGGCAGGTCGTTTGCATTCCGGCAGGTTATGATTGCACAGCCGCTCGGCTTCTCTCTTGACTTTTCGATGATCGCACCCATCCTTGTCTGTGTAGAAACACTTTTTGTAGATACCTGCGCCACAATCCTCAGGCTTCTGATTCTTTCGGGCCTGGCACTTGCAAATAGCTAATGCTAGCTCCTTCCGCTGGGGTTCTATCTCTCCGTCTTCGCACCACTCCGGCGGCAGTATCCCTATATCGCACAGGTACTTCTTGATCTCTTGCCAACTCAAGCAATCCCAGCCTGATGGCAGCCTGCGGATGGCGGTCTGGATATCCCCTATTGGCATCGGTCCCCACGTGATCGGCCCAACCCCGCCCGTGCCGCTCCCACCGCCCAGCGACGCGGAAATCGGAATCGTCAATCTCCATGCCCGGCCGGTCTCCCAGTGCCCCAGTGGGTAGACATACTGGCAAATGATCTTGTCGTAGAGGCGTAGCGCGGCAAAGATATCTAGATCGCCTTGTAGCAGCACGCCTCCCATCAGGTTGGTGACGTTACTGAAGCTCAGCCGTCCTCCGCTGTATAGCACCGTCACGGTGTTTTGCACGGCCCCGATAAGCCACCCAGTACCTGTGCCCCGCAAGCCGCCTTGTGCTATGACGATAATTGGGATGGGTGGCTCTACAGGTATGATGGTTCCCACTGCTCCGGCTACCCCGCCGAATAGCGTCAGGCGCGGACCGATAGCCGCCGCAACATATAATTGTGCCGTCCCTAAGTACCGGCCCGTCAACGGGCAAACCTCAACACGAATACCGCGCAGCACACCTGGCCCAACAGCTGCCTCAATTGACCCCTGGGCATATCCCAGGAGACCAACCACACCGGCCAGGGGGATTGGCCCCACCATAATACCCCCTCCCAGAAGCGGGAGGAAGTACCCCATAGGCGGGGTCTCGCCTAACGTTCGCTGAAATGATGGGAAAAGAGGAATCTCAGGTATAGTAATTATCAGGCACCCACCCCGAATAACCACGCTGCCGCCAAAAAGACCTGCCAGGGCATTGGCTGCCTCGAGCGCCGCTCGGCCTGCCGTGGTCATGAACCAGTCCACGGTTGCTCCAACCCCCTGCGCGAGCGCTCCCCCCACCCCTACGACCGTCTCGCCGACTGCCGTGCCCACTCCAACGACTGTCTCACCGATTGCCGTACCGACCCCAACTACCGTCTCACCGACGGCCGATGCAGCGCCCCCCACGTCGCCCTTAAATTCATCCCATGAGTATCGCTGGATACGTGGCGTTGCGTCCCTCGAGAGGCCATCAGCGATCAGCACGCCGCCTGCCAACACTTCGTCGGCCACTGCTGTGGCTTCGCGCTCCAGCGCATCATCAGGCTGTCCGACCAGCAGGCTAGGCTGAAGTTTATCCGCGCTCCCCTGCTGGAGGGTGTGCGTCAGTTCATGGGCCAGGAGGTGCTGGCCCGCCGGGGTATGGGGCGTATATTTCCCGGCCCCGAAGACAATATCCTGGCCGACGGTGTAGGCATGGGCATTGACCGCCTGGGCAGAGGCCTCGGCACGCTGTCCAGTATGAACGCGCACCGCGCTGAAATCGCGGCCGAAGCGCGGCTCCATGAAGGCGCGAGTGGCGGCGTCGAGCGGCTGGCCAGGCGAGCGCAACGCTTCATGGACGATGGGCGGGGCAGTGGTAGGAGCGCGCTGTCCGGCGGCCTTGTCGACCTGCCTCTGCAAGCCAACCCGCCGAGCGCGACAGGCAGCACACTCCCCATCTGGTCCAGCTATACCGCCACAAGCACACCGGCGTGGCGATGTTGGACTGTACGATTGGGCACCCAGACCTGTTACTTCATCGGCCCTCTGTCCAGCCAATACGCGCTGAACTGCCATATTCCCGGACGACGTTTGCACGCTCCGGAGTAAGTTTGATTGGGGCAGGGCTTGACTAGCCTTCTTGCCTGGAGAGGTAGCGTGAAAGCGGTGAATATTGTCGGAAGCCTTCTCCGACTTGATTGTGGTACTGGTCAGAACGGCATTCACGTTCCCACCCACCTGTAATACTCTACGAGCTTCCCAGCCGCTATAGCTGCGGTGCTGGTGTCCGCGTCACTTGGTCGACACACTCGGTTAGCCTCATGTTCACAAACTTCCTCAGGTTGGTTTATTATCAGTTAGGAAGGAAAAAATTCAGTAGGCGCAGTACCACTGAGTTCTCCCTTGAGAAAGATAGCTGCAAGTTGGCGGCCGTCAGCGCCAAGCTGTAGTCTAATTGTCGCTCAATGATGTGGTCAATAGTGATGGTGATGCGACGCCCGTTAAGCATGTAGTATGGAGCGCCGCCAGAGAACTGGCAGCCGGCGGCCTCAAACAAGGCCCTGGCCTGAGGATCCGCACGCACCGCGCTCCAGAACCGGTTGCGGTGCAGCCCGAACAGATACCGGCTATTTGCCTCGGTAAGGATGGCGGCGTCCCCTGGTCGCGCTGTGGCGTTCCAGAGTTCCCCGAGGATACTGATTCCGGCAGAATCAAACGCCCTGCCGAGGAGTTGCCGGAAGGCGGAGACCTGGGCTAGGGTGAACCCCGCTGCAACCTCCGGCGCGACCGGCACAACACCTTGTCCGGGCGCCAACGATACAGATGTGTCTAACGTCTGGTCGAACGTCGCAGCGAAAGCCTCATTGATCGCCCTGTCCACGGCAGCATCCCCGGTCGGCGTCGTCAATGCCTCTACGACCTGGTGGCCAGTTGCGTCGATGACTGTGACCTTGACCGTGTGAGCGCGTGCTTCCGTCCCAGCACTCGACGAGATGCTCCCTACCACCTCCCCCGCCCGACTAGTTGCTGCCTGCGCCAGAGAACGTTCGCTGAACTCGATAACCGCTTGGCTGGCGATTCCCGAGACCGTGCGCTGCTCAACATTAACTAGCACGGTCGAGGTTCGGCTGGCGATCCCGGCGAAGGCTGTCGGGTCCGCCTCGCGCAGCCCTAATATCACGCCTATTACGAGGGCGCGACCACTGCGCGCGGTAACTCGCACCAACGGCCTTGCGATCCAGGCTAGCGGCTTGATGAAGGTCCCCCAACCTATATCTCCCACGTTTACGCCTCTGACTGCTCCGGCGCCGGGCGTCGGAAGATTTTTCATCGGCTTGTTGGCCATCATGAATCCACCCTGGACCATCGACCACGACTGGAGAATCTGTAGATGCACCCCGGCCATATGGGTTGGCAGTGCCCTGACCTGCTTCATGTATTCCTGAAGCCAATAGAAAATGTCCAGGTACGGTACGCGATCCTTATCGCTGAAAATCCGCATCCGCATCCGGATGTTCCACAACTCATGCTCGCCACGCCCACCCGAATCGCTGAACCACGGCTTGCAGGGATCGCCCCAGACCTTCATCAGCCGACCCGGTGGATGCAGCCGGCATTCCTCCTGAATCGCCCGATCTCGTTCCCGCAACTTGATCTCGTATTGCCCAACGATCTCCTTGAAGATCATCTCCTCAGCCACGACCGGCTGGACGACATCACGGAGATAAGGGACATTGTCGTACTTCGCGATATGCTCATTCCACTTCCACAGCAAGTCCCGAGCATACACTCTCACTTCCTCCGGCCAGCCCTGTGTCCGTTCGGCAAGCGCACCGAACTGATTCTGCCAGTAGGGTGACAACGTCGTAAGCCGTTTTTCTCGTTCCTGCGTCCGCAGTTTCAACACACGCTTCACCAGGAAATCCTGCCGTGCGGCTTCGTGCCAAGGCGCGTTCGGGGCGCGCTCATAAATGATCTGTTCGATCATCTCCACGTCCCAGTAGGAATTCGCTTCCATCCCCTCGTCCAGGTAGCGTTGGAGGCGGTTGATGTACGCTTCCTCAAGATTGTGGTCCTTTACCTTGGCAAAGAACTGAAGGGTGCGTTCGCGCCGCCTTCGAATGCGTGCCTGCTCAGCCGGTTCCCCGTCGGGTAGCTTGCCAACGTACACGGGTTTCATATTGATCACCGGCTGGGTCGCCAGTACCAGCGCTGGCTTGACTTGCCGAGCGTACGCATCCTTCGCGTCACCTTCAAAGAACCTCAACTTTGCATTCACCAACTGCCGATCTTCCAGAGATAGCGTGCCACTCTCCTGAATTCTGGTCGCATCGGCCTGGCCATGTTTTCGGGCAAACCGCTTGTCCGAACGCTTGCGTGGATCCGCAATGATCACTGTAAACAAAGATGGCTGCTGATCGTCCGTTGTCTCTGTCGGCTTCGGGTCGCTCTGCCGCTGAACGGCTGTGCTCGTCGAACCGGACTGCTGAACGACATGCGTCAACTCATGAGCGATCAATCGCTGGCCCTCATGCGTCCCCGGTATGAAGCGACCCGCACCAAATACAATGTCGTGTCCTACTGTGTAGGCATTGGCATTCAGGTCCCGCGCCGACTGCTCGGCAGTCGGGCCGGAATGTATCCGTACCCTGGAAAAGTCGTGGCCGAAGCGCGGTTCCATTAAGCCTCGGACCCCAGAATCAAGCGGTTGACCCGGCGAGCGCAATACTTCATGAACGATGGGGGGTGCTTCCTTGCCTATTGCAGCCCCTAATGCTTGGCGTTGCACGTTCAGGCTCTCTTGGTGGCAAGTTGCGCATAACCCATCTGGCCCGGCGATACTTCCACAAGCACAGTGAGATGGCATTATTGAATTATCATGTCCAGGGATCTGACTCGCCACCTGATCAGCTTCCTGTTCGTAGACATCATCCTCTCGTCCTATAGCGAGCTTCTTCTGAAGTATCTGCCCAGACAACATACGCTGGACCGCCATGTTCCCGGCAGACGTCTGAACGTTACAAAGAGAATGCGATTGCTGCTCAGTAGGAGCTACGCCCTGGGCTGGGATGGCGTCGAAGCGACGCGCTCTCTCCAGGTACGACTCAGCTTTGGTCGGACTGGTATTCACATTCCCACCCACCTGTAATACTCTCCGAACTCCCCAGCCGAGGGCACTCTTCCTCCCTTGAGCATCTGCCGCGACATGGCACGCACCAGGTGGCGCATATTCACCACATGCCCATCGGAGGCTGCTAGAAACGCCGCGTCGAGGGCTGCGTTCTGGATGTCTCCGCCAGCGATGGCGAATTGGCGGGCCAGGAAGCCGAAATCCACGCCTGCATCGAGAGGAGCTTGCGCAGGGAACATGCCGCGCCAAAGGTCTTCGCGTTGCGTTTCGTCTGGCATGGGGAATTCTACCACATAATGCATACGACGTGAGAAGGCGCGGTCAATGTGGTGGCTCAGGTTGCTGGCGAGGATCACCGCACCCTCATGCTCCTCCAGCTTCTGCAACAGGTACGATACCTCGATATTGGCATACCGGTCATGGGCATCTTTCACCTCCGAACGCTTGCCGAAGAGGGCGTCCGCTTCATCGAAGAAGAGGATGGCGTTACCGTTATGGGCGGCTTCAAAGATGCGGTCCAGGTTCTTCTCGGTCTCGCCAATGTACTTGCTGACCACACCTGACAGGTCTATCTTGTAGAGGTCGAGGCCCAGGCTTCGCGCAATTACCCCCGCGGTCATCGTCTTGCCCGTGCCCGAAGCTCCCGCGAAGAGCACTTTCAGCCCACGCCCGCTGGCGACCCTGCGCGAGAAGCCCCACTGGCTGTAGACTAGGTGGTGATGCTGGATGGCGGAGGCAACCTCGTGCGCTTGCCGCAACGTGGCTGGCGGTAGCACCACGTCATCCCAGCTATGTGGCGTTGCTACTTTGACAGCCAGCTTACCCAGACCCGTGTCCGACTGCGCTCTCGCGGCCTCGAGCAGTTCACTCACCTGCAATGAGGTCCCGATTTCGCCGCCTTCCATCACCTCGGCCAGCAACTTACGGTGGTCGATAACTGTCCGCACTGCTGACCGGATCTGGCCCGCGGTCAGCTCGAAGCGACCTGCGATCTCGTCCAGCCCCTCCTCAGACGCGTGCACGCCCTCCCCGGTCAGGTAGTGGGACCAGAGCCTCCGCCGCTCGTGGTAGTCAAGGTCGGTGAATGCGAAATAGAGATGGCGCTTATCTACAAATAGCTCGCGCCAGGGAGCGCCAGGCACGCAAGCTACAAATACTGGGCCGGACAGGTCTGCCAGGGTCTCCATGAGGGCATGCGTTTCTGGAGATAGCTCGCCCTCTTTGGACCAGAGAGCTTCAACACCCTCCACGTAGACACCTGCCTTCTCCAGTCGAGCGCATAGCGAGAGGGAGGAAAGTGTGGCATCTGGTGACTCCCCGGATGACTTCAGCGCGGCCACGTCCAGCTTGAGCAGCGGCACGCCTATCTCGTTGCAGAACGCGTAAGCGGCGGCGAGCCTGCCCGCGCCCGGCTTACCCTCGAATACGAGTATAGGCGCTGGCGTGTCGCTCCCTCTCCTGCCAAAAAAGGTAGACGTACGGGCGATGCGCTCTTTGAGTGCGTCCGACGCAGAGACTTCGCTCCAGCTAGCGATCTTCTCTACACAGGTCACACATGGTGAGATTTGGGCCTGGTAGGCGGGCATGCCCAGAGCGAAGGCGGACATAGCTGGGGCGATGGAGAAACCGCCCGCGAGCCATGATAGCCGCTCGGAGGAATGTCCATTGGGTACGAGCAAGCCGCGACTGTATAGCGCCCCGCCGGGTAGCAAACTGGCGCGCAGCGAGGTGCGGCAGTTGCCGGTCTCGCAGAAGAGGCGTAGTGCCAGGTCATGGCTGGGCGATTTGCGATTTACGTCGTTGTTCAGGTAGGCGTAAATCGTCTCGTACCGAGCGTCAAGCTCAGGGGCGAAGGCCAACAGTAGCACGTCCATCTCGGTCACAGATAGTCCAAACTCCAGGCTCAGACGCGCCCAGGGGTGATTTTCACCCAGGTAGGATACGTTGCGAGCACGCAGCCAATTGGCCTGTTCGCTCAGGGCTTCTACGCTCACTCCCTCCCCCGCATCCGCGTTCATTGATGCCTGGTCTGCCTGCATTGATGCTTGCTCTGCCTGGGAGAGCCGCACCAGTGCGTCCACCTGTTCGTCGCTGACGTAGAGGCCACGAAACTCGTCCAGCGACAGGTTGTACCGGGCGCGCAGGCGCAGGATCTCGCGATGCAATAAGAGGTCTAGCCTTTGTAGCTCGGCTTCGTAGAAGTCCATCGTCATTCCTGTTGGAGTGCCACCGGCCTGTCCAACCAACTCAGCTCGACACTGCCCCTGGCCATGCCGGTCATATTCAGCACCAGGTTGAGAGGGGGGCGGCCCAACGACACTAAGTACCTGTCGGCGCTGCATTCGAGCGAGGCGGGCGTATCGAGGAAGTTCGCGTAGAGATAAGGTAACCCGGAGCGTGCGAAACCAGGCAGGCGCCAGGCAAAATCGCGCAGCACCCCCATCGCGATGACGGCTAATGCCAATCTCGCACCTACAGGAACGCCCCACCTACGAGGAAGGCAGAGATAACTGAGGTCAAAGGGCAATCTATCGAGGCGGGCAAGCGTTTCCATTACCTCGTCCCCCACATCTTCAACCTCACTCATATTGGAGGGCGACATCTCTACTAACCGAAGGTCAGGCCGTGCGCTCCGCAGAGACTGTATGAGAGCAGGTTCGGTGTATATAGTCGCACCCTCTTGCGCATAGACTAATGTCGTGGAGAGGCGCGCTGCCAACCTGCGCTGGTTGCCCCCCAAACTGTCAGCCGACAGCCACATGCCTCTGGTCGCATCTAGCAATAGCGCCACAGGCTGATCGCGCCAGGGCACCCGCCGAGGCACGCTCGCCAGGAAGAGTCGTCTGCCACCCGCGGCTCCATTCTCGTGCCACCAGGCCCGCAACCTGTCGAGCAGCTTAATCAACCGCTTCGTCCCCACCTTCGAGAACCACTTCCCCACGTCTGCGGGCAAGAGAGCCGGCCCTATGCTCATCATATCTCTCAGCGTCGGGTCGAAGAAGAGCGCATCTGATCTCTCCTGGCCCAGACAGCAGGCCAAGAGCACGAAACGTAGCAGACATGCCAGGTCTGTAGTGGCGTTTGGGTCATCTAGCCCAGGCCACCCTTTGGCCAGGTCGGCGAGTGGCAGCCTATCGAGGAGAGGCATCAGCAGGAACGCGCCGCCAAACCGGGTGGCCTTCAGGGTTGTCTCCTCAGCAGGTTCCGCTCCAACATCTGGCTTAGAACCGTCCTCTACCTTCATAGTTGCGATCATGAGCCGCACCCAGCCCGCAGGGGCAGCCAGCAGTGGTGATAGAACGTCCGCATCCTGTGGCCCAACTGCCAGGTAAAGGCGAGCCATATCCCCGCCTTCGAGCGCCGCCAACCAGCCATTCGTGCTATGCTCTATCCTCAGGCGAAGCGCCAGCCTCGCGAAGGCCGAAACCGCCCTGCCAAGTATAGGACCTGCGAGTTTACTATTGTGTTTGCAGCCAAGAGCGTAAAGAGCCAACGCTACACGAACCTCGCTCTCTGCATCACCGGGCAGAGCGCCGCCCCACTCAGCCCATGCAACCTGGATGGCATCGAATGAATGGTTCAAATCAAGGTGTGAAGGTCCTCTTGATAGTCCCTGCAAAGCACGCAGTGCATCGTTTCGGCTCACGACGCTCAACACGCGGGCAATATCGCGAGTGGGGAGGAGGGTTAGCGCCTCAAGCCCTACCTCCGGGTTGTCGAGGAGGGCAGTCCGTATTGCCTGCGACTGGGAGAGCATCCTCAAACCGCCGAACGGGTGATAATACCACCGGCTCCAGGCATCGCCAGCCGCCACGTCTACGAGAAAGCGTGCCAGGTATGCGGCATGACTTCTGAAGTGGACGACATCGTCGCTGATCTCCTCACCGTCGTCGTACAGGGTGTTGGCGAGCCGCCGGGCAAGCTGCATAGCCCAACATCTCGCAAGGTCCCCACTGTCCCAGCTCATATTTACATCTACGTTTACAGACAGCCGCCGAACCAGCCAAACTCCCTTCCCGGTAGACGACCAGAGGGGAGTGAGGGCTGACACTGCAAGGTGGAGCGCCTCCTGGGAGGCGGCATCGAGGCGCGAGCGCACACCCTCCGGGTCGGGGTGCTCGCCTGAAATAGTATATCGCCCTTCCAGGCGTCCCACGCTGAATAGACCCAGGCTGGTCGAGCGGCGCTTCGACACCTCGATTGGGCCCGGTAGACCACGCACCCGCATAGTGGCAAATGTCCTATGCTACGCTTGGGACCGCTACCGGCCGAGGGCCGGGCGTGGACGATGGGGCTTCTGTGGCGCTACCGGCGAGTAGCTCCTCCAGCACTTGCATCGCTCCGCTGATACGTAATAAGGTGCTACGCAAGCTCGCCTGTTGCGCCTCCAGGTCGCCCAGCAACTTCTGCCCGCTCTCTAACTCGGATCTCAACTCTTGTAGTCTCGCTTCTATCTGTTCACGCATATTGCTGGCTCCTTTACGGACGAAAGACAAAAGACAATAGACGATAAAACCAATGCATGGAAAGTAATAGGTGTGATCAAGGAAGGAATAATTTCATTCGTCTTTCGTCTTTCGTCTTTCATCTATTACATAAGCTATTCATGCACGGGTCTAGCTGTAGATTAGTCTGGCGGCGAGTTGGCCGGCATTCAGATTTATTGCTGCTATGACCAGGCCAATATCAGGCCCCGACTTGCTTGCCCATGCCTGACCTACTACCTGCACCGCGAGGCTGGGGGTCAGGCGGGTGGGCGCGGCCATTCCCACGCCGTCGTTCAGGCCAGATGGTACGATCAGGTCCCCTGCATTCACTGGACCGCGCACTTTGATCGCGACCTGGCCCACGAACGCCACCCGCGCATAGAGATGCGCCCTCTCCTTACCTGGAGAGTTACCTAAGACTATTGGATTGCTCGTTACCGCCGAGATGGCATGCGCACCTTCCGTTGTGCGTGTCACTTTGCCTTCTACGATTCCCACTATGTCTCCTGGTTCGAGGGTCTCCCTCTCGTCCAGCCTGGGCAGGCATTCAGCGAAGTCCGCGCTACCGGAATTCAAAGTTACCCCTCCACCATCCCCTTCGATGCTCCCCACCGCGCTGTTTCCCCCGAAGAAGGTAATGAAATTGTTACCGCCGGAAGGGTTTGTCGTCCCGACTTTGAGAGCCAGCACGTCGGCACCGCCACCACTGTCTGTATTCTCGATTAGAGCTACATGCACATCGGTATCGCCCGCATCGCCGCTCTTGCTGTCTACTACGTGCAAGCGGACGTCGGGCGTGGTCGTGCCGATACCGACTGCACCCCCTTGGGTGATGGTCATTCGAGGCAGGAATAGGGTGTAGAAATCGAGGCCGAAGCGGTTCGCTCCTGGGGTGCGCCTGGAGGCTATCCCTTCGCCGCTATTTGAGCCGAAGGTCAGCCCTGGGTTGATCGCCCCGCTATTGGCGTTGGCCTGGTCTATGTTGAGCGCGCCGCTCACACTCAACGCCTGCTGTGGCGCAGAAGTGCCTATGCCTACCCTACCGGCATTGGTAATGCTCATTCGCGACAGGGATGCGGTATAGAAGTCCAGACCGAAACGATTGCCCCCGGAATCGCGCTTAGAAGATATGCCTTCGCCGCTATTCAAGCCGAAGGTCAGCCCCGGGTTGATTGCTCCGCTATTGTCATTTGCCTTGTCAACCGCGAGAGCTTTGTCAATAGCAGCCGAGCCAGCTATGCCCAGGGTCTGTTGCCCGGCTGCTGTGTCGCCACCTATCTTGCCGTCGGGCGTCAGCTTCAGCGAGACGTTAGCTGAGGAAAAGTCACCCACCGGGGCGGCGTTAGCGGCGAAGCTCAACACACCGCTGTCCAGGGCTACCCGCCATAAGCCGCCATTGGCTGGTGGCTGGCCCGTCGCTCGGAAGATTACAGGCACCTGCGCATGTTCTATAGTCAGCGCGGCTTTACCCACGTTGCCCGTACCCACGCCCGCCTGGCCGCTGTCCTTGACGACAAATTTCTCCACGAACTTGGTGGGGTCGGTGGGGTCAGTAGATATACCTACGGCGAAGCTGTTCTCGCCTGCCATAGCCTTGCCTATGAGTACTCGCAAGGCTGTATTCGGGTTGAGACTTGGCGGAACCGGCAGGGTTTCCGCCCTGTGCAGCAGGAGGGAGACGTCATTGTCGGTACCGTTCATTCGCCGGAAGTCTATGTTTCCCCCGAACATTCGGAGATCCTCATCTACGCGCAAGTCCCCTTCCACCCACACCAATTCGCCGGTGCGAATGGGGGAGTAGGGCCTGGAGCGGTCGCGCAGCCGGATAGTGCCGTCCGCCGCCGCTACCTCTTCGGCCACCACGCCTATGTAGCGGCGCATCGCCCTGGCCGCAGCAGCATCATCTGGCTGTGCCTTCACAAAATTGCCGGGCGTGAAGGCGTCAGGTCCTGGCAACCACCGCACCGCGCCGATAGGGACGAGCCAGCGTGGGGGGGTCTGCAAAGGATCGGGCAAGGTCTGGTAAGGGATCGATTCGTCATAGGTAGTCACCGGGGGATTAGCGCCTAAGAAGGCCTGTACTGCACCCTGCGCATCCACCTGGCGACCCGCCACATTGATTTTGTCATGCTTCAGGTCATTGGTCTTGGTGCCCACCTCTATGGCGAAGGTCTCTTGCATGCGTGCATATTCGTCCCCAGGGTCGCATCGCTCGAAGCCCGGCTTGGGCCCGCGCGTTGGTATCTCGCTGTAGCGCAGCCATACCGGCACGAGTATCCCCTGCGGGTTACCGTCTGGCGATACCTGGCTAAAGAGCGCGCCGGAGAGGGACATAGGCTGGAGGAGCACGATGGGTCGCCCGAAGCCGTCCCAGGCGTAACCGGGGAGTATAGTTACGTCAACCTTATCTCCGCCCAAAGGTGAAGGCGTCTCTTTGAGCTGCAAGCCCATGGCGATGCCCCAGGTATGCCCTCCCAGGTCGTGGCGGGACATGGCAGCACGCCCATATTCGATGGCCGCCGTCAAGTCTGCGGCCCCCAGGTACTGGCCTTCGTAAAAGATAGGCCGTTGCGTCGCGTTCGTGGGCATCAATGCTCTCCTATTTACCTTCTTGCATCTTCCTCAGTTCGTCTAACAATATGTTGATGCTCGCTTGCTGTTCGGTGGCGGTCTTGCGTAGGGCGTCAAGCTCGCTTTGCATACGGGCTATGTCAGCTTCCTTGCTTTCTTCCGTGTCAGACTTGACAGCTTTGGCTGCAATGGGTTGAGCCGCCTCCGCGAATCGTTGCGGCATGAAGCTTTTGAGGAGCGGAGTCACCAACCCGTTCACCATCAGCGCCTGTAGCGGGTTCTCTAGCTCCAGGTTGGTGGCGAGAGGGGTGCCTGCTTCGTCCACAGCGCCCATCGCCCCCGCAAGTAGACTGAAAGTGTCAAACTCGCGGTTGGGTTGGGCCAGCGCGCCCAGGAGCAATTTGCTGAAGTCTTGCGCGCCAGACTCGGCGGTACGGACGCGAGATACGCGGCGCACGGGCCGAGAAACGAAGTTTGCGATCCTGGGCCTCTCCTGGTTGGCTACCAGGTGCGTCAGTCCCTCCAGGCCTCGTGTTCGTGCTGGGGTCCTCACTTCTTCGCGTGGACAGCACAGGGCTTGCAACCTCTCCTGGAACCACCTGCTCACGCCCAACCCCTTGAGGTAATGCTGGATCATGGGGAATGTGATCACGTACTGGCGCACGTCCAGGTTGCATACTTTCACCAGCGTGCAATCGTCCCCGCACACGGTAATTACCGCCAGCGGCACGCGAGGGTCCCCTACCGGGTCCGGGCAAGGGGGGAGTAACGCCGAGCACGCGCAGTATCTGAGGTATTCCTGTCCAAGTCTATACAAACTGCTGACGCTGGTCTGGACCTCGCTCGCATACTTCTGCCTTTCATCGTCAGTCATCTGGGGGTCGGGGCGTGGACACCTGATGGCGGCCAACTTCTCGTCCAGGAGACAGTCATAGGTAGGGCGTGACCGAAAATAGTCTTGCATGGCCTCCTTAGTACGGCAGCACCACTCGTATAGCTCTTCCGGTGTAGGGTTCCCCCCAGGTTTGGGTGGTAATGATGCAGCCAGTTCTTCCAGGCAATCTCGCAGGCCATCTTTATCGAGGCCCGATTTCATCGTTCCCAGTTGGCCCGCCGGTAAATACGAGGTAGGCATGTTGGTATAGACGGGCGACCTTCCCACCTTGTTCGGCTTGAACTTGCTCACCTCGAACTTGAAGCCTTCGCAGGTGGTGGTAGGCTCGCACTGTAGAGGTGTGCGCCTGGACCTGGACGCCGAGCCGCTCCCTTTGCTCATGCCGTTGGCCTTTTCGCCGCAAGCGCAACTGCCACCTGAGGAGCCGCCGCAACCGCAGTTTCCACCACTCCCGCTGCATTTCGAGCAACAGCCGGAGTGCGAATCGGTTAGAGATGCCACGCCTCGCGAGGGCTTCTCGTCGTAACGGATTGACAATACCCATTGTTGGCATTGGTCTTTACAATCGTCGTCTTGCCCATAGGGGTATGGCTCGCACTCCCAGCGTCTGCGTTCGTAGTCTTTGCACGCTTTGATCAGGTCGCACACCGCGACGGTGACCTCATTGCACACAACGATGTCTTCGCCGCAGGGACTGAGGGCATAGCCTGGCCGCACGATTACCTTGTCGTCGCAGGGGTGGCACACCACCTCCAACCCACACACTACTCCCCAGCCATGCAGGTAGCGATTGTGCAGCTTGTTCTTCTCAACGACGTAGTGGTCGAGCCGGTTGAGGTCTTCTTCGGTGAGGAGCTGCCCCGCGAAGAAGCGCGGGCGACACAGGCACTGGAGGCCCCCACATTCCGGGCAGGCAGGCGCGCACCCATCATCTACAGGGCGTGGCCTGGGGGATGGAACCGGCCTGTAGGCACTTGCTGATCTTCTTATGAGCATCACTTTCCTCCAGCGGGCGAAAGTCCAGAATTCAAGTCCAAAGTTACGCAGTACGCAATACTTTCACGCATCATGCATCACGTTCCACAACCCTTATCTCCGGCGAAATACGCTCCAACTCGCGCTCGGTCAGACGCACTCGCCTGCGGAAGTCTTCCAGGTCGGTGAAGGGGCGCGTTCTGCGAGCGCTTTCTATACGCTCCAGGAGTGCGGGGCCAACGCCGCGCACGGCGAGCAGTTCTTCGGGCGTCGCTTCGTTCACGTTCAGCCGCATAAAGTTAGGTCTCTCCCTGAAGATGCTGAACCAGCTTTCGAACGTGCCCCCTTCCACTCCATCGCCCGTTGGGCAGCGCGCGGGAAGGGGAGGGATAGTCTGGAATACCGGAGGATGGGGAAGGCCAGGGCCGAGGTGGTCGCCGTCCAACGCACGATGCCCTGGCTTGCCATCCATCAGCTTGAGTTGCGGGTCCTCTTTAGCGGCCAGTATAAAATCGCCCTTCGCTATGACCTGGTATTCGACGTCCTGGTTCCAGTCCCAGTTTTCGGGGAAGAATCTCGCGCCTGTAGCCATTTCACCGCCTGCCAGGTTCCTTGAGCCAAGGATTTCGTCTCCGCACTTCGGAATGCCTCTACCTTCCTGATCGCTGTTAGTTTGCACCCGCACCGGAGTGACCCGCCCACGCAAGTTGCAGAAGCAATCGCCTTGTCCGTCTGGGTTCGCGCGATTGAAGAGTACCTGCACCGTGTGGCGGTTGACCGTTTGGGGTAGCATCTCAGCGTCGAAAGCTATTATCAGGCCGTTCTTGAAGAAGCCCTCGATTACCTTCTGAGATCTGCCCTGGTCGAATGCCTGTAGGATAGCATCGTGAGGCCAATTGATGGCGACGATGTGGGGCAGGTCAAGCTCGTTGCAGCCGGTGGGGATTTCCAGCACCAGCTTGCATCGCCTGGGGTTCTGGCGGTCCTCCTCTATCCGGCCTTTAGGGGGCGCCCCGCACTCTATCTCACGTATCTCCACCTGCAAGTCTTTGAGGCCGGGCGGCAGGCGCAACACCAGCTTGCGCTTGTCGGGGTCGTTAGGCTCGCACATAATCTCGCCATTTGGGTCGGCCCCACAATTGACGGTCTCGAACTCCACGTCGAGGTCGTCCAGCTCCGATGGAAGTTCCAGGACAAGCGTGCGCCCGGCGGGGCGGTTCTCGATCCTGGGTGGGGCAGGATTCTGACCGCACGGGACCGTCGTTACCTCTACCTGGTCAATACCTGGCCCTGGCTCGCCGGGTGGCCCTTGCTTGCCAGCCCCGCCTGGGCCTTTATCGATCGCGCACTGGATCAACTCCAGCAGCGTCTGCGTGCTGGGGAGGAGGCGGCGCCCATTGCGGTTGTCTATACGAGCGATGTTCTGAGCCAGGTCATCCTCCGGCTTGGTCGGAGGTGTCTCTACGTCGCGCATAGCGAAGCCCGGAACGTAATTCTCGATAGTCGCCAGGACCACGCACGTACAGGGCACACCCTCGCAGCCTGGGCAACCACGCAGATGCCGCCACAGAATCTCTTCGCAGTCCTGCTCCGTTATATCTATGAGCGCCACGCCCCCAGCTACGGGCGGCGGGCCTGGAGTGCCCATGTAGGGTATATAAAGGCGTTCTCCCGCGCTGGTGATCGCCGCACCACGCGCCTGAGGCCCGATGGGGAAGGGCGCGCCCGGTGTCGCGTTTTGCTTCAAGCCCAGCTTGTATATGTTCACAGCCTGGATGAAACTCTCTCCAGTGGTCCCATCCGTCTCGATCACGTATGCCCATTGCCCTCCAGGCGACACGGCGAGTGCTACAGCTTTATGCGCTAGGTTCGTGGCGGTGCCGAGCAGCTCAGGAGGACTGGCGGCCAGCAGGTGCAGATTGCCCTCTGCCGTGGCTACCGCCAATCTGTCTGGACCGGTAGTGGCTACCACCGCCAGCGTGCGAGGTGACGCCCCGATTGGCGGCAGGACTGTGATGTCCGCGCCCTTCTGGGGAGGCGTTGTTGACAAATCGGCCACGAGCACCCTGTGAGTCGTAGGGCTAGGGTCAAGAGTGAATGCGCTCTTACCGTCGCTGCTGACCGCCAGGCCCGAGACATTCGTTACCCCCAGGTTTACGGGCGCTTCAGGTGTGAGTGGGGGGTCGCCCGATGCGGGCGCGGAGTCCAATGCCGTACCCCATACATGCAGCTTGCCGCTTGCGCGTGCCAGGGTAAGCAATCGCCCACCGGCAGTCGCCATATCTGTGGAACTGTTGGCACTGTCTGGCACGTCTACCGTCCGCACCAGCGCACCCGCCAGATCAGCCGTATCTATGACGAGCACCTGTACGGGGTTGCCTGCGGTGGCCGGTTCCAGGGCCGCGTATAGTCTCGTGCCATCTTCCGATAGGGTGATCCCCTGGCACGTCCGCCCGGCGGGCAGGGTGCGTGACTGCGGGCTGATCGTGCCATCGGCCAGGCTCACGCGGGAGATAGTGCCACCGGGCGCACCCGCCAGCACGTAAAGGCTGCCGCCCGCCTCGTCCAGGGCTACCGCGATTGCCTCGCCTAGGGGAATCGTGAAGCTACGCTCGAAGTGCGGCGAAAGGAGTGCCTTCGGTTCGTCCGGCTCGTCAACCAGCACGTCTACGTCATACGATTCCAGGATGCGGTTGGGGGCGCACCCTGTGTCGTCGCAGCCGCAATCATCGTACAGCACGGGGATTTCTTCGGTGGGGCATTCGCGATAGCGCAGGCAGATTTGCAGGCGATGAGTAAGCGGTCGCTGGTTGGCGTCTACCTCAAATATGAGATTTTTGACTGCCTCTATCTGCGTGATGTCTACGCACTCTTTCTCCGGTACGATGATTTCGTGGCCGCAACAGTCTATGGCGGTGCCCGGCTCGATGCATACGTAGCGGGGCCGGCAGTTTTCCGCCTCGTGCTCGGTAACGCGCAAGCCGCACACCACGCCGCAGCCATGCAGCTGTCGGTTGTGCAGTAGCGCCTTGTCTACGTAGTAAGCCTGCTCATCTTTGAAGTCGCGCTCCACCAGCAGCTTGCCCATGAAATAATTGTTGCGAGTGAAAGGGCCGACGTCGCAGTCCACGCAACCGTAACTTTGGTCTGTGGCGTTACCGTTTTGTCCACAATTACACATAGCCGCTCTCCCTTATCGAATCCTGCTACTCTTACCTATCTGTATCGCCGGCCCACCGGTACTTGGGCGCCGTGAAGAAAGCACGGACGCCTCTCCCAGCGGCCCATCCCCCAAAGCCGTATTGCGCGGATAACAACCGATCACCGAGTCGAAACCTATGGTGGACTGCACGCCGATCCTGAACCGGGGCTGCACGTAACGCACGTCGGCCAGGGTATGGGCAGGGGCCTCGGTTTCCAGCAGTTTCTCCAGTCCGTGCCTGTAGCGAGCGTCCTTCTCGACCCAGGCGGGCACAAATACGGTGAACTTGTGCGCGTAGACGTGAAACGGATCGCGAACGGGGTCTTGCGTCGTGATGAGCTGCGAGCGGTCTACCTGCGAGTTCTCGTCAAGCTGGCTGCGGTTGACGATGCTCTTGCCCCACAATACCGACTGGTCTCCCAGCTTGCTTGCTCCGGCGTATAGCCAGCGCCTCAGCTGAAAATGCTCCAGGATCAATGGCGGGGGTTCCCATACGGGTGGCGTGGGTGGAGGCGCGCAATTGAGTGGCTTGGGCCGGCACGTTACCGGCTCGCGCCCGGGTTGGGTGCCACAAGCGCAACTGCAACTCTTCTCACCATCGTTATCATTGCTGTTTCTATTAACCACGCCTCCTCGCTCGTCGCCTGGCGCGCTTTCTATCCCTAGATAGAGCATCAACTGCCTGCGAAGCCCTTCCCGCGTACCGCGAATCTGGTAGAGGCGGGCGGCCTTCTTCACAAACTGCCGCCGCCTCTGCACAGGCATGTGGCGGTCGAGCGTCAGGCCGATCCAGGAGGCCAGCCACGAAAGGAAGTCGCGCTCGGAGCCTTCTTCCAGGCTAGGCGTAGAGTCGGGATCGAAGAAGCGGGCCTGCGTATCGACAATTCCCTCGATAGAGCGCAGGGTGGTGTCAAAGAGGCTGAGGAAACGGTCTGTGAAGTCGGCGCTGGTAGGCTCGAACATGAAGACTGCCGGGAGGTAGCGCGACAGGCTGATGCGCGGGTACTCCACCCGCATACCTGTGATCCTGGGTGTGGCCGAGCCGTCGCCCCGAAGTTGTACCTTCAGCCAGAGGTAGCGCCCTTTGTCGCTGCGTACCAGGCAGTCCCATTTACCGCCAATGAGGGAGGTAGCAACCTGCCCGGTAGCCCAGGCTGTAGCCGGCAGGCTCTGGAGGGTGTCGCTCGTCTGCTCGGTCTCTGCGGTGTAAGTCCAGACGCGAAGCCGTGCTCCCGCCGGTATCTCGCCATACAACATGATCTTATGCCACTGGCAGCGGTAAATCTCGCTGTCCAGGGGCATGCTGTAATAGTACCCTTCCAGGTCATAAGCAGGCTCTATCGGCGCGGGTGGAACTGATATTGGGTTGCCACTGCTGTCGAATACGCCGCGCACGGGTGGTTCCTTCGCGCCTCTATCGCGGCGACCCTTATCTGTGGGCGGGCAGACCTTCGTTTCATCTGGCGCGTCTTCGGCGCATAGTGCCCCCAGGTAGATATTGCCCTGTGCGTCCACCGGGAAAAGCAGCGTAGGGAAATATTGTGCAGCTTCGCTGGGGCGTTTGGCGCTACGAGACGGGACGATTGCCCCCTCCCCATCCAGCACCACGACCGCAGGCTTACCATCGTCGCCGGTAGCGAGGACATATAGCAAGCCATCGCAGCTCATCACCATGTAAGTAGGCGCGGCCAGGCCCTCCCACGAAGGCTCCAGCATGCGGCCAGACGGGGCGAAGCGGTGGACCATGCCGTTAGCCGGGTCGCTTACGTATATGCAACCTCGCGAGTCGAAAGTCACACCATAAGGCTGCCATGTCTTGTATAAGGGAGATGATTTAGGCGGCGTCAGTATGGTGCGCAGGGCGAAGCCGTACAGAGAGAATACCTTCACCTGCCGGTTGCCGCTGTCGCATATATATATATTGCCACCCATGATGCCGACGCCGTGCGGGTCGAGCAGTTGACGCACCCCCGTGCCGCGCCCGGCGATACAGGGCACCACCTCAAACCGGCACTCGCATGGGTCGAACCGCTTTAGCTGCACCCCTTGCAAGTCCAACAGGTAGATGGCCCCGTTCGGCCCAATGGCTACGTTCGCCGGTAGCGCCAGCCCACCAAAGCTGCCCGACCCCTCGGCCAGAAAGCGCCCACTGCCCAGGGCAGGGGACAGGGCCAGCGCCTCTCCCACCTGCTCCACCTTGTCCAGCAGGGCATCCCGCCAACCGGTGCGCGCATCCAGCCACCACCAATACGGGTCATGGCCCGCCATCGGAACCGCTAAGTATTCATCTCGCACAACTGATTTACCCATTCACGTTTCACCACTCATCGTCTATCGTCTATCGTCTATCGTCTATCGTCTATCGTCCGCCCTCACTCATACTCATAACTGGGCCTCACGTCGTGCGCCGTCGAGTAGAGGAGAGCGCCTTCGGGTATCTCCACGTCTCTGCATTCTGGCGCTTCCACCCCGTCCACCGTAACCACCAATCTCTCGATGCGCTGCACGCCCTCCTGCGTGAAGATGCGGCTGTAGACCCGTGAATAGAATATGTCCCCTCCGAACGGCCACCCTTCTCCGGTATCGCCCCCCGTAAGGGGGTGAAAATATTTGAGGAGGTCCTTCTCCACGCCGTCCCTTACTTCTGCCAGGTCTGCGTTATCGTTCGCCACCAGCTCTACCATCACTGACACTTGCTTGTATGTGGGTTTGGCTACGTACACCTCGGTGGTCAACAGTCGCCTCTGGTTGAGGTAAGCGCACACCGTTCTAAGCGTGCCCTCGCTAGGTATGGGAGCCGGGTCATTTTCGTCGGCGTCCGGCACGACTACCACCGTGATGACGCCGGGGACCTGCACCCCTGGAAAGTCGGGGTGAGCCAGGGGCATCGTCAGCGCGCGCTTTACGTTCGCCGCTTCCCGCGCCAGGGTCTCGAAGTCCTCGGACGTAACTGCCCGGCACTTGCTCTTGAGAGTGCCTCGCGCGCGCCCTTTGGCCTCCTCCAGCGCCTCCTCGTCGCGCCCGCTCGTTGCCGCCCACAAGTTACCCACCGCCGCCTCATCGATCCCCGGTATGCTGCTCGCGAGCGTTTTGATCGCCCCGGAGGGCGCATTGCCGCGCTTGCCGCCCCCGTAGCGATACGTACGGGCGACGATATTGTCGGCGTTGTTCACGTTGCCCACAGGTATGCGCCCGTGCAACCCATCTCCGAAGCTCACCTCGCCGGTAGTGCGGTTGAGCGCGTAGTGCGTACTGTCCCGCCCTGAGCCATAGAAGTCCGATACCTCCTTCCAGACCTTGAAGCCATCGCCTTCGTCAACCTCAAGTTGCAGCGTGCCCGCCAGCACCGGCGCATTCTGGAGGGTGAACTTCTGGTTAGGCTCGCCATCGCTACCACCAAGCACTTCATCGTAGCGCGTCTCGGCCTGCGTTGCGGATATGGTATTTGTGACCACCGCGAAGAGGATGGGTGGCTTCTCGTAGCCGCCGCTGGCTATCCTGACGCGTATCCAGTACCTGGGCTCCGCCACCTGTCCGAGCGTAGCGGGCTGCATCTTGCCCTTGGGTGGGAGTTTGAGGACCATGTGGCCTGAGCGGGTTAGCGAGCGCGTGTCATCCTTCGCGCGGGTGAGCGCGGTCCAATACGTGCCCACCCAATACTCCCAAACGAGCACCGCCGGCGGGAAGAAGGCTGTTTCCGGCAGGTCGCAGGAATATGAGGATTTCTCTCCCGGTTGATTCACGAGATAGAAGGCCAGGTCCAGGTTGACCTCCGGCAACGGCTGCGCGCTGTCGAAGCCGAGCATCAGGGCCGCACCCGCATCCGCCAATTCGCCGAACGGCAGAAAACCCTGGTCGGTGGTCGGGACGGAGGTCTGCGCCAGCGCGTCTCCGTCCGCACCGGGAAGTTGGCTGTTCGTCTGGTTCGCCGCGCTCAAGTCGCGGAAATCGAAGCCACTGTCAGATTGCACCGACAGCAATCTTGACCTGATCGCCACCAGGGCCTTGTCGGTCTCGAAGATGACTGGCGAGCCTCCGTCGTCGGCGGGGGCCGATACCTGCGTGCGCATCGGTACGATGACCGTGCTTTGGGGCGAGTCGGGGAGCACGGGGAAGGTAATCTCGGCGAGCGCCGGGGCTGCCGGTTGTCGCTCTATGCCAAGCAGTTCGAGGAATTTGATGTAGTTCTGCTCAGGCACGCGCCCCAGCCGGTAGAGCAACATGTCCGCCAACCACGCGAATAGCTGGGCCAACGCCATGCCAGGGTCGTTGTCGTTCAGGTCGGTCCATTCGGGGGTATAGCGAGGCACGCGGGTGCGCAACTCGTTCACAATGTCCTTGTAACGTCTGTCGTCCAGTACCGGCAGGTCGCTCTGCAAAGGCATTCTTCCCCTACCTTCCTTCTTTTATGTAGAACGGGTAGACCAGGTTACCCAGGGCATTGTTGGCCCTGATGCGATAATCGATGCGAATAAGGAGCAGATTTGGCTGTTCGGGCGTGGTCTCGGCGCGCACGTCCAGCACGTCAATGCGCGACTCGTATTTGACTAACGCCTGGCGCACCTGTTGCGTCACGACGCTCAGCGTGCCGGGGTTATTTGGCGCGAAGACAAGGTCGTGTATGCCGCAGCCAAAGTCGGGCAGCATTACCCTCTCCCCCTTGGCCGTATCGAGCACCAGGTAGATGCCCTCCTCAACCCGCGCTTCATACCGCGCACGTGCTATCCCCCCGTTCGGTGTTACCTGCAACGGAAAGCGCCACCCCGTGCCGAGAAATTTGCGCTCCAAGCTCTTTACTCCTGGTTGATTAGGGACGATGGACGATGGACGATGGACGATGGACGATAAAACTCAAAACTGAAAACTTGCTACAAAGTTTGCTTCGCACCGCCTCCCTGCGGTTGGTAGGTAATCTGCTCCGTTTCCAATGGGCCTGTAATCACTACCTTTTGTGTTGAAGCCGGTATTAAGCGTATTTCTCCCGCGCTCGTCAGGATCACTTGCGCTAACGGCGAACCGGCACTGCTGGCGTTTGAGATGGTGATTTCCGAGCTTCCACCGTCGGCGCGTATGTCTACTGAGCCGATAGTTACCAGACTGGCGTCGCGCAGGAAGATTGTCACCTGCGTGGCGCTCATCGGCTTCTGGCCCTTCGGTATGCTCAGACCTGCGCGGATGGCGTCAGTCATGCTCACGAATGACACCGGCGCGCTCGCCGCACTCAGGCCGGAATACTCTTGCTCGCCCCTCTTAGCCGAGAAGTAGGCTCGCACCGCATATTGAGGATGGGCTGAAGGTGGAGTGACGGTAGCATACTGGTCCTGCTCGCTCTTATCCTTCTGGCCTGCCGCGACCAACATCCCCTGCCAGGGCAATGGTTTGCCATCCTTGTAAGTGAGTGGCTCCTTCTTGAGGGTGGCTTCCGCGCCGGTCTGGGCTACCCACTCTTTGGCGTTTCCGTCCCAGACCTCCCATAGCGCGCCTGCGCTCATCATCCGGTACACGAGGAAACCCGCCGTTCCCAGGTCTGCCTGCCCAAAAGTGGACCCGTCCGGGAAGGTCGGTGAGGCGCACAACACTTCCACCGGGTTTTCCAGCGCCGCCCGCCCCCCTCCGGCGTCTTCATATTTCAAAGTTGGTGCCTGTACGGTCAAAGTTGCCATATTAGTAGTGAGTTTTGAGTTCTATCGTTTATCGTCTATCGTCTATCGTCTACAGCCCGAATGTGTTGCCCGGTCCGGGCGTGTAGGCCGAGCCTACTATCGCGGAGGCTTGCACCATGGTGGCTTGTATAATCCCGCTGAAGGTGGCTATCGGCGCGGTGACATTCAGCACCGACGAGGCGGTGACGTTCATAGCGCCTGTAGCGGTGACGTTGGCGCTGGCGCAGGTGATATTCAACATGCCGGATGGGGCCTGCACGGTTACGCCGCTGGCGTCTATCTTGACCGTGCTACCTAGAGCGCTCACTTCCACCTGGGTAGGCTCTATAGTTACCTTGTTACCGCTCATCACTTGCAGGGTCATCTTGCCCGGCTGGTCGTTCAGCTCGATCTGCTGCCCGTTCTTAGTCTTGATCAGGATGGTGCCTTCGGTTTCTTTGAGGTCTATATGATGCCCACTTTCCTTGAGCGCTATAGATATGGCTGCGGTGTTGTCCTTCATCTCGATTTTCTGTTTGCCCTGAGTGGTGATAGTGATAGCCTCCTGGCCGTCACGGTCATCGAAGTCCATGATGTGTCCGCTCACCGTCCACAGGCGGCGCACGCTGTGATCGATCCCCTCATTGGGCGGCTTGTCTACGCCATTCCACAGGAAGCCGATAATGAATGGGTGGGCTAAATCCCCATGCTCGAAGGCTACCAATGCTTCGTCACCTACCTCCGGCAAGAAGTACATGCCGCGCTTCTTGCCCGCGAGGGGGACCGCTAAAGGTGCCCACGCGCTTTGGTTCCTGTCCGACAGCCAGGGAAATTCGACCTGGATTCGCCCCAGTGCTGAGGGGTCATCCACGCTTTTGACAAGGGCTATCACCACGCCAGGTTGCTGTCTCACTAATTCCCTCCCGTTGTGCTGCTGCTCTCCAGGCGGGCGTTGAAACGGGTTGTATAACCCGAGTCTCCTATGGTATGGGTGGTGTCTGTCAGCATGTAAGTGCCGCTCAGTCGCGAGCCGATACCTTTGATAATCACGAGCTGTCCGGCACGCAGGTCGGGCAGGCCCACTGTAGTGCCGCTAATCTTGACCATCTCCCTCAACCTGTCGAGGAGAATAGCCTCGGCGCGTCTTCGAGCTTGCTGCTCTGTGAAGACAGGCTCGTTCACGACCACCTCTTCACGCTCGCTGCAATCGCCCGATTTGGTCAGAAGGGCAAGCAAATCACGGTTGAAGTTTATTCGGAGGTCATCTACTGATACTTTGATATTGATCGCCCTGCGGGAGGCCCGGTCCCACCCCCGGAACTGGACCGACTTCACTTGGTTGGCCGTCGTGAGGGTCGGCTTGATATCAACCAATGACTTGCCCCATTCAAGCTCGAAGGTGACGCTGCGCAGCCCCTGCACGCGGCCCAACGGCGGGCCGAAATAGAGGCGATACCGGGAACCCTGCACCTCCTGGTCCGATTCTTGTATGAACACCACGTAACCACGCAAGCGGGCGCGGGAGAAGAGAAAATCTATGTCGTATTGATTCTGCTGGACAATGTAATCAATCACCGGCTCGTCCTGTATGACGCTGGTATCTATTTCGACTGGAAGAGGGAAGCGCTTCTTGCCATTGTCGCTCAGCTCGCCTATCCGTTTAGCTATCTCGCTATCTCTTGAATACTGTCTGCCTACCTCTGCGCCCCAGTTAGTGGTGTACTGCTTGCACCTGAGCTGGTGCAGCGCGTTCAGACCTCGTATTGTGAGGGTAGGCGCGCCCCCGCTTGGGAAACTCGGTTCCATGGTGGTGATGTTCCCTTTCATCATCACGCGCAGGGTGCTGGTATAGCCCATGCGTATCTCTACATCTCTGTTGGATGGCTCGAAGAGCTTATATCGCTCGCTTTCAGGGGTTGAGCCATTTAGCGTCTCCTCAGTTTCTGAGCCTATGTATTTGTAATCGCTCGTCTCTGCATCCCAGTTGTTCACCGTCATCTCGAAACTATCTATCTCTTTGATGTTGTCTTTGTAAGTAAGCTGGGTAACGTCCCGCACCACATCGCGCGGCAGACCCGCGCCCGCGATCCGCACCTCGAACTGAGGCACGTAGAACCCCTGTTGCAGGACCGATTCTTCTCTGAGCTTTACAACTGGCATAGCTTAGTCCCCCATCCTCGGCACGGTCAGGAGCGTGCCTGCCACCAGACGGCGGGGGTCTTTGATATCGTTTGCCTCAGCTATCCGTCGCCACTCGCCGGGGCGCTTGTAATACTTGCCCGCTATGCTGCTCAAGGTGTCCCCCGCCTGCACCAGGTGGCTATGAGTGCGGTCGGGCGAGTTGAGGTTCAACTGTCGTAACTGGTAATCGAGAGTTTTGTATTCGCGGAAGGTGACGGTAAGGGTGGCCCGCAACGGTACACCCTGCGGGCTGAAGAGCATGAACTTTTGCCTGACGCTTTCAACGATGCCATCGAAGCCGTCACGCCTCTGGTTGCCGATATGGGCGGAGGTAGAGTTACCCGGGAAGGCGCTGTTCCATATAAAGGCGCATAGGGGCGGGGCATGTCTCGACGGCTCTATCTTCACAAGCTCGTAGATGCGGTCCGTGAGGGTCGTCACGCTGGTGGCGCCCGTGCCCATTCCGTCCTCGGTGGTATCGAAGAAGAGGTCAAGAGTTAGCTTCTCCGTCTGCCCGCGCACGAACTGTAACAAAGGCGTATCGAGGCCAGGGATGGCTATCTCCGCGATTTGCGCGCTCTTGTCAAGCGAGATCTCGGTGGGGTTGAACTGGACGGGAATGAACTCCATCTCGTCCTCCCACTGCACGACAATCGTCGCTTTTTCTAGCTGCTCCACCTCAACTCTCCTCTCTCACCTGTTCGTCTCGCACCCCACTCGTCACGCGCTGTTCGGCGCGCACCCGCCCGGTATGGGCGTCTCGCTCTTCCATCGCCCGCATCACTGCTCGCACGATTTTCTCCATGACTTGCGGCGACAAGAGCGCATCCCCGTCCACCGCCCGCACCGAGCTAACGATCTCCCCAACATGTACATCCACGGTTGCCCCCTAATCCAAGGTTCAAGGTTCAAAGTTATCGTCTGTCGTCTGTCGTCTGTCATCTGTCGTCCTTCGTCCGCCTCAGGTAATAGCGAATCCTACGCTCACCGCCCCACTGACAGCGGCTGCCCCCAGGCTCACGCCGGGCACCTGGTATATCCCTTCGTGTGCTATCTCGATAGCCTCTATCGCTACGTTGTTCTGCGAGGCGTTCATCGAAGGGGCTGTGTACTTGAGCGGCAGCCCACGCTTGAAATACCAGATGTTATGCGGCACACCCAGGTCGTCCATCAGCATAATCAAGCCATCACGCCGCTTTCCGCTCCCTTCAACGAAACCGTAGTGCCAATCCCAGAGCGCCGTGCTGAATCCTATTCCCTTCTTGAGGGTGATGTTCGACCACTTCACGCGCGTGGGGAACTTCAATACCGCACCGTTATTGCCCCCTTCTTCGTAGTCCTTTATCTCCAGCGACATCTCCAACCCGGTACATTCGGTGAAACCCCCCAATGCGACGTCAGTTATAGCCGACGTGACGATAGACTTGGCCAGGGCCAACGTGCTGCTGGTGTCGATAAGACTAATGAGGAAATTGTGACCCAGGACCGGGTCAGACCTGATGCCCAGCGCGCTCAACAGTGCCATTCTTTCTTCCCCCGCTTGCTACGCTAACCTAAAATCGGAGTCACACCAGCACTCTTTCCACCGAGGCCTCACTCACCTCGAACTCATTCTGCGTGCGACCTACCCTTAGCACCACGAACTCGAAAGGTCTGGAAGGAGCGACTCGCACTTCAGCGAGCAGCCTCCCATTTGCCCTCTCATGGGGTGGATTGTTCTCTTCGTCGCACTTCACCGCGAAGGCCTCCGCCAGTTTGTCGCCTGTAAGCGCCCCCCTTTGCCAGAGTGCCGACAGGAAGCTGGTAAGGGAGAGGCGCATCTTAGCGCGCGTTATGTGGTCATTTGGCTCGAATACGGCCCACTGCGTGCAGAGGTAGATCGCTTTCTCGATCATCATCAAGAGACGGCGCACGTTCACGTATCGCCAATCGGGGTCTGCGCTAACGGTCCGCGCCCCTTCGATGCGCAGTCCCCTTCCAGGCAGGGCCTTTATCACATTGATACCCTCGGTGTTGAGGAGGCCATGCGTGGGATCGCTCACCCCGGCGGTCACGTCTTGCGCCCACTTCAGCGCAACGTTGGCTGGGGCTTTATGTACTCCCACGCTGAAATCGGCGGTTGCATATTGGCCCGCGACGTGCCCGCTGGGTGGTATGTCGCGGGTAAGAGCGCGAGCCGGGCGCACCGGCTCGACCACCCGCATCCAGGGGTAGTAGAGCGCCGCGTACTTAGAGTCGAAGCGCTTTCGCCAGGCTCTGATCGCTCCTACGCCGAGGGCCTCATTCTTCACCGCCGATAGTGGCGGGTCCAATATGGCGATGCGGTCGCGGCGCTCCTCGCAGTGTTGTACCAGCGCCGCGTGCACCCTCGCGATTTCCTCGTCCGAAAAGATTCGAGGCATCTCCGGCTCGGCCAGGGGCGGAGGTAGAGCCGGTTTGGGGGGTGGGCCAGGGAGACAGGGGTCAGGCTCGCAAGGCACCGGCGGGCTGAGGCGAAGAGGCGGTATCGGCTGTATGTGGATGTCGGGGATAGCGATGATAGCTACTTCGTCGACGTCGTTCAATGTTCGCAGGCCGCGCTTCCTGCTCTTCTTTATCAGGTCGCTGTCATGCGGGCTGAACGGCTCACCGATAAAATCGTATACCTCGAGGAGGGTGAGGCCATCGGCTCCTCCCGCCAATGACTCCTCTCCACCATCCGTGTAGAGTGGGCTGGGCGCATCGCTTGACTGCTCTTTATCTTCAGCTTCACGGATAACCACGAGAGGGGGAGCCGAAGGTATGCCCGCGCGCTGGTCGGGGTTGGCAGGCGGGAGAGGCTCCAGAGGGGCGAGGCGCTTCGGTCCGTAATTCTGCGCGTCCTCCGGCACAAGGGAGAGACCTTCGTATACGGCCCTCACCTGGCCTGCCTCCTTGACGACGAGAGTGTATTCCACGCTCTCTATGTAAAGGGGAGCATCCAGATCGTAGTCAGGCGGAAGCTGGAGGAGGCTGTCGTAGGGTAGACGCTCCTCCTGCCGGGGGTTCTGCCATATGAGCAGACCGTCTGCCGGATCAACCGAGGAGATGACTTTATAGAGAGGGGTGAGGTTGCCTTGCCGCACGCGCACCAGCATCGCACGCCTGAACGCGCCAACGGCCGTTACCGCCGTCGCTTCAGGCGTACTGAACGCAGGTCTGCTCACCGTCTGCGCCCGGTGAGTCTCCTGGAGCAGGATGGTGAGAGCGTTGCCCCACACGCCGGGGCTGTAAGCCTCTACTTGCCAGATACTCTTCCCAGGTGGTGTGCCCGGCGGACTCCCTGGAGGTGCAGCCCCTGGAAGGAGTGTCGAAGCGGATGCTGCGCCCCCTGCCGGATCGGGGGAAGCAACGCGCACTACCCAGCAGCGCCGCCCGCCATTCTCGAAGAAGGCGCGCACGTTATATGCGAGGAAGCCCTGCCCCGTGAAATCCCCGAAGTACGCCTGGAACTGACGCCATGACTGGACGGGCGTGGGCGTGTTGATAGGCCCGCGCTCGGCGATGCCCACAAACCCGGCCACGTCCGTGCGTAGCGGACTTATGGCCGGCCCGGTAGCGTCTACTCGCTCGTAATATACCCCTGGCGTTTCGTAGGTAGGCAACTGGACTCTCCGGTGACGATGGACGACAGAACGTGAAACGTGAAACGTGAGAATACTCCCGCCTATCGTCTATCGTCTATCGTCGGTTATGGTAGCTCGAGCGTCAGGCCTTCGTGCACGAGGTCGCACGATTCGATAGCGACCTCGTTGCCGCTGGCTTTCATAGCTGGACCCTCGATTTTGTTGATCCAGGCGTTTTCTACCTCCCAGCGCAAGACGTCCTTGTGCGCCTCGTCCATCAGGACGATAGTCACGTTGCGCCGGTCCGGCAGGCCGGTGGCGATATTCTGGTACCACTTCCACAACTCGAGGTTCGGCGTGTAACCTCTCTTGAGGGTAACGTTCATATACTTGCGGAGGCCGACCAGCTTGCGAACGTTGTTGGGCCTGTCGGTGCCTTCGCGGTAGTCTACGGGGTCGCCATCAGCTGTGAGGCCACTGCACTCGCTGAAACCCCCGATCACCTGTCCCCCGATCTCCACCCTGAAATTGAAACCCCTGTACGGATCGGTCCTCTTATCGGTTGGCATAATACCCCCCCTTTTCTAATGTGGAGTGCGGAGTGCGGAGTGCGGAATTGGACAACAGATGATAGACATTCCGCACTCCGCATTCCGTATTCCGCATTTGCTAGTCTTCGGCGTGGGCGGTCCACAGGCCGATGCGGATGATTACGAACTCGGCGGGCTTGACGGGGGCCACGCCTATGACCACGATCAAGCGGCCATTGTCTATATCGGTCTGGGTCATGGTGGTCCGGTCGCACTTCACGAAGTAAGCCTCCTCGCGGGTTGTGCCTTCGAGGGCGCCGTTGCGCCACACCACCGTGAGGAAGTTGCTGATGGAGCGCCGCACCCTGGCCCAGAGCGGCTCTGCGTTTGGCTCGAACACCACCCATTGAAGCCCTCGGTCCAGGGAATTCTCTATGAAGATCAGGAGCCGCCGCACGTTCACGTACTTCCAGTCGGGATCGCTCGTTATGACCCGCCCGCCGTACACCCTGATGCCCCGGTTGTCCAACCTGAAATCGCGGATTACGTTGATGTTCACGGGGAAGGGGTTGAGGATGTCTTGCTCCCCCTTGTTGAGCGAACGTTTCAGGCCGATTATCCCGCGGACTACCTCGTTGGCCGGACTCTTGTGCACCCCGCGCTCGATGTCGGTGCGCGCATACACTCCGACTACGTGCCCGCTCGGCGGGACCGGGTAGTTGGGGACCTGCCCCAGGTTGACGGGGTAAGGATCAGGGATGAGCAGCCAGGGGTGGTACAGCGCGGCGTACTTGCTATCAAACTGCTGGCGCTGAGTCTGTACGTTGTTGAGCGAGTCGTCGGGTGGGGGCGGGCCGTCCAGCACGGCGAAGCGGTAGCGCATCAGCTCACAGTGATCAATCAACGCTCCCTGCAAGGCTGAGCTTGTACGCCCAGGAATCGCCACGATGGCAATCTCCTCTTCATTGCGCAGGCTGGCGAGGCCCGTGCGATTATTAGGCTCCGGGTCGTCCGCCCCTTTGTAAATATCGTCATCAATAAAAGTTACAGCGTCATCTCCGCCTTCCAGGGCATGGCGGGCGGCTCGCGTGTTACCGGTTGGCAGCACATCCACCAGCGTCTCCGGCCCCAGGAATACGGCCTCAGTGGCCGCAGGGCTAGCTGCCTGGTCGCGCGCCCTGATGTATTTTGACTCCCCTTCAGAGCGCCGGTCAGCCAGCCGGAGCGGCTTACCATCATCATCGTTGACAGTGCCTGGGGCGCTGCTCCAGGTCGTGCCCAGCACCTTGTGTATATAGCGGCTATGGCGGTGGTCCATAGAAAGGTAGCGAAATGCCTCCAGATCGAGCACCGTTTCACTGCGCGTGGGCACAGCGGGATCGGGCTGGCGCATCAAGAATACCGTCACTCTGAACTCCCGTGAGCGCACTCCTAAGAACTGGCCTGGGGGCATGGCCGCGATTGCGTTTTGTTGAGGCGCGTCCAGGCCAGGCGCATCCAGGGTAACTACTCCCGTAGAGCGATTGATCGACGTGGCTTTTAGCAGCCCGCCCACAAGCGCATTGGTGGTTGGGTCCACCAGCTCCAGCACCGTACCCGGCTCGACCCCAGCGGTAGAAGAGAGCCTTATCTGGTTGGGAGGTACGACCACCTGCCTGAGAGTAGTGCGAGCTACCAGGCCTGGGACCTCGTCTTCTATCGCCACGCGCAAGCGGTTGCCCCATATACCTGCGTCCAGCGCCACAACATTGAATATAGGTCTGCGCTCGACGACAGGTGATCCCAGGGAATGTACGCGATTGACTACGCGATTGAGGGTCAGCACCTGCGGAGTTATAGCTCCTGGGTTGCCGGGCGCGGGTGTCGTACTTACCACGCGATGGTAGTAAATCGCGCCGCCTGCTCCCCTCACCCTGATAAAGCTGTTGGCAGGGTAGCCTGTCCCACCGCCATCCGACACCAAAGCGGTTGCGTCACCTGCCTGACGGGCGAGCACCAGCACTGAGGACTGAGTCACGGGAGCCGGAAGGGGCTGCGAGAGAGTGAGTCTGAATACCTGCGTGCTGGCACGGTCATATGAGCGGGTGAGAGGGGCGGCGAGTAGGACTATGCCAGCATCGGGCGGCACGCCCGCGGGCGCTCGTTTGGGCAGGGCGGAGATGGTCACGTATTCTTCGCTCGGGTTCTGACCCACCCTCAACACGTCGCCTACCTGGAGGCCCATGCGATTGTCGAGCGCAATGGAAGTGGCCCCGGCAGCAGGCGAGGCGGTAAGGCCACGCAAGGGCAACACCTGGGTGCCTATGGCTTTGGCCGCCGCCAGAATTGAGGTAAGCGTGACCACTCGCGTAGCAGGGTTTATGGCCTGGATCGTCCGGTCCTCCTGGCCGGCACCTGCCCCGATCTGGATCGTTTGCCCCACGACCAGCGCGCCTGTATGGCTTACGGTGATAGTATTTACTCCCGCTGCCGAGGCCGCATCTAGAGTCGGGTGGTTGTCATCAGACACCGGGTCACCGGCACTCTTCACCGATGCCAGGGGCACGGTGAGGGTAACGACGTTAGTGGTTGTATTGATACTCTGTATAACTACTGTTTCTCGCCCGGCACCCGCGCCAATCACCAACCTCTGCCCTTCGGTTAGAGAAGTGACGTCACTTATTTGAACAGTGCCGTCCCCTATCGCCTGGTTTGCGGTGAGTGTCAGACGGTTGGTGTCAGTCAGGCTTATCGCTTCGATCACGCTGCCTGCCACATACTCTTCGGTCGCGCCTGGGGAGAGCGCAAGCTCGCGTAACTCCCCTATGCGCCTCACCTCACGGTCAGTATTGTTGTTACGGTCAATGAGCACGAGGTCGGTGCGCGTATCGAAGTCGGTCGCACGGTTGTCTACATAAAGGAGACTTTCACCCGCCCTGGCCGATGGGGCAAGGTTGGCCTGGGCTATATTACCTGCCGGTATAGTCAGGCGTGTGATAGCCGTGTTGGCCGCGCCCGCCCCATAAGAGATCAATAATGGGCTGTCCAGGCGCAGGCGGGCGCTGGTGGGAGAGAGGGAAGTGAACTGGGTAACGAAGCGATACTCCCCTATGTTGGCCGGACCGGTGGCCTGTCTGATCTCCAGGAGAGGGCCAGGCGTGACCGAAAGGGGGGTAATATCAGCTGTCGCGCCCGACACCTCAATCGTACCTTCGCCACCTGAGATAGCGCTTACTAAGGTCAGCGCGCCACCTGCCGGAGTGCGGGCTATCTGCTCAACGACAGGTGGCGTAGCGCCGGTGTGTGAGCGCCCTAACGGGGAGGCCAGGGGCACAAGGACCGCTTCATTTACCGGGGCTAGCGCGAGTTGCCTGTATTCCGCGTCGCTGCCGGAGCCTATCCTTATCCAATCGTTCTGTTGAAGGTTGGCCCCTGATAGCACAAGCAGCAGAGGCAGGTTGGCCGCCGTGCCCGTGTTCTCAGTCGCGGGTCTCAAGAGCACCGTATTGGCCGAGGTAGCCACGCCTCGATTGAACAGCATGAACTGGGCATTGGTAGCCTGGCCCACGTCCAGTACGCGCACGACGTAAAGGCGCTTCCCCCCGTTAGTGAAGAACCCCTCTACTGCATGAGGCAGGTAGCGTAGGGGGCGCGTTTCGTCTTCATCCGGGAAGTCCAGGGCGTTCAGGTAGCCGCCGAACCAGCGCTGGTACTCTCCGAAGCTCGTAACGAGGATCGGTATGTTCACCGGCCCGCGCTCGGTCACGCCCACCATGCCGCTGGTGCTGGTGCTGACCCCCTCGATAGGCTTACTTCCGGTATCTATCTCCTCAACGTATACCCCAGGCGCCAAATATTCAGGCATAGCTTTACCCCCTTTTTTGATTACGAGTTACGAGTTACGAGTTACGAGTTAGGATGACCCAGTTCTTCCTTGCCTACTGCCTACTGCCTTCTATCGTCCGTCGTCCATCGTCCATCATCGGAACACGAAATCTATCCGGTTCTCCTGTAAGTCGTAGCGCAGGCTCAACAGCCGAGGAGGGATCGCCGCTTGTGCTGGGTGGGTGGCCGCGATACGAAGCTGCGCCACACGGCTGACGGGCGGTAGGCTAAAATAACCATTGGCGTTGCTGGTGGCTTCGTACAGCCGAAAGCGGTGGAACTCACTCGCGTTTGGGCTGCCCGTCACCTCAACGACCGTTGCCACGCCCACGTTCGCAACGTCGTTCAGGAACACCACCCCATCACCTGGAAGGGCATCGCGGGCAAACTGCTTGGTAAACCCGGCGGGTGGGGGGAGCACCGGGCCAACGTTACCTCGGCTCACCTTCACCCCGGCCCTGTGCGTAAAGGCCAATGGGTAAGTCAGCGTAACCGTGACGGGCTGGTCGGGCGTCGAAGCGCCAGCGACCGTCCCGACCGTCATATACTCCATCCGTTCTGCGTCGTCCGCATCTACCCACAGCACCCCGCCGGCAGCGACACTCACTCCATCCGACAGGCGCAAAGTCGTGCCGCCCGCGGGCGCATCTAGCAGCAGCGTCTTGTCCTGCCCTCCTATGGCGGTTATCTCGCGCCTCCGTAAGATGCCCACAGCAGCAGTGCGGCTGAAATATAGAGGCGGATGTAGCCAAAGCATATTGGCCGGACTGGCCGCACCCGTGGTAGATGCAGTGGTGGGCCAGTAGCCCGTCACCTGTACGCTCGACCCGGACAGACCGGTCGTACCCGCGCCCGCCAATAGCACCGTTCGACCGCGGATGCTCACCGGGAGGCGATGTAGCTCCACGTCTGATAGGAGCACCGGCGTGAAATCATCAGGGAACGTCAGGTTGGCAGGTACCGGCCTGCTCTCTGAGCGCGTGATGTAACCCTCGGCTCCAACCATGAACTCCACAGGGTAGGATTGGAGCCGAAGGTTGGGGAAGACCTTCTCCGGTATGCCCAGCAGACCCACCATCCCACCGTCCTGGGTAGTGCGGGCCACCAATCCCCTGTATTTGGTAGATATGAAGGGGCGGCTATCGGGTGCGCGGCCCGTGATTTCGTCCACCACCATCCCGCCGATCACACCCCAAAGCCGCCTGCCCACCGGCATTGAGTCATCCGGAGAGTAAGTGTAAGGCAAGCTGCCTACCTGGACGGTCCGTAAGGTCATGGCCCGCCCCCTTCTGCCACAGAAGGCGTCCCTACTACCACTGCATATTCGGGCAGGGGTATGAGCACTGGAGAGATGTCGTCCGGTTCCGCGCCCGACTCTATATAGACCACGCTCACCTCGTAAGAGACCGAGAGCTGCCATGACCGTTCCAGCGCGCTATAGACGCGTGACAGGTCTTCCAGGGTGAGGGTCTCCAGGCGGGCCGTGATCTCCAACGGCGTGCCACGGAAGCCACCCTGCAAATCTGCGCCGAGCAGGGTAGGATGGTCGTAGAGGGCCTGCATGGCCTTGCCTAGAATCAACTGCTCTGTCTCCGGGCTGTTCGGAGTCGTATTGGCGAGGACGGGGCATATCAGGTAATAAAGGCGCAACGGGAGAGGTACACGGCGCATCTGCGTGCGGCTGATGCGCTCAGGCGGGGCGTTCAGGCGCTCAGGGTCGCGCATAATACGGTAGAGCCAGACCGATAATCCCTCCGCCGGAAGCTCGCTCATCTCCTGGGGGGAATTAGGCGACACTACCATACTGCCAGGGGCGTTGAAAAATAAGCGCAAATCTGCGTCAGCGATAAAGCTGGCCCGCAGATAGCCGGTCAGGGTGAGGGTAGTAGAGCGCAAAGCTGTGTACATCATCTCCCTCGCATCCGGGTCATCTTACCCATCCGTGCCATCCACCTGGACCACCAGAGCTTATAGCGTGAGCGCCCATCTATCCGCACTCCCATCCGTTCCAGGTATGGGAGGATAAAGGCAGCTATCTCATCCAGGGTTTGCACAGACTTACGCGCTCCGCTCGGCACATGTGTGATCTGCCCCCGCCAGGTCACCAGCCCTCCACCCTTCCGAGCATCTTCAAACCAGACCTTGATTATGAATGACTGAATATCTGTTTCGAAGAGACTCATGGCAACCCAATCGCTCATCCAGGCCGAGGCAGGCCGTTCGGACCGGGGAACACCACGCACAATACCAGAGCATCGACTAGTAACCGTCTGTTTGGCGTCTTTTTTTCGTCTGGAACGCAGAGGTGATTGGAATATGAGACATCCCGAACATTAGAGGACGGAACCGCCAAGACGCCAAGAGCGCCAAGTAACCGCCAAGGTAAAAGAGGGATTATAGGGCAGTGAGAGCACTATTTCCTCTAATATCTTGGCGTTCTTGGTTATCTTGGCGTCTTGGCGGTTCCGTCTATTCTAGTGACGTCTGAGCACAGCGCGGATCGCGTTCAGGTCGTGCTTTATCTGTTGTTGGACTTCACCGAGGTTTGTTGAGAGTTGCTGCAAATGGTCAAGCAGAGCCGAAAGGGGAGTCTCAACTGCTGCATAGCTTTGAGCTACAACCGGTTGATGGGTTGACACCAATTCCGGCAGGTCGTCTGCCAATATCTGCTCATACAATTCTACCGTGCTATGGGCAGGGATGGCGCTCAACTCGTCCCGTAATATCGCCACGCAACTACCATATTGTTGCAACGCAGCGGTGCGATCGCCGGCTAGGTAGCGCAATCTCATCATCTCGCGGTGGGTGCGCTCGCGCGCTCTATTGTACCTCAGTATGCACTCTCCGTAGTCCAGACCCGCCTCGTAATCGCGTGTCGCCAGGGAGTAAGAGATGAGCTTGTCTAACATGCCGAGGTAGACGTTTTGAAGGCGCTCGCGCTCAAACAAGCACCAATCATGGTAGCACCCTTCGAGCAGGTCGCCAGTGTATAACGACACAGCCTGTTGAATAGCCTGTAGGACTGGGCCGTCCAACTCCTGTCCGGGTATACCGTGCGCGAGGGCATGAGCTTGCTCGAATACCTCCACATCCAGCCACATACCGGCCTTCGCATTGACGCTTACCCACTCCGGGTCTACCTGGAGGAGACGGCCATCATCGCCATATTGGTCACCTGAGCCTGCCTCACAGTTCGCGTCAATTTCAGAGCCGAGTGCTACCTGAATTTGCCATAATGCCTGGCGCAGATATTTTTTGGACTGCGTGGTTGTGCAATATCCCCACAGCAAGGTAGCCAATGTCTCACGGGGGTGCTGGCGCTGCCTGTTGAGCAGGAGATAGTAGAAAAGTTCCTGGGCTTTACACCCTTCCAGACTCCGCACGACTTGTTTGTCATGTTCCAGGTGGAATTTCCCGAACAAGCGAACCGCAAACCCTGCCATGTTAGCCAACCCTTTCGTTCGCCATGCGTCGCCGCGTTAGAAAATATCTCCCAAACCCGCACGGAGAGCGATAATGGCACCAGGAGGAACCGGCGCTAACTGGAGGGATGGGTCGCTTTAGTTGTTCGACCCTCTTGCAGCCATTATTCCGCTTGAGAGGACCCCATGGACGGGGAGGCTCATCGTGGCTCCCCTGGTTCCCGCAATGATAGCAGGAGTCGCGACGCAGTACATCGCCAAAACTGGTTAACTTTCAAGTCAGGGTTTTATGCCTGGTCGCCTGGACAAATATGCTATTGGGAGTGTCCAGTTATCCGTGCTCTAAGTTCGCGAGCGTAAGCAAATGGCCTATTCAGAGATAGGGATAAGCACGGCTAATATACCAAAGATAGCGTTAAGTTCCTGTTAAGGGTCCGATTTGATAAATCTGTTATGGATCAGAATCGAGATTAGCTGAATAAGTGAAGCTACGTCGCATTTTGGTACAATTGGAATACGTAGAAGCATACCTATTAATTTAAGAGATGGAAGGACAAAAAGCGTGAGTAGAGTAGCCGGGCTTATATGTGCCGTCTTGGTGTTGTTTGTGGGGACGACGGGTCTCTCCTACCGCGTAGAGGCGCAGGGGGCGGACACCCGTTTCTTCCCTGAGACGGGGCAGACCGTCAAGGGGGCGTTCTGGAAGTACTGGCAGGAGCATGGCGGCCTGGCGCAGCAGGGCTTCCCAATATCAGGAGAGATGCAGGAGCGGAGCGACCTCAATGGGAAGACATACACCGTTCAATACTTCGAGCGCGCGGTCTTCGAGTCGCACCCTGAGAATAGGCCGCCGTACGAAGTGCTCCTCAGCCAGCTAGGCACCTTTCGGTACAAGCAGAAGTACCCGAACGGCGCGCCCAACCAGAGCAGGAACGGCGACGCGGGCACGATAGTCTTCCCTGAGACGGGAAAGGGGCTGGGTGGCTCGTTCCTCCTCTACTGGCGCAACTCAGGGGGCCTGGCGCAGCAGGGCTTCCCAATATCGGAGGAGTTCGTGGAGCGTAGCGACCTGGACGGTAAGGTCTATACTGTCCAGTACTTCGAGCGCGCGGTCTTCGAGTGGCACCCCGACAACAAGCCACCGTACAACGTGCTCCTCTCTCAGCTGGGGACCTTCAGGCAGCGCGAGAAGTACCCAACGTCGCAACAGCCGCCCTCGACCGTTCGCGATTGGATAGCCCCGGTGAACATATCTAAGAGCCAGACGTACAACAACCTCCCTACGATTGCGGCCTCACCTTTGACGGGTGAGATTATGGTCGGTTGGGAGGAGCGCGACGAGCCTAATGACAAGAACAATACGCTGGTGGCTACCTTCAAAGACCCGGCCCAGGCGTTGCGTATACAGGCGCTACAGAGCACTGGCTTCAAGCAGACCGGCGGCGTAAAGGTGAAGCTCGACTCCCTGGGGCGCAGGCACGTGACCTGGTGGGGGCAGACAGGGAGTATCATTTGCAACTACTATGCGATCATAGAGGCGGATGGAAGGCTCTCCGTCCAGGAAGAGGTGCCGAACACGTGCGGGAGCCAGCAGAAGCTGACTGCCCTTGCGATTGGGCCGGACAACTCGACCCATGCCCTCTTTGGGAGAGATAATCAAACGGTAAATTATTACCGGCGCGATGCGAGCGGAGCCTGGTCCGTCAAGGGCGAGGTGATAGCATCGGGAGATATACCAACCGGCGTAGCTATCGCTGTGAGCACGGGCGGCGTCGTTATGTCCGCGTACAGGACGGGAGGTAACGACGTAGATAGCGAAATATATGTTGGAGTGAGGAACCCCAACGGCGGTTGGGCAATGGAGAACCTAGCTGAGGGCTGCTGCCAGGGATGCCCCGGCTATTCGAACTCATATAACCCGGCGCTCACGCCCGACCCGTCGGGAGGGATAAGAGCGCTGTGGGCAGACGAGCAGTGTGAGCCGCGCACTGTGCCGAGACAGAACGACCTTTACTATCAAGAGTGGGTGCCGGATCGCGGTTGGACGGGGCCGCCGGTGCGGATAGTGCGTGATCCAGGTGATGCATTCGAGAACGCCCTCGCGGTGGATAGCACAGGTACGGCGCACATAGTGTACGCCACCGACGCAGGCACGAACGTGCATGGGAAATACCGCCTCTTTTATTTGAGCGGCACCGGCAGCAACTTCACAACCCCTGTAGCCCTCTTTCCGGGCTTTGGCTCGAATGCCACCTACCAGAAGTCGCCCTCGCTGGACTACAGCGCCGGCTGGCTGCACCTCGTCTGGAATAGCGACCACGAGGGGAACAAAGAGGTTTACTACAGCAATAAAGGCCTGGGACGGTAATAACTAAGAGCCCACTTACATTGTAAGATAAGGCCCTCTGGTAGCAATGGAACAGAAAACCGGAATAAGGAAGCGGGAAGACTTGTTATATTTGCATCGGTAAGGGCAGAGCGAACCGTCGAGTTGAGAGGCACCTCCCGGTACTTGTTGCGTTTGCCCAGCACACGTAGAACCCCGCTGCGCTTGCCGAGCGTTACATCCTGGGTTTTGAGGGTACACACTTCCCTCGCCCGCAGGCCGGTGTGCAGCATCAGCACAATGATTGTGCGGTCCCTCAAACTGCCTCCCGCGGTCACGGCAGCTATCAGAGCCTCCTCCTCGGTATCGGTGAGGTGGCGAAGGGCTGTGGCTCCTGCGCCACCAACTTCACCACGCTAGCAGGGTTGCGGGTAAGGGAGCGATTGATAGTGGCAGGCGCTTCAGGCCAAGTACCGTCTGAAGGTAGGAGCGATAGCGAGTGATTGTGGGAGTCGCAACACCCGCAGGCGTGAAAGGCTCTCCTACCTCCTGCCCTTCTTCCCAGGTATGCTCGCACCAAGAGGCAAAGTGGCGCAGATCGCTCAGATAATTCCTGACGGTGGCAGTGCTCAGGTCCTCCTCACTCTGGAGGTATGCCGCATCCTCGGCTAGTGCTTGCCTGCCTGTTGATGAGACGGTAGGATCGGGAGGCCTACTTGATCTGGTAGATTGGGTTGATCGCCGTGGTTGCGGCATGGAAGGTCTACTCCCTTGAATGCTAAACGCTAAAGCAGTTGATGGCATTGAATGCCAAGCTTGGTGGGATCAAGCTGTACTGGCAACTGACTAAGACAGAATACATTAGCAGACATAGCTTTGCCAAGTATTCTGCGACGTTAGTGGACATGGTTCACGCTCAGTCAATGAGAAGAATGTCCGCTAACCAAGTTTATCGGTGATAGGCCCGTGAGTATCATCTGATACTCCCATGAAAATAGCCTCTCAAAGTGCATTTTCATGCGCGGTGGTGCGTCCGAGACGCATGACACACTGTTGGCTAATTCTCCAGCGAGTGAGCGGGTGCCATTGAGCGGTTAATGCGCTATCATGGAGCATCCCTTCAAGATAGCACCTGTATCATATTCGCTATATCACTTTCAAGAATATCTCTACTATCTCAGGGTCGAAATGAGTGCCGGATTGCTCCCGGATGTACGCGCGGGTCTTCTCTTCGGGCCATGCAGCGCGGTATGGACGGTCACTCCGTAGGGCATCCCACACGTCGACTATCGCGAAGATACGCGCCGCCAACGGGATTTGCTCGCCTTTCAGCCCACGAGGGTAGCCAGTGCCATCCCATTTTTCATGGTGAGCGTAAGGAATATCTAGTGCCGGGCGCAAATAAGTAATAGGTGAGATGAGCTCGAAGGCATAGACGGGGTGCTTGCGCATGATCACCCATTCGTCGTCTGTCAATGGTCCGGGCTTGAGCAGAATGCTATCAGGGATACCCATTTTACCGATGTCATGCAAGAGCGCTCCCCGACGGATCTGCGCCAGTTCCTCGCCCTCGATCCCCATCGCCTGGGCTAACAGCAGCGTCATTTCGGTCACTCGTTGGGTATGCCCTTCCGTTTCCTTGTCGCGCAGGTCGAGCGCCCGCGACCAACCTTCGAGCGTCGTCTCATATGCAAGACTGAGCCTGGTATTGGAACGCTGCAAGTCGTCGAACAATTGGGCATTGTCAATCGCGATAGCAGCCTGACCCGCGAGCACCTCAAAGAAGTCTATCCACCTCTGGTCTGGCGCCAGCGGGTCACGATGGAAGAGTTGCAAAACACCCTTGATCTGTCCTTTTGCGATGAGCGGTGCGCCATAGTAAGACATGAACCCTTCAGATGCTAATATTGGCGAGATGATCAAGGCATCCTCAGCTTCGGAGAGATTGGGGATACCTACTACTCGGCGCTCCAGGAGGGCCTGGCCCGCATATCCTTCGCCTAATCGCAGTCGCACACTTTCTACTTCCCTTGATCGGAAACCGCGTCCAGCGGCAAATTGAAGCATCTGAGCATGGGGATCGAGCAACAGGATATTGGCGGCGTCCACACCCAGTTGATGTGTAACCTGGTCGAGAAGCACGTTCAGGGTGACGCGCAAGTCGAGGTTTGCACTGATTGCGAGGTCAATGTTTCGCAGGGCGGCGAGCCGATTGAGATACTGTAGCGTTTCTTCTTCCGCCCGTTTGCGCTCGGTTACATCGCGGTAATTGAAGACGACCGCTTGGACGGCAGGCTCAGCCAGCAGGTTGTTGATCGTGCTCTCAATCCAGCGCCATGAGCCATCTTTATGTCTCACCCGGTATAGACTGGTAGCGACACCTCCCGGCGTCCCGATAAGCTCGCCCAGGAGGTTCCCTATGTCTACCTGGTCATCGGGATGGATCCATTGCATAGGGTCGTGACCGATGATCTCCTCACTGGAGTATCCCAAGATACGGTGGGTCGAATCGCTTGCGTAGGCGAGGGTTCCGTTAACGCTGAGGAGGGTGATGCCATCAGAGCTATTCTCGATGAGTGCCCGGAAGCGTTTTTCGCTATTCTGTAGCGCCATCTCTGCTTGCTTGCGCTCGGTGATGTCCATATTCACGCCCCGCATACCGAGCGGCCTGCCTTCGTCATCGAGCATGACAGTCGTCTCCGACTGTACCCATACGACACGATTATCTTTGCCAATCCAACGGAATTGGAGCGTGCCCCCTTTCCCTCTGACGAAATAGTCCGCCGAAAGACGGCCGATACGTTCGTAGTCTTCTGGGTGGACAATGGTGAGCCAGAAATTGGGAGTAGAAAGCCACTCTTGGACGCTGTAACCCAACATCGTTTCCACGTAATCGCTCACGAAATCTATGCGCTGCGTCGCTTCATCGGGTTTGCCCCAAGCCTCCCAGACGACCCCCGGCACGGTGCTGAGAATAGTACCTAATCGTTTGCGCTCGTATTGCACCTCTGCTAGCAAGCGTTCGGTAGTTTCTTCGGCCTTTTTGCGCTCGGTGATATCGCGCGCTATCCAGAATACCTTGTCCTCCCCCATAGGCGAAACGGTCGCATCGAACCAGATGAGAGCACCCTCAATCAGCAGGCTATATTCGACGTGGACTGGTCGCTTTTCTCCTAGTGCCAGTCGAATAGTCTGCAGAATGTTATCCGCATCATCAGGCGGCAAAACCTCGTGAATGGTCCGGCCCAGGAGGTCAACAGAAGGTTTGTATAGGAGTGAAGGGTTGCTTGGCGCGATTTGCAGATAACGTCCCTGCGCATCCAGTACCAGGACCACATCTGTCATAGCCGCGAACAACGCCCGAAGCTCTGCCTCAGATGCTGCCAGCGCCTCCTCGGCCAGCTTGCGCTCGGTGACATCTCGGTAGTTGTTCACGATAGCGTGAACTCCAGGCTCGTCCAGGAGGTTGGTGAGCACTCCCTCAAGCCAGCGCCAGGAACCATCTTTGTGGAGGACGCGACGAGCAGGCACGTTAACTCCGACGCCAGGGCGTTGAAGAGACTCGTTCAAGCCGCTGGTGACAATGTGGTGATCCCATTCGTTAATGAACTCAAACGCGTTACGGCCTACGAACTCATCAAGCTCGTAACCTAAGACCTTTGTGGTAGATGGACTCCCGTACAGGATAGTCCCGTCTGGTCCAAAGAGTGCGATTGCGTCCGCGCTGTGCTCGATCAGAGCACGAAAGCGCTGCTCGCTTTCGCGTAAATTCTCTTCTGCCCGTTGGCGCTCCCGATGCTCTTCTGCCTCACGCAAAGCACGGCGCGTCACGGGCACCAGTCGCCTGAGCCGCTGCTTCAGCACATAGTCCGTTGCACCATTCTTCAGGCTCTCGATAGCAGCCTCTTCGCCGAGCGTGCCCGATACAAAAATATAGGGTAAATCGGGGCGCTTCTCTCGCGCGAGCGCCAGAGCGCTCAGGCCATCAAATGCTGGGAGCGACTTATCGGAAAGAATCAGGTCAAATCCGCCCTGGTCGAGGGCAAGCTCAAACTCCTCCCGTGTTTCTACTCTGATGATGTCGCTAGCTATTCCCTCTGAGGTCAGCGTCTCATGTACCAGTTCAGCGTCGAGTGGCTCATCTTCGAGGTAGAGAATCCGTAGTTTTGTCTCCATTCGGTCCTTATCTTCTCTCTTTCTTCGCATCTGAGGAGGCCATCACCGGGGCTTGCTCACGCTACCCGGTGGTGCTTCGTTGATAATTGCCCAGAACAACCCGATCTCTCGAACTGCCCTGATGAATTCCTGGAAATTGATCGGCTTGACGACGTAGGCGTTGACACCGAGGTTGTAGCTCTCGACCAGATCGCGCTGCTCGCTGGAGGCCGTAAGAATTACTACGGGTAGGGTGCGAAGAGCCTCATCCGCTCGTATTGCGCTTAGTACCTCCAGCCCATCCACCTTCGGCATCTTCAGGTCGAGGAGGACAACGGCAGGGTTCCCTTCGGGGCGGTCCGCGAAGGAGCCCCGGCGGAAGAGGTAGTCTAGCGCTTCTTCGCCATCTTCGACTGCCACTACCTCATTGGCAAGGTTATATTCATCAAGGGCAATCAGAGCTAGTTCCACGCTCCTGGGGTCGTCTTCAGCCAGTAGAATACGTTTCAATTGGGACATGTCTAAGTTCTCCTTTTGTGAGTAGAGGTTAGCGAGCGAAAATGCCAACTCGCTACCCGCTACCCGCTACCCGCTACCCGCTACTAGCTCGCGAGGAAGCGAAAAGTAAAAGGTCGCCCCCTCATTGAGCCTGCCTTCGGCCCATGTCCTACCGCCATGTCGGGTTATGATGCGCCGGACGTTAGCCAGGCCAATGCCCGTGCCTTCGAACTGCCTGGCGCTGTGAAGTCTTTGGAACACACCAAAGAGCTTGTCTACATACTTCATGTCGAATCCAGCCCCGTTGTCGCGAATAAAGAATATATCGCTCATAACGACATCGTTTCCCTCTGGATAGTGTCCGATCTCTATCTCAGCAGTTGAGCAGAGGCGCGTGTACTTCACGGCATTAGAGATGAGATTCGTCCATACCAGCCGTAGCATCGTCCGGTCGGCGTTGACCCTGGGTAGAGATCCAATTTGCCAGGCAATCTGCCTCTCCTCTGTCTCTTGCTGGAAGCTGTTGATAATCTCTCGGACAAGTCGCTCCATATCTACAGGGACCTTCTTGAGCTCGGAGCGACCCACACGCGAGAATGCCAGCAAGTCGTCAATCAACGTGCCCATCCAGGATGCCGACTCCGCGATATGGCCCAGGTAACGGTGGTCCTTCTCTTCCAGCGTCGGGCCGACGCGGCTCTGGAGCAGTTCGACAAAGCCGACAATATGGCTCAGTGGGGCGCGCAGGTCATGGGAGACCGAATACGAAAAAGATTCAAGCTCCTTGTTGGAGGCTTCAAGTTGGGCCGTGCGCTCGATGACGCGCTGCTCCAATTCCTTATTGAGCCTTTGGGCAGTGTGATATAGCCTTGCGTTGTCTACAGCTACCGCTGCCCGTCGAGCCAGCTCTTCAGCCAGCTCCAAGTCTGCCTGGGAATACGGGCGATCAGCATCGGTGGAGACGAGGGTAATCACGCCCAGCGTGCGGCCCCGGACATTCAAAGGGACCGTCATCCTTGATCTGAGGCCCATCTGCTGGACGAGCTTGAGCCGCTCAGGATTGTTGAGCTGCGCAAGCATTTCGTCGGTGATAAGGGGTATGAACTCAGACTTCCCCGTGCGCATCACATGTGATGGGCCGGTCATCACCTCCTCAATTGGGAAGCGCCTGATCAGCTCCTGTATCCATTCGATCTTGTTGGGGTCCACATGTGTCAAAGCTACCTGTCTGAGTGAGCCGTCCTCGGCGATCAGGTGGATGATACATAGGTCGGTGATCTCTGTCACAGCCAGTTGGGCTACAGTGGCAAGGGTTGCCTCGTAATCTAGTGAGCTTGCAAGAGCCTCACTCGCCCTTGCGAGAAAGTTCTGCCTCTCCTCTCTTCGCTTGCGTTCGGTTATGTCACGGTTGACTGAGACGTTACCTATAGGATTCCCGCTGCTATCTCTAAGAAGAGATACGGACGCAAGCACATGAATTGGCGTGCCATCCTTCCGCCTCTGGACGACCTCGCCATGCCAAACTCCAGTCTTGTTGACTAGGTTGAGCGCATCTTCCCTCCCTCCTGACGCATATTCCGTTTGGAGGATCTCTGTGCCAAGTTCCCCGATCACTTCGTCTGCACGCCAGCCGTATATCGTTTCGGCTCCCTTGTTCCAACTCTCGATAAGAAAATCGACGTTGGTCGAAATGATGGCATCCGAGACGTTCTGGATAAGGTTCGCCTGATACTGTACCTGCTCTTCAACGCGCTTGCGCTCGGTGATGTCGCGCAGGATCACGCTGTAAATCTTGCGGCCAGCGACTTCGACTTGCGAGATGGACGCCTCGACCGGAAACTCCTCTCCGTCGGCACGCAAGCCACTGATCGCACGTAGCGCCCCCATGGCGCGGTCGGTCACGCCGGTGCGATCAAATTCGCGGATGTGTTCCCGATGCACTGAACGGAAGCGTTGCGGGATAAACCGTCCGATATGGTGTCCGAGCGCATCAGATGCACTGCAACGGAACATGCGCTCAGCGGCGGAATTGAAGAGAATAATACGCTGGTCAGAATCAAGTGAGATAATGGCATCCATCGCCGAGTTGATGATGCCGGTGATGCGCGCACGACTTTCATTGAGTGCCTCTTCCGCCTGCTTGCGATCAGTGATGTCGCGCAGGATCACGCTGTAAATCTTGCGGCCAGCAACCTCAACTTGCGAGATGGACGCCTCGACCGGAAATTCGCTTTTGTCTTTTCGCAGCCCACTGAGCGCGCCTAGCTTCCCCATCGCCCTCGTCGTGACACCTGTCTGACCAAATCCGATTATGTGCTTATGATGGGCGCGCCGAAAGCGAGGTGGAATAAGCAGTTCGAGAGGCTGTCCCATGACCTCGTCGCTGGACCAGCCGAACATTCTCTCGGCAGCAGGGTTGAAGAGCAGGATACGTTGGTCTGCGTCTACTGATATGACCGCATCCATCGCGGACATGATGATGCCGGCGAAGCGTGCCTGACTCGCTAATACCTCCTCGTCCAGATTGTTCACCCTACCTGCCATTCATTATCACTTTCAGCTTTTATTGCCTGCGAATAACTAACGATCCGCTCACTCATAAGAGAACGGGAGCGAATGACGAAACCACACCGCAGGTGCTGTACCGCCTGGCGAAAATCATGTTACGATTGAATATGGGCGCCGTTGACTGTAGGCGTGTGGGCTTTGGAGGTAAAGCCAAGCGTCAAAGCAGGAAATAGCAGGTTTACCTACGGGCGTATTCCTCTCATACGGACGTTCGTCCGAACACAAAACCCTCTGCCAAATTCACAGGCCCTCACGAATTGCGGAGGACACTCAAAATGACAGAGTCCGTTGGTTGGAGTAGATACGCACCCGGCGGCTAATTATTGCTGGAGAGGTTGAGCTTCTAAGAGCATCAGGGGAGTCGCGTAAGTGATGACTATATGTTCGCCGCACAACATTCGGAGCCGCACTGAATCTACCTTACTACTCGGCATACTATATTTTACAACAAAGCGTACTGATATGTAATCAGAAGAATTCCCTATATTAAATAGGGACTCTTCCTACGACCGGGTTTTGAAGGGGTAATTATTCATCTGGAGTCACGAGTCCCATTTCTGTTGCGTAGCGCATGAGGCCCGCTACATCGTGGATATCGAGCTGCTCCATTAGCTTGGCACGGTAAGTATCGAACGTCTTGACACTGATCGTCAGTTTTTCCGCGATTTGCTTCCTGGAATAGCCTCTCGCAATCAATCGCAGGACCTGAAGCTGGCGCGGCGTCAAGCGTTCGATGGGCCTGGCTTCCGCGCTCGTTTGACGAACATGGTTAGCCGCGATGAGCTTCGCAATCGCAGGGCTGAGATACATTTCGCCGCGCATTGCAGCTTTGATAGCTATATCCAACTCAACCGAGCTAGAGTTCTTCATCAGATAGCCGGCCGCACCTGCACGTAATGCACGCCTCGCATATTCCGGATCGGCATGCACTGAAAGGATAACGACGCGAACTTCAGGGAAATTCTGTGTTATCTCTGCTGTCGCCTCTAGCCCGTTTAGCTCAGGCATGGCAATATCCATCAGGACAACGTTGGGCCTCTGCAACTCCACCAGCTTGAGCGCTTCATTCCCATCGCTTGCCTCAGCGACAACCTGATAGCCCAATTCGACCAGCAAGGCCCGGAAACCTTCACGGACCAGCGCATGGTCATCAACGAGCAAAATACGAGTGGTGTTCATACTCCATTATACACCATAGAACATGTTAGTACGAATGTATATGTTCTATTGGTCCACCGGGAAGCAGACGCGAATCTCGCAACCTTGCCCCGGCCTGGATTCGATTTCTACGTCTCCGCGCACGAGTCGAACGCGTTCTTGCATACTCAACAAGCCCAGGGTTGCGCCACGAGCCGCGCGTTCCTGTGCGGCCTGCACGTCAAATCCGACACCGTCATCTCGAATGATAAGCACAAGTACCGTCCCGTTCTGACTCAGCTTCATAGTCACCCGTTTCGCCTGGGCATGGCGAACCACATTAGCTAAGGCGATCTGCGCTACGCGATAGCACGTGGTCTCGATGCCTGGGGCGACGCGCATTTCTGGAGAATCGGTAACAAATTCAGCGCTGAAACCTGAGCGTTCCGCATGGCATTCAATTAACCATTCAAGCGCCGGCACCAGGCCGAAATCATCCAACAGAGGCGGCCTCAAATCAAGCGCGAGGTCGCGTACCTGCTTGAGCGTGTCATCAACCAGATTGAGGCTCTCGTTCAAGCGCTTAGCACGCGTTGCTCTGTCGGGCGAAAGCTCGATCACCCGTAGATTCGCCCCGACGGCTGAAAGGAGTTGGCCGATTTCGTCATGCAATTCGCGTGCTATTGCGCGTCGCTCGGCCTCTTGCGCAATAATCAACTGGTCGGAGAGGTTTTGTAATCGCTTGCGTGCTGTCTGCACTTCGTGAAGTAGGCGCGAGTTTTCCAGGGCGACCGCAGCCTGATCAAGAAAGGCCTCCAGGCGGATGACCTGGGTATAGGAAAAGAAATGGGGGATTGAGCTATCAAGGTTGAGCACACCGATGACAGTTCCCTTGACACGGATCGGTGCGCTGATATGAGAACGAACCCACTCGGTTTCCGGGAGGGGCACCCAGCCAGGGTCGACACGCGTATCGAAGACCACGTGCGGCTCGCCGGTTGCCGCGATGCGGCTCAGGATGGGATCCATATCATCCGGTATTGAAAGGCCCTCAATCCACTTTTTCAACCCGCGTTCAGAGAAACCTCTATGATGTACGACATGCCAGCTCCTTGGCTCTCCCTGGCGGGCGTCGTTGCGCTCCGATGCCAATTCATCTGTCTCTATCAGCATGATACTCGATGCGTCATGTGCAACTACGCGGCCCACACTTTCCAGTATCTTCTCTAGCACCTCCTCAAAGTCGAGCGTACTGTTTAGGGCGGCAGCGGCGTCCCGCAGGGCTGCGCCAAGAGCGCGCTGTTCGCGCTCAGCCCTTTCCGTTCGCTTACGCTCAGTAATATCTATTCCTATACCAATCGCAGTACCATCCAAAAGGTGGACTACCGCCCAGGAGGTATCAATTACCCGCCCATCGCGCCCTCTAGTCTTGAAATCGGCCCACGCGCCATTGGAGGTGTTAATGAAATCTACAGCTTCCTGGCGACGTTGCAAGTCGGGATATGCTTCAGAAACTATATCCAGGTCCTCATTGACTACTTCTTCCAATGACCAACCAAGCACACGCTCCCATTCTCGATTGACCAGTTTGACACGGCCACTATTGTCAAGGAAGTTTATCATCACCGGTATATGATCGAATATCTTTTGGAGGATTTCCTGTTGCCTTCTTAGCTCATTCTCTACTTGCTTGTGCTCGGCAAGCTCCCTTCTCAGTTCTTCATTGGCCGTCGTAAGTGCCTCGGTCCGTTCGGCGACACGTTGCTCTAGCTCTTCATTCAGCCTCTCTATCTCTGCTCTAGCCTGGTCAAGTTCTGTAACCATACCTGCTGCCTACTAACCTTTCATTTTGTATGTATCAGTCCCCGCTTTGTCGATTGGGAGGCACATTGGCGAGGGGTTCAGGAGAGGAAAAGCCTTCTCGCCAGTAGGTACTACAATACTGTCACAACCCGATTATAGCATAACCTAGAGAAGCAAACAAGAGATACCTTACGAATGCGGTAAAGCCTCGCTATAAGGCCAGGTCCCAGGGCCGCCTCGATTGAGCAGTAACTGAGGAAATTCCACAGCGCTTTAACCTATTTACACCTTCCCTGTAACCCTGGCGCGCTATCATGCTGGTAGGGACGGGAAAATCATGGTTGCCTACATACAGACTGTGCCACCTGACTCACTCCATAAAGTACGCGATATAGGAGAGCTACGGATGGCAAGCACATACTCGCAAAGCTGGGAGGGCGCATTATTCAAGCTGGCCCAGGAGGCCAGGTATCCCGCAGCGCCTCGCACTCCTATGCGTGTGAAGAATAAGCGCCTTTTAGAGCACGCGTATGCGAGTTGTGAGGTGGTCATATCCAAGCATGGCAAGACATTCAATATGGCGAGCAGTCTGTTGCCCCCTGAGAAGAGGCGCGCCATCCGGGCGCTATACGCTTTCTGCCGGGTCACCGACAACATAGTGGACTGCTCGGACGCCAGCCTTGTGGAAAAAGAGGCAGAACTGGCCTCCTGGCGCTACCGGGCTGTAACCGCATCTCCGCCACGAGACGACCCGGTGGCTATTGCCTGGGCGGACACTCGCTTGCGCTATGGAGTTCCCTACAAGTATGCCGAACAACTGATAGATGGCGTGGCGCGCGACCTTCGCCAGAAGCGTTACCAGACATTCCCAGAGTTAGCAACTTACGCCTACAGCGTCGCTTCCACTGTCGGGCTGATGAGCCTACGCATAATCGGCACGGCTCCGGGCTTCTCGGAGGAGGACGCTATTCCCTACGCAATCAAGCTCGGCCTGGCGTTGCAATTGACCAATATCCTGCGCGACGTGGGGGAAGATTGGCGCGCAGACCGAGTGTATCTCCCCTCGGACGAGCTTCACACCTGGGGAGTGACCGAGGCAGACCTGGATGGAGGCGTGGTAGACGACCGCTGGCGGAGATTTATGCGCTTCCAGGTGGAGCGCAACTTGGCTCTCTATGACGAGGCGTGGCCTTGCGTCGCCATGTTCAATTGGGATGGGCGCTTCGCGGTGGCAGCAGCCTGCGCTATGTACAGGGCGATCCTGAAGGACATAGAAGTTCACGACTACGACGTTTTCAGCCGCCGCGCCTACGTGAGCACATGGGGCAAACTACGGAGGCTGCCAGGCATCTGGTGGCACAACTGGTGAAACGTGATGCGTGACGCTATGTGAGTGCAGTGGATAGCAGTGAAACGGTACGACTTCATCATTGTGGGCGGTGGATTGGCGGGGTTGAGCCTCGCCTGTCGTCTTACGCATAGCCCGCTACGTGAGTCTTCCATCCTGGTAATTGACAGGTCACTTCATAAGCATAATGACCGCACATGGGCATTCTGGGCGAAGAGCCATACCCCGTTTGATGGTATCGTAGACCACTCATGGCACCAACTCATGGTCGCAACGAATGGTGCGACGCAAATACATCGGCTTAGCCCCTACCTGTATAAAGTGATCCGGGGCAGGGATTTCTACCGGTTCGCTTACGAAACGCTCTCGTGCTCTCCCCATGTAGAATTCATGCAAGGCGAAGTCGGGAGGATAGAGGATGGCGTCGAAGAGGCGCGTGTCTATATGGAGGGGCCACAGGGCCAGAGAGAATTCGATGGACGGTGGGTCTTCGACAGCAGATTTAGCCAGGCCGATTTCCACCCCGACCCCAGGCGGTACAGCTACCTGAATATGCACTTTCGAGGCTGGGAGATAGAGACCTCCGACTCCTGCGCGGAGGCCAGCTTCGACCTACAGACACCCACCTTTCTCGACTTCCGTACCCCACAGACGGTTATGCTCGCCGGTGGACCGAAGCACAACATGATGAGCTTCTTCTACGTCCTTCCCTACTCCAGGCAGCGCGCCCTGGTGGAATACGTGGCATGTACCGTCGGAGCTAACCAGGTACTCCCTCAGTCTCAAGAGTGCGCGTTGCAGAGTTATATCAGAGACATCCTGCGGATAAAGGACTATACGCTAGTCGCTCAGGAATGGGGTATCAACCCGATGACCGACTACCGCTTTCCGAGACGCATGGGTAGCCACGTTATGAGCATCGGGGTGCCTGGGGGGATGCTCAAGCCGACTACCGGCTTTGCATTTACCCGCATACAGCGCGACTCGGCTGCGATAGTGCGCTCCCTCCTGGACTTTGGGCAGCCGTTCGCGGTGCCATCCTCCGCGTGGGGCTACCGGCTGTACGAGTCGCTTATGCTACGTACGATGGCACGGCGCGGTGGGCAAGTGGGGACCCTGCTTGCCACTCTATTCAAGCTGGGATCGACGCCACGTATTTTAAGGTTCCTGGACGAACAAGGGATGCCGATATAGAGAGCGCAAAGAAGTTATCCCAAGGTACGATCATTAAGGAGGTTCAAAATGAGTACAGTAGTCACACTTGACACATTGCCAATGGAGATGGGCGCGACGAGACAAGTTACAGGCACAATAACCGAAGATCTCCGTTCAAGCTTGCTCAACAGAGTTGGTGGAGCGGCTGCCCTGATCACGGCAGTGTTAATTCCAAGCCAGGTCATCGTCATGGCAGCCTGGCCTCCGCCACTTGACGGTACCGCAATCGATTGGTTCACGCTGTTCCGAGACAACTGGCTGCTTGGGTTGCTTAGCCTCGATCTCTTATTCATGATTGATTATGCTCTCTTGGCCCCAATCTTTCTCGCCCTCTATGGTGCCCTCAGACGGGTCAACCAGTCTCTCATGTTACTCGGTACGGCTCTTGGCTTCGTGGCGATAGCAGCTTACTTCGCCTCGAATACGGCCTTCGAGATGCTCTCGCTCAGTAACCAATACGCAAACGCGACTACAGATGCCGCCAGATCAACGTTCCTGGCAGCAGGGCAGGCAATGTTCGCTACTTACCAGGGCACTGCTTTTCACGTCAGTTACGTTCTCGGGTCAATCGCCGGGATAGTAATCTCTGCCGTCATGCTACGGGGCTTCAGCAAAGTGGCCGCGTATGCTGGAATTCTGGGAAACGTCATAGGGTTTGGCCTTTATCTGCCAACGATAGGTATCTTCCTTGGCGTGATCTCCGGTCCAATCCTGTGGATATGGTACATACTGATTGCCCGAAAGCTCTTCCAGTTAGGGCGTTCCGGTAGCAAAGCGCTCCCTGAACAGTCGTAGCCATAAGCATTCCAGTAAGACAGGTGAAAATGAGAAGCGCGACAAGTAGCGGTTTCGAAACGTGCTCTAAGCGTGAGGGCACACGCTAGGTGACTGACTAGGAGGAGTTCAATATGTGCACAATGCGATCACAACCTACTGCATTGGTAATCGGGGCCGGCCTGGGTGGTATAGCCACTGCTGCCCGCCTTGCCCAAAGTGGCTACGATGTGACTGTCCTGGAGAAGAACGACGTGCCGGGCGGGAGGTGCGGCCAATTGGTGCGGGATGGACCGGAGGGACGCTACCGCTTCGACACCGGGGCTACCCTCTTCCTCATGCGAGAGGTATTCGCGCAGACCTACGCAGCGCTGGGTGAGCGCATGGAGGACCACCTGGATCTGCGGCGCATAGACCCTACCTACGGAGTGCATTTCGAGGACGGCACACAGCTAGCCCTGACGGCAGACTTGAACACTATGCATGGGCAGCTTGAGGCTATCGAGCCTGATAGCTTCCGTGGGCTGTTACGCTACGTGGAGGAAGGGTACAGGCATTACCATCTCGTGCTGGACAGCTTCGTCAGCCGCAACTTCTGCCGTGCACGGGACTACTTCAATCCCATGAATCTCAAGCTCATTTTCGGCCTAAAGCCGCTGGTCAGGCACTACGCAAACATCGGCCACTACTTCCATGACCCTCACCTGAAGGCTGCATTCACTTTCCAGAACATGTACCTGGGTCTCAGCCCCTTTGATGCCCCCGCAACATACTCCCTCTTGCAGTATACCGAGCTTGTGGGGGGCGTGTGGTTCCCAATGGGTGGTATCTATAGGGTGATAGAGAGCCTTGTACAGATCGCCGAGGCTCACGGCGTGCGCTTCGTGTACGACACGCCCGTAACGAAGATTGAAGTGGAAGGTGAGCGTGCCACCGCCGTTCGTCTCGAAGATGGTTCTTCTATGCGCGCAGACGTGATAGTAGCTAACGCCGACCTCCCTTACATCTACTCTTCCCTGCTGCCCGAAAGCAACGAAGCGCATCGGCTGAAGCGGATGAGGTACACCTGCTCAGCGATAATGTTTTACTGGGGCGTTGGCCGCACCTACCCGCAACTCGACACTCATAACGTCTACCTGGCGAGTGATTACAAGGGGAGCTTTGAGCGCATCTTCCGCGACCATACGCTGCCTTCCGAGCCGAGCTTCTACGTGCACGTTCCATCTCGAATAGACCCCTCCGCTGCCCCTCCAGGCAAGGATGCTCTCTTCGTACTCGTTCCGGTGGGACACATCAACACCCCTGAGCAGGACTGGGCTACCCTTCAGTCTCAAGCACGCTCTGCTGTATTGAGGCGGCTCACGCCAACAGTCGCGAGCGACCTGCAAGAGCAGATCGAGTTTGAGGCAGCCTATACCCCTCACGACTGGCTGACCTTGTATAACCTGGCCAGAGGTTCGGCTTTTGGCCTCAGCCACAATTTTATGCAGGTCGGCTATTTGAGGCCGCACAACCGCCATGACCGCTACCGCAACCTCTACTTCGTGGGGAGCAGCACCCACCCTGGCACCGGACTGCCTATGGTCCTAATGTCGGCCAAATTGACTACTGAGCGAGTGCTGAGGGAACAAAGGGTCGTGAGCCCAAGATACATGCGAGGTGCATCCTATGATAAACGTTCAAACAAGGCAGCTTAGTCCAGAAAAAGCCGCTGCCGCCATTATCCTAATCAAATCGGTGCATACCGTTATCTTCCTCGGTATGGGCTATTGCGTGGTATGCATCTTCTATTCAGGCCTCACCAATCGCGTCTCGCGGCTGACGAAGGTGTCGTTCATGCTCGTTACAGGGGAGAGCCTGATCTTTTTTGGGAATGGAGGACGCTGCCCATTGACCAAACTTGCGGAGAATCTTGGCTCCGAGAACGGGACAGTGGGAGATATCTTTCTGCCTGGGTGGTTTGCTCGACGCATCCCGGTAATCTCCTCTACCCTCATTGCCATAGGCCTCGCCGCGATGGGGCTACATCGCCGAGCCGGTCGGTAGCCACTAATTCAGGATATGAAGTTCAGAGTATATGGGCGTTGTGACACAACGCCCATATACTCTGAACTTCATATCCTAATATACCCCCACACCTCTCAAGGATTGCAGTTCGGGAAGAAGGTACTGCTCACTATTTTGGCGGTTTGTCCCCTGGTGACGTTGTTAGAGGGACGGAAGTATGGTTTGTTGTCCACTCCACAAGGCTCGCCTTCGCTTCCACACTGGTAGCCACTCATGTAGCCCCTGGAGGCAAGGCGCTGTATCCACAAGTAGAATGGATTGTCGGCTGGCACGTCCTCGAACATCTGGCCGGTTGGTACGTCGCTAAATTGGGCAGCGTTGGAGACTATCTTAGCAAGCTGCCCCCTTGTAGCGTTAGCAAAGGGCCTGAAGTATGCCAGGTTATCTGCCCCGCATGGCTCACCCTCTCCACCACATGGGTAGCCAGTCATATATCCCTTCAGGGCTAACCTGTTGACCCAGGTGAAGAACGTATTGTCGGCGGGCACATCCTCGAACATCTGTGGCCCAGGAGCATCGCTCAGTCCCGCGGCATTGGACACAATCTTCGCAATCTGCCCACGTGTTATCTCGTTGTCAGGTCTGAAAGTACCATCTGAGTAGCCTGATAGGATGCCCTGGCAGGCAAGGCACTGCACAAAGGGGTAGAAGGTCGAGCTGGGCTGCACGTCGCTGAACTGGATGTTGCAGACGATTGGCGTGCTGCTGGCTTGAGCTACGGGTGTGTTGGTGGTATTGGGCAAAGGTGTACTGGTCGCTCCTGTTATAGGTGTGTTGCTGGCATTCGGTAGTGGTGTGTTGGGGGGCATGGACGCAGTGGCGGTCGCAGCGGGGGCTGTCGCTGTAGGTGTGGATGTCGGGGCCAGATTTGAACCGGATATCTTGGATATAAACCCATCGCCGAACCCGGCAAATTGTGGCTGGTAAGCGTTGGCGATTGGGAAGTCGAGCGAGTCTGTGCCGCCACCTATTACTGCGTTGCCTGCACTGTCAATCAGTATAGCCGTCCCTGCATCATCGCCTCCCGCGTCCGGCGGGCTGAAATTCCCTCCCAGGAAGGTCGAGTAGCTGAGTGCCGAGCCGGTTGCGTTCAGCTTGGTTACGAATGCATCGTAAACGTCCGACTTCTGAGACTGCACGCCCCGTAAGGAGGGGAAGTCAGGCGAGTTGGTCTTGCCGGTGATATGCGCTTGCCCCGCGCTGTCTACTGCTATATCGAACGCTTCATCGTCGCCGAAGGGTGGGTTGAGCGTGCCTCCGACGAATGTGGAGTAGACGAAGGCGTTGCCCGCCGGGGTAAGCTTGGTTACGAATGCATCGTGCCCGCCCCTGAAGAAGGGCTGGAAAGAGCCGAGCGTAATGGGGAAGTTGGGAGACTGGGTGAAGCCGGTCACATACGCATAGCCCGCCGCGTCCACTACGATGCCTTTCCCCCTGTCCTCTCCTGGCCCAGGAGGGTTATTGCCACCCAGGTAAGTAGAGTAGATTATGCCGGTCCCCGATGGGTTCATTTTGGTCACAAAGGCATCGCCGCTGACGTCGCGCACCGTTGATTGGAAGGGATTGAGCGTGGGGAAGTTGTCGGAGGCGGTCCAGCCGGTGAGGTAGATATTGCCCTGGGGGTCGAGTGCGAGATCATGTGCCTCATCGCCATAACTTCCGCCCAGGTAAGTAGACCACATGATAGCAGAGCCGTTCGGGGTAATCTTCGTTACGTAGCCGTCATACATCCCCTGGTTGGTTGTCTGGAACGAGCCTGGGGTTGTGGGGAAGTCGGTGGAGTCTGTGTGCCCTGTCAGGTAGACGTTACCCGCCGCATCGGTGGCAAGGGCGTCGGCGTAGTCGGTCCCGCTACCGCCCAGGTAAGTAGAGAATATCATCTGGCCGGACGGGTTGAGCTTGGTCATCACCACGTCATAGATACCCATGCGGTGGGTGGCTTGTATAGGGTTGAGCAAGGGATAGTCGAAGGATGTCGCTATGCCAGCCACAGTGGCGTTGCCCGCCGCGTCTACCGCAAGCGCATACCCATAATCTATTCGCGTCCCTCCGAGTATAGTCTGGTATAACAGGTTTTGCCCGTCGGGGGAGAACTTGGAGACGTAGATATCGCCATAGTTGATGTCATTCTGGAAGGTCGTGCCCATGACGTAGATATTGCCCGCCGCATCCTTGCCTATGTCCTCGACCGAATCGCGCTCCCAGGAGCCATAGTAGGTAGAGTAAAGGAGGGTGGGCGGGGTGGGGCTAGCGGTTGCGAGCACGGTCGCGGTGGGAGTGTTCCCTCCTGGCGTCGGAGTGGCGTTGCATGGGGGCAAAGTGAATGTAAGCTTCAGCCCCTGGCTGATCACACCTGTGTTGCACGAGTATTGGGTGAACTGAGAGCCGGTGCCTCGCTGCACTCCTACGGTGGCGCTGTTACCGTTATTGACCATCGTACCGTAGATGATATCGAACTTGCCGTTTGCGTTCTCGTAAAGTCTGACCTCGAAGTTGATGTTCATTGTTGCGGAGTTCTCGCTGGCCCGCCACTCTACGTTCAGGATGCGGTTGGGGGCCGTTCCGCTGACCGATGTATATACGCCCAAGCCGGCCCAGGCGTCATCGAGGAAGAGATCGTCCCAGAAGGCAAAAATGGTGTTATTGTAGTCGCTATTAGGCAGGCAGTTGTTGAACGGCAGGGCATTGTCGCTTGTGAATTGCATATTGCCGTTGGAGCCTATCCTGGCTTGCGTGAAGGTCTGGTTATAGAGCTGCACCGGGAATGGAAGGACCATAGGTGCCGTACAATTATCGCAATCTGAGTTCGGCAGAAGGGTCGTGCCGGGCACGATGGATGCTCCGGTGGACTGCGTTATTGAATAGTCGTTGACCTCACATACGGTGGGTGTAGGTGTGGAAGTGCCTGCGGGGGTAACGGTCTGAGTCGGCGTAGGTCCAATCGGGTCCAGGATCTTAGCGAAGAAGAGGTCGTAGGAACCATTGTTGAAGGGCTGGAATGCATTGGCTGTAGTAGGGAAGTCCCTGGCAGATGTACTCCCTACCATGTAAGCGGTGCCTGATCCGTCCACACCTATACCAATGATGCCATATTCTTCCCTGTCATTGGTCCCGCCCAGGTAAGTGGAGTATGCAAGACTTTGCCCGCCCGCATTGAACTTGGTGGCGAAGGCATCCTCAAAGCCGCCCATCGCCGGTTGGATGGCATTGACCACGGGGAAATCCTCGGAGATGGTCAATCCACCGATATAGATGTTTCCCAGGTAGTCGAGCGCGATAGCTCCACCTACATCGGAGTTGTTACCGCCGAGTAGGGACGAGTAGAGCAGGCTACCCGCGCTGCTGAATTTGCTCACGAAAGCGTCTATCTGGCCCCCGTAGACGTACTGGTAGGCGTTGAGCACCGGGAAGTTGGTCGAGCCTGTCATGCCTGTCACATAGGCATTGCCCGCTCCATCGGTGATGATTGAGAAGCCTTTGTCTATGTACTCTACGTCGTTGCCTCCCAGGTAGGTGGAGTAGACGAGGTTCTGGCCGTCGGGGCTGAACTTGGTCACAAACACGTCCCAGCAACCCGCGGCACCGAAGTAGCAGTTAGGTTGGTAGGCATTGGCGACCGGGAAGTTATCCGAAGTAGTAAAGCCGGTAAGATATGCATAGCCGTTGGCGTCAGCCGCGATAGCCAGACCGGTCTCGCCGCCATAGCTGCCACCCAGGTATGTAGAGTAGATCAGAGCCTGTCCGCTGGCATTGAGCTTGGTAACGAACAGGTCGGTACTGCCAGTACTGGCGTGCTGCGGCTGGTAAGCGTTGTGGGTAGGGAAATCGGCGGATTGGGTGTCGCCGGTTATGTACGCGTTACCCGTAGCGTCCACAGCTATGCCCTCCGCGTTCTCGCCACCTGTGCCGCCTAGATAAGTTGAATAAATGAACGCCGAGCCGTCTGCGTTGAGCTTGGTGACGAAACCATCCCAGTTGCCCGCGTAGGTGGGTTGGAATGCGTTGTGTATAGGGAAGTTGCTGGAACCGGTCCACCCTGTCACATAAGCGTTGCCTGCTCCGTCTACGGCGATTCCGTTACCGTAATCCAGGTAATTGCCACCCAGGTAGGTGGAATAAACGGGCACTCCATTGCTGTTGAACTTGACTACAAAAGCGTCGCCCTGACCGCCCGTAACAGGTTGGAGAGCGTTGATCGCAGGGAAATTGTTGGAAGCGGTGTACCCAACGACGTAGGTGTTACCCTGAGCGTCCATAGCCATTCCCCAGGGCTGGTCAGCGATAATGCCTCCGAAGTAGGTCGAGTATGTGAGCGTAGGGTCAATAGTGAGGGGGTAAGAGGGATCGTAAGCGCCCAGCGAGAAGCTAACCGTGCCGTCGCTATCTACAACGTATTGCGCGGAAACGGGCCTGCGCTGGCCATCGATCTCCTGCCAGGCCACCGGCGCTTGCTCGGTCAAAGTCAGTGCCAGGTCCTGGCCGTCTGACTGTTGGTAGCTGATTTGGAGGTTCCCCGCCCCATCTACTGATGCAGCGCTGCTCCCACCGTAGCCCCAGCGGATTCCGGCGGGGTCGGCTCCGGGAGCGAGAGTGTAGGTGCCCTTCAAGTTGGAGGCTGTACCCTCGTACTTGAGGTCTATACCAGGGTAGAGATCCCGGTACACGACGCCTGCATAGGTCGGCAGGTTGCTGTGCCACTGCCGAGGGTCGTTGCCCATAAGGTAATTGACCTTGCCGGGCAGAAGATCGCCGTTTGCCATTTCAGGCGCGGGATTGGAGCCAATGAATTGCATTCGCACTGTGGTCGAAGAGGTAAGAAGGTTAGCTGGACTGGCCAGGGAGGTTTCATCAGGTCTCGAAGAAGCGCCGCTCACCGTCGCCTCGAACGCCGCGAGCTTCGACCTGGGGGCCTTCTCCGTGGCGTCAGTGCTTACTCCCTGGTCAGCAGCAACCGATTTCACATCTATCGCCACACCGGAAGCCGAGAAATAAATGGTGCTGCCTGGGGCACGAGCTATAAAGCGCACCGGCGCGCTTGCCTGCCCCTCATTCGGCTCGAACGAAAGGGTTACCTTGCCGACATCCAGGTCCGGCTTTGGGTTGCCCTCCTCTTGAGGATAATAGTTTGTGACTGATAATGGGAGGATAGCACTTACCAGCAATACTACGCTCATAAGCGCCGGGAAAATCAATCGTCTACTTCCAAGTCTGGTTACCTGTATAAACATTACTTTGCTCCTTAAACGGGCAGCTTCCTACTTCTAACAAGCTGTCTTGTTTTCCAGTGAATCGTACATTTCTTTCTATACGGTACTCATATACACCTGGTACTTATTATCATTGTACCTAGCGTAGGTCGAGCGAGAGGTGGATGAGAGGTAAAAGGTCGGTGAACAACGCCTTAAGAATCAGTGGTTGTGTTAGCCCAGCTTCTTTATTGGGCGCTCACGGAAAGAGATAGCAGAACCTCTATTGCGAATCAACATGCTCATCCCGAATTTAAGATTTACGCTTGGCAAGCGTAGAATCCCAAGTTCAAAAATCATAAAAAGCATGGGAATGGGCGGCGTAGCCGCCCATTCCCATGCTTTTTATGATTTTTGAACGCTCTTTCCATAGGTGGAAGGGGGTTGGGGGCAGGGAGCCGTAAGCACGAGGCAGGAGGAAGCGGTCTACGTATCATAAGCTCGTTTCACCGCGCCATCAGGCCCGACATGAGCTTTACGCCAGCTTCCAGCCCCTTCCAGGGCGCACCGGCATGGAATGGATTGCCCGCCTTGAAGCGAGAAGGGAGATAGACGCCCAGCGCCAGCTTGCCTAGCCGCCACATTCGTGAAGAGCCCACCCTGTAAGAGTCCTCATCCTCGGTGCTGACCTCGATAGGCCTGTCCGGTATGCCGGTCAGCCGTAGAGGCACCTGCACGAAGGTAGCTCGGTCAAATCCCTCCATCACATACATACTCGATGGCTCGAAGTCCACCTGGGGCACCGTGCCAAGCACCTGTGAGCTCAGGTGATCGGCAGCAGCATCTGCCTGGCGAGCGGCGAGGTAAGCCTGCTTGATTGGGAAGTCAGCCGTATCGCCAACCGCGTACATCTCCGGGTGTCCCGTCACCTGCCTGCTCGCGAGGTCAGTAGATATGAAGCCACGAGCATCAACAGGTAGAGAGGTGAAGCGCGTGGAGGCCACGTATGGAGGGAGGGTGACCAGCAAATCGAAGGGTAGACGCTCGCCGTTGCGGTATATTGCCTCGCCCCTCTCCACTCTATCCACCGCATAACGGCTGTAGCCTGTGATGCCGCGAGCCACAAATTCCTGGCTCACCACATCATGCATCTTGGGTCCGAACGCCTGGATGTACTCTTCCTCATAAGTTGAAAGGACGACATCAACATTCTCACGCACATTCTTGCGGCGCAGCCATGTATCGAGCATCAGTGTCATCTCGTAGAGTGGACCTGAGTGATTGTTGTTGGGTGGCACAAGGAATAGCACCCTTCGACGGTTTCCTTGGTGGCTGACTTCCTTGGCTTCAGCTACCAGCTGTTGAAAGCTGGAGCGCAGCCTCAGCATATTATCAGGCGTCCAGATGGGGTGGGCGAACTCGCTCAGTCCCGGTACTGTATCGGGCTTCATACTTGCACCAGTGGCGACCACCAGGTAATCGTAGGCGACTTTGTAGCCGTAGCTGTAACTATCCAAGCCAACATGTCTGGAGATAGGGTCTATCTCCAAAGCCCGAGCCTGTACGAACCTAATATCCTTGCGCCTGGTTGGGCGCGCCAGTCCCAGCTTGAGCTTGTTGGGGTCGAGGCCAAAGGGTACATAGATGGTGTTGGGCTTGAAGAGGAAGTAATCCTCATTGGACACGAGGGTTATCTCTGCCTGGTCCGGCATATGCTTGCGCAAGTACAGAGCGCTCTCCAGCCCGCCAAAGCCCCCACCCAGCACAACTACCTTCGGTTTCGCTTTGATCCTAGAATTGTAAGTCTTCACAACTGATGCTCCTTTCTCCTGGCGCACTCATTACAATTGTCGTAGTCGCTCCAGGAGCCACTGCGTGCCGGCTACTCCTGCCTGAAGCGATTTCAGCACCGTATGCTTTCTTCCCCATGTTGAGATTCCCTTGAGTACACTATATCCTCGCACGGTATACCGTCCGGTAAATGTCGGTGTTAAATGGGTGAAAAAGCATGAAAATGGGTGGCGCTGCCACCCATTTTCATGCTTTTATGATTTCTTGAGCCTGGGATCCTACGCTCTCGTGGGCCTGTACGGGCCGCTGATGCGCTCAAAATTTGGCCGGTAGCGCTCGGCGTTATAGTCGTCAGGGTCTACACGCCTAGAGGGTACACTCTTGTCTGGGATGCCTGTGCAGACAAACTGGCCATCCCGGTGGGCAGCCATCACACCTTCTGTACCCTGCTCGACCAAGCTCATCACAAGGTTCGCATAGAAGATAGCCATCCTCTTATCGTAGACATCCGGCTCTCCGCTCCGCAGGATGTACGTCAGGTCCACCGGCAGGAAGCGCACTTCGGGAAGTCGCTCCCCCAGCTCGGCGGCCAGGAACTCGGCTACGTTAGCCTTCTTGCGGTGGCCGTAGGCGTCAGGCGCGCCAACCTCCGGCACGGACACACCCAGGTTGGCGCCCTCAGCCAGCAATACTATTGAATAGCCGGAGGGGTTTCGCCTATCGTTCGAAACAAGCTCGGCCAGCCTGTCAATATCAGCAGGCACTTCGGGTATCAGCACCCGGTCAGCCCACGTTACGATAGCAGTTTCAAGCGCCGTAAAGCCTGCGTCCCGGCCAAACAAGCGGAAGAGCACCGTTTCCCTGTGGGAGCCTGCCGTGGAGCGTATACGCTCGATGAACTCCGAGGCTCGATTGATAGCGGTTTGGAATCCGATGCAATAATCGGTGCCGGGCACGTCATTATCCATCGTCTTGGGTATGCTCCATACGCGTGCGCCCTCGTCCTTCAGCCTGGCAGCATAGCTGAGAGTATCGTCACCACCGATCACGACCAGTCCATCCAGCGCGAGGTAGTCGAGATTAGCCAGCGAGTCTACAAGCTATTGACGGGCTGTTCGTAGCTCTGTAGAGTGCGGATATAATGGGCGCGCTCGAAGGCGGTAGGGTCCTCGTAACGCTCCTGACACATCAGCCCCTGTATCTCGTTCACCGACCCGTACTTATGCTCCTCCAGCCATCTGGTCAGTTCCGTTTCTAGGTAACTGACGTAATTGATCCCCCGCCGTAAGAGAGCCGAGCAGAGCATAGTGACGCTCGCTCCGGCCATGAGCATCTTTACGATGTCACGGGCTTCATGGATACCGCCGCTCGCCGCGAGGTCGGCGTGTATCCGCCCATACAGGATAGCTATCCACCGCAATGGGAGACGCATCGCCTGGGGTGTGCTGAGGAGGATGTGCGGCTTCACCTCCATCTCTTCCGGGTCAATATCCGGCTGGTAAAAGCGGTTGAAGAGGACGAGGCCATCGGCCCCTGCTGTTTCGAGCTTCCACGCTATATTCGCTACGTTGCTGAAGTATGGCCCCAGCTTCACCGCCATGGGTATCGTCACCGCCGAGCGTACCTCCTCCACTATCTCGATGTACGTGCGCTCGACTTGGGCACCCGACAGGTATGGGTCGGTTGGGATGTAGTAGATGTTCAGCTCGAGTGCGTCTGCGCCCGCCTGCTCTATCTGTTTTGCATACTCAGTCCACGAGCCGCTCGATGTGCAGTTGAGGCTGGCGATAAGCGGAATCGAAACAGCTTGTTTGGCCCCGTAGATGTGCTCTAGATACGCCTCTGCTGCCAGATGGTATTCCGATTGCCGGGGGAAGTAGCGGCTCACCTCGGAGGCTTTGTAAGTGTCGTCAGTGACGCGGCGCATCACACGTGGCTCGTAGTGCAACTGCTCCTCGAACAGCGAGTATAGCACTACCGCCGCCGCCCCTGCGGCCTCGGCCCGCTTGATCTTCTCGATGCGCTCCGAGAGGGGAGAAGCGCCTACCACTATAGGTGAGCGCAACGTCATCCCCAGATAAGTAGTTGTGAGATCCATTATAGCCAACTCCTCCGTTTTGCTTGAGGCGAACAGCGACGCGCAATATTCGTCTGGCTCTGGCTGCTAGACGTTCGCCAGCAGGGCCAAAGGCGCGGCCTGGTGCTGCAATTCAGGCGAGGCAACCCGCTCTTTTGCCCTTACCAGTAGTACGGGCAGCCCAGTGCCCCGCACGACCTTAATCGCGACGCTACCTAGCCACAGGCGTTGCAGCCCACCCCTGCCATGTGTTGACATCACGATCAAGTCGGCGTGCCCACGTTCGCTCATCTGCACTATCGCCTCTGCAGGCGGCTGGCTCACGACTCGCGAGTCTGCTTCCAGTCCTTCCGCGAGGAGTCTGGCCTTCACCTCTCCCAGATAAGAAGATTGCCACTCGATCTCCTGGTCCCATAGCGTCCGCTCCTCGGCTGAGGTAATCAGTTCAGGAACAACCGGTGGACCAACTACAGCTGAGATCAGGATCAGCTTTGCCCCCGTCGTGGCAGCTATATGTTGCGCAGGCTCCACGGCCAGTTCCGCGAGCGGCGATCCATCCAGGGGGACGAGAATGGTGTCGTACCTGGCCTCATCGAGTGCGCGAGGTGCCCGGGCTGACTCACTCTCTGCAGCCCGCACCAGCAGCAGAGGTACAGGGGCAGCCTGGAGAACCTTCTCGGCTACGCTGCCGAAGAACCACCTGCCCAGGCCGCTGCGACCGTGCGTTGACATCGCAATCGTCGCCACACGGGGGTGTTGCTCCGCATATGCGATGATCATAGCCGCGGGATCGCCCTCTAAGACCTGCGTATGGACCTCGATGTTGAGATGGTCTAGCTTCTCTGCTGTTCTCGCCAGGTGTTCTCGCGCGCTCTTTGCCTCCTCTTCCGATATTTCCCATACACTCGTGGGGACCGGTGCCCCCCATATTGCCTGGTTGTATGCCAGGGGCATGGGCACCACGCGCACCAAGATTAGCTCTTTGCTCATGGTACGGGCAAGCGCCACCGCATGTGGTAGCGCCATCTCGGCCAAAGCCGAGCCATCCAGTGGAACTAATATACACTTATCCATCGTTCTCCTCCTTACCCTCTTCCTGAGTGCGCCTGACAATTATCCGTTTTATCAACGTGGCTCAGGCGATCACTCTCTACTTTATCTCTTGAGCAGCCACGCTCAGAACATGCTCCATATCGCGGGAGGCTCTGTCCAGGCACGATTTGAGCGACATCCAGTTATCGCCACTGACGGTGCCGAGCTTATAGAGGTTGTCCCGGATGGACCGCTCCTGTGTGCGCAGCGCTCGAAGCAGGTCATAATATCTCTCTTCAAGCTTCATCAGTATGATGTCCGCCCTGGCATCGAATCGTTCGATTTCATCGTCCCATCCGGCGAGTTGAGATTTCACCGCCTCCACATACTCATCCCTGGACCTGGACGACATGACACTTCTCCTTTGTTCAAAAGGATAAAGGATAAAGGATAAATTAGAGTCAACTTATCCTTCTTCCTTTATCCTTTAGCGAAGCAGGCACCTGCCCTGGGCCGCTGCCCGCAACTCAGCCTGGAAGTCGGGGTGGGCTATCTTTATCAACTCTTCGGCCCTTTGCCGCACGCTCTTGCCGTAGAGGTGGGCCACCCCATACTCGGTAACCACGTAATGCACGTCGTTACGCGTGGTGGTCACTCCGGCCCCCGGGCCGAGCATCGGCACGATCCTGGATACACTGCCGTGCAGCGCCGTAGAAGGCAAGGCAATAATCGGTTTGCCCCCTTTGGAATGGGCCGCACCTCGGATGAAGTCCGCCTGACCCCCCACGCCGCTGTAGAACTTGCAACCTATCGAGTCGGCGCATACCTGTCCCGTCAGGTCCACCTGGAGCGCCGAGTTGATGGCTACCATGTTGTCGTTGCGGCTGATAGTGAATGGATCGTTGGTGAAGTCTACGGGGCGCATCTCGATGATGGGGTTGTCGTGCACGAACCTGTAGAGGCGCTCGGTCCCAAGCATAAATGCGGCAACGATCTTGCCTGGGAGGAAGTTCTTGCGCTTGCCGGTGATCACCCCTCCCTGTACCAGGTCTATGATGCCGTCCGAGAACATTTCGCTATGTATTCCGAGGTCGCGTTTGCTACCCAGGAAGCTGAGTACCGCATCGGGGATTGCTCCAATGCCCATCTGTAACGTGTCGCCATCTTCAATCAAATCCGCTATATGTCTTCCTATCTGCTGCTGCAAGGGGTTGGGACTGCTCTGTGGTGCGCAGGGGAGGGCGTAGTCTACAGGTACGCAACATGTGATCCGGCTCAGGTGGATGAAAGACTGCCCCCACACGCGAGGCATATTCGGGTTGATCTCCGCGATGACTATGCAGGCGTTATCGGCTGCCGGCTTGGTTACGCCCACCTCGACGCCGTAGCTACAATAGCCATGCTCGTCGGGCGGCGAGACCGAGATGAGGGCTACATCGATAGGGAGGTGGCCTTCGCTGAAGAGCCTCGGTATCTCATGCAGGAATACGGGCGTAAAATCGGCGCGCCCATCCTGTATCGCTGCCCGCACGTTCGTACCGATGAAAAGGGAGTTGACGCGAAACGACTCTTCCATGCCAGGAGTTGAATAGGCAGCGTGCCCTGACGTGAGCACCTGCACGATCTCTACGTCGCGTAACTCGTCCTTTCGCCACACAAGCTCCTCTGCCAGCACGAGTGGCTCCCCACACCCACCGCCCACGTACACGCACATACCAGACTTCACCAGCTTGAGCGCTTCGCCTGCCGTGGTGAGCTTACTGTAGTATTGTTCCGGCCAGCCTGCGATGCAATCAGACGGAGACTGGACGCGAGCGGCAAAGGAGGGACTTGCGTGAGATGCCTGCACCTGTTGAGGGTCGAGTGACTTAGCAAGGCCAGACCTGCTGAGCTGATAGCTCTTCAACTGCGCTATAGGCTCCCCGGTGGCAGCAAGATTTACTTTTGTCCCTTTCGTGTCTCTGGTGTCATTCGAAGTGCCTATCATCTCAAGCTCCTTTTATTAGTTCAGGTCCTTATTCTCTATCGCCTATCGCCTATCGCCTATCGCCTATCGCCTATCGCCTATCGCCTATCGCCTATCGCCTATCGCCTATCGCCTATCGTCTATCGTCTATCGTCTATCGTCCTACCTCGCTATCTCCTGCGCCATTAGTGATGCCACCAGTCCGGGATCTACGTGCTGCACAGTGAAATAGCTCCACTGGTCAATGAGCATCCTGAAAATGTCCGACTCCGTGATAATGCCCGCGATGCGGCCCTCTTCGTTCACAACCGGCAGGCCGCTGACCTTACGATCCAGCATGATGCGGGCAGCCTTCTGTATAGGAGTGTTGGCTGTGACAGTGAACGGGTTGTGCGACATTACCTGGCCGACGGTCAACCTGGCGAGCAGGTAGTTCAGCTCGTAAATGCTCAGGCTGGTGGCAGGCGATGGCCGGGCCTCTCTCAGGTCGCCCAGGGTCACGATGCCTACCAATCGCTCATCTTCTACAACCGGCAGGCGGCGTATCCCCTTGCGCATCATTGTGTTGTAAGCGTCGGCCACTGTGGTATCCGTGCCGACCACCTCGACGGGGGACGACATCCACTCCCGCACCAGTATCTGCTGCTTGCTCATCGATTTATCCTCCTCAGCCTTCTCTTTCCGACCGGACAGTCCAGGTCATAATCATGATAGTGCACGCAGGTTGCACCGCGGGTATATCTGGGAAAAAGAATAGTGAATATCAGGCGTCCGGAGGGCGTAGTTGTAGGGGCAATACGAAGCCGTAGCCTCTATTCTTGTAGTGCGCACCCTGCTTCTCCGTCTGCTATAATAGGCAAAGTGAGATAGACGTAACCAAGCAGCGTATAGTTGCATAACCAAGCAATAGGTCAGGTACGCCAACATGAAGTTTCTCATAGTGGACGACGACAAGAGCATTGTAGAGGCCGTTACTATCGGCCTCCAATTCCAGTGGCAAGATGCCGAGGTGCATACCGCCTCGGACGGCGAAGAGGGTTGGAGAAAGTTCCTTGACATCTCTCCTGACGTTACGCTCCTTGACGTGAATATGCCCCACATGAGTGGCTTCGAGGTCTTGCAACACATACGCGAGGTGGCGGACGCCCCTGTCTTGATGCTGACCGCTCGCGGTGACGAAATGAGCAAGGTCAAGGGGCTGGAGTTGGGTGCGGACGACTACCTTGTGAAGCCATTCAGCCACCTGGAGCTATTCGCCCGCATAAAAGCTGTGCTGCGACGGGCCGATCTCTCCGCGCCCATCAGCGCGATGCCCTCGTTCGTATCAGGCGATGTCGCGGTAAACTTCGATAGCCGAGAAGTAACAGTGCGCGGCGAGCCGGTGAAGCTCACCCCTACCGAGTACAAGCTCCTCTACCAACTAGTGCGCAACGCTGGCCGGGTGCTCCCATTCGACATGCTCCTCTCAAAAGTGTGGGGGGACGAGTACCGGGGCGACATGGACTACCTCAAGACGTATATCAGCAGGCTGCGCAAGAAGCTAGGGGACGACTCCGAGCATCCCCACTACATTCTCACTGAACGCTCCGTCGGCTACAGGTTCGCACGCCTCACCCCCGCTGAAGAGGTAAAGGAAAAAGGATAAGTCGGCTCCTAATTTATCCTTTATCCCTTTTCCTTCTTCAAAGGAGAGCTATTGAGCTCCGCTAGAGCTATTTCCGATCCGAAGCAACCGGAGGCACAGGCGCCTCGGGCTGAAGCGCGCGTGGAGCAACTGCTGGCGCTGAACAAGGGAGCAGTAGCCATCACAAGCGAGCTTGATCTTGACAGCTTGCTCCAACGTATCGTTGATGTAGCGCGTGAAATGGTCGGCTGCAACTATGCGGCACTAGGCGTGCTTGGCGATGATGGCTATATTAAGCGCTTCCCCACCTCCGGCATCTCAGAGACCGAGCGAGAGAAGATCGGCGCGCCGCCTCGGGGCCACGGCCTGCTCGGCGTGATGCTGAGAGCAGGGCGCAGCCTGCGCATCCCCGACATGAGCAAAGACCCGCGCCGCTCCGGCTTTCCACCTAACCACCCACCGATGACCAGCCTGCTGGGCGTGCCGATATTCGTGCGCGGCAAGCTGATGGGCGACCTCTATCTCACCGACAAAATAGACGGCCCCGAATTCAACGAGGAAGACGAGTGGCTGGTACAGCTCCTCGCAACCCACGCAGCGACCGCGCTCACTAATGCCGAGCTACACGCGGAGAACGTGCAGGCGCTCGACCTTGCACGTCGGGAGAGAGCCAGGTCGAGTGCCCTCTTCAAGGTTAGCCAGGCGATAAACCGCTCAGTGCGTCTGGATGAAGTGATACAGTTGATAGTGCAATCGGCGGTAGACTTGCTGGATGCGGCGGGTGCGGCTGTTTACCTTCTGGAGCGGATCTCTTCAGGCGATGATGAGCAGGCCAGGGCAGAACAGGGCGAGGCAAGGCACTTCGTCGCCCGTTACGCTCTCGGACTGGAGCAGTCATTCACTTCCGAGCCTGCGCAGCTTCCCGTTGATAGAAGCGTGGCGGGCCGTGCTGTGCAGTCGGGGAAGACCCAGGTCGTGGGTGACACCAACCAGGAGGCAGAGGATATCGTCTTTCCGCAGCTTGTAGGAAAGCCGGTCCGTTCGTTGGTTGCAGTTCCTCTTATGGTTGGCGGCGAGATGTTGGGGGTGCTTTCCACTTATGCTGATAGGCCCGACGGGTTCGACCAGGGCGCTGTGCAGTTGGTGGAAGCGTTCGGGGCGGTGGCGAGCACCGCCATTTACAACGCCAGCCTCTATGAAGAGGCGCAGAGGGGCCGTGAGGCTGCGGAGCGCGAGCAGCAGCGTCTACGCGAACTTGAGCAGATGAAGGACGAATTCCTGTCTACAGCCGCTCATGAACTGCGCACGCCCCTCACCACAATAGTTATGTCCGCAGGCCTGGCACGTGAGCAGCTAGAGTTGCTGGCTGTTCAAGAGCAGATCGACTCGCGCATCGCTGACCTGGTCGGCCTGATCGTTGAGGGGAGCAAGCGAATGCACTCCCTCGTGAACGACCTCCTCGACCTGACGCGGCTTGAACAGGGAAAAGCCACATTCACAGTGGAGGACCTCGACTTGCGAGAAGTGGTCACCGCCAGCGTGGAATCGGTCGCGCCCCTATTTGAGAGCAAGCATCAGAAGCTGGATGTGCGCCTGCCGGAGACGTACTGCGGCGTTCGTGGGGACAGGCAGCGACTTGAGCAAGTGGTGATCAACCTCCTCTCCAACGCCAACAAATATTCTCCACCTAACACCCAGGTGGAGATAAAAGCTATACGGTCGGGTGATGAGTGCCAGATAGCGGTGCGCGACAACGGTCCAGGAGTGCCTGAGGAGGAGCGCGAGCGGATATTTGATCGCTTCTACCGCAGCAGCCTGCACCGCACCGACCGCACGCCTTCAACGGGGTTGGGCCTCCCTATCGCCCGCAAGGTAGCTGAGATGCACAAGGGGCGGGTGCGGGTCGACGCTGCACCAGGTGGTGGAAGCATATTCACTCTCACCCTTCCTGCTGCCTCATAATTCTCAGGAATAATTAGGAAGCATAAAACTAGGCGGCACACCCGCCTAGTTTTATGCTTATTGAGTAAGTCTGCTTTCGCCCGACCCATCTACCGACCTTCCTGGACCATGAGGACTTCCAGGAAAGTATCCGCGCTGCTGGCAACTACAACCTTATCTTTGTACGCGGTATACCCCTTAGTGGCTACCTCTACAACGTAGATGCCGTCAGTCAGGCTCGCCATGAAGGAGCCATCTTTCCCTGTGAGGCCCTCCTTGATCAACTGCCCGCCCGCATTGTAGATGGAGACGTTCGCCGCATAGATAGGGCCTTTCCCTATAGCATCTAGCACTTGCATCATAAGCACACCCTCTGGCTCCGCTACTGCCTCAAGCATCGCCTTGATGTCAACATCCCCCGCGACCTGGAACTTCTGCTCATGAGCCTTGTAGCCCTTGGCGGTTATAAGCAGTTCATAGTAGCCTGCCTTCAGTTCGTCACGCTTGCGCCCGCTATAGGTGTCCCTTTTATAGGGTCTCCCACGAAGAGACTTACCACTCCCATGCGTACATTAGACTGCATAGATGCCTGCACATCGGTGGTCTGGCGGTATACGATCTTAAAGGTCTCCTTGTACAACTCATAATCCGCCCGATATACCTCTAGCTTGTAGATTCCCTATGAACGTTCGAACGTTTGTTACGTCTCTTACTATGGCAGGCTCCTGCCTGCAAACTAGCTTGGATATTTGATAGGGCGAGCATAGTACCGCAACTTACGCCATATTGCCTCTTATCTCCATATTACAGACTGAAGGTGAAAAAGAGAGTAAACGCTGGGTGCATATTCGTTGCAAAAAGAGGTGGGCCAGGAGATATCCTGGCCCACTCCCGCCCGTATTATTCAATTGTGTGGCGGCCAACTCTTCTTACTCTACGCCCTGGTGGGAGCGGTAGTGAAGGAAGGGGAAGTTGCCTTCACCTCTATTGGCTTCTTGGCGAAGAAAAGCTCGAACACCAGCGCCCCCAGCACTATCAGCGCCACAGCCCCCAGGCCGAACCCAGCGTATAGGGCTACCGTACCGAAGATTGAGAATGCCCATGCCTGGTTCAACATCGAGCGAAGGGTCTCGCCACGGAATGCTGTCTGTACAAGCCCGTCCTTCTTCGCCTTCAGAGCCGGGTCCTTCTCGAGGCGAGCCTCGGTGGAAAGCTCCGAGTAAACCTTGCCATCTGCTAGCTCCCGAAGATGCAGGCCGAGGTAATTCTCCGCAAAGATGTGAGCCTGCTCCCCGTTCAGTACCTGCTGGCCGAGATACGGCTGTAATGCGCTCTTCTCTGGCTCCGGCACAGTTGAAACGTCCTTGGGGAAGAATATCTTCTGAGGCGCTAACTGTCCGCTGATCTGCTCGTTCGTGAAGTTGCTACCCCAGAACGACATTGCCGCTCCTGCTACCAATACCACTACCATTACTACTTGCAATGCGATGATTCGCCAACGAAGTTCCCGTGTCATGATTTTATCCTCCTACGAAAAATGTTTAGAGTTTGATAGGTTGGCCGCCGCCAGTGTGAGAAAATCCTTCTCTTCGCCCTTCTCAGGAATCGTGTGGAATTCGGTTCGCGCTTTTCCTGAGCCTGGTCACTATTGAATTTGCTGTTTGGCTTTGGTCGATGCCTTAACTATAGGCGGAGAAGATATAAGAGGCGGTATAAACAGGTTGCAGAATAGTGAAAAAGGGTCAAAGGTGGGTGACAAAACATCACAAGCTACCGGCCAGTAACGCAAATTGATGCCCGTCAAGAAGGCGAATACAAAGGAATTGATAACAAACTCTCTATGGTGAGGAGTTTGCAACCTAGAGCGCGGTTTTTGGGTGCTCTACAGCTCCCTAATGGCACTGGGAATGCACATGGAGCGTATGCGGGAGAAGGGTGCTGTACATCTGTTCGAGTCGTCATGGAAGAAACGGTACAGCGACCGTGGGGCGCGCCTAATGCTGGAACGCTATGCAGAGGCAGCAGGCTTGGAACGCAACATCTCATCTCACCAGCTGCGACACTTCCTGCTAACGGGGCTGAAGAAGCAGGGCATCGACGACGCGCTGAGCCAGTCATACTCTGGGCATGCGAGCCGACAATCCCTGGAAATCTACTCTCGGCTAGCTATCAGTGAGGCACAACGAGAGTATGATCAGGTGATTGGTCGGTTCCCAGTCTGACTCATCCTGGGGTTTTCACGCAGACTTGAGTCCCCCCTTATCAAGATACTTTGCCCCTGGTGACAGCTTCGCTCATTTTACCCCTGTAAGGCGCTAATCGTTAGATTATTTACCTACGGACATACGAGAGTTCACCGGGTGAGGAATGCCTCGATTGCGGCTGTCTCTCCAGAAATAACCTCGACGGCCTCGGTGTACTCATTGTAGCCTTGTGCAGACGCGGTTATCGTATAGCGGCCGGGCGCAAGAGTTGCTACGAAGTTTTGGTCCCTATCTACGATTCCATCGGCGACTAAGTTGTTATTCTCGTCCCGAATTCTAACTTCAGCAGGGCCATACTCCAAATTTGTCGGAGGGACAATAACTGTTACCACTATCGTGCCATCAAGCACAAGCGGGGTGAGAGCTGCCTTGACCGTGACTGTGTCCGAAGAAGCAACCTCTATGTCCTCGTTGTAGTCATTGTAGCCCTGTGCATATAAGGTTACGCGATACGTGCCGGGGGCGAGGTCTACCGTGAAGTCGCTCTGGCTATCCGCAGTTCCCTTGGAGATGGCGGTGCCATCCATGTCCGAAATGACTACATCAGCGCTAGTTGCGTCCCCAGCGGTTGGGGGGAAGATAGCGCGCACCACTACCTGGCCATAAGCCATCATCGGAACGGGTGCTGTCGCGCTGAGGGGTGCTTTTACCGTAACACTCTGCCCACCGTCAAGCTTGACGATCTCATTGTAGTCGGCGTAGCCATCTGCGAATACGCTTACCGTATAGCCGCCTGGGGCAAGGGTTGCGACGAAGCTCTCTTCGTTGCTTGCAGTTCCCTTAGCGACGGGGTAGCCATTGCTGTCATAGACCATGATTGCAGCGGTAGCTTGCGTCTCTGTCGAGGGGAATATGGGGTAGACCACTACCCTGCTATCGGCCGGCTTAATCCTGCCTGCCGAGGCGGAGGGGGTGTTCGCCACCAACCCGGCCAGTGCCAGCATGATGCCCATGAGTCCTAGTGTCCTGATTACTTTGCTAATTCTTAGTGTAGGGTTCATTTTTCTTTATCTCCTTCTATTTGTTTATCGGTTTAGTGGTTTGAATATCTGTAGAATTCCTGTGCAAACCTGCAAAATGAGTATAGCCCTACCTATTGCGGCAAACCATAGACCATCGTCATAACCTCACGGGGACCTAAGTCCCGGTTTATTACAGGACGACCAAGGGGTATATAAGTCAGCTACGACAACGATAATTACTACAAATAAATTTAGACGAAAGTACTACAGACTTTCGGCCAAAAGTATGTCAAAATAGTACACAAAGAGGGCACTTATGATAGCACAACTTTTCGACACAGCCAGCTATACTTTCAGTCCCTACTCAGTACCTTCACTGGTGGCGGCAGCCGCAGTACTCCTCCTGGCATCTCTGGTCCTCTTTCGAGAGCACGTTTCCGGCGTCAGCATCTCCTTCCTTTTTCTTACTCTGGCCGTCGGCGTCTGGCTCTTCAGTTACTCCTGGATGTACTCTGCCACCACCGAGGCGGCGGCGCTCTGGTGGGCGAGGGTTGGGCACCTGGGAGTGCTCTTTATAGCTCCTGCTGCGTACCAATTCTCGGTAGTAGTGCTGGGTAGCTACAGCAGGCACCGGCTCTCCGTCCGAGCGACGTGGCTACTCTCGGTTTTCTTCTATGTAGCGACCTTCTCCGCAGACGCGGTAGTGGGAGGAGTGTACAAATACTCATGGGGATATTACCCGAAGTACGACCAGCTCGGCCTGGCGTTTATGCTCTTCTTACTCACCATATTGGCAGCCTGCATGTTCAACTACTGGCGTGGGTATCGCGAGACCACGCCCGGCACGACGCAACACTCGCGGATAAAATGGCTGATGGTTGCCACAGCTATAGGCTGTGCGGGGGCTATTGATTTCGTACCGGCGTATGGGATACCTCTTTACCCCTTCGGATACTTCGCCATCCTCGGTTTTCTGGCGGTGTCAGCCGTGACAGTCTGGCGCTATCGTCTCGTGGACATCACCCCGGCCTTCGCGGCACAGCAGGTCATGGATACTATGACCGACGCTTTGCTCGTGCTGGACAGCGACGGGATAGTGCGGCTGGCGAACCGCAGCGCTCTTGAGCTATTCGATCCTGAAGGCCAGGGACTGGAAGGCAAGCTTGTAAGGGATACCGCGGGAGGGCATCTCTTTTCAGAGAGGTTACTTGCCCTCGTGCGTCGCCGGACGATACGCAACTACGAGAGCACCTTCCCGGAAAAGGATGGACAGGCCCGTATTTTGAGCCTGTCAGCTTCTGTGTTGGAGGGAGATAAGGGAGAAGAAGTCGCTATCGTTTGCCTGGCGCGAGACGTTACCGAGCATCGGCTCGCGGACGATGCGTTAGAGCGCAATATATCGTTCGTGCAGCTACTTCAGGCGGTGGCCTCAGCTGCCAACAGCGCCTCTACCATAGAAGAAGCGATGGGCATAGCATTGCAGCGGGTATGCGCCCTGACCGGGTGGGAAGTTGGGCACCTCTGGCTGACCGCCGATGGCACACCTGATTTGCTCGTTTCTACAAACTTATGGTCCACGGGGGACCCGGAGCGGTACCGTGCCTTCACCCACGCTACGGACGAGGTGCGATTCACCAGAGGGGTCGGCTTGCCGGGACAGGTGCTGCTAACGGGCAAGCCGATGATAATGACGGGCGTGCAGGCTAATTCTGACTTCATCAGGACCGATATGGCGAAGGATGCCGGTGTCAGTTCGGCTTTTGCATTCCCTGTGCTCGCGGGCGATGAGGTGGTAGGGGTATTGGAGTTCTTTTCCGAGAAGGTAGTGGAGCCTGGAAGCGACTTGATGGAGGTTATGGCACATATAGGTAAGCAGCTTGGCCGCGTGGTCGAGCGCAAGCGCGCAGAAGGATCGCTACGCGAATCGGAGTTGAGGTTCCGCTCGGTCACGCAGTCCGCCAATGACGCCATAATCGCTACCGACAGCGAGGGCAATCTTATCTCCTGGAACAGGGGCGCGGAGCGCATGTTCGGCTATACCGAAGAAGAAGCTCTAGGCAAACCCTCGGCTATCCTGACACCGGAGAGGCATAGAGCCGCACTCAACAAAGGCATCGAGCAGTTGAATGGCCCTGATGGGGCAAACCTTATAGGCAGGACCGTGGAGATGCTCGGAATCCGCAAAGATGGAACGGAATTCCCGTTGGAGCTTTCGCTTTCTACCTGGAAGACAGGCGAGGATACCCCTCCTTTCTACAGCGCCATCATGCGCGACGTCACCGAGAGGAAGCGTATCGAGCGCGAGATCAACCTGTTAAACAAGGAGTTGGAGCAGCGTGTAGAGGAGCGTACAGAGCAATTGCAGCTGGCAAACCGCGAGTTGGAGCTGGAGATAGCCGAGCGCAAGCGAGCAGAGGACGCCCTGCGCGAGCTGGCTATCATGGACGAGTTGACGGGACTGTATAACCGCCGCGAGATGAAGCGAATCCTCTCAGAAGAGGTCAGTCGTTGCCTGCGCTACGGCCGCCCCCTCTCGCTACTGATGATTGACGTTGACCACTTCAAGTCGATAAACGACACGCATGGGCACCAGGTAGGCGACGAGGTCTTGCGCTGGATGGCTCAGCTCTTCCGCGCCCACGTACGCTCGACCGATAAGATCACGCGCTATGGAGGCGAGGAGTTCGCGATCTTACTGCTGGAGACGGAAGGTAGCGATGCCCGGAACGTAGCCCAACACCTCTGCTCCATGATAGAAGGCCACCGCTTCACTTATACGGATGATGCCGGGACATCCGTTGAGGTGCCGGTCACAGCAAGCCTGGGCGTAGCCAGCCTGACGGAGGCCGTACCCTCAGAGACCGCCTTGGTGATGGCGGCAGACCGCGCCCTGTACGAGGCCAAGGGTAACGGGCGCAATTGCGTGGCCCACTTCTCAGGTAAGCTGTCGGTAAACCCGATACAGAGTGGCTGGCTGGAAGATGAGCAAGTCTACAGCCCCGTTGCTGAGAGCACTTTGAACGATTGAGCGATGGCGGACGACGGACGACGGACGACGGACGACGGACGACAGATTTTACAAAAGGAGTGACCCTACGGTCTGCCGACTCATATAGTGCGCCCCTGTTCGGAGCTTTCGATGAGCCTGGCAAGCCGCTTTAGCCTTGTCTCTTCTTTCTTCGCGCTTATGACCCACCAGGTAGCGGTCCGGCGATACCCGGCCCCTTGAGCTTGAAAGAAGTCCCAGGCTTTCTTATTGGCGCGGAACTGCTCCTTATATGCCTCAGTAAGCTCTGCCGCATTTCGCTGTTCATAGGAATATATCCCTGACTTCTCTTCCACCCTTTCCTCAAATATTTTGAGGCCGGCAGGGCGCATAAGTCCCAGTTCCTTTAGCTCCGCAACGCGCTTGATATTTACGGCACTCCAGTTACTGCGCGCTCTCCGTGGCGTGAACCTGGTTTTGTAGCTGACGCTGTCAATGCCCTTGCGTATGCCGTCTATCCAGCCAAAGCAGAGCGCCTGGTCTACAGCCTCGGGCCAGGTAATGCTTGGCTTACCGGAGTCTTTCTTGTAGATGCCAACCCAGAGTTCCTGGGCATTGGCGTGGTGCTCCTCAAGCCACGCCCGCAACTCAGATGGCGTTGCAAAGAATATGGGCTCTACAGCCTCTCCAATTATAGTGGGCTTATCAGCCAATAGCGCAATCCTCTAATCATCTTTCCTCCAATACCCTTCATCGCGTTACCCACAGCCTGCGGGTGTGGGAAGCTGCTTGAATTCAGGATGGCTTTTTACTATTTGCTTGATCAGCTCTATCAATTCTCTTAGCTTGGCTGCTTGCGTTTTGCCAGGCTCGCTATCTTCAGCCCTCCAGGGCATGTCAGCAGGCTCGCTGAATTCGTCATTCCAACTTACCACTTTTCTTTGACTGCCACTTTGGATGTCGAAGTGATAGCGTGACGCTATACCATAGACCCGCATTACGTCAGGGGGGAGTTGGATTGAGAACTCTTGAGGGTAAGTGAAGAGGTCAATGTCTACCATCTTCTGGTAAATCTTGCCCAGTTCCTGCTCCGACAGCGTAAAGTCTATCGTAAAAGCAGGTGGTTGCATCATCCTCATAAGTGTTAGCTTATTGTCGAAGGTGGTGAGGGTATATACGCCACAGGTAGTCCATTCAAAGATGAAAGCAAAGTTCGGCTCTGGCGTGACCGATTTGCTCACTGTGGTTGGCGTCGGTACCGGAACCGGCCGCGAGTCCTGGCAGCCTGAGAGTGAGAATGCTGCCACGGCAACAAGAGCGGCAAACGTACCCAGCGTTAGTTTTCTAGTTATTGTTTGATGTTGTGCCCTCATAGCCGCATCTCAGGGTGTGGCTATGTTTGCTTGCGAGGCCCGAAGTTGAACGCCAGCCTCCTCACCGCCACGCTCACTAACAGCAGTAGCAGCGCGGGCGCTATAACGTACCCCCACAGCGGCTCGTGGTTGTTTTGGGAGCGCGGGAGAGCGGTGCGGTCGAGGGCGGCCTTGGGATCAAGGCTTAAGTAGGGCGCTTCCAGAGAGAGACGTTGGAGGAGGCGGTCATTCGTGCCCGCGTTCACCATCTCCTGGCTGAGAGGCACGCTGAAGCCCGCAGTCTCGGTTACGGGAGAAAACGAGTCGGGGTCGGGGCGGTTGAGGCGGACCTCATACGCCCCCGGCTCGGAGATAGGCACATCGGCCTCGTAGCGTCCCGGCGCGGTCTGTATGAGCACGGTGGTTGTAACGGCACCGGAGGGTGCGCGAATGCCCGCCGTCACGTCCGCCAGGTCTGCAAAGCTGTTGTCAGGATTGAGGCTCTCTACAACCAGGTGAGCCATTCCCAGTGCGGAGTTCGGAGTGCGGAGTTCGGAACCGGAGGCGTCGTTCCCCATTCCGAACTCCGTACTCCGCATTTCAATAGAGGCCTGTAGCTGGTGGTCGACGGGGCTTGCCATGCTCCAGCGGACGGTCTGGCTCCAGAAGCGTGCGAAATCGTCCCAGGTGAGCCACTTTCCGGCCCACGCCGGCCCAGTTTCCGATGTAAACGCGACGACCCGGCCAAGCCCATAGTTCCACTGCGCAAGGATCGGGTGGCCCTGGTCGGAGATGAGGCCAACTAGCGACTCATCTTTTGCGGTAGTGATGTCGTAGCCGCCCAGTTGTGGCACGTCCTGCGGCTGGAAGCCTCGCAGTATGGGGCTGGGAGTGTTCACGTGGGGCTGCACCGCGCCTTCGATGGACCCCTGCTTCAGGGCGAGGTCAAGCTCCTTGAAGACTATCTTAGGTATATTTTCCGGGCGCTCGGTGAAGTAATAGCGCCCCTCGCCCAGCTTGGCAAGACGGCGCAGTAGCTCGAAGTCGGAGTCCGCACCTATAGCGATACACGACAGGCTCACGCCATCGGCGCGTATCTGCGCGAGGAGGGTGGCGTAGTCAGGCGAGTGATATTCTCTACCATCCGTGAGGAGCACGAGGTGCTTCGATGAGGCATCTATGCCCCTTATCGCTGTCGCCGCTTCATCGAGGGCGGGGTAGATGTCGGTGCCTCCGCCAAGCTCGGTATTGGAGATGAGGCCTTTGATCTCCTCCTTGTCGCTCTCCCCATTGATGACGCGTGGGGGGACGGTCCATAGCGTCTCGGTGTCGAAGGAGAGGATGCCCATAGTGTCGCCATCGCGCATGGTATCCACGGCGAGGCGCGCAGCCTCCTTCGCCATCGCGAACTTGGCGACTATATTGCTCTGACCGCGATACTCGTCCATGCTGGCAGAGCGGTCCATGACCAGGATAAGGGCTGTATCTCCCTGCTCAGGTCGCGGGGCGGGCTGAGACGATACGGGCAGCACTTCCTCCAGAATGCTGTCGAGGTAACCGCCGAGAGCGAAGCTCGTCTGGCCACCTATCGCGACCAGCCCCCGCCCGTTGCGGCGCACGTACTCCTGGAGGGTACGTTGCTGGTCGAGGGTGAGACTGGTTGCGGCCACATCTGCCAGCACGATGCTGTCGTATGCGTCTAGCTCTTTCAATTGTGGGGGGATAGACGACGAGGGGCGCACGTCCACGTCTATCTGGCGGCTGCGTAGCGCGGCGGCGATGTTGGTCCCTTCCCCTGCCCGGTCTTCTATGACCATCACGAGGGGCTGTGCCTTGACAACTACCGTCGAAGCAGTCGAGTTGTTCTCGGTGGAGGTGTCGGCGCCCGCCCGGACGGTGACCTCGACGCTGTGGAAGCCTTCAATCTGGGCCGTCTGGTCGAGCGGTATGCGGTTCTCGCCCGGCTTCAGCTCCACGACGCGGTCGATGGGGGTTGTATCGTCAATCTTGATTTTCAGGGTCGCAGTGGTGGCGACGGTGCTGTAGATGCTCAGATCGCTGCTGATGCTATCCCCCACGCGCGCGTAAGGTGGGGTGTTGAGTGAGCGGACTATCACTTCGGGGTTGCCGAGGGCGGTAAGGGGCACGATATTGAGGGTGATGCCTCGCTGGGTCAGGCGCTGTGCTTCCGCCACGGCGTTCCCCTGCGTTTCCCACCCGTCGCTGACCAGGACCACACGCCTGCGTCCCGCATCGGGGAGAAGACTGGAGGCTAGCCGGAGGCCTGCTGCAAGGTCTGTGGAGTTTTGAGTTTTGAGTTTTGAGTTTTGAGTTGATTGTGGGTCGTCCGTCGCCCACTCTCCGCTGGCTACTTCCTCCTGAGTGAGGAGGGTGGCTTCGCCTGCGGTGGCGACGAAGTGGAGGTGGTCGGTGGGAGTGGCGGCCTGAAGGAGATCTTTAGCATAGGTTACAGCATTGATGCGACTCTCTTTGCTGAGGCTGGCCGAGCTGTCGAGCACGACCACCACGTTGAGGTCGTCATTGGGGCGGGCGAGGGCGGGCTCGGCTATAGCGATGATGAGTAGGAGCGCGCTGAGGGTCTGGAGGAACGTCGCGGTGCGCCTGCGCCAGCGGGAGAGGGCCATCAGCCTCCGAGACGCCAGGAATATGAATGGTACGGCAAGGAGGGCCAGCCACAACAATTCAGGCCGAAGGAACACCATGTTGTCCGGTAAGGTCACAGTCTGCCTCGTTTCCAGCAATAGTAGAGCCATTCGCCACCCACCAGGAAGAGGGCAACACCCGCAAGCGAGGCCCATATCTCCTGGTTCTCCGATTTCGGACTTGTGCCTGAAGCCGTTTTGGATTTAGGATTATCCAGCTCAGGGTGGGGAGATGGATTTGTGGTCGATTCGGATAGGCTAGCCATATTCACGGAGAATCGAACCTGCTGTGGGGCATCGCCCGCGAGCTGGTAGACGCCCGCTTCCTCGGTCTCGTTGAAGATGCCAGAAGGCCCGACCTGGAGGCGCTGGCCGCTCGGAGTGGTGAGTGTGGAGCCTGGGGCGAGGTAGATGGGGTCGCCGGGGCTGATAGCGCCCGCGCTCGCGAGAGGAAATAGCCAGTCAACCACGTTAGCCATCAGCAGTGGGAAGGCCGCGAGTTTGGGCAGGTTGGAGTCGTCGGGATCGAATAGGAGGGCGGCCATACGCTTCCCTTCGTGCTCTCCCGCCACAATGAGGGGCGTTCTTGCATCGGACCATGCGATAGGCTCAAGCCATGAGGGTACGTCGATCTGCCGCGCATTGTTTACAAGCAAGGGAGAGAGGTCCAGCCCCGACATTACGGGGTGGGTCGATCCGCCGGTTATGGAGCGCAGGTCCTCAAGCTCACCTTTGGCCGGGAAGAGGTCGCCCGCCGGATTCACCAGGAGAAGGCTGCCCAGGGGGAGTGGGTCCGGCACACGACCCTGGATGATGGTGAAGGCCACGCTGCCTGGAGGGGTTGGATTCTCTGTTGTCACGACAACAGGCTCCAGGCCCGGTATGCCCGATAGCACGCGGCGATAGAGGTCGGGCTGCGGGACGATTATGCTTACTTTGTACTGCCCCTCCGACGGGAGGAATATCACCGCGCTATCGTCGGCTCCAATAGCGTCGTGCCCATCGAGGTTGACTGTGAAGCGTACGGTGCCTGCCGGTAGCTGCCACGTGAAATCGGCGTGGCCCCCTGGAGCCAGCGTAACATTCCGGTCGGCTAGAGGCACAGTGTCCGCCAGCGCTGCGACCTGCACCGTAGCTTCAGATGTGCCCGCATTGTCCACTCGCGCATAGGCGACGTAGCCGGGCCTGCCGTCGGGTGGGCGGCGGGCGCTCAACACTGTGACCGCTCGGTTGCCCACCGGCTCCCCTACCTGAACGAATTTTGAATTTTGAATTTTGAATTTTGAGTTGGGGTCCTGTGGGAAGCCGCCGTCGGAGATAACGTAGGTTTGCACGTTGCCGTCCGGCGCGCCTGCGGCGAGGCCGGATGCCAGGCTGAGGGCTGAGGCCATGTCGGCCTGACCCGCCCCTGCTCTCATAGCTAATATTGCACTCTCGACATTGGCGCGCTCGCAGTTGGCGCAGGCGGTAGTTACGCTGGAACCGACGCGTACGAGGGTGGCGCGGTCCTGGGCGCGCATCTGGGACGCTACTTGCCGCGCTTCCACTTTAGCTTGCTCGAAGCGGGTGGTGTTGCCGGAGGTCGCCGCCATACTCCCCGAAGCGTCGAGGAGTATGACGTATTGCTGGCCGACGGGGGTCTCCAGGGCTGGTCTGATGAGGGCAACCGTACCTGCCACGAGGAGCAACAACTGCAAGAGGAGCAATAGAGATAGGGGAGGTCGCCGCAGCCGGGCGCGGGGGCGGTCAACCTGAGGGAGCTTGTCCCACAAACGCAGGCTCGGCACCGGCTTGCGTAATGAGCGCGGCCTGAAGAGATAGAGCGCGAGGAGGGCAGGGATCAGCAAGAGCCACCACGCCGCGCCGGGACTCAGCCACGACATGGGGGCACCATTTTGGATTTTGGATTTTGGATTTTGGATTTTAGTGTCTTAGGCATATTTCATCTTTCTATCGCTGGATACTGCTTACTGCCTTCTCACGCCGTGACGCCGTGGCGTTTGAGGGTCTCCAGGAGGACGCGTTCGATGTCCCAGTCATTCTGTATGCGTATGTAGCTTGCGCCGGAGCTGTAGCACCACTGCTCGGCCTCGTCGAGCCAGGCGTCGAGGCGGCGGTGGTACTCGGCGAGGCTCTCCGGGCCTAGATGGACCTCAAGTTGGCGGCCCGTTTCGCTGTCTATAAGCTCCACGTCACCGGTCACAGGCGGGTGAAGCTCTTCATGGCTGAGGAGGTGGAGCAGCGTGACCTGGAAGCCCGCGCCTACCAGGGCGCGAACCCCGGCGCGGTAGTCGTCCAATAAGAGGTCGGATATAACTATCGCCACGCGCCCCTGCCCCCGGTGCCCACCCCATGCCGCCAGCGTGTCATCGAATCCAACCGGCAGGGCCGTCTGTAGCTCTTGCAGGTAATGAAATAGGCTGGCAGACTCGGCTCTACCCCGGAATTTTGGATTTTGGATTTTGGATTTTGGATTTGGTTCAGGATTGCTCTCTCCGTCGTCCGTCGTCCGTCGTCCGTCGTCGCCGAGACCAGGCACCGCCAGTACAACGCTATCCAGGTGCGCGAGGGCTATGTAGCCGAGGGCGGAGGCGAGTCGGCGGGCTGCGTAGAACTTGGTGGGGGTACCGAAGTCCATAGAGGGGCTGGCGTCGAGGAGGATGTAGAGCACAGTGTCGTGCTCAGCCTGGGCCTGGCGGATGTGCAGGGTGCCGAGGCGCGCGTATGCGTTCCAATCCACGCGGCGCAGGTCATCTCCCGTGTTGTAAGGGCGATAATCGGCGAACTCGATCCCCGCCGTGCGCCGAACCGCGCTGTGCTCGCCCATCAGCCCTGACACGAGGTCCCTGCCGATAGAGAGGGTGAGGCGGTCGAGCTTCAGGAGGAACTCGGCGTCTACAAGTGCGGAGTGCGGAGTGCGGAGTGCGGATTTACCGCTTCCTTTCCGAAACGACGCCATGCGATTTGCAATCCGAAATCCGAAATCCGAAATCCGAAATCGGCTCACTCCCTCACCTCGTGCATCAGCTGGGTGAGGATTGAGTCGGCGTCCACGTTCTGAAGCTGGGCTTCGACGTTGAGGACGATGCGGTGGCGCAGAGCGGGGTGCAGCACGCGCCGGAGGTCGTCATAGGAGACGTTGTAGCGCCCTGACAGTATGGCGTTCACCTTGCCTGCCAGCACCAGCGATTGTATTGCGCGCGGGCTGGCCCCGTATCGGACGTAGCGCCTGGCGATTTCGGAATTCGGAGTGCGGAGTGCGGATTTGGAGTTACCTTGTGCGTTGCCATTACCTGATTCCGCACTCCGCACTCCGAATTCCGCACTCCCCTCAGGGTGGGTTGCCATGACCAGGCGGGCGGCGTAATCTAGCACAGGCTCGGCTATGGGCACGTCGCGCACCAGCCTCTGGAGTTGCTGGAGGGTATCGCCGTCCATGACTACTTTGCGCTCGCTGGAGGCATTGCCGGTGGTGCGGCGGGCGATCTCTTTCAGCTCGTCAGGGGTTGGGTAGCCAACTATTAGCTTGAAGAAGAAGCGGTCAAGTTGGGCTTCGGGTAGGGGGTAGGTACCCTGGAGGTCTATGGGGTTCTGGGTCGCCAGTACGAAGAATGGCTCAGGGAGAGGATGGGTCTTGCGCCCCACGGTGACGGCGTGCTCCTGCATCGCTTCGAGCATAGCGGACTGCGTGCGTGGGGTGGCGCGGTTGATCTCATCGGCGAGGATAAGATTGGCGAAGACCGGCCCCTCCTGGAAGCTGAAGCTCCTGCCGTCCTCACCAGGCTTCATAACGTCAGTGCCAACGATGTCGGCAGGCATGAGGTCGGGGGTGAACTGGATGCGCCCATAAGTGAGGTCGGTGCATTCCGCCAGGGTGCGTACCAGCAGGGTCTTGCCGAGGCCCGGCACACCCTCCAGGAGGACGTGCCCGCCCGCCAGCAGCGCGGTCAGCACGCCTCGCACGACGCTACGCTGCCCTACGATTACTCCGGCCAGCTCCTCCTCAAGGGTAGAGACGAGGCGCTGGATTCCCCCCGCGATCTCTTCCGGTACGTGTTGCGTATTGCGTGCTGCGTTATGTGGGCCTTGAGTGTCGTGAGCCTCGGTATAGCCACCTGTAGGTGGGGTTTGGGTTTCGGGTTGTGGGTATTGCATTATGGCCTTTCTAGTGGTCAGTAGTCTGTAGTCGGTAGTTTGTACTCAATTGCTCGTCGTCCGTCGTCCGTCGTCCATCGTCTACTTACGTATCGTGCTGCCAAGCAGTATGCCGTTTGCCCAGTATGCTCCGGTGTCGCCTGAGGAGAGGATGTCGTAGGTATATGCATCCTTGTAGGGGAGCCATTGGGCGCTGACTACGGTCGCGCCGTCTACCGAGTCGCCTGCGTGGAGGGTGCCGATGGCACGCCCGCCTACGAGGGGGTGGCCTGGAGATACATATAGCTTGCGCCCATCGCTGAGGACGAGGTGGACTACCTGGTGGCTCGCCGTGACGGCACGTTGGGCGGTCTTGAGTACCACGCCTGCGACACGAGCGCCCGACTTATCTGTGGTCCACACGGCCATGCCCTGTTTCATCTCCTGCACCTTGATGGGGCCATCAGGAGTATCGATGAGGGTATTGGCGGCGAGGCAGATGGGGCAGTTCACCTTGACGTTTGTCTTGGAGGCGACGGTGGTCTTACCGTTCACGTCGATAGTGCCTTCGATCCTGATGCCAGGTCCTTCCTGGCCGGGTTTGTCAGCATCGCCACCTACGGTTATGACGAATTTGTAGGTGGTATCGCTCGCCTTTTCGAGGGTGACGGCGTTGAGACGCTTGTGCTCCCGGTAGGCAAAGAGCAATTGCTCAGGGGTCATCTTCGGGGTGGCGGAGATATTATTGTGCTTCAGTATCGATTGGTACTCTTCGCTCGCCTTGTCTACGCTGTCGTACCAAGCCTGGGCCGATGTGCCCTCATCGCGCACGAGAGGCCAGTAATCGGGGTCGCAATATACCAGGTCTTTGCCGAAGACCTCGAAGAGCTGGTATTTCAAGTCGGTGGGTGAAAGCTGTGCGTTGGAAGGGTCGCCGCCTGGATACTTGCGATTGAACTGGAGGCGGCCAAGCTGAGAAAGGAGCACGTCGTGGGGCGCGGGGTTCTCTGGGTGCAGCTCGAAGACGGCGCGCTCGAAGTACTGCACCTTGTATGGTTTGCCATTGAGGTCTGATACCTCACTGAACTCGCCGCTCAGAGGGAAGCCCTGCTGGGCGAGGCCGCCATGCGTGTTCCAGTAAGTGAGGAACTTGCCGCAGACCGTCTTGCCCGTCTCCTTGAAAGTCTGGCACCCAGGTTGCGCGAATGTCTCAAAGAAGCGCAGGGGCTGGAATATAGTGGTCAGCACCATCACTACCGTTACCAGTAACGCCTGGGACAATATGCGCTTTAGCATGGTTAGCCTCCTTGTTGGGCCGTGAAACGTGATGCGTGATGCGTGATGCGTGAATCCCTGATAAATCTCTGCGACCTCTGCGGCTCTGCGGTGAAACCTTTCGTCCTTTGTCGTTCGTCCTTCGTCCCGATCACGGTTCCGGGGTGAAGAACTTGCGAATGACCTCCCAACGGTCTAGCGGTAGGCTGCCGGTCTCGCCTGGGACGTTGACGGCGTTGCCGGGAGAGACGGGTGACGCCCCGCTTGCACCTGCTCCACCATCGAGGGTGAGGCCGGGGTGGTCTTGCTGCTGGTTAGGTTGGGGCTGGGTGTTTCCAGGCTCAGGCTTGGCGTCCAATTCAAAGGGATTGCCAGGCACGTCGAGGTCCGTCGTGTCCTTCGGGCCGTTGACACGAGTGCCCTGGCCGGGCGCGCCACTCTGGCTGCTCCCCTCGCCACCCTGCGACTTGTCACCGCCACCCTGGCCCGGCTGATCGCTTTCACTTTTTCCTGCCTGCCCGGTCTCGCCCCCACCTTGCGGCCCTTCCTGTCCAGACTGATCTCCCTCCTCTTCACCTGCGCCCGTGTTACCTTGCTCGCTTTGGTCCCCCGGCTGTTGGGATGCGCCCTGCTCACCACCTGACGATTCCTCGGGGAAGTTCTTAGCCAGCTCCTGTTGGGGGATGACGTTAGCGGCGGTCTGTTGCATCGCATCCGCCAGGTTCTGCATCGCCTCTTCCACCGATTTATAGTCGCCGTCACGCAGGGCCTTGGCAGCGTCTCGTTCGGCGTTCTTCAGCAGTCGATTCGCGTCGGTGTCTTGCGCGGCTTGCTCCAATGCGTCGGCAAGGCCCTCTTTCGCTGCCTTCGAGACCTGGTCGTTTTCCTTACCCAGCTCTGTAAGCTCTTGTGCAGCCTCGTCCGTGTTACCCTGCTTGAGAGCGTCAGCGGCCTGTTGCGTTACACTCTGGCCGTCGAGGGCGCGGCCCAGGCGGGCCAGGTCGCTCTCGGCCTGTTGTGAGGCGTCGGCCTGGTCCTGCGGAGAAGTGGGTTGGTCGGGTGTAGCAGTGGCCTCGCCACTCTGGTCGTCCTGGGCACCTCCATCAAGTGCAAGCTCGTCAGGCTCTGCCGTTGGGGTCGGTTCGGGTGTAAGCTCGGAGGGGGGGAGGCCTGGATCGGCTGTGGGCGCTGCGAGTGACGCTACCACCGGCTGGTCGGGCGGGAGAGTACCCACCCCGAAGGGGGAGAAACCTCCACCCTTCAGCATGAAGAGGCTGAGCGCCAGCAGGAGAAGACCCAGACCTGTAGCTGTCAGGTTCCAGGGCGTGTGAGTCGGATAGAGAGCTTTAGGTTGGACCCGTGCCAGCATCGTCGCGCTTGTCTTGATTTGCGCGTCGGTGAGGGGCACTGTCTCCCCCCTTGACATCAATTCGACTGAGGTAATTAAGCGTTGGTTATTATCAAGTCGTCTATCTAGAAGCGCGGCTGTATCAGAGAGGGTGGGCTTGCGGGCCGCTTCGATTGCGAGCGCGAGTAAAGGGAGTAGGAAAGTAAGCACCACAGCTATCGGGAGCGCACCCTGGACCGGCAGGTCGAAATAATAAATTAGAGCTGTGATGAGCCAGGTCGTCCCTATACCAAGTGCGGATATAGCAAGGTAGCGCCGCCTGCGCGTGCACCTGACTCGTTTCCGGTAGCTGCCAAGCATCGAGACGATTTGGAACCTGGCGTGTTTAGTTTTGTTGTCTAAAGCCAAGATTGGTTCTCCTCTCTCAACAGAGGTGTGGCGGCAAGGTCCGTGCCACGCGCTTTACGCTTGCGAGCGCGCATGAGGGTCGTCCAGCCTCCTAGAATTACGCCTGCCAATACCAGGGTGCCAGCGCCCGCTATCCCTAAGCCAATGGCCTGCTGCCAGGTCCATACCTCCGACAGGAGGGCATTCGCCTCGGTCACGTGAACCGAGTCACCCAGGGCGGAGAAAGCCTGCCCTGCCTCCGTTGCCGAAGTCCTGGCCCCATTGAAATCGAGTCCCTTGATATTGGCTCGCGCTCTTTCTATTTGGGTTATTGCGTTTATGCCCTTTTGAGCAAACAGGGATATGTCGTCCGCGTGTTTCTGGTAATCAGATAAGCTTAGCTCTGTGAAGGCTTCACTTGCGGATAGGGCACCCGTATTGGCCTTAGCGTAGTCGAATGCCTCGAGGTCTTTGCGGGCTTGAGCGGCGGCCTGGTCAGCTTCTCTGGCTTTAGTGGCATTAGCCAGGTATGCAGTGGCCTGGGATGCGCGGTCTTGACGGCCCAGGTCGGTATATAGACGCTCAGCTTGCTTGAAATGTTCCTCAGCGTCTGCAAACTGTCCCGCGCCCATGAGGGCCAGACCATAGTCGAGGTCGTTCGCGCTCAGGACGTTGTGCTTCCACCCGTCCTGGAGGAAGCCTGGAAGGTAGTCGCGCCACTCCTTTTCAAGCTCTTCTACCGATTTGCCATAGGCAAGGAGGATGGCGTGGCGATATTCGAGGTCATCGCGCAGGCCCGCGAGGAAGCGGACGAACGGCTCCATGCCATAGCGGTCCGCGAGGAAGGCCATTACAGAGTAACTTTGCGGGTAAGCCACCTCGATCTTCTGGCGGAATTTCGCGAAGTCGTTGAGGTCGGTCCAGGATAAAAAGGGTTCGCCCGCAGTCTGGGCATCTTGCAGGCCCTGCACTACCTCTTCGGCGCGTGTGGAAGAAAGCTCGTTGTACTGCCCAAGCCCCTCGTGGAAGCCAATTGGGAGGCGTTGATTGGAGAGGCTGCCCGCGACGATATGGGTTATCTCATGCCGGAAGCTCTCGCGGGCAAGAGCGGGGGGTTGCTGCCGCAGGCGCTCGACGGCGACACCTATCTCTTTGCGCTCCGGGATGGCGTGGGCCAGGATGCCGGGGTGAAGCTCGGCCATCGGGTTGGCCTGCCAGTAGTCAGGCTCGGTGGCGTAGATGTTGAGGGTCATCCCTCCGACCGGCTCCGCACCGAGCAGCTCGCTCACGGCTCGATCTACCTCGTCAATGAAGCCTGCATACCAGAGAGCGGTCTTCTCTTCTCCTGGTGGATAGAAGATGATGAAGTAATCAGTGGTCTGGGTGGCCTCTTCGAGTGCGGAGTGCGGAGTGCGGAGTGCGGAATAGATGACGGACGAAGGACGAAGGACGAAGGACGAAGGGCTGGCTGAGGCTGGCCCGTGGGCGGCCTCAGCCAGAGCCTGGGGAGGGGGCGCGAGGGGGGCGGCTGTGGATATGGCTAGCAGGAGAAGGACCGCAGCGCGCAGCCAGAATCGAATGCTGGGGGCGGTTGTTGTCATCGTTCGCTGTCGCAGTCTAGAGGGGACCTAGCCACTGGTTCACCCTTGATAGTGGAGTATACCATATTGCGCGCCTTGACGTGGCGCGGTATATGCATACAATAATACATTGGGTCGTCGTTCTTGGTTGCATATCTAGCTTACTTGGGACCGTATCTTGAGGGATATGTAGCTTTCTAAGGCCCTCCCCTTTCAGGGAATATCGAATACAAGCCTATACGTTCAGGAGGAACAATAAAATGGCCCATTCAGTACCCGATCTACCTTACGATTATAGCGCGCTGGAGCCGTACATTGACGAGGAGACTATGCACCTGCACCACGATAAGCACCATGCCGCATATGTGAACAATCTCAACGCGGCGCTTGAGAAGTACCCCGATTTGCAGGGGAAGAGCGCGGAGGAGCTTATCAAAGACCTCAACAGCGTGCCCGAAGATATACGCACCGCGGTGCGCAACAATGGAGGAGGGCACGTCAACCACACGATGTTCTGGGAGATCATGGGTCCCAACGGAGGCGGTGAGCCGACCGGTAAGGTCGCGGAAGCGATCAACACCTGCTTCGGCGGTTTCGAGGAGATGAAGAAGCAATTCAACGAAGCGGGGACAAAGCGTTTCGGCAGCGGCTGGGCGTGGATCGTGACCTCCGGCGACGGCCATCTCCACATCACGAGCACTGCCAACCAGGACAATCCGATGTCCGAAGGGATGTACCCGGTGCTGGGTAATGACGTGTGGGAGCACGCTTATTATCTGAAGTACCAGAACCGCAGACCGGAGTACCTTGCGGCCTGGTGGAATGTGGTCAACTGGGATAAGGTGAATGAAAGGTTCGAGAGCGCAGGGTAGTTACATGCTGCTACCGAGAGAAGGGGAGGATGCATAGGAAAATCCTCCCCTTCTCTCGTTTAACAGGCCTGTGAGTAGCAATGGAACGAAAACTTACGCTAAGAAGATAGTTAGTCCGAGATACGGAAGTCTACGAACTGAGAATACGTAGCCTTCCCTTGCTGCGCTCGGTGCTCAACATGCTTCAGCCGAGGTTCAACTGGGGATGAAACTCACCATCATGCTACCATGCCCTTAGCTCGACTTTGTACATAACCAACTCAATAGCAGACCGCATAGGCCAGCCGCTCGACGTGTGAGCGTGGCACTAAACAGACATCAGGGTCTTGTGGGATGTCTGAAAAGTGAAATTACCCCACAAGTGCCGTCTGACTTGAGCCAGCACATCTGAGAAGGTAGCCTCCTTCTTGTCGTACCAGGCAGTTCGTTGCACTGGCACTTTACCATCTGGATGCAGGGCCGCTCCGAGCAGAGCCACCAGGCTGAACATACCCAGCAAGCAAGGTGTGCTACGCTCAATCGCCAGGTCTGACCATTGGCGCTGCGTCTCCACTCCCAAGTGCGCTCGGCTCTCCTCGAACGTCACTTCGATAGTCCACCTCTTGATGAAACTGCTCACTACTTCCACTGCTGTCAGGCTTTGATCGGTACACAAGTATGCTCTGGGTTCCAGTTTCCCGTCCGTGTCACGAGTGAGCACCCATCTGAGGGGCAGCACCGGTAAGCCAATTCGATACCACACCCCTGTGCCGCTTGCTATTTCAACGAGCTGTTCGGTGCCGTCGTACCACTTCACTTTGACGCTGTGCCACTCCGACTGTATGTCTTCCAACACACTTCTCAGTTTGGGCAATGACTCTCCTTTCACTCTTGGCCTGCCAATGGTGCCCTCCCTACGAGGTGGGGCAGGCTCATGCAGTGATGCGTCCCAACGCAACGGCGCTATCAAGGTGACGTCATGCCTGGTGCAGCACAATCCCAGTTCCAAGACCGAGTAAGCAGTATCTCCCACCAACTTCATCGGTATGGTAGGCAGCCAGCGACGCACAGTGATGACCATCTGAGCAGCTATCTGCGCCACGGTCTTGTGAGGCTTGCCTAATTGCTCGCTCACTTTGGGAGTGGTAGCCAGCACTGAGAAAAAAGGCAGTGCCCACTCTCTACGTGTCCAGGGCACCCCAACCACCAGCATCATCACTACCCACCGTAAGCCGCTTATTGACACCGACTGCTCCTTGCTCGATTGCAGGTTGTCCCGATAATGACCTCGTTTGGCAATCTTGCGTCCCCACCTTCTTTCGAGCGTCTTGTCAATCACGATTTCGAGGGTTCCACCTGCCTGCACAAAAGTGCTGATGAGCAGTTGAAGAAGCAAGCGGCTCAGTGCTAGGCAGGACCAACTTGCTCGATTGAGCACCTGATGGAACAGCGTGAAGTCCTGCTCATCGTACAAACCCATCTGTTTGAGGGCTGCTGTCATGGTGCGACGTCCACGAGCCAGGATGGTGCCTACCATCAACACGAGCACCTTATGCCAAGTTGGCCGGGTAAAGGCTGGCCGGAAATGGAGCAGCACTTGTATAATCGGAGTGGGTAGGGACATCGCGGCTCTCCTTGTTGCAGATGTTGCTTTGGTCAGCTTTCATCTTACAACAAAGGGCTTGCGGGTCCCTTTACCCGTTAGCACCTCCCTTCATTTTGTACAAAGTCGAGCTTAGGTTTCCACCATCGTAACCCGCGCGTGCCAAACGACAAAAGAGCGGGCCTCAAAAGACCCGCCCACGCTTCTAACATCCAGTTATGCAGTCACATCTTTGGACCGTCTCCGCAGCATGATAACTACCCATACCCATATTGTTACCAGAATGAGGCCACTCAATGTCACCACCAACCATCTCTCTGTCATCGGGGATTTTGCGGGCATCCGCTCAGTATCGCTTGGAGCAATAGTGCCAGTGCCTGCGCCAGCACCTATTCTACCGGGCTCCCTTCCCATCTGCGGTTGGGGTTGTGATGCAATCATCGAGGCAGCCTCTATATGGAGAGGCCTATCATAACGGGCTGTAGAGTTCTCTCCATACTTCATCTCTACGTGAACCAGGTAATCGCCCGGCTTCAGCTCGCCATTCCACTTCACAGGGTAGGTGATAGCTGTGCCCGGTATGAATGTGCTCATCGTTATGGCTTGGTACAGCACGCGCTTGCCCCCGGTATCGGTCAGCACGACCATGCCTGAAGGCTTGAGGAACGTATCCCCATCGTTCTTCATTTGGACCCCAATGAAGGGTCCTGAAGGCTGCTCTACCAGGCCAGTAGACTCGATTAGGAGCGAAGGGGTCCATACGCCCTCGACATCAACCTGCACGCCTATAACATAGCGTGTTTGCATGGTTACACTTGCCCCAAGCTGGCCGGAAGCATGCTGAGATGCGGTAGGCGGGATGGTAGGCACGTAGGCTGAGATGCCTGCGAGATATTGGCCCGGCTTGACCGACTGCGGCACGGCCACCGTGAACTCAACCGGCTTCTGTGTGCCTGGCGCGAGCGTTACGCTCGCCTGTGCGAACTTCAGCCATGTCGCCACCGCTTTTGGCTTGACACCGGCTGTTTCAAAGGCGCTTCCCCCTGTCTGGGCAGTGATAGCGTCAACTGCGGCAAGCTCGATGGTAAGCTCCTTGTTGCTGGGATTCTTGAGCAATACACTGCCGGTCAAAGTTGAGCCATTCTTCGATTTGTAAACAAAATAGCCGTTAGCTGTAACGGTAGGGTCTGAGGTCGGGACCGGTGTCATCGTGAACCCTGGTTCGCTGATGTCGCCCTGGCTTGAAGCATATGATGACGAGGGTAATGCAAAGATGTGAGAGAGAATTACCAATATTGAGACAAAGATGAGAGTAAGAGAGCGCATGAAATATACTCCTGGCACTGGAATGGGCACGGGCATCGGCGCTAAACGACGGGGCCACTTTTCAGTGGCCCCGTCGGTAGCAATAGTTATGTTAGGGAGCGGTTACGACGCTTATGGTGACTGTACTGGCGTAGGTATCGGCATACGCGCTAGCAGGGACGGAGAGGGTCAGCGTGGTCGCGCCAAAGTCGTATGTGCCCATACCCTCGTCCACGTCGGCACTGGCTATCTCGACCGCACCGTTGTCAATCGTGTATGGGCCGGAGGCGACGGTCGGATCGGGGGAGCTGGTGCCGTTAGCAGCGACTGTAGGCTGGGACATGGAGAGAGAACCTGCCGCGAGGTTGTGGCTGACGCCTGTGAACTGATCTGCCTGGGCAGTGACGTGCCAGCCGTCGCCAGAGCCAGTGGCGTCGGTGACGCTGAATGTGGCGAGGGCAGCGGTGGGCGACTGGGCAGCGCCATTGAGGGTAACACCTGGGAAGTTGGCAGCTGCTGGGTTGGTGATAGATAAGGCTCCACCTGTCACCACTACCTGGGTGCCGTCGGAGGCGAAAGCTGCTGGGGCCATGACTGCGAAAGCGCAGAGCGCAAGTAGAGAGGCCCGAAACCTTTTCATGAACATTAGAGAACTCCTTATGAAAGATATGATTGTGACCTTATAGGTTGGTGTTGTTTGGTGCTCCAGACAAGGTATATAGTATGCCTGGTTCTTCGCTGTGATTGGACTTTCCGTTCAACTTCTCATATATGAAGCTGCTTCCCGGTTGGTACCGACCGAGAAGCAGCTTCATCATTTAGTCATCTTCACTCGCTAGAGGTTGGAGTTGAAGTTGCTGCGTATTTATCCATCTCGTGTCATCATTGTATCGCTGGCCCGATAGTTTGGTTAGATGCACTGGTCCCTGGCTCGTAGGGACAGTGGTCCCGAACTGGCTTGATGCGGGGTCATAGTAATCCTTATGTTGTATCCAGCTATGGTTTACAACTGGGGATAGCTCGTCTGCTCCGAGACATGGATATGGTCCTGACTGTCCTGCGTATGGCTATCTGGCCGCCATACCACGCTCAGAAAAGCCTCAACCACGCGAGGGTCAAAGTGCTGGCCGCTTTGACGCTTGATCTCTTCCAGGGCTTCTTCCAGCGTCCACGCATGCTTGTAAGGTCGTTCATGAGTGAGAGCATCAAATACGTCTACCACCGCCACAATCCTCCCCTCGATGGGGATTTCTTCCCCTTGAAGGCCTTGAGGGTAGCCACGGCCATCCCATCGCTCGTGGTGCGTCAGCGCGATACGTTCAGCGGCTCGTGTGAAGGCAGAGCGTCCCTTCGAAAGGAGCGCAGCACCGACGGTGGTATGCGTTTTTATGATCTCGAACTCCTGTGGAGTCAGTTTGTCCGGCTTGAGGAGGATTTCATCCGGGACGGCGATCTTGCCTACATCGTGCAGCGGGGCAGCTCGCCGCATTAGCTCAACTTGACTTTCCACCATCCCCAGGGCACGGGCCAAGATGGCACTGGTATTACCTACCCGTTGCGTGTGCTGGCCCGTTTGGTCATCGCGGTATTCGGCGGCCCGCGCCAGGCGTTCTAGTATTTCTATCTGGGCCTCTTCCAATTCCTGGGTGCGCTCGCGTACTTTCTCTTCCAGCAACTGGTTGTGCTCCTGAAGCTGTAGGTGTAAAAACCGTGTCTCGAGCAGGTTCTTGATACGTAGAAGCACCTCACTGGGATCGAAGGGCTTAGTGACGAAGTCCATTGCTCCTATTGAAAGCGCTCGTTGTTTAGCAGACGGACTTATATCGGCGGTGAGCACCAGGATGGGCAGATAGCTCCCAGCGGGAATGAGCGGCATAAGCGACTCCATGACCTGGAACCCGTCAAGGTGAGGCATCATTAGATCCAACAGAACGATGTCGGGCTGTACCTCGACGTACCTGGAGATTGCTTCACGAGCGTCAGTTGTACTTGTGATGCAGGTGTATCCCGTCCTTTTCAAGATCCGCTCTAGGAGTTGAACGTTAGCTTCCTGGTCATCTACTATCAGGATACGAGCGGCCTGTAGTGATTCTACTTGTTGCATGCGACCCATGTTGTCATAACCTCCGTTCCGGTATCCACTTGAACAATGCCTATCCGTTCAGCGGAATACTGTCTTCAAGTACCTGTACAAAGTCTATGCTGAGATAGCACTGGTACTTACATCTCTATTCTTACGCCCCTCGCCATGGTTTGCGCTCATTGAGCACCAGAACGTTAGCATGGTGCCATTGCCTGGCGAGGACTCTATAGCCATGTCACCTTGCGCCTGGCGGATGCGCTGCTGCATTGACTTCAGGCCCATCTTTTCCCCTGTGCGGCGCTGCCGCATGACTTCACCAACATTGAAGCCATCACCATCATCTCTGATCATCATATGGATGCGGTCATCCTCAACAGCGAGCTTCAGAATGACCTCCCTGGCTTTTGTATGCTTGCGTATGTTAGCGAAAGCCTCCTGCGCCAGCCTGTACATGAGTAGCTCAATGTGCGATGGGAAGCGCAGGTGAGACCCTGTACCATCTTCGAAGGTGACACTCAGGTCGCTCAAGCTGGCGAAACCGTCGATCAAGTGTTGAAGCGCCGATACCAGGCCGTAGCTCTTTAGAATCTCTATGCTCATGCCGCCGAGTATCGCCCTTAAATCATCTATCGCGTTCCTGATACTCGACTTGAGGGCGTGTAGCTCTCCCTCTATCAACTCATACTCCCCGCGAGACTTCCTCTGGATAATTCGGTCGGAGGCCATAATAGACAGACCTAAGTGCTGTAGAGGGCCGTCATGTATGTCCATAGAAAGACGCCGACGCTCTGTCTCCTGGGCGTTCATCAGCCGGTGCAGCGAATGAGTAAGCTCCTGTGTGCGCTCACGTACTTTCCCTTCCAGCAACTGGTTGTGCTCCTGGAGTTGCAGGTGTAAAAATCGTGTCTCAAGGAGGTTCTTGATGCGCAGTAGCACTTCGCCAGGATCGAAGGGCTTGGTTACGAAGTCCCTGGCCCCTATCGAAAGCGCTCGTTGTTTGGATTCCCCGCTAACGTCGGCGGTAAGCACCAGGATGGGCAGATAGCTCCCAGCGGGGATGAGCGGCCTTAGTAGCTCCAAGACCTGGAAGCCGTCGAGGTGTGGCATCATCAAATCCAATAGGATCAGGTCGGGCTGGAATTTAGTGAAGAGGGTTGCTACCTCGCGCGAGTCGGTTGTACTCACCAGACTGGTGTAGCCCGCCCGCTTCAGAATACGATCGAGTAGCCGGACGTTGGCTTCCTGGTCGTCTACGATGAGTATCTGCGCGCTTTGGAATATCTCTTGTTCCTCCATGAGCTGTAATCCCTTCATCTACTGGACCCCTACCTCAACCTTTAGAGCGCTGCCTACGACCTCCAGGAACTTCTTCACGTCTAAGGGCTTCGTCAGGTATGCCGAAGCCCCGGTCGCAAGTAGTCGCTCTATCTGCCGTGACGTAGCATCCGCACTGATCACCACTACGGGGATAGCGCGGGTCCGTGGGTCTTGCTGCAACCGGAGCAGCACTTCATCTCCTTGCATATCGGGCAAGTGCAGGTCCAATAGGATCAGATCAGGGTTGTGCTCTCGCGCTAATTGCAGACCTGTGCTACCCTGCCTGGCTTCAAGCAGGTTGATGTCGGGGCTATGTCCCAGAATGCGCTCGACCAGCTTGAGATTGGATGAATTGTCCTCGATATAAAGCACAGTGTAGGATTGCGTGAGTGCTTGGGGCATAGTCAGTGGCCCTGTGCCTTTCCGTTCGAGGCGCTCTATCTGGCTCTCTACAACGGGCAATTCCACCCAGAATACGCTACCTTTACCGGTACCGGGGGTGCTGTGTACGCCTATAGTGCCGCCCATGGCCTCAACCAGCCGCTTGGAGAGAGCAAGACCGAGGCCTGTGCCTTCTACCTCAGTTTGCTCCGCACCTAACCTGTCGAACGGAGTAAAGAGGCGCGATATCTTTTCAGGAGAGAGGCCGTCGCCAGTGTCACTCACATTGATACGTAGCTTCCGAATGCTGTGGCTCGAGGCGTTGTGGGGATCAAGCTCGCTGCTGTCGGCGTCGGTCTGCTCGCATGTGACAGTCACGCTTCCGCCCTCGTGGTTATACTTGACGGCGTTGGCGAGCAAATTGAGGAACACCTGCTTCACGCGCTGGCGGTCCGATGCGATATGCGCGTTCCTGCACTCCTCTGAGATATCCACGCGAAGCTCGATGTTTCTTTGGGAGGCAAGAGACCTTACCATATCTAGACTCTCCTGGAGCACATCATTGAGTGGGACCGGCTCTATAGAGAGGGAGATCGCACCCATTTCTATTCGAGAGATGTCTAATACCTCATTGATAAGTTCCAGCAGGTGGTGGCCCGCTTTGATTATGTAATCGAGGCTCTGGTGCTGCTCGGCCTCTAGGGTATCCAGCTCCAGGAGCTGGGCAAATCCAAGTATGGAATTGAGCGGCGTGCGCAGCTCGTGGCTCATTCGTGAGAGGAACTCGCTCTTAGCCAGGTTGGCTACCTCAGCAGCCTCTTTCGCTCGCCGCTGCTCCTCTGCCCGCTTGCGCTCGGTAATGTCCGTGGACACGACCATCCCCGCATAGACTTCTCCCTGCTCATTTTTCACCGGAAGGAAATGCACGAGATAGAAAGTGCCTAAGTATTCCATTTCGATGGTATTCTCTTGCCCGACGAGCGCCTGCCGGTAGTAAGGCCCCAGCGCCCTCGCTCCTTCGGGCGGTAGCACCTCCCAGATTGTCTTTCCTTCCACATGGCCCTTTAGGTATCCCTGCGCTTCAAGAGCAGCCCCCTCGGCTAGTTGGAAGCGCAACTCTTTATCGAACATCAGCACCGCCCCGTTCGGAAGGTTCTTGGCAAGGGCGCGGTACATCTCCTCGCTTTTCTGAAGCCTTTCGCGGGCTTGCTTTCGCTCGGTAATATCGGTCGCGACCACGAGCGCCGCCTTATGCCCATCAAAAGTAAGGGTATGGGCGGCGATTTCCACGTCAATTATCTGCCTGCCCTTCAGCCGATGCCTCCACTCAGTAGGGGTCCTCACATCGCCGCGCATTTTTGCCACATTATGTAGCAAGAGAGGTCTATCAGCTTCTGGCCGGATATCTGTAATGCGCATACTCAGGAACTCTTCTCTGCTGTAACCGTAGTGTGAGACGGCGGCCTGGTTCACTTCCAGGAACCTGAGTGATTCCATATCATGCACCCACATAGGCAGGGGGCTATTAGTGAACATCAAGCGATAGCGTTCCTCGCTATCCTCCAGCGCCTCCTCGGCCAGCTTGCGCTCGGTCACATCTTGCGCCGTGCCCCTCATCCCAACTACGTTGCCCAATTCATCCAGGATCGTTTCGCCGCGCGCCTGGTTGTATCTCACTGTGCCATCGGGTTTCACGAACCGGCACTCGTGGACAAAGGAGCCTCTCTCCTGTAACGCTTTTTCAATGTCCTTGCGGACGCGCTCCCTGTCATCAGGGTAAACGTACTCCAAATATGCCTCAAACGTCGCGCCAAATTGCTGAGGCTCGATGCCAAATAAACGGAACAACTCATCTGACCAACTGACCTTATTGTTATGAATGTCCCACTCCCAGCTACCCAATCGTGCCAGACGTTGTGCCTCGTCCAATCGTTCCGTGCGCTCTCTAAGCGCCTCTTCCACTCCTTTGCGCTCTGTAATATCGTGCATCACCACGACAGCGCCAACCGTCTCCCCATTAGCGCCGAGTAAGGGTTGCCCGTTTGCCAGGTACGTGCGCGCAATCCCCCCTTCGGGTGCAAGTACCAGTTCTACATTCTGAAGGGACTTACCCTGGAGAGCCTGGTATAGGGGAACCTCTTCCATCTGCATTAGAGTCTTCCCGTCGACGTTGTAGAGGCCATAATGCTGTGCCCACTCCTCAGGGGGAACCTGCTGTGTGAAAAGCTCTCGTTTATCGCGGTCAAAGAGGGTCAGTACGCCTTCAGTATCGCAGGCAGTAATCACTCCTCCTATATTTGCCAACAGGGTCTTGAGGAATTCTTGCTCCCTTAGCAACTCCTCCTTTGCCTGCTTGCGCTCGGTCATGTCATCGAAGGTCACGACTACGCCAACAATCGCGCCATTCTCTCGGATAGGTGTGCTCACGTACTCTACAGGGAATGATGTGCCGTCCTGTCTCCAGAATACCTCATTGGTCACACGGCGGACGGCCCCATCGATCAGCACCTCATAGCTCGGACACTGCTCCCAGGAGTAGGGGCTGCCGTCAGGCTTCGAGTGATGGCTGATGTTGTGCTGGTGCTGTCCAACCAGTTCCTCGGCAGTCCAACCGAGCATACTTGCCGCAGCGGGATTGACAAATGTCGTCCTCCCCTGCAGATCAAGGCCATAGATTCCCTCGGCTGCGGAGTTCAATATCAGTTCTCTCTGGTGGCTGAGTTGCTCTAATGCCTTCTCCCCACGCTTGCGCTCGACGGCATACGATATTGAGCGAATGAGCAGCGCCGCATCCGTCTGCCCTTTGACGAGGTACTCTTGAGCGCCGCGGCGCACCGCCTTCAGTCCGGTCCTTTCGTCATCGAGGCCGGTAAGCACCAAAATAGGCACTTCCTGGTCTTGTGAGCGTAGCGTAAAGAGCGTATCGAGGCCCTGGCTATCCGGGAGTGAGAGGTCAAGAAGGACCGCATCGATTCCTCCCTGGGCAATACGTTTAAGCCCCGTCGAGAGCCGGTCCGCATGCTCCAGGGCAAATGAGATTGTCTGAGCTTCGCTGAGAAGCTCACGTATCAGCCGAGCATCCCCTGCGTTGTCCTCGATCAGCAGTACATTCACGAGATCGAGTGGGGTTGATATTAGAGAGTTGTTTGTCATGCTAAATTCCTATCATGTGACACGGTAAGACTGTAGGCGCGAATTGCAATTCGCGCCTACGCTCTGCGAGAGGGCGGTAATTTGACTAGGGTTAGCCAGAAATCCTCGATAGACTGCACTACTTCGATGAACTGGTTTAGATCGACAGGCTTTGTGATATAGCAATTAGCGTAGAGGTCATAGCTTTTGACGATGTCGCGTTCGGCTGCGGAGGTGGTCAGTATCACCACCGGGATGCGCTTCAGATCATCGTCGGACTTTATCTCTGCCAGCACCTCTCGCCCATCTTTTTTCGGCAGGTTCAGGTCAAGTAATATGAGGTCCGGGCGAGGCGCACCGGCATATTCTCCCTCTCTGCGTAAGAAGGCCATCGCCTCCACACCGTCACGGGCAACGCTAAGGTTATTGAGCACCTTGCCCTCTTTTAGCGCTTCCACAGCAAGGCGGACGTCGCCTGCATTATCTTCGACCAGTAGTATCTCAATGGGCATACCAATTACATCTCGGGCCATATCACTCTCCTGATTGATGTCTAGCTAAAGCTGATACTGTGTCATGCACATCGTCGTTCCATCCTTAATTGGCGGGTATGATGAAGTAGAACGTAGAGCCTTCGCCAGGGCGCGACTCCACCCAGATGCGCCCGCCGTGGCGCTCGACAACTTTCTTGCAGACCGACAGGCCGATGCCGGTGCCTGGATATTCCTCTTTCGAGTGCAGGCGCTGAAAGATTACGAATATACGGTCGGCATACTGTGTGTCCATGCCGATGCCGTTGTCGCGCACGCAGAAAAGCCACTCTGTATCGTTGCGTTCGACCCCGATGTGGATAAGGGGTGGCTCTTTACCACGGAATTTGATAGCGTTGCCGATAAGGTTCTGGAACAATTGAACAAGCTGGGTGTCGTCACCCAGGACGGTTGGGAGCGGGTCGTGAGTTACTGACGCCTCGCTCTCTTTCAAGGCCATCCTCAGATTGGTGAGGGCATGGGTAAGGATGTCCTCACAGTTGGCACGCTCGAACGATTTGCCCTGTGTGCTTACGCGTGAATAGGCCAGCAGATCGTTGATCAACCTCTGCATGCGGTTAGCGCCATCCACGGCATAACCGATGAAATCGTCGGCGGCTTCGTCGAGCTTGCCTTTATAACGCCTTGAGAGCAACTGGGTGTAGCTTGCCACCATGCGTAGCGGTTCCTGCAGGTCGTGCGAAGCTACGTATGCGAATTGCTGCAACTCGCTGTTGGAGCGCTCAAGCTCCTGATTGGCAGCTTGAAGTTGTCTGGTGCGTTCGCTTACACGGTGCTCCAACTCTGCATTCAGACCCTTTATCTCTTCTTCGGATTTGCGGCGCTCACGGTTATCACGCCTGATGAGGTAATAAACAAAAATGAGTAATGCTACTATAAGTATGACCAGGGCAAAGAATGTATAGCCTGTACTCCTCCTACTCTCACGCTCTTGTGCTGACCGTTGCGCCAGTAAGTTGTTCTCGACCCTTTCCATTTCGGCAGCTACTCCCCGAATAGCCTCCATCTCCTCCTTACCTCTACCGGTCACGATTATTTGTTGAGAAGCCTCAAAACCACCCTGTTCGTAAGCTGTTATTGTGCTTTTGATGAGGTCCAATCTGGTGGAGATAATAGAATCAAGGGAAGCAAGATGCTGCCCCTGGTCGGGATTATCTGCAACTAACTCGCGCAAGCGATTAATACGCTGCGGTAGAGCAGAGAGCGCATGGTCATATGGCTCAAGATAAGCCTCGTCTCCGGTGATGATGAACCCACGTTGCCCTGTCTCAGCCTCTGTTACCGTGGCGACTATACCGTCAATTGCCCTGAGTACATCCTGTGTGTGAGACACCCAGCGGTTGCTCTCGATCAAGTTGATGGTGCTTTGATAGGCGACGGCAATACTGCCCGCAAATAGCGCGAGGACGAGGCCGAACCCTAATAACGTTTTCTTTTCGATAGACCACTTCATAAGCCTATTCTTCCAGTTCCTTGATTCTTAAATGCGCTGCCCAGGCTCTACTTCTTGGTGGGTTTGCCGTAGATATTCCGGGCCTAGCGCAGAAGAGGCGATCCCTCCCAGGAGGGTCACCCTGTCAGGCAAGCGTGCAGTTAGGTCTCTATTGGGACTACGGGCGGTCTTTTCACTGCCACCTATGGGATTTCATCGATGCAAGGATGTGGCAAGGATGTGGCAAGGATGTGGCAGGTGAGACCCGGCGTCTTGAGTCTGTGAGGATATTGTATGGCCTGTTGGCAATTGGTATACGCCTCAGGTCATGATTTGGTTTATGGCAAATCATGGGCGGAAATCCCTGACGGATAACCTGGCACATGTGGATCAGCTTGGCGTAATCGTGAAGTTCTCATATTATGAGTGTACGGGGAGCAGGATAAAGTTGCTATAGCTAGGATGTCGGTTGGCGTGGGGTACTTTAGTTTAAAGTAGCTAGGGGTCGGTGAGCACGAGGGGGCATAATTGTTCAGCCTCTATGGGCGCTTCAACCTGTCAGGCACGCCAATTCTCTCCTCAAGTTCCAACTACTGGGTCACCGAAGCGTCATTTGCCTTCGGTCAGAAATCAGACTTCACGTGTCTGTAAAGTGTAGACTTGGAGATGTTGAGAGTGCTGAGGATGTCCCCTATCGAATTGCTCTTATCAGCCCATAGTTGCTGAAGCAGTCTGATCTTCTTGTCGTCTAGCCTCCTGGGCCTCCCACCCTGCCGACCGCGAGCCCTGGCCGCGGCCAATCCGGCATTGGTTCTCTCTCGGATAAGATCACGCTCGAATTCAGCGAGTGCCCCAAATACGTGAAAGATGAGCTTGCCGCCTGAAGAGGTGGTGTCGATTTGTTCAGTAAGGCTCTTGAACCCAATGCCTCGCTCATTGAGAGCAGTCACAATCGCGATAAGATGTCTTAACGAACGCCCAAGCCGGTCGAGCTTCCAAACTACAAGGGTGTCACCTTCTCGTATGAAGGAGAGTGCTTCTTGGAGGCCTCGACGCTCCTGCTTGGCACCGCTAATTACATCAGTAAATAGCCGCGCACATCCGGCTTTCTGAAGAGCGTCCCTTTGCAGATCAAGAGTTTGTTCTTGCGTAGACACTTGTGCATAACCGACTAACATACTCATGCCCACAGAGTATCAAACCTCTCGTCACTTTGCAACAGTGAAACTTTGATTCTGAATATGGGTTTTGGAACTATATGCCAGGTTCAGATGCTTTCAGTGTAGGTAGAGTAAGGGACAAGTGCCAATAACGTCCGTTTATGAGACTGCGTAGTTAACAGTAGGATTAGTGCGTATCTGTTGCTGGCTCTGAGTTCCTTGCTAAGCAGAAAATGCAGAGAAGGGGAGGGTCGCAAGATCCTCCCCCTGGATAGTATGGACCCTATAACCGCCTACTTCCTGACAGGTGCCTGGCAGTTCGGGAAGAAAGTGTTAGCCACGATCTTTGATGCCTGACCTCTGGTCACATCGTTGAACGGTCTGAAGTAAGGGCGGTTCTGTGCGTCACAAGGTTCACCAGGAC
>DATEOC010000014.1:0-27965 GCA_035274425.1 Chloroflexia bacterium
AGTGAAGTTAGCTTTGGCCCATTTGAGACAGATGACACCTGGCCTTTAGCCCCCCTACCCCGTTTTTTCGACACATATAGGACGTATAGGACGTACGCAGATTGGCTTTCGTCCGTCGTCCGTCGTCCGTCGTCCGTCGTCGGTGCGTAAGCCCTGACATAGAGAGACCAAAACCAGACCGCTCACTTAAGAGAAGTCTATGTACGGTTCGCTTTTTGCAACGCCATACATGGGAACAATAACCATTCTGCCCAACCCCCTTCGCCAACCTCCCCTATACTCTTCTCCCTTACTCTAACTCTGGACGCTTACCCGGACAGACTATCTCTTATCGGCAAAAACCGCTCAGCCCATGCATCCCCAGGCTAACTGTTAGCCTCCGAAGGGAGGCTTCGTAGGTGTAGCCCGCGGATGATGAACATTAACAACTTAATGAAGTAATGGAAGTGTCAGGGAGAAGGCCAACATAGCGAAGCAGGGCTTGAGAACCGTCAGCAAAAGCTGCCAAGAATGTGCGTACCCGCTCCTTGAGAGTGTCGAAGTGTATGCCCAAAGCCAACTGGTGATTGTGCAGATGCCATTGCTTGAGCCAACGCCACATCTTCTCGATTGGATTGGTCCACGGTGCGTACGACGGTGCGTACGTAGGTAGCCACAACAACTGGATGTTACACTTACTTGCGGTAGTGGCTACCTTCTGCTGGTAGTGTACGTGCCAGTTATCCCACACCAAGAAGATGGTGCGCTCTGGCCCGTAAGCGTTGCGTATCTTAGCCATGAGCAGGCACAGAGCCTCTACACCCACCACCTTGTCGTCCACCCACACTACTCTCCCTGTGTATGCATCCATCGCCGCTCCTACTCTATGCCGAGTGTTGTATGCCGAAGCCTGTTCGAAAAGCGGTTCTTCTCCTTGTGGATAGTAAGCTCCATTGCCTGTGAGAGATGGTCTCCTGTAGAAGCTAAGTTCGTCCCCATACAACACGCTTGCCTCGTTTGGGTTTGTTTGCACTAGTTGGTGTGCGCGCTCGATCCAGGCCATCTTGATGCGGTAGGAAGGGTCAGGACTATGCACATGCAACCTACCTTGCTTACGCTTTATCTTTAGCCGTCGCAGAGCTTGGCACACTGCTGGCAAAGAGTAGCTGTTGAGAAAGGGTAGAGCGTCCCGCAAGTCAGCTAGTCGCCACCTACTCCTGACAAAGCCATGTAAATCAGGACGTTGGCGAACCAGCGCCCGCAACTCTTCTCCCTGCTGAGGGGGAAAAACCCCGATGCCCTCTCTGTTTATGCACCAGACCTGCTAGGCCGTCACTCTTGTATTTACGTATCCATCTATACAGGGTATCGGCTTGACGCTTGTTGTTCAAAGCGTGGTTGGCAACCTGGTGAGCTGATTGACCGTCAGCTACTTTGAGGAGGGCGGCTGCACATTCACGCATGTAGGCTCTGTGGTCACGGTCACGGGTTCGTTCTAGCTCAGCACGTTGTTCGGTGCTTAGTTCTAATGTGAGTTGGCGCATACTCCATTTTACCATTACTTGTTTAAGTTGTTAATGTTCATCATCCGCCGGGCGAGGTGACGCACCAACTTTGCAGACAGCCCAGGTTTGACATTCCCACGTACCCTGACTATACTTCTATCTGTATATCATGCAGAAACCCACGCTTCTGCGCGCATACATCCTTATCTTCCCAACCCAGCGTCGTCCCACACCAACCATCTATCACGCATCACGCATCATCGTCCGTCGTCCGTCGTCCGTCGTCCGTCGCAACCATGAGAATCCTCCTCTACACAGGCAAAGGTGGCGTAGGCAAGACCAGCGTCTCTGCCTCCACAGCTTTACGCCTCTCCAAGATGGGCCATCGCACCCTCGTCATGAGCACGGACGCGGCCCACTCCCTCGCCGACTCATACGACGTGCCCCTCGGCCACGAGCCTGTGGAAGTCGCCCCCAACCTCTGGGCGCAAGAGGTCTCCGTCCTCCATGAGGTAGACCAGTCCTGGATAACTCTCCAGAAGTACCTCGCCGCCCTGTTCTCTTGGCGCGGCATGTCCGACGTGGTGGCCGAGGAGATGACCGTCCTTCCCGGCGCTGAAGAGCTGGCGGGCCTCGTCCGCATCGTCAAGCACTTCGACTCCGGCAATTACGACGCTATAGTGGTAGACTGCGCCCCCACTGGCGATACCCTGCGCCTTCTATCCTTCCCCGAAATCGCCCGCTGGTGGCTCCAGAAGCTCTTCCCGATCCAGCGCCAGGCCGCCAAGGTAATTCGCCCCATCGCACGCCGCCTCACCGACATGCCGATGCCTGAGGACAACGTCTTCGAAGCGATAAAGCGCCTCCTCATGCAGCTTGACCGCATACACGACCTCCTCGCCGACCAGGATATGACCTCCGTGCGCGTAGTCCTGAACGCCGAGAAGATGGTTGTCAAAGAGGCGCAACGTGTCTATACTTACCTTGCCCTCTTTGGTTACTCCACCGACATGATCGTCTGCAACCGCCTCTTCTCCGCTCAAATAGGCGGTCACAGCATGGACAACTGGCGCGATATTCAGAAGCGTAACCATAAACTGGTAGAAGAGTGCTTCACCCCCGTGCCTATATACGACGTCCCCTTCTTCGAGACCGAGGTGGTAGGGCTGGAGATGCTGGACAAGATGGGGGAAGCGATCTTTGGCGACGCCGACCCCGCGAGCGTATTCTTCCACGGCAAGGTGCAGACCATCGAGCCTACGAATGCGGGCGGTTTCATTCTCAAGATGCCCCTCCCACTCGCCAGCAAGGAGCAAGTAGACCTCATGCAAACGGGCGACGAGCTTGTCGTCCAGGTGGGAGACTACCGCCGCAACATCATCCTCCCCCGCGCCCTGGCCGTCCTCCAAGTAGCAGGGGCCAAACTCGATAGCGGCGAACTGAAGATCAACTTCGTAGCTGGTAGCTAGACGACGGACGACGGACGACAGAAAGCAGTAGGCACTAGGCAGTAAGCAGAAGAACCCATAATCTCACGCATCACGCATCACGCATCACGCATCATGGTTCACGCTATCGTCCATCGTCCGTCGTCCGTCGTCCGTCGTCCGACTACCAGATTGGACAAACCCACACAGTGGTGTTATCATATTATCCCAGTAGGGGCGCAATTTGAGAGGCAGTGTTAGGTATGGAGCAGATGGAGCCGGGGTATAGCGCACGCTCAGAAGATGAGCGCAGCCAGGCTGGCGAGCACGCAGGTGGCGCAACCGCTTCTGATGCGTCTGCCGGGCAGCCCGTATTCCCCACTCTCCAGGAGCTTCGTGACCTCCCCCGTCGCCTCCTGCCTGATGAGACTTACGCGCACCTCAAGAACGCCGGGCGCGAGGCGGCGCTGGCTATTTACTCCCTCTGGCGAAGCATAGATGCGGCCCGCCTGGGGCAATCCGGCAACAAGGTTCGCAAGCACATAGATGTTGAATAAGGATAAAGGCAAAAAGAGAGAGCAAGGTCAGTCACAGATGCCTAAATCCACGACCCATAGCGACAAACAATCTACAAACGGCGCACAGGTACAAGATATCGTGAACGCACGCGACCCAGGGGACATTCAGGACGCCCAGAAAAGCCTTCAGCCGCCTGCTGAAGCCGCCATTGAGCCTGTCACGAGCAAGCGCGCAAGCTCGAAGCGTAAGAGCGCGCCTGTTCCTGTGCGCCCTCACGCTATCTCTGAGTTCTTGCTCGATGACGACCTCGACAGTGCATCCGGCAGCGCAGATGCAATCGACCTCGGAGCGCCAACGGCCCAATCCTCCATTTCCGCCATCGACGACCTCGATGTTACCGAGCGCTTCGACCTGGGCGACACCCTCGGCAGGGGCACGGGCGCGCGCTTCGACAGTATCGTGGACCTCCTGGATGAGACTTATGACCGCCTCTCGCTCGATGAGACCGACGTGCTCGACAAAGGTACCAAGTCAGCTACCGAGCGCCCCACCAAGCGCAACGGCCACAAGCTTCGCGTGGTCACCGACGACCAGGAAATCGAGTCTGAAGTCGCGGTTCCGGGCGTCGAGATGCTCGAAGTGGCGGCTGCCGATGACCTTGATGAGAGCGAGCCGGACCCCGATGAGCTGGCCCGTGTCGACGTTGAAGTGGTCGAGGAGGCCGAGCGCCCCGAAGAGCTCCAGAAGTTCATAGACCGCGCCCTCACCTCGGAAGGGGTGTCGGTGGACGACTCGGTGCGTATCTACCTGCGCGAGATTGGCCGTACCTCCCTCCTCAGGCCGCCCGATGAGAGCGCCCTCGCCGACAAGATGGCGCTGGGTCGCAAGGCTATGGCCGACTACATGCTCCTACAGCAAGCCATTACCGAGAGCGGGGAATATCTCCCAGATTACGCCGAAACGTTGCGCGAGCTTCGCATGGTAGCCGACGAGGGTGATCGCGCCAAGAAGATGCTCGTGCAGGCCAACCTTCGCCTCGTTGTCAGCATCGCACGCCGCTACATCGGGCGCGGGCTATCCCTCCTCGACCTCGTGCAGGAGGGGAATATCGGCCTGATGAAAGCCGCGGACAAGTTCGACCACCGCAAGGGGTTCAAGTTCTCCACTTACGCCACCTGGTGGATACGGCAGGCCATCACGCGCTCCATATCGGACCAGAGCCGCACCATACGCCTCCCCGTCCACGTCACCGAGATGGTGACCCGCCTCCGCCGCAAGGCCCACGAGCTACAGCAGGCCCTTCTCCGCGAGCCGACCGAAGAGGAGCTGGGTGAGGCGCTGGATATGCCCGCCGAGCGCGTGCGCCGCATACTCGACATGGCCCGCCACCCCGCCTCCCTTGACGAGCCGATGGAGGAGGGCGAAGATAGCTTCCTGCGCGACTTCATAGAGGACGAGAGGACGGGCGCTCCCGAAGAAGAGGCCTCCCGCCAGATGCTCAAAGAGCACGTAGAAGACCTCCTGAAGAAGCTAAGCGAGCGCGAACGCGACATCCTCACCATGCGCTACGGCCTCAAAGATGACCGCCCCCGCACCTTAGAGGAAGTGGCAAAAGCGTTCGGTATTACCCGCGAGCGCATCCGCCAGATAGAGACCCGCATCCTCCGCAAGCTCCGCTTCCGAAGCTCAGGCGCGAATAAGCTCCGCAGCTACCTCGATTAGGGGTCAGGGAATGGGGGTCGGGGATCGGGATTAGTCTTTACTTCATCCCCGACCCCCGACCTCCATTCCCTGACCCCTTCTACGGCGTTTGGCAGTCCGGGAAGAAGGTATTAGCCACTATCTTCGCCGCCTGCCCCCTCGTCACATTGCTGTAGGGGTGGAAGTACGGGCGGTCCTCGTCATCGCATGGCTCGCCCTCCCCGCCACATGGGTAGCCGCCCACCACTCCGAGCGCCGTCAGCTGCTCGATGTACAGCCAGAAGGTGCTGTGGATGGGCACGTCGGCATACGTTTGCCGGTCCTCGGGTATGGGGTCTGTGATGCCCGCCCCGGTGGCTACTATCTTCGACAGCTGCCCCCTGGTAGCGCTGTTGGAAGGGCGGAAGTAAGGGCGGTTTTCAAGGTCGCAAGGCTCCAGCTCACCGCCGCACGGGTAGCCTGTAATGATGTTGCCCTCTCCATGCAGCGTCAGCCTCTCTATCCAGAGCCAGAATGCGTGTACCGGGGGCACGTCCGTAAAGGTCTGTTGCTCCGGCGGTATGGTATCGTTGAACCCCGCCGAATTGGAGACAATTTTAGCTATCTGCCCTCGTGTGATGTCGTTATAGGGTCGGAACGTGCCGTCGTTATACCCTGAGACGATGCCCCTGCAAGCCAGGCACCTTATCCATATGTAGAAGGGGTGGTCTGGAGGCACGTCCGTAAATGACACGGTGCAGGCGGTGGGCGTGCCCGATACCGCCGTACCTGTACTCGTTGCGATGGCAGTTGGGGTCGCCGCTGGAGGCGTGCCCGTGCCGCAAGCCTGGGTAACGACGATATATATGTCGTCTACTCGCCACCCCTCCGCGCCGGAGTTCAGGTCGCTCCCCATGCGGAAGCGGAATCGTACGCTCTGGCCCTGTAGAGACATCAAATTGGCCGTAACGACCTGATAATTGGGATGGCCCGGCATCTCGCTAACCCACGCGGGCCGCCCCGATAGTGGGTTGCCGCTGGCTACGGTGATGACCCCCGTGTACCCTGCCTGCGTGATTAGCGAGCCAGCATCCTGCCACACCACGCCATTAGTGCTGTATTCGAGTACCCCGCCGTCGAAATCGGGCTGCTCGAAGCTGTAGCTCTGCTGGAACTGGAGGATGGCGGAGATCGCCCCTGCGGGTATCGTGACTGCATCGACCTGCGTCAATTGCTGGTCGGCCTGCTCATTCGGGTCGTCCACCCCTGCCGCGTAAAGGCCCGACCCCACCGTGCCTGTCACAATATCCCAGGGGCTTGAGCCGAGCGTAGTCGTGCTGGTAAAGACCCCAAGCGTGCCGCTCTCGAAATTCTCGGAGAGGAGCACGTTCACCGCGCACGACGTTGCGATGGGTGTAGGCGTTATGGTGGGTGTGTTTGTTGGAGGCGGCGGTACAGGTGTTCTCGTGCTTGTGGCGGTGGGTGGCGTGCCCGTTACGGTAGGGGTAGCCGACGCTCCTGTGAGGCTTACGTCGAGGAATACAGCCGAGATGGGCCCCCAGCTCTGGTGCCCCTCGTAGCTGTTCACCCCTCGCCCGCGCACGAAGATGATGTGGCGGCCCAGTGACAAGGAGCCTGTTGAGATATTAGCCTCGACCTCCTCTGTGGGTGAGTTGAAATTCCCGTCCACCGGCCCCATGGGGATAGCACTGCCCCCTGCCCAGGGCGGCGTATCTATATAATATTCTGCCGCCGCTATATTCTGGCTGTAGCTGTTTCCCGTCCAGTTGTGGTTGATAGTGGCGCTCAGGTACGATGTGACGCCGACGGTGACGGTCATCGGTGTGGTGGTAGGGTTGTTCGTGTCTGGGCCACGCGTCGTCAGATATGGCGTGCGGGCTATCTTTGCCAGGTAGGTGAGCATCCCCTTGTTCTCAGGCCAGATGCCCCGCGCGCTGCCGCAACCCGGCTCATCTATGCAAGAATAGGTTGGGAAGAAGCTCTCCCCGCTCACCTCGGTGGTGAACGTAGCAAGGCCCAGTTCACCATATCCCCAGCTAACCTCGTCACCATCCACGCTGTACAGGATGTTAGGAGGTTGGCCGTAGCGATAGCCATTGCCACCGCTATTGGTGTTGTTGCCGACTGCATTCAGCGCGCTCATGTGCGCGCCGATGTTGCGCAGGTCGGCGTTGTTGGGAGAAGGCTCGCCGGTATGGCCCCAGGGATAGAGGTTCAGGTTCGCGACCGAGTGCATAGTCTGCAATACGCCTGTGGTGGTCAGCGGTGCCATATCCTCGTCATTCGGGCCTCGCTGGTCCGGGATGAGGGCGCGTACCGCCGCCATTACTGCCTGTACCTCCTCCTCCGAGGCCGCGGACGGTCCGCGATAAGTGAGATCGCACGCTACGGTGCTTGAGCCGCCGCAGCAGCCCCACTTGAAGGGATAGTTGCGGTTGAGATCGACGCCCAGCTGGGCAAAATCGCTGGGTGGGTAGACTGGGCACCCATCGTCATTGTCCAGGTTCTTGCGCTGGGTGAATGGCTCGTTTACCCCCTGCTCGACCACGTGATGCCCGTCGGGGTTGTGCATCGGCATCACCCAGATGTCGTGGTAATCAACCAGCCAGCGCGAGTCGGCGTTGGTATTGTACTCATCGAGCAGCATATTTATGAAGCGCATAGCTACTTCAGGGGTGGCTATCTCGCGGGAGTGCACACCGGCGTCGAACCAGTATACGGGCTTCGGACCTGATATGTTCTGGTTGGTAATGTGCAGCACCCACAGGTCGTTGCCGCCGAACGGCGTGGGCACTAGGCACAGCCCTGGGTGGGTCTTGCACCACGTGTCGCCTATATCCACCTTCTCGGCAAGGGTCGGGTAGCCAGCCACCTTCTCATCGAGGAAGGCCACCATCTCCTCAACGGTCTTATAGCCGCCATAGAAGGTGTCCGGCCCGCCAAGCCCATAGTAAGCGAAGAGCCTGACTTGCTCGGTGGCCTCCTGGTCAATTACAACGTTGAGACCCCGCTTGAGCAGGCGCTCATAGGTCGGGCGGCTGGCCCACAGGGTGAGGTAGCCGTCGAGGGTGGATGCCTCCATAGCGCCCAGCTCGGTAGCCAGGCGGTCCCGCTCGGCGATGTCCTTGAAGTAGACCCGCAGCACGAGCGTCCCTTCATCATCACTGCTCTGGCGTATGAGAGGGGCACCCGCACTCGCTGATTGGATACCTGTGCCCGCTCCGGTTACGACGCCTATCAAGAAGATAGTTGAGAGTAGAATGCTTACGGCGTAATTAGCCTGACGCCTGTCGGATCGCATAGCTCATATCCTTCCTTCTTCTCACGAGGCGGCGCTATATCGCCACCTCTAGCTTTTCCCAATATCAGATTCAGGGCCTATGTGACAGTTCCTGGCGGCCCTCCTACGTGATGTGCCTTACAGTCGAGCCGCAGCCTGTCGATGCCCGCATGGAGCGTGCCATCATCTCACGCCCAAAAGGAAAAGGATAAGGGATAAAGTAGGGCATCGCTTCTACTTTATCCCTTATCCTTTATCCTTCTTACTTTCTACGGTGTTTGGCAGTTGGGGAAGAATGCGCCAGCTATGATCTTGGAGGTCTGTCCCCTCGTTACGTTATTATATGGCCGGAAATATGGGCGATTAGCGTCGTCGCACGGCTCGCCTTCTCCGCCGCACGGATACCCACCCATGATGCCTCTCGATGCCAGCCTCTGTATCCACACATAGAAGCCGTTATCCGGCTCCACATCGGCGAATATCTGCTCTCCAGGTACGTCACCGAATCCAGCCGCATTACTCACTATCTTGGCAAGCTGCGCCCGCGTGGCGTTGGCAAAGGGACGGAAATACGGGCGATTATTGGGGCTTATACAAGGCTCTTCAGGCACGCTACCGCACGGGTAACCACCCATATAACTCCGGCTCGATAGCCGGTTGATCCATACATAGAAAGGATTGGCTATGTCCACATCCTCGTATATCTGCTCTCCCGGATCGTCGTTGATACCGGCAGCGTTACTTACCATCTTGGCTATTTGCGAGCGAGTGATGTTGTTGTCCGGCCTGAATGTGCCATCAGTGTACCCTGAGATGATACCTCTACATGCAAGGCACCTGATGAAGCTGTAGAAGGTGCTACCGGAGGGCACATCACTGAATGTGATGGTGCAGGGAGTAGGAGTAGAGGTTATTACCGCTGTAGCCGTTTGCGTGACGCTGGTCGGCGATGCCGCTTGTGTCGTAGCCGTGCTGCTGGGCACGGCTACCGCCGAGGTGTGAGTACTGCTGGGTACAGGAGTGGAACCGGCAATGGTTGGAGTAGGCGTGCTCTGGTTACACAGGAAAGCAGGCGGTGTGGTATTGGACACGCTGACCCCATTATCAAGATCGAGGTCAACCTTTATGCGATACCACGCAAACTGCGCTGGTATTCCTGTCTCCGTCAGCGTGCCCGTGATCCCATTCCAGCCATGCTGGAGAGAGACGGGCCGGGTCCTCTGGTCAAAGTCGGTCCAGGGACCTGTGTCGCTTGGCGCTACCGAGAAAGTAGCGATCTCATCACCGTTCAGAGGCGATGGGCAGGCGGGGGCGCTGAAGAAGGTGAAGCTGTAGAAGTACTCCGTAGTTGAGCTGCACGATGTAAACGCTCCCGTTGGCAGCACTACACACGCAGGCGTAGATGTCGGCGTACTGGATGGTGCTATTGTCGAGGTACTCGTAGCCGTGACAATAGCTGTAGTCGTTCCTGGCGTTTGGGTTACATTAAGACTTGACACCTGAGTGCAGGCAGAGAACTCTGAGCTGTTGTTTGAAGGGTTCGTAGCTATGGATGTCACAAACTGCCCAATCGGAACCTGCATGGGCAGGTTAGCAGTAAAGTTCGCATTGCAGTTGCCATCAGTCGTGACCGTTGTCGAGCCTAAATGCGTCTGCCCCTCACCATAGCCTGAAGGGTCGCAGGCAACGTTGCTGAAGAACTGTAGCGTGAAAGTCGTATTGGGCGTGCTGTTGAGCGTACCCATGATAGTGGTGCTTCCCCCACCGGATGTTGCTGAGGTGAGCACAGGGGTGTTCTGCAAGCTATTAGGTCCGCCGTCAGGGTCGCATGGATCGTTTAGGGTTGGCTCAATTGTGAGGAGGTTGATGCCTAGCTGATCGTTCGAGAAGATGGAATTAGAAGCAAGAAGATTCTCTATCGAGGATAGAACACTATCACTAACAGATATTCCATCCCGCCCATTGAAGGCGATGATATTCCCAGCCGCTGGAGCTATTCCTCCGACTATATTGCCGGGCGCACCACTGATTCGTACCCCATCCAAAGAATTGCCAATATCTGTTGTGCCGGATACGTCGGTGCCTATATAGTTCCCTTGTATTAGATTGTCCCTGACCCCCTCATTATTCATCTCTGCAAGGAACACCCCGAAACGATTATTCCCTGAGATAAGGTTACGCGCTCCCGCCACCGCGCCTCCGATAGTGTTCCCAGCCGCATTACCTATGTACACTCCATCCTGGGTGTTACCCATGTCTGCCGTGCCTGTGACATCCGTGCCGATGTAGTTGCCTTGTACTACATTGTTGATTGCATAGGGGCTTCCGGTACTGCCGATGCTGATGCCGCTAGTGTCGTTCCCCGATATAAGGTTCCCTTCTCCTGGTGCTGTACCGCCTATCAGGTTATTCACCCCGCTGATCGTTATGCCTGTGCCGGAGTTTCCAAGAGCTACAGTGCCCGTGGAATCCGTGCCTATGTAATTGCCCTGCACTTTGTTGTTCGTCGAAGAGGCTTGTCCTATCGTGACGCCACTACTGTCGTTCCCCGATATAAGGTTCCCCTCTCCTGGTGCTGCACCTCCAATGATGTTGTAAGCTGAATCAAATATGTACACGCCTCGTTGTACGTTACCAATAGCCGCGTTGCCTGCGGCGTTGGTGCCAATGTAGTTGCCTTGTATTACATTGTTGGAGGCGGAATCTAGCTCAACACCATAGTACCCATTGCCGGATATAAGATTGCGGGCGCTAACCGTCGAGCCACCAACCTTGTTTATTCCTACCGCATCAAGAAATACTCCACTGTGCGAGTTACCCAATGCCACGGTCCCTGTGATGTTGGTGCCGATGTAATTGCCTTGTATTACATTATTCGTTGCGCCGTTATCCCTAATATCAACGCCATTATAGTCGTTGCCCGAAATAACGTTACGTGCGCCTGGACTTACTCCTCCAATCAGGTTGTTAGGCGCATTTTCGATATATACACCTGCAAAGTGATTACCCAGGTCCGCGTTGCCTGCGGCGTTGGTGCCGATGTAGTTGCCTTGAACGACGTTCCCCGACGCCTCCACTCCAATGATACGGATTCCGCTCTTGTTACCGCCGGAGAGGAGATTGCGGGTGGAAGGAGAGGTGCCGCCAATGAGGTTGTTGGGCGAGCCATTGATCTCAACGCCAGCCGAAGAATAGCCGACGCCTGTGTTACCAAGGGTATTGGTGCCGATAAAGTTGCCCTGGATAATATTGCCCCCGTTGGTCTCCAATTGGATAGTGCCGTCATACCCATTGAAATGATTGAACGCCAGGCCTCTTACAGTACTGCTTCCGGCGCTGATGACCAACCCACTCAGCCCTGTTCCCTGGTTACCTTCTAGCTGAATCAGCAGCACCGCATTGTTGCCTTCTACCAGGCTGTTAGGGCTTGAACCAGGCTGGGTATAGCCATCCATAATCAATGGATCGGTTATATCAGGTAAGGGTGACAACGGTGTTATTATATGCACCCCAGGTCCTGGGATGTTGAAAGCAATCGTATCTGTGCCTGCGGTAGCATTAGCGGCTCCGATAGCCTCGCGTAGTGTGCATTCGATGCTATCGCATACGCCGTTTCCAGGCTCCGACGTTGAGTTGACTGTGAAAGTTGTCGCGGTTCTGACAGGTAACGCGGCGTTTGCGCTATTGATGCTCAGTAAAACGCCAAGCAACAATACAGGCGCTGCAAATAGGCGTGCCCATCTTTGGAGCATATCTCTTCCAGGTTTCATGTCCTACTTCCTTGCATAACGTAGCGACGCGTTGAAAGGACTTCCCACAGAAGTTATTGAGAGAGTATACCACAATCTACGATAACGTGCTGGTAGTTGGGCTTTGCGTCTCCCCTAACCCCTGTGTTATACTTCACCTCCGCGCGCCCAACAGGGCGCGTAATTTTGATAAGAGGGACTCCCTTAACTCCTGGAGCCGCAGGCTCATCACCCCACCCATAAGCAGTAGGCAGAAGACTCAGAAGCATGAGTGATCCAAAATCCAAACGCCCAAAGGGCACCCGAAATCCAAAATCCGATGCCTCTGAGCCATACCTCTCAGTTGTCATCCCCGCCTACAACGAGGCCGCGCGCCTTCCTACCACTCTCCAGAAGGTGATGTCCTACCTCGTAGGGTGCGACTACTCCTACGAGGTGCTCGTGGTGGATGACGGCTCCGAGGACCGCACCGCCGACATCGTGGATGAGACGGCGCAGGAGCTAGGAGACCCAAACCTCCAGGTAGTCCGCAACCCCCATCGTGGCAAGGGCTACGCGGTGCGCACGGGCATCCTCCAGGCGCGGGGGAGCTTCATCCTCTACTCCGATGCTGACCTCTCCGCTCCCATCGAGGAAGTTGAGAAGCTGCTGCCCTACCTCAACGGCAAGTACCAGATCGCCATCGGCTCGCGGGAGGGGAAGGGCGCTGTACGCTACGACGAGCCACATTATCGCCACCTCATGGGCCGCGTCTTCAACACCCTGGTACGTGTGGTAGCTCTCCCGCAGTTCAATGACACGCAGTGCGGCTTCAAAGCCTTCCGCCGCGAGGCTGCCCACAACCTCTTCAGGAGCCTTCATCTATATGGCGACAAGTCCGGCGATGTGAAAGGCGCGATGGTAACAGGCTTCGACGTGGAGGTGCTTTACCTCGCCCTCAAGTGGGGCTACCGCGTCAAGGAAGTCCCCATCAGGTGGTATTACTCAAAAGGCGCAAACGTCAACCCTGTCAAGGACTCGTACAGGATGCTGAAGGATATAATAAAGGTGAGGCTCAATGACCTCCGAGGCTTATATAGCAAACATCAGCTCCCCAGGGCCAAAGATCAATAGGATACTTATCCCTTATTAGCTCCCGCATCTTGACAAGTTGTAGTTAACCCGCCAAAATATAGTCACAAATTATGACTATAAAGAGGAGGACCTTATGAAAGTGATGGGAGTGCGTGACCTGAAAGCTCACCTGAGCGAAGCCCTGGATGCTGTAGCTCAAGGGGATGTAATAGAGGTAACGAACCACGGGCGTAGCATAGCACGTATAGTGCCAATTGAGAGAAAACTCGACCCGCAAGAGATGGCGGAGGCACTGGAGCGTATGGATCGCCTATCCGAAGAGATTAGCAAGTATGCAACACCAGGTATAACGGTGGAGCAAATCATAAACGACATACGGAGTTAGGCAGTTCCATGTTTGCTGCCCCCTCTACTCCTGCAAGTATCAATGTATCTGCCGGCACAATGGTAGTAGACACAAGCTTTTGGATTAGTTGGTTTCTCCGTACCGACGCTAACCACGCAATTGCTGTAGCCTGGCTGAATAAGCACCTGCAAGGGGGCGGTTCGCTCTTGTCCCCTACGATGCTCGCCATTGAAACAGCGTCAGGGGTAGCTAGAGTTACTAACCTGGCTGCTTTGGGGACTCAGGCCGCGAGTGAGCTATATACAATTCCCTTTATTCAGATAGTTCCAATGGACCAGAACCTCGTAAATGAGACTACTGCCGTGGCAGCACAATTCATGTTAAGAGGCGCTGACGCCGTCTTCGTGGCTCTTGCTAAGATCAATTCTATTCCACTTGTGAGCTTCGACAACGAGCAGCTAACCCGGCCCACCGCTATCATAAGTACCGTGCGACCCTGAGGCTAGGAGGCCCTATGAGAATCTTTACTGCATATGTTGAATTCGATCCTGAGACAAAGTTGTATGTCGGCGTAATTTCAGGCATACCCGGCGCTCATACGCAGGGTGAAACGCTGGACGAGCTACAATACAACCTCAAGGAAGTGTTGGAGTTATGCCTGGAGGAATCCGATTTATCTACCGAAGACTTGCCGCGTTTTGTGGGTCTCCAGCAAGTTGAGGTTGTATAGTGCCGAAGATACCTATTGTATCATTCAAGACAATGGAGACGTTATTACTCAAGTTAGGCTTTATTGTGATCAGGCAGAAGGGTAGTCACGTTTTCTATCGCCATCCTGACGGTAGAACAACAACTGTTCCAAATCATGGCAATCGTGATCTGGCCCGTCCGTTGATACGCGAAATACTACGTGAAATAGAAATAACGCCGGAGCAGTTCAGGGGAGAGTTGGAGAAGCTATAGAAGATGGAACCTCGACCACAAAAAATCTTCGTCGCAGTCGCATGGCCCTACGCGAGTGGCCCACGCCACCTCGGACACGTCGCGGGTGCGTACCTGCCACCCGACATATTCGCTCGCTACCACCGCATGAAGGGCAACCGCGTGCTGATGGTCTCCGGCTCCGACATGAACGGCACGCCCATCACCGTCGCTGCCGAGAAGGCGGGTATCTCTCCCTCCACGCTCGCCCAGCGTATGCACCGGCTCAACACCGAGCTGTGGCATCGCATGGGCTTCACCTACAACCTCTTCACCGACACTACCACACCTATCCACCAGAAGCTGGTGCAGGAATTCTTCCTGAAGCTCCTCGAAAAAGGGTATATCTTCAAGGATACGACTATCGCGCCCTACTGCCCTGTTGACAAGCGTTTTCTCCCTGACCGCTACGTGTATGGCACCTGCCCACACTGCGCCTCCCCGCGAGCGCGAGGCGACGAGTGCGACAACTGTGGCCGCCAGCTTGACCCCATAGACCTTATAGACCCTCACTGCGTGCTCTGTGGCTCCACCCCTGAGTTCCGCCCCACCGAGCACTTCTTCCTTGACCTGCCCAAGCTGGAAAAACCTATATTGAAATGGTTAGAGGGTAAGACGGAGCACTGGCGGCCCAACGTCGTAGCCTTCACCGTCAACTGGATACGCGAGGGGTTGAGGCCCAGGTCTTACACCCGCGACATCGAATGGGGCGTTCCCATCCCCATCGAGGGGTACGAGAATAGCGGCAAGCGCATCTACGTTTGGTTCGACGCTGTGAAGGGCTACCTGTCGGCGTCGATGGAGTGGGCGCGCCTCAAAGGCGATCCCGACGCATGGAAGGAATGGTGGCTACAGGAGGAGGGCGAGCCTGCCCCCAGCAAGTCATATTATTTCCTCGGCAAAGACAACATCTCATTCCACACTATCATCTGGCCCTCCATGCTCATCGGCTACGGTGGCTTGATGCTCCCCTACGACGTTCCCGCCAACGAGTACCTCACGGGCGAGACAGGAGAGAAGGCGAGCGCAAGTCGCGGTGGTGGAGGCGTCCCCTGGCTCCCAGACTATCTTGACAGGTATGAGCCTGACCCCATTCGCTACTTCATGACGATAAATGCGCCCGAAACGCGGGACACGGTCTTCACGTGGCCCGAGTTCTACCGCCGCAACAATGACGAGCTGGTCGCGACCTACGGCAACCTCGTCCACCGCGTGCTGACTTTCACCGCTCGCAACTTCGAAGGGAAAGTCCCTCAGCACGGCGAGCTTACCGGGCGTGACCAGGAGATGCTATCTACAGCACGTGCGGCCTTCGAGCGGGTAGGCGACCTCATAGAAGCGTGCCACTTCAAAGAGGCCCTGCGCGAAGTGATGGCCGTCGCTACCGAAGCCAATCGCTACCTCGACGAGACTGCCCCCTGGAAGGCGCTCAAAGTTGATCGTGAGCGCGCCGCCACCTCGCTGTACGTCACGCTCTCCGTGATAGACATGCTGAAGGTACTGACCTCGCCTTTCCTCCCCTTCTCCGCTCAGAAGCTACACGAAATGCTGGGCTACGAAGGAGACGTACATAAAAAGCCATGGCGGGCCCCTGAGCTAAAGCCGGGCCAATCATTAGGCGCACCCGTTCCCCTCTTCACCAAGCTGGACGAAGCCAACCTGGACGAAGAGTATGCCCGCCTGGGCGAACCCTGGCAAGACCCCGAAGCTCCCCTCTCCGAAGACAATCCACAGGAGCGCGTGGTGATCTTCGAGGGGGAGATAAGGACGCGGAAGGAGCTAGGGGAGAACTAGGATTAGGTCTAGGAGTTGGGAATCACTACTGCGCACTCTGCTTCTCGAAATTGGAGTGCTCTTTCGCAAGCATATATCAGTGAGTGATATAAATGGAAAAGAAACGGGCATACCGTTTTGGCGAATCACAACTCACTATTGTGTTTGGTGATATTACCACTTCAAAAGCACAAGTATTGGTGAGTTCAGATGATTATTATATTTCTATGGGTGGTGGCGTTTCAGCTGCGATCCTCAATGCAGGAGGAATCGCAATATCCCTCGATGCAGCCAAGAAAGTTCCTGTGTCTGTAGCTGATGTGGTAGTGACTACAGCCGGCGCCTTACCAGCCCAGTATATCTTTCATGCGGTTACTATTGGCCCTTACGATGCAGGACACGAAGCAATATCCCAAAACGAGATAATAACTCGAATAACAAAGCGTTGCATGCAAATGCTAGATAGTTTACAGCTTCGCTCCATTGCGTTTCCAGCTCTAGGTACGGGAGTTGCAGGCTTTGATTATGTTGATGTGGCAGTTTCTATGGCCGCTGTTATTGCTGACGATCTACTTGTACGGCAAAGACCTATCGAGGTAATGATTTATCTCTTTGATAGGTTTGGACGAATGAGCGAAATAGACTTCGTAAGATTCTTTGAAGAGTTCGCTGTTCGTGTTCCGCATTTAGCTAACCACCAATTAAAGAAGCAAATGACTCCCGAATCAGTCGCGCCATCTGTACAGGATGGTGTTACTGAAACTGCACAGGAAATCAAAATGCGTCGAATAAATAACGTGCGCAAATTGATGAGTTCTTTAGAGAATCAGCGATTTAGCCTTGAAGAGCGCCTGATTGATTTACAAAGTACCAGTGGGGATGCACATGAGGTAGCTAATTTACGGCAAAAGCTTCGGGAGAATGAATCGCTTCGATTAAACTACCTCAATGAATTGAGGACTATTTCAGGACAAGATGCCTCTAGTTCGCAGTTAGATGTTGGATCAAAGAAAGCCCTAACCGTGTTTGTAAGTTCTACTTATAAAGATTTGCATGCTTATCGCGCTGCGGTGATAGAGCAGATCATACGTAGAGATATGCACGTTCGCGGGATGGAATACTTTGGCGCAGATCCCAACAGAGTCACTCCTGCGGACAAAATAGTTGACGACGTTCGTAAAGCAGACATCTATTTAGGTATCTTCGGAGTTCGCTATGGTAGTATAGATGAAGCAACAGGCCTTTCTATGACGGAGCTAGAATATAACGAAGCTGAAACTAGCAATAAACCCATGCTGACTTATGTTATCCGCGATGATGCATCAGTGCAGGTGAGTGACATTGAGTCTAATCTAACTGCTAAAGCTAAGTTAGATGATTTGAAGGTTCGGGTACTTCAAAAGCATACTGCATATAGATTTAATACTATAGAAGACTTATCTCGCCAAGTTTATGAGGACCTTGGTAAAGTTATGACCAACGATCTAAGTAAGCCATCCTTAACACCCATTTAGAAGGAGATACACACTATCCTATGAAAGTACTCGTCACCGGAGGCTCAGGCTTCCTCGGCATCAATCTCATACGCTACCTGCACGAACGCGGGCATGATATCGTCTCGCTCGACCTGCTTGAATTTGACTATCCGGACATGAAGGACAAGATCACCTCCATCAAGGGCGACATTCGCAATGAGGCCGACGTTGAAAAGGCGATGCACGGTGTAGACCAGGTGGTACATACCGCAGCCGCCCTACCCCTCTACACACCGAACGATATTTATACAACCGACGTTGAAGGTACGCGCATGGTCCTTGACGTGGCCCACAAGCATAGTGTGCAGCGCGTGGTCCACATCTCGTCCACCGCCGTCTACGGCATCCCCGACCACCATCCCCTCTACGAGAATGACAAGCTGGAAGGGGTAGGACCATACGGTCAGGCCAAGATACAGGCCGAGATGGTTTGCCTCGAATACAGGGGCAAAGGCATGGTCGTGCCCATTATCCGCCCAAAGTCATTCATCGGACCTGAGCGGCTAGGCGTCTTCGCCCTATTGTATGATTGGGCACTCGAAGGGCATAACTTCCCCATGATAGGCAGCGGGCGCAATCGCTACCAGTTGCTCGACGTGGAAGACCTATGCGCCGCCATCTACCTCTGCATGACGCTCCCCGACGAGACGGTGAATGACACTTTCAACATCGGCGCAAAGCAATTCACCACGATGAAAAAGGACTACCAGGCGGTGCTTGACTACGCGGGCAAGGGCAAGAAGATCCTGGGCTTCCCTGCAACCCCCGCAATTTGGGCGTTACGCTTCCTGGAGATGCTCCACCTCTCCCCACTCTACAAGTGGGTCTATGAGACTGCATCCAAAGACTCCTTCGTCTCAATCGAAAAGGCCGAGCGCCAGCTAGGCTATACGCCTAAGTACTCCAACAAAGACGCTCTCATCCGCAACTTCCAGTGGTACATCGCCAACCGCGACAAGTTCCAGTCCGCCTCCGGCGTGACCCATCGCGTCCCCTGGAAGCAAGGGGCACTTGGGTTGCTGAAGAAAGTATTTTAGCGTGTATCGAAAACGCAAGAAAATACTTGGTTCAATCATCAAAATGTGCGTCGCAGACGCACATTTTGATGATTGAACCCTAGGCTCCCAGCGATTTATCTATATTGAACCTCACCGCCAGCACATCCCCCTCCGCAGTCTTTTCCTCTCCAGAATAGAGGTCGCAGTGGACCATTGCCTTGCGCGGGTGCAGCTCTGTGACGTGGGCGCGCAAGACTACAGGCGTGTCTAAGGGAGTGGGCTGCAAGTATCGCACCGTGAGACTGCCCGTCACATAGCTGATGGCGGGTAGTGAGCCGTGCTCTCGGCCTTCAGCCCGATACGTATGCGCGATGGCGGTCCAGATGGAGTGACAATCTATGAGCGAAGCCACGAGGCCACCGTACATGACGTTCGGGAAGCCTGCGTTGTGCTTCGGTTCCGGCTCGAAGGTACATACCACCTCCGAGCCGTCCTCAGACCAATAGCTCTTTATCCGCAGTCCTTCTGCATTTGCCGGGCCGCAGCCGTAGCAGGTGGCGCTGGGCCAGGCGTCCTGTAGCGCCGCTTCGGTTTGGTTCTGCATATCTACCCTGTCTATTTGGCGCCTCCCCACGGTGGATTGTTCGCCCCCACATCCGGTGTGTTGGTATTGGCTATGGACCCGCCCAACTTGGCGATTACGCCGTTTAGAGCTGCCTCTTGCGCATGGAGCGACTGCCGCCAGTCGTAATTCTCCGTCTTGCCGATCTCTTCGCGCAATGTAGGGAGGTAAGAGTTGAGCGCCTCCAAGAGGGCCGAGATCTCTTCCTGGTTCAGCATGATTTGTATCATAGCGTTCCTCCTCAGACTACATGGATACTATTGCTTCAACTGTGATAGCAAGGTCCCTGCCATAGTTTCAGTCGGACTGAAACCTCTATAAATCACGTTGGTGACGAGGAGGCTATATCCACAGCTAGGGGCAACCTGTTGCATCGCTTTACCAGCTCGCGGCTGCTCACGGCTATAGCCCCACACTCTATGGCAAGCTCTCGCTTATGCGGGGGGAGGTCATAGTGCGGGTGGCGCGGATGGTCCTGGAACCACTCACGCTTCAGCCCCAAAGTCTCGGCCATAGTGTGCAACTCCTCCAGGCCGAAGTCAGTCAGGTCGTCGGAAGCCATGTGACACCAATATGGGTAGCCACGTGGGCCGGTCTTGTATTTACGAATCTCGTCAACCAGTATCATAGCGTTTTCAGCCAACCACAGACGACGGACGACAGCCGATAGACGATAAACTTACATGCTAGCAATAATCTCACGTATCACGCATCATCGTCCGTCGTCTATCAAATAATCCCCAGTTCCTTCCCCACCTTCTCGAACACCTCAATCGCCTTGTCGAGGTCGCTGACGCTGTGGGCTGCCGTCACGATGGTGCGGACGCGGCTCTTAGCTTCAGGCACGGTCGGGTAGCCTATCCCCTGGGCGAACACCCCTTCTTCGAAGAGGCGGTCACTCAACTTCATAGCGCGCTCACCGCTCCCCGCGATTACGGGCGTTATTGGCGTCTCGCTCTTGCCTATATCGAAGCCTAGCCTGGCAAGCGCACCTTTGAAATAGCGGGTGTTCTCCCACATCTTATCTATAAGCTCAGGCTCAGTCTCAAGTACCTCTATCGCGGCCAAGCAGGTAGCGGCTACGCTCGGCGGCAGGGCATTGGAGAAGAGGAACGGCCGCGCCCTGTGGATAAGGAAGTCACGCAACGGCTGGATACCCGCGATGTACCCGCCCTGTGCGCCGAACGCCTTGGAGAATGTACCCACCTGGATGTCCACGCGCCCATCGAGGCCGAAGTGGTTCACGCTCCCCCGCCCATTCTTGCCCAGCACGCCCGACGAGTGTGCATCATCCACATATACCGCAGCTTCATATCGCTCTGCTAGGTCCGCTATATCAGGCAGGGGCGCGATGTCCCCGTCCATGCTGAAGACCCCGTCTGTAATGACCAGCTTGGTGCGCGCGTTCTGCGCCTCTTTCAGCTTGGCCTCGAGGTCGTTCATGTCGGTATGCTTGTAGATGTGCCGTGACGCCTTCGACAGGCGGATGCCATCTATGATGGAGGCGTGGTTAAGCTCATCGGAGATGATGGCATCCCCATCTTCCATGAGAGACTGGATGATGCCCACGTTGGAGGTGAAGCCCGACTGGAAGGTGAGGGTCGCTTCAGTATGCTTGAAGACGGCAAGCCGCTCCTCAAGCTCCTGGTGCACATCCATCGTGCCGATAATCGTGCGCACCGCAGCCGTGCCCACACCATGCGTCTCGATGGCGTGCAAAGCAGCCTGGCGCAGCTTGGGGTGTGTAGTGAGGCCGAGGTAATTGTTGGAGGAGAGGTTGATCACCTCCTTGCCATCTATGTTACACACCGCCTTCTCTTCACCGTTCACGATGCGCAGCTTGCGGAACATGTGCTTCTGCTTCAGGTTATCCAGCTCCGTATCGAGCCGGGAGCGTAGGGCTGCTTGCATTTTCTGTGACCTCCTATTTGTTATGCAGCTATATATTCTCGAATATCAACTTGCACGCCTGCGCGCGGCTTCTTCAGCTGTTTGTAGCAGGCGCTCAGTAACTTCCTCGTCAATATACTCCTCACCGCAATTGGGGCAGATACGGGCGGGCACACCTTTGACTACAAGGGTTAGAGTGTCCCGCTCCAGAGTGACGGTAGCGGTACCGGGTTGCACTTCTGCTTGCTTGCAGATGACACATTTCACTTTTCCGCTCCATGACGCCACGCCTCGTACCCCCTCCGCATCTGCTCGACATGGTCGGTAACGTGCCTCGCGTAGGTATCTAGCCAGTCATCCAGAGTCATGATACCGTTCTCGGGGTGGTAGATAGTGTTCAACCAGGCGCGCTCTGGAAGGGTCCTTATGAGCTTATTGGTGTTATTGCGAAGCCACTTGAATAGCTCCAGGGCGTCCTCGGTGCTCTGTTCGCCGTATTTGAGAGCTTGGGCCCACCCTTTCTCATCGTAGGCCATGACCGTTTCGCCCGGCTCAGCGATAAAGCGCCTGCACCGTATGTAGCTATTCGCTTCGCTATCTGTTATGTGGACCACTATCTCATGCACGCTCCAATCGTCGGGTGAGGGTTTGTAGTGCCACATCTCTTTGGGGAACTCTTCAAGAGCTTGTACAAGCTCGTTATGGGCGTTGCCGTGAGTTTCTATCTTTTCAGCGCGCTCTTTTGGGGTCATTCTATCTCCTTGTTCGTGCCCATAATTGGTAATTCTTGATGGTAATATGTGGCTGAACCGTAATCATCAGCCTGTCATTCTGAGCGGAGCGAAGAATCTAAAGCTGCCTCCACACGTCCAAGCTCGGAGATTCCTCACTCCGTTCGGAATGACATTCATACATCTGCACTTGCTGGCGAGACCTTTACCACCCACTGGCTACCAATTACCGGCTGAACAATCTCGCTATAGGGTTGGAGGAGCGTGGCACATCCCCGCATACGTCTCCACTCTGTCCATTCACGAGCAGGTGGTATGCTTCTCCTTTGTAAGTATACTCCAGCGTCCAGACGGGCACGAGCAGCAGCTTGTAAGACATCACGGCCAGGCCGGAGCGGTCTACCATGAGCGAGGAATTGCCGCTCCCAACCGGTGACCCGGTCTGCAACTCTACCTCGCTATTTGCCTCTTTGACGGCCTTCTCCCTTGCGCGAAGCGACGCGTCAGACATAGAGAGGGTGTATATCTCGGCAGGCCACGCGGCCAATATCTCCTCCCGGTAGGGCACTCCCTTGCGCGTGTCGAACATCAGCTTCCCCAGCATCTCATCAGACAGGGAGCTTGTGGCGGGGACGAGAATATCGTCCATAATCACAGGGGCTGCCCCGGTGGAATGGACCATGTTTCGCCCACCCGCCTGCTTAGAGGCCATGTCAGCCACACTTTGCGCGGCGATCTCGTAATTGCCCGTAAATATTCCGAGGGCGACACCGCCAATATTAGCCGCGTTATCCATGCCATTCATGCTAACGCCGCCGAGGTCCATATCTGCACGCACGAACCCGTTCCACCGCACCTCACCCCCAATATCGAACGTCCAGAAGGGAAGGTATATAGGCTGGGGGAGCTGCAAGGCCGCCAGTTCACCCAGGTCGTCCGGTACGGTCATGCTGCGAGTCTGCTCTGCCAGCCATTTGCGAGCATGTGTGGCTGCGCCGGGTGCGTCCATTGCGAAAGGCACTACCCCATCCGGCTCCCTTAGATTGTGCGAGGCCGCCCCCACACTGTAACTGGACCCACAGTACGCGCACTTCACGGATACTCGCGCTGCCATAAAAGTCACAGTAGAGCCGCACCCCTCGCACTTCAACACGCGGTCCTGGGGCAGCGCCCACCTGTGTCCCGTCTCTGTGTAGATGGCGGCTACCCAGTCCTGCTCGCTCACGGCTTCTACATCTCCAAGCACGCTCGATGGGGCGGGTTGTGCTATCTCTCCCTGCTCGTCAAGCTGGGTGCCACAGAACTGGCAGCGTAAAGCTCCAATGTTGGGGTCGTAGGAAGCGGTAGCTCCACACTTGGGGCACTTGAACCGCCTGGACGTATCTACGCCACCTGTAGCGCCTGGTGCTACAGCCGTTCCTGACTGAAGTGGATTCGCACGTAAATCTCCTGCTTTGAGACGGCCATCAAGTATGGCGAGGTCGCGTCGAGCGTCGGGGTGGGTCGGCTGAATCGCCAGCACATTCATCAGGCATTCGCGCTGTCGCTCGCGGTCGGTGGCTACGCGCGATAGCCAGTACCACGCCTGCAATTGCTGTTGGAAGTCTGCGTCGGTGCGCAGGACCCATTCTAGGTAGAATACCGCTTCCTCATGGTCTCGCGGGTCAACGGACTTCGCGGCAGCAAGACCGCGCATCAGAAGCTCTTCGGCATTCCCCCTGGAAAGTGACATGCAATTCTCCCGGCGCTTGGTAGTCAGCGATTTGCGCTGACATTATACCGCAGTCGCGCTCTCTTGATGAGTGAATTAGGATAGACCTTTTCATTTTATCTTTATTGAAATGAGCGCCGTAGGCGCTCATTTCAATAAAGATAAAATGTTAGAATGTTCGAGGTTGATGAAAGGTCTAGAAGTCTCCGCCTCCGAAGTCCCCACCGCCAAAGTCTCCTCCACCGAAATCGCCCCCGAAGTCTCCGCCACCATAGTCAGCGCCACCGTAATCGGCACCGCCGTAGTCGCCGGCAGCATAATCGCCACTTGCCGTTCCGGAGTCGCTGTAATCACCAGAATCGGTGCCTGTATCGCCACCGCCATCCTGGTTACCGGCGTCGTCAGCCTGGTCGCCTGCTGCATAACCTTCGTTGTAGCCCTGGGCGTAATCGTCGTGGCCGAAGAAGGAATTGAACATCATGCTACCGACGAACATACCTGCCATGCTGCTCAGGAAGCTCCCGGCGAAGAGGCTGCCCATGCCCATGCCACCGCCCCCTACGCCGCTCCACGTGCGCTCCAGAGTGCCTGGCTGTCGCATCTCGGCGCGGGTCGCCATGCGTGCCAGCGATTTAGGATCGTCGCCTGTAGCGCGCTCCTCTGGTGCGGCTTTGGTCAATTCCTCCAGAACCGCGCGACGCTGCTCTGGGGTCAGGCGTGCGAATGCTTCCGCGTGCGCCTGCTCGATGGCATCAGGCGGTGCAGTGCGGAGCATGTAGCGGTATCGCTCTACGGCTTGCTCGTCTGTAAGCTCCTCCCCGCCGAGTGGGCGGGTGGTAAGCGGTCTGCGCCTCTGCTGTTGTGGCTGCTGAGGCTCTTCGTCCTTGCGCCCGAAAAGGCGATCTAAGAATCCCATGTTGTTTTACCTCCTGTACGCCTATATACGTACTTGCTCTGCATTTGGTGGCATTCAGTCACGCCAAATCATGCTACTGGTCTAGTAGCATAATGTTTGCCAGCGTTACTCTTATTCAAGTTTCTTGACTTGGGCGTATCCACAAACTGGAGGAAGTTGCCCGGAACGGCCTTTGTTCAGGGAATGTATAGCGTTCCAGTTGGTACCGCAGTCGGCACAACGCGCGGGGTAGCTGTCACAGGTTTAGCGGGCCTCTCAATAGGGGGCAGTATTGGCTCATCGAAGTGCGAATAGAGGTGATAGAACTCTGGCTCGTATATTGACAGCATCGCCTTGATTACTCTTGCGGTTTGCTCCTCTATCCATACCTCTGCTGGAGGAGAACTCGCACCTCCGCTACCAGAAGGGAAAGGTCGAGGAGGAGGGCTGCTGGTGTATCCGATATGCACCACCCTGTGCCCATCCAGGTCTTCATCACCAATAATATGTGCTTCAACGAGCCGAGAGACTTGCTGCCGAAAACCAGGCAAGAAGTCTCCAGCGCAATTGAACGTACCATTCGGATCAGTGAACTGGTCTTCATGTACGATGTAGTTATCAGTTCCGGCTTCCCTCTCATACACGGACTTCCCAATCCGTAAGATCTCTATCTTGGAACCATTCCACTCGTACTTAGCACGGCATCTATCAGTTGCTACTACATCTGCCTCATCCTTTGTCATATCCAACACCTGCACAAAATGATAGCTCTTGAGATTGCCCGCGACCACAGCGGCCTGTTCGAGTATTTGCGCTGCTCTCGTGTCAATCATGGTATCTACCAGTTCTGGTGAAGGCACTGTTGGTGGGGTAGGCACTACAGGAGAATTGTCGGTGTCACATCCATACAGCAGAGCAGATAAGCAAAGCAAGATTACGAGGGCCAGGCTAGACGAACGGCTACAGCGCAGTTTGCTTTTTCTGATAACAACCTCCCTAATTTACAGGTATTGCAGTCACGCCCTGGTAAGAAGCTCCTACGGGAAGAGCGCAACCTTCGCCGCGTCCCCATCGTTCATCAGCTGGAAGGCTTCCTCGAACTCCGCCAGCTTGAAGCGGTGGGTAATGACGGGATCGGGGTCCACCATGCCTGAGGTGATGAGGGCCTGGGTCTGGTACCACGTCTCCCAGATGAGGCGGCCCGATATGCCGTACACCGTCGCACCCTTGAAGATGATATCATTCGCCATGTCTATCTCTACCGGCCTGGCTGGTATTCCTAACAGTGAGACGCGACCACCGTTGCGTAGCGCCTGAAAGCCCTGCTTTATTGCGCGCCAGTTGCCCGACATCTCGCACAACACATCTACACCGATACCCCCCGTCTCACCCATGATAAGCTCTACAGGGTCTGTTTCCGCAGAATTGATGGCTATAGTCGCGCCCATCTTCTCCGCAAGAGCTAAACGTTTGGGGTTGATATCGGTTGCATACACCGCCTTCGCCCCCGCAGCCTTCGCTATCCCTACAGCCCACAATCCTATCGGCCCGCACCCCGTCACCAGCACCGTCTTAGCCGTCACAGGCGCGCTCAATACCGTGTAGACGGCATTGCCGAATGGCTCCTGTATCGAGGCGATTTCAGGGGCCATGTTGGATGGGTTTTTCCAGGCCACCTTCGCGGGCACAGATACGTACTCAGCATACGAGCCTGGACGGTCTACCCCCAGGATTTTCACGCCGGGGTCCACGTTGGCCTGGCAGATGCGCGTCTGGTAGGAGGACTCGGTTGTGATGTGCGTCTCAAGCGATACGAAATCACCTACCGCTACGTCCCGCACGTTCTTACCTACCTCTACAATATCGCCTGAGCATTCGTGCCCGAACACCAATGGGGTCTTGATACGCGACTGTGCCCATGCGTCCCAATTGTAGATGTGCAGGTCTGTACCGCATATAGTGGCGGCGCGTATCTTCACAAGCACGTCATCCGGTCCAACTTCGGGAATAGGGCACTCGACCAGCTCTGCGCCTGCTTCGGGGCGGGTCTTACACAGGGCACACATCACGTCCGACATCATTGTCCTCCGAGAAGTCTAAGATAATTACGAATTACGAATTACGGTGGTCATCAACGGTAGAGTATATCATCGCGTGGGCGCGGCGCGCAACGTAACCAGTAGGCTGTAAGAGTTCGGATATAGGTTAGAGGAATATATCCGTATGGGCATAGTTTATCGCGCCCCCACATCTCCCATTGCCGCCTCAGTAGCCTAGCAGGGCAGCCAGTAGCGAGAGTGCTGCCAGTCCATACGCTACTGTGACTATGGCCCAATCCTTATCCGGTTTATGAATGGAGGTAAGCCTGCCAATCGTTGAAAGTATAGCTATTGAGGTCGCGTAGACCAGGCTTGTCCCTAATATGCCTGGCAGGAGATGCCCTCCCCAACCTGCCAGCACCGGTGCGAAACCCAACCCCAACCAGGATAGCCACCTCACCGCGCCTGGCAGGCTCAACACTACCTTATTGGATAGCACCAGGAGAGCTACCGCCACACACAGCATCGAAAGCACACTTGAAACTTCCCACGGGCGCACTTCGCGAAGAAGCGCATCGCCTTGCGCGAGGGGTGACAGTACAGCTAAAGCCATACTCGCGCTTATTGCGACTTCCCTCAAGTCAGGATGGTTATCCAGCGCCAGGGAAGCAAGTACCAGCGCGGTTAGCGCCAACCTGTCAATAGGGGCGCTCAAAGCCGATGCTCCCGGCAGCGGCAACATCGAGATCGCGGCCCATGCTACGGAGAGGGCAGGCAGCGACGACTTCAGCAGGACTGTGGCTAGCGCAGTAGGCCGGATAGTAGCCGCTCCTCCACAGGCGAATCGCAGACCGGCGAGAACTACCAGCAGCCATACCCCTCCAGGATAGAGGAAGAGGCGCGTCAGCAACGCTAGCACCCAATCGGAAAACCCTTCCAGACCCGTCATTCAGCCTCGGTCCCAGGCGATTTCTTAGGCACAAAACGAACGCTTATTTGTTTCAACCAGTAGAGCGCTACCCATGCCAGGAATACCGTCAGCGCAATTCCCGTCGCGGGAAGCGCCGCTAATGTTGCTCCTTGTCCCGACACCACACTCAATCCGACTCCCCAATCCGTTGTGAGCGTAGAGAGTGCCCCTACGCCGCCCGCCATCGCCCCAACCGCCGGTTTCAGCACAAGCTCCGCCAGGGCCTGCGGGTAGACGGCA
>DATEOC010000015.1:0-14324 GCA_035274425.1 Chloroflexia bacterium
CGACCCCCGACCCCTAACCCGCAAGTAAAGTAACAGCGCGGCACACGACAGCAGCACCATCGGCCCATCCAGCATCACTTTGCGGTTGATCTCCACCACACGCCCATCCAGGGCCCACAACAACCCTACCAATGCGCCCCCCCACAGCCCCGCAAGGCGCTTGCCTATGAAGAAGAGGAGCACGAGGGTAACGAGGCTGTAGACCACCGACAGATAGCGCGCCATCATAAACGACGTGGGGCTGCCCCATTCGTTGAAGTGGTAGAGGAGAGCGGGCGCGTATGACATGGCCGCGATAGGCGGGTGGGCGAAGAAGTAGTCACGGTAAGGGAGGATGCCCTGCAAGAAGAGCTGCGATGCGCCCGCGTATACCCCTTCATCATCATAAGGGTTTTGCGAGATGCCTACGTCCTGGGGCCATATCTGGTTCATGCGGGCATACCCGGCCACCAGGAGAAGCACAAGCAATATGCCCAGGCTCACCCAGCGCATATTGGCCTTCAACCAGGATGCGTTCGTATCCCCGCTCTCTGCTTCACCGGCAGTCGCTATTGTGTCTCGAGAGGCAGTCTTGGAGTTCCAGGCCAGCAAGCCTAATGCTACCAGCCACGCCGCCCACGGCAGCCAGGGTCGCGCATCGTAGTGCGCATGGAGGAAATCGAGCCAGGGGAAGTCTACTGGCACGGCTGAAGGAGATTGCAGGCCAAGCCACCCGCGTGCCCCCTCTACTAGCATGGAGACCAGACGCAGGTGCACAGCCACACCCACCGCGCCATAGATAATCAGCGCGGCGGTGGCGTATCTCAGGATAGCGTCTTTGTTGACGCGACGACCCCCTTTCTGCATACGACGATTGTCGCAGAAGGGGGGTGGGGTGTCAAACGGAGTGCGGAGTGCGGAGTGCGGAATTAGACGAATAGAGGAGTGGGTGAATAGCTTGGCTGCGGACGAAGGACGAAGGGAATAATTCGTTCCTCGACCAGATTGTTTACTTATTCATGCACGAACCTAATGGACTGGGGGCACGTGATGTGGCTCATCACCTTATCTCTACGTTACCCGTGCCCAAGTCTATATCCAGGTCCAGTTTATTGCTGGCGCTGCTGTAACCGTTGGATTCGTACAGTTCATCACTTTGCTTCTGGAAGCGCGAAGCAACATTTGTGTTGCCTGTGCCCGTAGACACCTTGATGCGAGCTGCGACGCCTTCTGGAATAGTCATATCGAGACTGCCCGTACCCGCATCAACGACAACAGGAGTCGTGCCCTGCGGGGAGGGTAATTGGGCCAGAATGTTGCCTGTGCCCGCATCAACTTCCAATCGCTCAAGCTTCAAGGCGCTCAGGTCAAGATTAGTGTTGCCTGTGCCCACGTCAACCTTGAGTGTGACAGGTATCCCTGTTGCCAGATGCAAATCCCACCTGGGACTGCGGTTGCCATCGAAATTGAACCAGGAGCTTGGGCCGTCGCCGCGCTGTTCCAGGTTGATTACAACCCGATCACCGTTGCGGTTTACGTCGCGCGCAGGTTCTTTCTCTTTGTCGTAATATTCGAGGGTGCCTGCTACCAGTTGCTCCCCTGACGCTTTCCCATCAATGTAAAGCTCGCTCGTGCCTATATGTACAGACACGTCGGCGCTGCGCGCATTCCCAAGTGGCTCGCTCAACTGTGAGCTTACCAGCTTGCCGGGGTCGAACCCGCCGGTGTAATAAAGGAACGCCGCACCACCCGCCAGCACACCTACCATTATCAAGAGTGACAATCCGGGGCTTCGACGTCCAAATAGCATGTCCAGGCCGATAGCTATCAACACGAGCGGCCACAAGCGCCACAACTGCCCCCAGATCGCCCAGGGCAGAACGCCCATATTGTTTAGCAAGAAAAGTACACCCGCCAGGATAAGGAAGATAGGCCCAAGTATGGGAGTGCCGTGCCGGTGCCCTTTCCCGTCCCATCCCCTACCACCGGCCCAGGACTGTCCGCCCCGGTTGGGAGGTGCCGAGCCAGGGGATGAGCCTGAGCTGGAGCCTGTTTCCCCAACGTCAACAGTAATGCCCCCCCTGGACACCCCCGCCTCGGACCCAAATTGAGGTGGGGGTGTCCAGGGGTGTGGCGGCGTGTCCTGGCTGAGGGGTGGTTTCTTTATGCCGTCCTCGCCCATCTTATCTGTACCTGCGGCCCTTGAGCGCGAGGATACCTAAGCCGATAAGGAGTAAGGGCCACGGGAAGTACCAGTGTGCTCCACCCCAATGCATGCGAAAGCTGCCCATCAAGAAGAATATACCCAGGCCAATCAGCACTAAAGGTAAGATGCCCATGTGATGATGCCTTGCCACGCCTGCCTGGGCGGTCTGTGGCTGCGCATGATCTCCAACAGGAGTGGTGCTTGCGCCGCCAGGGCTGCCATTCGTCTGCGCGCTCGATGCCTGATTTGTGGGAGTAGAGGCGCTACCGGCGTTGCCGCCATTTGTGACGCCACGCAGCTTCGATCCCATCTCGTCCAGGTTCTCCCGCACAACGCCCCCCAGGTCGCTGCTCGTGCTGGCAGCCGTAGGCATAAAGAGCCACAGCGCCAAGTAGACGAGCACTAAGGCGCCCCCGGTGAATATCGCTCCCAACACGAATATTAGCCTGAATATCGTAGGGTCAACCTTGAAATAGTTGCCCAACCCGGCGGCTACCCCGCCAATCTTCGCCTCACTCATGCTCCTGTAAAGCTTATTACCGTTCATTTCCCTCTCCTCTCTTCGAAGTCCAAAGTCTAATGTCCAACGTCCAAAGCCACGTTACATGCACTACGTAATAATCACGCATCACGTTTCACGTATTAATGGCTTACCATCCTTCGTCTTTCGTCGTCCGTCTTGTCAAATCCCAGGATTGCGCGGCACAACGACGTAGAGTATGAAGTACGCAATGGTCATAGGTATAAAAGCAGTGGCAAAAGTCAACAGTATGAAGAGCAAGCGCACGACTGTCGGGTCTATGCTGAAGTACTCCGCAAGCCCGCCACATACACCGGCAAGCATCCTGTCATTTCCGCTTCTGTAAAGTCTCTTAACATTCATCGCTCCAATACCTCCTTTCTATGTTATAAGCGTTTCCATTTTTAGATACGCAAGGCAATTGCAAAGGTTTCGTTACGGACGATAGACGATAGACGATAGACGATAATTCACCGCAGAGACGTAGAGTACGCAGAGATTTGTTATTGAAAAACATACTCCGCCCTTTATCGTCTATCGTCTATCGTCTATCGTCCGCCACCATCTACATCTCAAGTCCCTTGACAACCTACCGCTACATACGGTACATACTTATGCAATACTCAAGATACGTCCAAAGGCGATGACGGAGAGAGTAGGCCGGACGCGTAGCGTCCAGGGAGGGAAAGGCCACAGACTGAGAGCCTGCCCCGCGAGACCCCGGCTGAAGTTCACTCCTGAGCCGACAGGTGAACAACGACCCAGTCGCCCACTAGCCTGCTCCGGGCGCTCGCCGTTACCGAGCACGAGCGGTTCGCCCCCATCGCGGGGGTAGACCGGAATCAGGGTGGTACCACGTGGCCGCGCCTCGTCCCTGGCGAGCGCGGTTTTTTGTTGGCTGCGCACAGCCGCACACTGAGAATCTTTGATTGAATAATTTTCGACCTTTCAGGTCGAAAATTATTCAATCAAATCTAACCTCCCCGGTAGGGGACATGCATAACCGGAGGAAGTTGTATGGCGACTTTACAGGAGCAAATAGAGGAGGCGAGGCGAGATGCTCTCGTCTCTCTGGCGCGAGTGGGCGATAGCGCGGCGCTTGAAGAATGGAACCGGGAGCACCTGGGGAAGAAGGGGCGCATGACCGGCCTCTTCAGGGGGGTGGGCACGCTCCCTTCTGAGGAGAGGGCGGGAGCTGGGCAGGCTATCAACGCCGCTAAGGTGGAGGTAGAAGAGGCTTATGCGCAAGCCCAGGCCCGCGTGCTTGGAAGCGAGCGCGATGCACGCCTGCAATCTGAAGCGGTAGACATCACCCTCCCAGGCAGGCCCGCACATGTAGGGCACCTCCATATCATCACTCAGACTACGCGGGATATCCTGCGCGCGTTCCGGGATATGGGCTTCCAGGTATATGAAGGGCCGGAGGTGGAGCTTGATATTTACAACTTCGAGCTATTGAACATCCCGCCGGAGCACCCCGCACGCTCCATGCATGACACCTTCTACATAGACGACCGCCTGCTTGGGCTGAGGCCGTCCGACGCGAGCATGGACGAACTGCCGCCCATCATTTTGAGGACGCATACCTCACCCAACCAGATACGCATGATGCGCAAGATAGCGCCGCCTATCAGGATCGTTGTACCCGGCAAGACCTACCGCTCGGAGTCTACGGATGCTACCCACGAGGCGTATTTCAGCCAGATCGAAGGTATTGCTATAGACAAGAAGGTGACCCTGGCCGACCTCAAGGGGACGCTGGCAGCGTTCGCTCGCGCTATATTCGGTCCGGAGCGCAAGGTGCGCTTCCGCTGTGATTACTTCCCTTACGTCGAGCCGGGCGTGGACCTCGCGATTGACTGCATAGTGTGCGGCGGCGTAGGGTGCCGCTCGTGCAAGCAGACAGGGTGGCTGGAGATAATGGGCGCGGGCATGGTCCACCCACAGGTGCTCATCAACGGCGGAATAGACCCGGACGAGTACAGCGGCTTCGCCTTCGGCCTCGGACCGGAGCGCATCTCCATGCTGCGCTACGCGATTGACGATCTGCGGTTGTTCTTCGGGAACGACCTTCGCTTCTTACAGCAGTTCTGATTTATGTTTTTCTTCATCAAATTTGACCTGCGGTCAAATTTGATGAAGAAATGGATGTATTTCCGAGGAGGAAACCTATGCCAATACGAGCGCCACTATCGTGGCTCAGAGCATACGTAGATATCAATGTGCCGGTAGATGAGTTGGCGCGCCGCCTCACCCTCGCGGGGATAGAGGTGGAGCACGTCATCACCATTGGCTCCGAGTGGGAGGAGATTTATACCGGGCGTATCGCGCGCCTTGAGCAGCACCCCAACGCGGACCGCCTCAAGCTGGCTACCATCGAGTACGGTAGCGATAAGGAGATAACGGTCGTCACAGGCGCGCCAAATATAGAAGAGGGGCAGAGCGTGGTGCTTGGTCTTGTAGGTTGCCGCTATCTCGACCAGCACGTGTCGCCTCCCAAATGGAGCACGCTCAAGCCCGCCAAAATCAGGGGCGTACAGACCGAGGGGATGGTGATGTCGGAGGCCGAGCTTGGCCTCTCCGAAGAGCACGAGGGGATAATCGTGCTCGACTCTGCCACGCCGCTCGGACTGCCCGCACGAGAGGTGCTGGGCGACACCATCCTCGCCATAGAGGTCACGCCCAACAACGGGCGCACCCTGAGCATGGTGGGCCTCGCCCGCGAGATAGCCGCCCTCTTCGGGGGGGAGATAAGATACCCCTCGACCGATTGGCACGCCGAGGGTCCACCCGCACGTGACCTGCTACAGGTAGAGATAGAAGACCCCGACCTGTGCGCTCGCTATTCCGGCGCAGTCATACGAGGCGTTACGCTGGGGCAGTCGCCCGACTGGATGCAGAGACGGCTCACCCTCGCGGGGATGAGGCCCATCAACAATGTAGTGGACATCACCAACTACGTGATGCTTGAGATGGGCCAGCCTCTCCACGCCTTCGACTACAACGCGGTCGAGGGACACAAGATCATTGTGCGCCGCGCCCGCCCAGGGGAGCATATCACCACCCTTGACCACGTAGACCGCGCCCTCGACCCCAAGATGCTGGCGATATGCGACGTAGAGAAGCCCGTCGCCCTGGCAGGCGTAATGGGTGGTGCCGACAGCGAGATAGGCGAGGGCGCTAGCGACGTGCTCCTCGAATCTGCGCACTTCCACCCGCTGAGCATACGGCGCACCGCCCGCCTCCTCAAGCTCCCCTCCGAGGCGTCGTACAGATTCGAGCGATTCGTGGACCCCAACCTCACCGTGCCCGCCATGAAGCGCGCTGCCGAGCTGATGCGTCAGATTGCCGGGGGCCATATCTGTGAGGGATATGTAGACAACTACCCCCGCCCGCTTGAGCCGTTACGCATACACTTCTATACGTCCGAGGTAGAGCGTCTGCTGGGCATCCAGGTCCCACCGTCACAGATAGCTGAGATGCTGAGCCGCCTCGGCTTCATCGTGGACGCGCCGCCCAACGCCGACGCGGTTGGGTGGGACACCACCATGCTAGTGGACGTGCCGACCTACCGCAACGACGTTACCCTCCCCTGCGACCTGGTAGAGGAGGTAGCCCGCATGGTCGGCTACGACCTCATACCCGAAACGCTCCTGGAAGGCGGCCTCCCCCCACAGGAGGTCAATCACCCCCTGGAGTCCGGGGAGCGAATAAAAGACATTATGGCTGCCTGCGGCATGGACGAGGTAATCACCTACTCGGTAAGCCACAGCGAGGAGCTGCACAAGCTCGCGCGGTTGGAGGACGAAGGACGAAGGACGAAGGACGAAGAGGGAACGACAGGCGGCGGACGACGGACGACGGACGACGGAGAAAACGAACAACCAAATCCGAAATCCGAAATCCGAAATCCGAAATACCGAGCGTGGGACTCATCTCGTCCTCTTGTGACCATTGTCAATCCGGTGAGTAGCAAGCAGGACGTGATGCGGCCTACACTTTTGCCAAATATGCTTGACGTGTTGCGGGACAACCTGCGCACGCAGCCGGGAGACCCTACCCGCATCTTCGAGCTTGGCAAGGTATATCTGACGCGCACCGAGGAAGAGGTCGAGCAGAGAAAGGTGGAGCTTGCCCAGGAGCGAGTGAAATACCCGCGCCTCGCCAACTGGGAGCCTGCCCCCGGCGAAGAGCGCCTGCCGATGGAGCCGCGCCGCCTGGTCGGGCTGATGGCAGGGTACAGGTCCCCGCGCACGCGGTTCCATTTGTCGGGCGATGGGCCTGAATCGCAGCTAGGCTTCTTCGACGCTAAGGGTGTGATCGAAGAAGCACTACGCCACCTGCATATAAACGACGTGGAGTGGCTACCTGCGGACGCGCCTCTATTTCACCCTGGCCGCGTTGCTGCCCTGCAAGTAGGGGATGTGACCCTCGGTGTGGTAGGAGAGCTGCACCCCTCCGTCATAGAGGCGTGGGAGGTGCCCGCTGAACGCGTAGCGGCATGGGACCTGGACGCTGAATTCCTGGTGGCGCTTATGAGCAGGGGGTATCGCTACCAAACGGTGAGCCAATATCTGCCGGTAAGGCAAGATATGGCTTTCGTGGTAGAAGCCGCCATGCCCGCCGCCGCCGTCGCGCAGGCTATCAGGCGAGTGGGCGGGTCGAACGTAATTGAGGTGAGCCTGTTCGACATCTATACGGGCGCGCCCATCGAGGAAGGGAAGAAGAGCCTCGCTTTCGCCCTGACCTTCAGCGCACCGGACAAGCCGCTCAGCGAAGAGGAAGTAGCCCGCCTGCGCGCACGCATCGAGCGCACGCTGGAGCGCGAGCTAGGGGCGAAGTTGAGGACGTGAAACGTGATGCGTGAGAATAGAGCGCATTCGAATGATGCACCGTAACGTATCTCGGCCCAAAATAGCTATCCTAATCTCGTTAGTGCTCATGCTGCTCTGCGTTGCACTCTGTGCGATTTTTGGGCGTGCGCTGCTATTCGGCGCGTCAGGTTCTTCAACTTTACCTGCCAGCACTATAGCTCCACCTAATTATCCGGGGGCAATGAACGAAACATCACGAAAAGAGCAAACTGAGGGGTATGCTACGGCGCGAATTGTTACATTCCAAACTGCTGACAAGCCTGAAACCGTGTTTGACTTCTACAGAAAGGCGTTAGCTCAAGACGGTTGGGAGCCAAGGCAAATCCTTCCTTCGCGACGCAGTTATCACTACATACAGGCTGGCGGCGGAGCGGGTCTGGGTTCTGACCCAGAATTCAGCCTGGAGATAGTGGCTGATCAGAGTGACGCTATCATAACGGATATAACGCTGAATTTGATTTCGTATCCATCCAGATAGCAAAAGAGATTGTTACAACCCGATTGATAACCTTCAGTTCCTATTTATACACCAGCAGGAAGTCGCACCGCCAAAAGGGTTGTAAGTGGGGCCAGCGACTGGCGTGCGTCTGCCGCCCAATCGTCGCTGAGGACCGGCTGCTCGCGCGACTCCAGCATCCATAGAGCGTCCTGCACCCGGCGGAGGGCAATAAAGGCATCGAGGTGTGCTTCGTGCTCGGCGGGTAGCGGTCGCACCCGGCGGTAGCCCGCTAATAGCCCGGCCCGGAGGGCTGGGTAATCAGGCCAGTCGAGTAGCTCACTCAGCATCACCGCTGGGTCATAAAGGAGCGGGCCGAAACCACAATCGTCAAAATCAATCGCCCGTACGATGCCACGCGCGAAAAGTAGATTGCGGTAATGGAGGTCGGCGTGGATAAGTCCGAAGGTGGCCTGCCGCCCTTCCTGGCTCATGCCCAGCGTCTCCTCAGATGCTCGCACTCGCGCCAGGACCGCCAACACCTGCTCCGCCTCTCCCGCCGAGAGGGTGTCCGCCACCAGGGTCCGAATGGATGTGATGACCTCCGGTGCGAACGGATCGGGCAGCCACCGCGCCGACGCGATGGGCCAATCTACCCGGCCCCGCGTAAACCCTTGCGGCAGCTCCCATTGGGCCGCATGATTATGCAGGTGGGCCATCAGCTCGCCGACACGCTCCATATACCGAGGGGTCAGCCCGTGCCGCAGGCGTTGCCCTGGCATCCAGCGAAAGAGCACGCAGATGTGGGGCCAGGGCACGCCTGGGGTGGAGGCCAGGGTGAGGAGGGGTCCGGCACGTGTAGGCACAGGCGCGGGTACTTCCAGAAGAGTATCTCGCCGCAGGGCGGCAAGCCAGGCCAGCTCCGCGCCCACTGTTTCCACTGTGGGAGTGCCCGTCCGGTGGATGCGTAGGACGTAGCGTTGTCCGGTGGCACTGTCCACCCGGAAGGTAGTGTTAGAGAAATTGGACAGCAGAGCCAGGCGCGATGGCGGGAGATCATAGGCGGCCAGAGCGACACCCGCCAGTTGCCGCAGCAGCCCGATCTGCGCGCGCCGGTGAAGTTGCTCAAACCCGCGCTCCAGGCTCTCCGGTACCTCTATCTCCCCTGCCATCCTCAACTTACCGCCCCCAACCTTCACGTCTTTGCGTTCAATCCTCACGCATCACGTTTCACGTTTCACGTTTCAACCAGGTACATAACCTCCAGCTTCTCCTTGTTGACCAGCACCAGGTCGCGCTTCCACGGGGCGTTGGGGCGGACCAGTAGAGAGATCGTGGGGTTGGTGATAGGGAGGAAAATGTCTCCCACTTCAAGGAATGTCTGGAGATTGGTCCCCTGACGCACGTGACAATGCCCATGAATAACGAAGGTATCGGTAAGGGCATAGCAAGGGTAGATGTCCTTCTGCACGTAGAATTCTCTTCCCTCGCCAGCTTTCGTTCCAGGCTGCGCGCCTTCGCCTGGCGGACGCGCCTGGGGCGTAGCTGCCACCAGGTGGATGTTGCCCTTGTTCATCATAATAGAGGTGGTTAGCTTTCTCGCTTCAACTTGCTGGCCCAAGGGCATTAGGGCGGCCTGGTCAACCATCGCGAAGTGGCTCTCCCTGTGGTTCAGCAGATCACTGATGCGCTTGAAAGGCCCGGTTATCAGCCCCTGTACTAGAAGTCGGGTTGTATATAGCTCGACGCTGTGGCTGATAGGAGAAGGTAAGAATGTAAAGCTGTCCATGCAGTTGTTTGCCCTCTTAGATTCGCTCCGCAGTGTGGAGAGGGAGATAAGGCTAAAGGCGCGATGTTGAGATAAGATTCGCGTTTGCGTATAATCTTACCACACCATATCCAGAGAGGCTATATGGCAGCAGAGCGTAAACAAACGGCGGATACCAGGAACAGCCAGTCGCAGGAGCATTCAGGCGCATCTGGTAAGCGCGCTTATGTGCGTCTGCACAGCGATGAGAACCCGTATGGCTGCTCACTCCACGTGCAGGACATCCTCGGCTCGTCGGACCTATACCACCTGCCTGCCGACCCAATGTGCGGCGATTTGCGTACCGCGTTGGGTGAGTACACGGGCTTCACGCCGGAGCGCATAGTCGCGGGCGCGGGCACGACCGAATTGACCGAGAGGCTGATGCATGCCACTCTCGACCCGGGCGACGCTATCATAATCTGCCCACCCTCCCTGCCATACCCCAACCTGCCCGCCTCACGCGCCCGCGTCACGTTGGTGCAGGTGCCCCGCACCGAGCAGTTTGACGTGGACCCTGAAGCTATCGTTACAACCATGCGCCGCCAGAACAACATCAAGATGGTGGTGCTATCCTCTCCCAACAACCCCACAGGCAACGTCACCTCCCACAGCAGCATCGTTCAGCTCTTGCATACCGGCGTGTGGGTCGTGGTGGATGAGACGTACTTTGAGTTCTCCGACCGCACGGTAGCGCCGCTGGCAGCCGAGTTCGACAACCTGGTGGTGCTGAGGTCCTTTGCACCGTGGGCAGGGTTGCACGGCCTCCCTATAGGATATGCCCTCTCTTCGACTCGCATGGCAGCGCGACTCCAGAGGCTGGCACCTCCGGGCGGCCTGAACAGCGCGGCGCAGTTGGCCGCCGTAGCCTCTCTCAATGACCGCGATAGCCTCAAGCAGCGCGTGCGCGCTCTCAGGTTGGAGCGGGGCCGCCTCTACAGGCAGCTACGCAAGCTCAACCTCCTCCAACCCTATTCTTCCGCCGCCAATTTCCTCCTCTGCCGCATGACACGCGGGGAGGCCGCTAAAGTGCAACGCCACTTACAGGATGACAACATCCTGGTGAAGGCCATTACGGACCGCTGGCTCCCCAATCACCTCCGCATCGGCGTTGGCCGCTCTGAAGATACCAACGCGCTGATAGCCAGTCTGACGAAGTTGGCCGGGCAGGAGGCGATTTAGACGATAGACGATGGACGATAGACGATGAAACGTGATGCGTGATGCGTGATGCGTGAGGTTTTGGAGTTTGCTGTTAGGGATCGAGAAAATTGTGAGATAGGGCTGGGTAATGCCTACCATAGAGGAATATATAAGTGAGCTGAAGGTGGGGACTTTGATGCCCGCAAGATTGCGGCTACCCGGCGGGCGATAGAGCTTATCCGCGCACTCCTATCCGATAGCAATGATGACGTGCGCTTCCATGCAATAGAGGAGGTGGTTGCTTTCAAGGACGTAGAGGCTTTGCCCGCGCTGCATGTCATTGCCCGCAACGACACGGGCTGGGGCGACGGCGAGCCAATGAGCAAGCGTGCCGAGCAAGCGATCAGGACGCTCACACAGATGCAAGGTAACCCCGTGTCAAACCTCGCTATGGGGGTGGGGAGCGTGATAAGGGAGATAGGACGCTCTATGTTCGGGGTGGGGAGCGTGATAAGGGAGATAGGACGCTCTATGTTCGGGGCGGGCAAAGACAAGGAAGAGTAAGCCGCTGCATGCCTGATATTCAATGATACTTGCTTACCTAGCAGCCGCAGCCGTCGCTCTCCTGGGTTATTCGGCAAAGGCCCTTTCGGGAAGCGGGGCGATAGCGGCATGCATAGTTGGGGGCACGGTGCTGGGGTTCGGTGGGTGGGCGTGGGCGATCCTGCTCGGCCTTTTCTTCGCATCTTCCAGCGCGCTCTCCTTCTTCAGGAGGTCTGATCTCCGCAAGAGACGCGCGGCAGAGACGTTCGACAAAGGGGGCAGGCGCGACGCTGCTCAAGTGCTCGCCAACGGGGGAGTAGGGGCTTTATCAGCACTCCTGTCGTTCTTCGTTCCTCCCCATATCGCCTCCATCCTCTTCTGCGGATATGTAGGTTCGCTGGCGGCGGCCACCGCAGACACATGGGCCACAGAGATAGGGGTACTGAGTCGCTACAGACCGCACCTGATTACGACCTTTCGCCCTGTAGAGGCCGGCACGTCGGGCGGTGTGACGTGGCTGGGGAGCGCGGCATCGGTGGCGGGAGCACTTTTCATGGGCGTTTCGGCCACTCTATTTACAGCTTTCTCGCTATTTGGGGCACCGTTCGTAGAGAGAGCAGGCGGGTGGGAGATGATTGGGGCCGGATTAGCCGGAGGAGTGTCAGGCGCGCTCGCGGACAGCCTCCTGGGAGCGACCATACAGGCAAGCTTCCGGTGTCCGCGTTGCGACAAAACTACCGAAAGCCGCATCCACAATTGCGGCACCCGGACGCAGTTGGTACGAGGAGTGCTGTGGGTAAGCAACGACCTGGTAAACCTGGCTGCTACACTGACGGGCGCACTTGTGGGTGGCGCACTTTGTTGGGTCTTGTATAATTGAGTATTCAGAATGCAGAAGGCAGTAAGCAGTAGGCAGTAGGCAACGACCTTACGCATCACGTTTCACGCATCACGCATCACTCCGAAGGAGGCCGGGCATGGAAGAGAAGAAATCAGAGAGCAGAGTCGAAGAGATTGACGGCGAGCGGTCCGAGGAAGAGGTGGCCTGGGACAAGGAATTCAAAGATGATAAAGGCTCTGGCTTCGCGTCAGCTATAGGTGACATGGTGAAGCTGGCTATAAAGGTACCTGTGGTGATACTCCAGATGCCCCTGAGTCTCGTTCCCGAAGAGACCGCGCGCCACACTAGAGCAGCATTCCGCGAGACTTTCCTGGCCTTCCGCTCATTACTTGGGGCTATCGGCGACGGCATCGAGAACATCCTCGCCGAGCCGGATAAGAGCGTCCCCGACGGCACCTGGGGTACCGGACCTGGCCCCGCCGCACCCACCAAGAGCGAGACCGCTTCGTCAGGTGGGAAGATGAAGCGGATCCAGTTGAGCGACGAAGATGGGGCAGAATCTTCTGAGGATGCCACCATGACCATGCCTGACGAAACAGAGGAAGAGGATACGGGCGAGGGACGCGGCCTCAGAGCGGACATCGAGTATTAGGACGATGGACGACGGACGACGGACGATGAAACGTGATGCGTGAAACGTAGAGGGCTGGATTCGGTAGCTAAGAGGATGATTAGCAACGAGTGTAGAAAGAGTGTCATTCCAAACTCTGTTTGGAATCTAGGTCTCTATACACCTGGCAAGCTCGGAGATTCCTCACTGCGTTCGGAATGACAGGGGAAATGGTGCTTCGTTACGGGAGGCTCCTCAGCCTTCGTCATCGTTGTTAAATACCCTCTAAGGAGCAGCTTCGGCAAATTACTGGTTGCTGGTCCATTCAGGAATGGTGGTAAGGAGCTTCCAACCTGTAGGCGCGGAGGGGTCGCGGCTGAGGCTGTAAATGTTCCCCTCCGCGCTGGTGGCGTCGCGGTAAACGCTCGCCCGCACGGTCACAGAGACCTCGTCACTCGCATCGTTCACAATCGGGCCGAGCGTGATGAAGACGCCGCCGTTTGCTACCTTAGTCCCTTCCTCAAACGGCCCTACCGCCTCACCGAAATCGAGCGCCGTAAAGGTGCGGTCAGATTGCCCATCCGCACTTTGGAGGGTGCGTATAAGCTTCGAGGGGATGGGAGTGTCCTCATCGGGGATGTCGAGGTGCTCTCCCTGCCCTATGTAGGGGCTGATATAGACGTACCCGACCTCTTTCCCCTCTTTGTCCAACATCTCTAAGACCACCGACATATAAACGTCTACCCGCGCACCTTCATCCAGCCCGGTGGGCGAGGGGATAGGCGTAGGGGTCGTGGCCTCGATTAGACCCGCTTCATCGGTGGGCGTGGAGGGGACCGACGGCGTAACCGTCACCGAAGGCGGTGCCTGGGTATCACAGGCGGCGAGTAGCGTCATGGCGGCTATAATCAGCCCCGCTACAATAGTGACGCCCAACTGAGAAAACTTACTCACCCATTACGCCCCCTGGCAACGGCAAATAAAAAGGAGTGGCGTGTGCCACTCCTCCATTTTACAGTAATTGCCTGGTAGTCGGTAGAGGGATAGCTAAAAGAGGAAGGGTAAGATAAGGAAGAGGTCTGTAAGGAGGATATTAGAACCGGCCCGGTTAGAAGGGGTGTCGCTTACATGCTTGGCCTTGCAAAAGCGGAGCGTACATAGACTTCTCTTAAGTGAGCGGTCTGGTTTTGGTCTCTCTATGTCAGGGCTTACGCACCGACGACGGACGACGGACGACGGACGACGGACGACGGACGAAAGCCAATCTGCGTACGTCCTATACGTCCTATATGTGTCGAAAAAACGGGGTAGGGGGGCTAAAGGCCAGGTGTCATCTGTCTCAAATGGGCCAAAGCTAACTTCACT
>DATEOC010000016.1:0-72289 GCA_035274425.1 Chloroflexia bacterium
TTATTCCCCACTTCAGGGTAGGTCAACTACGTGTTACTCACCCGTCCGCCACTATCACTCCGAAGAGTGACCGTTCGACTTGCATGTGTTAAGCACGCCGCCAGCGTTTGTCCTGAGCCAGGATCAAACTCTCCAAACTGAAACTTGCGGAGGTTTTCTACACCTCCATCAATTCCTATTGGAAGAACTGACTGTTTATTCTCTTCTTCGACTTAAGCATTCTTACCTAATTTTCTGCTTCTGTCTTTCTTTCCACTCTTCAGTTGTTAAGGTGCGGGGCGCAAAAGAGCCGGTGGTTCCGGCACCGGCGAGACAACGTGACCAAGTTACGCGTTTGTGCGCTTTATCTGGTTGGTGCTGCTCGCGGCCCCCTTTTTGTTTTTCGCCAGTTTTCACTGGGCTTTGTTATTATACCGGACTGGGAAGGGGATGTCAAGGTGATTCGTGCCTATTTTCCGGCGAGTTTTGACCCTATTTGTTTCCTCTTACATCTACTGTACCTTTCAGAAGTTATTGGGCTGACCCTGCTTTGTACAGTACCTATTAAGGGTGGGAGTCAAGGACCTATGAGGCAGCACAACCCTGCCACTAAGAGCGTAGAACATTGTCGATTTCAAACATTACAACAGCTGTATGAAATACTACGCGGCGACTATCCTGCCAATCAACGGGTTCTCCTTCCTTTAGTCCACCGTGCTCTTGGCGCTGTACCAGATCCACTAGCTTATCCCAGTATGTCAGAAGCGCCTCAAGGAAAGGTCGCTGTGTGGTGCCCAGTGAACTAGCATGTAGCACTGCCGCCCAGACGCGATTTTTTACCTGGGTTTTTTGCGCGGCTCTTTTTTCAGGGTCGGGAGGATTGTACTTGTTAATCAGGGTATCCGCGAACTCCTGCATAGCCTCTCGACATAGGTGACCCACCATTGTAGTACCCGCTTCTAAGTCTGCAGACCAAAGTTCGCTTTCAGCTTTCGCCCACTTATCATATGCGGCAGGGTACCGTTGTCGAAAATCATCAGCATTTAGATATCGGTGTACGTTGGACTCTATACGCTCAACTGGGGAGCCTGTGCGGACCATACAATATCGATAATAGAGCGATCCTAATGGGGTAACAACATAGTCCCCACCCCTAGCGCCCGAGCCTCTAACCAGGCCAGCATCTTCCAGTATGTCCAAATGAAGGGGTAAAACATCCAGATTCCCTGACGGTAGACCCTTGTGCATTAGAAAACTCCCAAGATCATGGGACATAAAATCAAATGGAATCGTACTACCATCAGGGACGCTATGCATAGCTTCAACCATAGCAAACAGTATGCCTTTTTGCCGTTCATCGAGTACGATGTGGCGCACAGCATCAAACTCTGCTTCAGCGTTGCGTCGGGCCTGCGAAGCTTGAGCTTGTTCGGTAGTCGCTTTCCGTTCTCTGTACTTTGCTAGCGCCTCTACGGAAATATCTAGGCGGACTAATTCATCATCATGAATCATCGGATCAACCGAAAGTACCACAAGTTGGCTATTGGTAACCATAGAGGTCAGCGTATCATCTTCCTGTATATCCGCATCACCAGCGAACCAAATCTTAGAAACGCCATCTTTCTGATACCTTTTACCCTTAACCATATGATTTTCAGCACCTGTAGCCCGCTCAACCCGAAAGGTCTCGCCTACGGCCTTCAATGCATCTTTGATGCCCCGTAATACATCATTATTAGACATACCTGACCTCTTTCCAGACTTTTTGTGCCACCCTATATCACATATACCTTGAACAGTTCATCGTCCCGCTGGTTGATCATCCTCGCAGTGATCTTACCCTTCTTGGGAGTAGGGTCACGCCTTTGAAGTAGGGTTGGCCCAATAGGTGTTAGAAATTATATCTCCCTTCACCCCTCCAACGCCCTATTCAACATCACCATTTACAGACTGCCTAGGAAGTCAGCAACAGATACAGTCAAATCTGGCAAGGCCTTTAGTGTAATGGCATCCTCTCTCCCAACGCGCTGAATATCTCTGAACCTCCCTCCCAGTGGGTCAGAGTATACCTCTACGATGCTTTTCGGCAAGTTGACCAGCCATACCTCAACAATTCCTGCACGGGCATAGCGGGGGACCTTCTCAATGCGGTCGAATCGAACCGTCGCATCGGCCACTTCGATCAGGAGCAGGATGTCGTCGGGACCAGGGTGCTGCCCTAGTGCCAAGTAGTCACGCGGCTTCACCAGTGCGACGTCAGGCTGCGGCTCGTTCAGGTCATCAATGGTGATCGGGTTCTGGACCCATACCAAGCCCTTGCCGACCACCTGAGGCGCAAGCGTCATAGTAAGCAGCCCCACGCACATCGAGTGCGGAATGTTTATCGGAGTCATCTGCACAATCTCCCCGTCGATAAGCTCAACACGGTCATCCTCGTGGAGGATACCTGCTTCGCCCATCTTGTGGTATTCGTCTACCGTGAAGCGCCGGCGCGCCTGCTGCATTGCCATCTTACATTTCCCTCCTACCCTCCAACGCCCTACTCAACGTCACCTCGTCTGCATACTCAAGGTCACCGCCCATCGGCAGGCCGCGTGCTATGCGCGTGGTGCGCACGCCGAGGCGGGCTAGCTGGCGGTTGATTATCATCGCCGTGGCGTCTCCCTCGGTAGTCGCGTTGGTGGCTAGGATGACTTCCTCTACCTCGCTGGCGGACGCACGCTTGATAAGCTCATCTATCTTCAACTGCTGAGGGGTTATGCCTTCCATGTAGTTGATCGCGCCGTGAAGGACGTGGTAGAGGCCCTTGAAGTCATTCGTGCGCTCCAGGGCAATCACGTCCAGAGGCTCCTCTACCACGCATATCTTCGTGCGGTCCCTCGACTGGTTGTTGCAAATCGCGCAGGGGTCTTCCTCGGTGATATTGAAGCAGACCGAGCAAAAAACGATGCGCTCCTTCATCTCGATTATCGCCTCGGCCAGGGCCTGGGTCTGCTCCTTGGGGCTTTTCAGCAGGAAAAAGGCAAGTCGAGCCGCGCTCTTCGGCCCGATGCCCGGAAGCTTGTTAAGTTCATCTATCAGCCGGGCCACAGGCTCGACCGTTGATTGCGTGCTCACGTCTACACCTCTCTAACGTCTAATCTCAAACAACCGATTTAGTCATAAAGAACACAAAGTACGCACAAAGGAGACAAAGGTTCTATATAATTATACCATTTTTGGGCAGTAGTGAGCATGAAGGCATGGCACGCCATGCCCCTACAAAATATCTTCGCGTCTTTGCGTTTAGAAGGTCTAGTGGTAGACGTACAGGAGCGTGGCCGCCGTGACAGCCCAGAGGACCACGCAGATTAGGAGTGGCCTATCCTTCAGGAGCACTTCCTCCGGGCTGCTCCCCTGGTCTTTCTGGTAGACGAGGTAGAGGTAGCGGAAGATGCCGTACAGCACGAAAGGAATCGTCAGCATCATCAGGTGGTTCTTCTGCAATTCAATGGGGAGGTTGTCGGCGGTGAAGGTGTAGAAGGTGTACGACATGAGCGTGCTGGCAGTGATGACCGCCAGCATCTCCTCGATGAGCGCGGGGGAATACTCGTCCAGCACCTTGCGGTGGCTGCTGGCATCCGCGCCGAGGAGCAGCACTTCATGCTTACGCTTGTTGAGGCCCAGGAAAAGGGCACCAAGCGTCGTAACTACGTACAACCAGGGGGAGATGTCGACGTTGATCGCGAGTGCGCCCGCTACCGCACGCAAGGTGAAACCGGCGGCGATCAACATCACGTCTATGATCACGAGGTGCTTCAGGCCGAAGGAGTAACCGAAGTCTTTCGCCATGTAGATTGCGCCCACTATAGCAAAGCCCGGACTGAGCATATAGGAAAGCACGAAGGTAAGAGGGAGGATCACACAGACAGTCGCGACGGCGACAGAGGGTTTTAGCGCGCCGGACGCGATAGGCCTCTTCGCGGTGCGCGGGTTCAGCCTGTCCTTCTCGCGGTCTCGCAGGTCGTTGATGATGTACACGGAGCTAGAGAACAGGCAGAAAAGGCCGAAACCTGCGAGGGCGCGCCAGACTGATTCCCAGTCGGTAAATTTGAGCGCGAAAAGGAGCGCTCCAAAGAGGAGGACATTCTTCGTCCACTGCTTGGGACGCATCGCCTTCAGTAGCACTATCGGCAGGAGCTGGTTCCGAGTGGACTCGCTAAGTTCTTCTGTAGACCTCCCATTATTGGAAGATATGGGGGCGGTTTTCTCAGGAGGCGTAGTAGTTTTCATAAGAGGAAGGGTTGTTTGCCGTCAAGCTAGGCGAGTTCATACCGTGTAGTCCACCCGACATGTGCTCCCATGTTACCAGAAGTGTGGTCGTTATGACCAGTTTATGACAAAATCGTGCCCACTGAGACGGGTACGCGCAAGCCAAATGATTAGTTCACCGCAGAGGCGCGGAGTACGCAGAGTTTCTAAGGGAGTAGTACATTAGAGATTCAAAACTCACGCATCACGCATCACGTTTCACCCAACGTCTTCAGGTACGAGAACCAGGATAGCTACAATACGACCCTGTTGGTATTCTCTGCCAACAGGGTCGTATGTCGTCCCAGGATGTTATTTATTTGCTATTAGGTACCAACCCGGCTCAGGGTGATACGTTTACCTTGACGCAATCGAAGCCGAGTGACGATGGCAGATTACCCACCGTGTCGATAGAGCCAAGCGCCACGTAGACCTGACCAAGCGCGAAGACGGTAGCGGAATGGGTATACGCCGTCCAGCCACTCGTGGCTCCGCCTTTACTCGTGAACTGTGTCGTGGAGGTAGGCGCTGAGGCTCCAATGTATACCATGACTTTGCACCCCGAACAGTTACCTTTGTCTTTAGCTTCCCAATCTACGGTTACGCTTGTTGAAGAGGCGCTGCTGGTCGAGAACTTAGCTTGCATCCATATCCCCGAAACGTCGTCGTTACGCCCTTCAAGGGTAAGTAATGCGAAGCGGTCAACAGGTGACGAGCAGCTGCCATTGTCCCAGGGAGACACGGACAGTGAATAGGCGGTCACACCAGAATCTTTGCCCCCTCCCCAGGGAGAGAGACCACTGGTGAAATCATAGAAATAGGTGGTCGCAAAGGCTACACCCACTGATATAACCGCGGCGACTACGAGAGTGATTGACACCAATAGCGGGCGAGATAAAATCTTGCTCCTTTTCATGGATAGTTCCTCCTTACCCTTTCTGACGGAAACGTCGGGGACAACACGTTCGTTCGTATGAGACCTGAGCTCATAGTCGTAATTGAAGCAGGCGGCATCCCCCCTTTCTCATCGTTGGCGGATATGTCACGCGTCGGACATATCACGCCATGGCAATGCGCCCACGTTTCAGGGTTAGGTATAGAGGATACCAAATCACGTATTAAGATTTGGTTAAGCGACTGTTAGACCTGCCGGGGGTGCTTTCCCCAGGTCCCTTCTCACTGGTCCGCCTCCGTCTCGGCGCGGCTCCAGAAGTTGTCGAGGGCGGTCTTGAGAGGGGCGTGCTCAGGTTTGGAGAGGGCGGGGTCGCGTTCGAAGAGGGCTTTGGCTTGCTCGCGGGCCAGTGTGAGGGTAGCCATGTCTGAGAGTTTCGCCATGCGCAGGTCGGGCATGCCTGATTGGCGCGTGCCGAAGAATTGGCCTGGACCTCTGATCTTGAGGTCTTCTTCAGCGAGGTGAAAACCGTCATGCGTTTCCTGGATTATCTGCATCCGCTCGAATGCGACCCCTTTCGCGTCCTCTGCCAGCAGGATGCAATACGACTGGTGCTCACCTCGACCAACACGGCCTCTAAACTGGTGCAACTGCGAAAGGCCAAAGCGGTCTGCGCCATCCACAAGCATCACGGTAGCGTTGGGCACGTCTATGCCCACCTCCACCACACTCGTGGAGACGAGCACGTCGGCATCCTTACTGTGGAACCGGGCCATCACCTCGTCCTTCTCTTTGGGCTTCATGCGCCCGTGCAGGAGAGCCAGCCTGCGCGCCGGGAAGACCTCGGCCTGTAGACGCTCGTGCTCGGCTGTGGCGGCCTTCGCCTCGATCTTGTCCGACTCCTCCACCAGGGGGCAGATGATGAATGCCTGCCGTCCCTCCTCCAGCTTCTTCTCTATGAACTCGTAGGCCTGGTCGCGGCGGGTCGAGTCTACCCAGCGCGTCTTGATGAGCCGCCTGCCGGGGGGCATCTCGTCAATCACCGACACTTCCAGGTCTCCATAGATGGTGAGGGCCAGCGAGCGCGGGATGGGGGTGGCGGTCATCACGAGGGTGTGGGGCATCAGGCCCATTTCAATCCCTTTCTGCCGGAGCACGTCACGCTGCGCCACACCGAAGCGGTGCTGCTCGTCCACGACGACCAGCGCCAGCCGCTTGAAGTTGACCCCTTCCTGTATAAGGGCGTGCGTGCCCACCACAATGTCCACCTCGCCCGAAGCGATCTCCTTGTAGATTTGCAGCTTCTCTTTGCGTGGCGTGCTGCCCTTTAGAAGACGGACGGTTGGATTTTGGATTTTCGATTTTGGATTTTGGATTAGAGTTTCTTCTGTCTCGGCAGCGGTCTTTCGGCTACGAACTTTGAACTTTGAACTTTGAACTTTGAACTTCGCATCGTCCGTCGTCCGTCGTCCGTCGTCCGTCGTCAAAATCCTGGTGAGGCTCTTGAAGTGCTGCTCAGCGAGGATTTCGGTGGGGGCCATCAGGACGCCCTGAGCGCCATTTGAGACGGCTACCATGAGGGCGGCTGCCGCTACAACGGTCTTGCCCGACCCCACATCTCCCTGCAATAAACGCGTCATGGGGACGCTGTGCGCCATGTCTCCAAGTATCTCTCCGATGACGCGCCGTTGCGCGCCGGTCAATTCAAAGGGGAGAGACGAATAGAAGCTATCCAGCACGCGCTCCTCAGCTTCCATCGCGAAGCCCTGCTGGGACTGCTGCCACGCTTGCTTGCGCTGCAACATACCAAGCTGGATCATCAAGAACTCGTCGAAGGCGAGACGCTTGCGGGCCTGGGCGGCATCCTGGCGGGAGTCGGGGAAGTGGATTTGCTTGAGGGCAGATTGTATGTCTATTACAGCCGCATCGCGCTTTACCGTCGCAGGGAGGTAGTCCTCCATCTGGTCGGCGAAGCGCTCAACGGCGTCGTGCATAATGCGACGTAACGTGCGGCGATACAGCCCCTCGGTGGAGTGGTAAACGGGGACGATGCGCCCGGTGTGGAGTAGTTCCGAGTCGTATGGCTCCCACTCCGGTGCGTTGAAAGAGAGCCTGCCGTTGAACTCGATAGGCTTGCCGGAGATGACTACAGGGTCACCCTGGTGCAACTGCCGGGCGATGTACTCCTGGTTGAACCATGAGACAGTGATAATACCGCTGTCATCCGCCAGCGTCGCCGTGACCATCGGGCGGTTGTTGCGGGTCTTGCGCACTTCCACATCCCAGATGGTGCCCACCACCGTCTGGTTGACGCCAGGCTCAAGCTCCGCGATGGGCTTCATGTCTGAGAAGTCGTCGTAGCGGAATGGGAAGAAGAGGAGGGCATCCCGCACGGTGTAGACACCCAGGCGCTTGAGGAGGCGAGCCGTAGCCTCCTGCACACCACGCAACACCGTCACAGGTGATTCGAGGGTGGCGTTGCGGCGAGCAACACGTGCGCTGGCGGGTGGAGAGGTAGGGGGAGATGAGGGTGCGGGCGCGATGCCGCTCATACCAGAGGAGATAGGGGCTTTCGCGCGGGGATCGTCATCATCGAAGCCGCTGAAGCCCTCGATGGCGGAGGCGACGTACCCGTTACCCTCGCCATTGAGGGAGTGAGGAACCTCACGTACCCCTCGTTCGTAGAGGGAGAGTAGCTCGGTAGCGCGTGCAATGGATTGCTGCCTGCCCGATGCGGGAATGGATGTATACCCCCGGAGAGCGTTGCTGATAGCCTCAGACATCGCCTTAGCCGAGCGTTCGGAGGCGACTAACTGTTCGGCCCAGCGCTGAGCGAACGCCTCAAGCCCCCCGGAGACTGCGGCGTCCGTGAAGCCTTTGTGCTCTTCGAGGCGAAGGATATTTTTGAATACGGAGATGGGGATGGGCATTTTGGGCGCAGAAATGTGGCACGCGACTCAGAATATACCGAGACTAAACAAGACGCAATTCTCGACTGCCGTCGGAGTCCGGGAACTAACTGATCCAAGCTTACGATAGAGGCGAGAAGTATCTAAGGCTCGGAGTTGATGGCACAAGGCAACGGAAGCAGCAGTAAGACCACCTTCGCCATCGGGGATGCGCACACAAGATGCTAATGCAGCTCGGCGCAAGTTGGTAGTCAAAGGAATAGCTAGAACAGTTGTAGTGAATGCATTTATCGCATCATTCTGAAAAATCAATATGGGCCGCGTACCTGACTGTTCTGAACCACGCACAGGATTAAGTTCTGCCAACCAAATATCACCTCGTTTAGGTGTCACCGTGTATCCTCTGAAAGCAAGCCTTGATAATATTCAGCCATTCCCTCCTCGGCCAGGAGACGATCTTCCTCCGCGAATTCGCCATAAAGAGCAGCCATTTGCTCCGTGTCAAATGTAGGCTTCCCCAATCTTCGCGCCCTGAACTTAAGGAATGCCAGATACTCGGCTACTTGTTCTATCTCGGCGTCACTCAAACTTTCTAGTGTTCGAGAAACGTAGTCCTTTGGGGTCATGTTGATGCCTCCATACAGACCTGTTAATTTGGCAGCAGTTAATAGCTCTAGTGTTCCTATTGTACCCTAGCAATCCTGAGATGGAAAGTGCAGGTGGAAAACACTCTACTCGCTACCCATCGCTCTTGAGGCAGCAGACGCCTACCGCCTCCGGCCCCAGGTGCGTCCCCAGGACCGCGCCGATGTGGCATATCATTATTGGTTGGGGCACGTCGAGAGACTGAAGCATGTCTGCAAGTTGTGTTGCACCCTCTTCGTCTGCGCCGTGCATGACCGCGATGCGCTCTAATGGCCCCAACTCGGAGGTAAGTTGTACAACGCGCGTCAGCGCCTTCTTGCGGGTGCGGACTTTCTCAAGTATGGTGGCCTCGCCGTTGGGCAGTGTAGTCACTATCGGCTTGATGCTGAGAAAGTTACCCACTGTTCCGGGCAGGCGACTAACCCTGCCTGACCGTATGACGTACTCAAGCGTATTGAGCACGCCATATAGAGCGGTACGCTTTGCCAGATTCTCTGCTAATTCGTCTACTTCCGCCAGCGAACCACCAGAGCGAGCCGCTTCAACTGCCCTGATAGCTATCCACCCCTGCGCCATGGAGACGGAGCGCGAGTCCACCACTTCTATAGCTTCGGGAGACACGCCATCGGCGGTAGAGGCCATGAGGGCCGCGTTGAATGTCCCGCTCAGCTTGGACGACAGGTGGATGCTGACGACATCACACCCCTCGGTAGTGAGACGGCGGTACGCCTCAGCGAAGGCATCGAGCGACGGCAGTGAGGTCGTTGTAACGCTTCGAGTAGTCTTTAGCCGCTCGTAGAACTCCTCTCCACTCAAATCGACCCCATCTCGATAGGTCTTTCCCTCCATTATCACGTTGAGAGGGATTACAGTTATGTCAAGCTCTCGCGCCAGGTCAGCCGGTATATCGGCAGCGCTGTCGGTAACTATCCTGACCTGTCGCCTGCTAGCAGACATATGTCCTCATCGTGAAGCGTAATTCTTTAACACAAAGAACACAAAGACACAAAGGCCACAAAGATTTTTATGGGTTTATCTCGTTTCAGCGAGACCATATACAAGATTTACGTGCACATCCAACCTATGCATTAAACCATTAATAATCTTCGTGGCCTTTGTGTCTTTGTGTTCTTTGTGATTAAACAAGCGTAATAACAGATCACTCGTCGGCTTCGATGACGGCGACACCGACTGCCTCTGGGCCGAGCCAGGCGGCGATGGGAGGGCTGGCCTGGATGACCAGCACGCGTTCGCGGGGGTAGATAGCTCCCACACGGGTCAGGAGAAGCTCCACGTCGTTTGGCGCGCCTGTATGTATAACCGCGATGTCGCCTATCTTAGGGAAGTCCTCTACAAAGTTGTATAGAGCGTCGCGGGCCTTGGGGCGGGTGCGCGTGCGCTCGTAGACCACGACCTGCCCCTCGTCAATATGGTACAGGGGGGTCAGCGAGGCCAACCCTTCCCATTGCGCCTGGAGACGTGGGACACGCCCCGCTCGATGCAGCACTTCCGGCCTGTCGGAGTAGAACGCAACGTGGCTCCGCTCGATGAGGCGAGAGGCTTTGCTCGCCAGCTTGGGCAGATCATCGCCCTGGGATGCTTCGCGGGCGAGCGCCAGCGCTACCCAACCGAGGCCCATCGTCATCGAAAGGGAGTCGATCACAGCTATGGGGAAGGGGCCGCCCGGCCCCATCGGCCCGAACGCCTCACGCGCGACCATGGCATTAGCAACGGTGTCACTCAGCTTGGAAGAGACGTGTATCGAGAGCACACCATCGCATGTATCGCGGACCTGGCGGTAGAAGCCAGTAAAATCCTCTATCTCAGGCGCTAGCACTTCGTGCTGTGCAAATGCGCCTCCCCGAAGCATCTCCACCCACTCGCCGGTCGAGAGCGATTCGCCTGCCGAAGATGAGCCTGCCATGGTCCGCCCTTGCGATAGAGTAAGGGGAACTACAGCTATATCGAATTGTCTCAGCAGGGCTTCGGGTATGTCACAGGTGCTGTCGGTAACTATCTTGATGTGAGGCATGGTGTAAGTGATGAGGACTGAGGACTGAGGACTGAGTAAATGGAGAGCGATAAGTAAAGAGTATATAGGACTAGACGAGAATGAGCAACCGCCAGGTCCTCAGTCCTCACTCCTCGGTCCTCGTATTACTCTGCCGAGATGATGTAGTCGTAGAGAGGTTGGCCGCCGTTTACCAATTCAACCTCGGCGTCAGGGTAACGCTCCTGCACCTTCTCGTGGAAGTCAGCCGCTTCTTCGCCTGTGAGGTCGTTGCCCCAGTAGATGGTGATCAGCTCGCGCTCGGCGGCCCCCATGCGCTCCAGCAAGTCCCACGTCACCTGATCGCGGTCCTCCCCCGTGACGACCAGGCTGTTGTTGTGCAGCCCTATGACGCTACCTTCCTTGACTGAGAGGCCGCTAACCTTTGCATCACGTATGGCGCGGGTGACCTCGCCCGTCTCGACCTGGGAGGCAGCGCGGCTCATGGCTTTGGAGTTCTCTTCAAGGGAGGCTTCGACGTTGAGGGCGATAGTGGCGGCCATCCCCTGGGGCACGGTCTCAGTGGGGACTACTTCAACTTGCTTCTTGGTGAGGCTTTTCGTCTGGCGCGCCGCGAGCACGATATTGCTGTTGTTGGGGAGGAGTATCACCTCATCCTGGGGCACGCTCTCAATTATCTTCAGCAACTGCTCGGTGCTGGGATTCATCGTCTGGCCGCCCTCGATGATGGCGGTCGCGCCCATGCTGCGGAAAGCCTGGGCCATGCCAGCACCCGAAGCCACCGCAAGCACAGCTATGCGCCCCTGCGCGGCTGAGATTTCTGGGCCGCGCCCCGACGTGCTCGCTCCTGGGTGCATCTCCCCATGAGTGGGCTTGCTGCCATGCATCTCGATAAACTCGTCGTGCTGCTCCTGCATATCAGTGATGCTTATCTGGCGCAGGTTGCCAAGAGCGGTGGCGTAATTGAGCACACTGCCGGGGGTATCTGTGTGGATATGTACCTTCACGATCTTGTTGTCGCCCACGATGACTGCGGAGTCGCCCATCGCTGCGATGCGCCCTCTAACCTCATCGAACTCCCAGCCACTGCCGACTAGAAGGAAGTTGGTGCAATAACCATATTCGCCATGCTCGACCTGGGCGTGTCCCGTGGGCGAGGAGGCAGCGGCACCCGCACCCTCTACCTCAACCAGTTCAAGGTCTTCGCCTTCTGTGTACCTTCTCATACCATCAATAATCACGAATAGACCCTGGCCACCTGCGTCAACCACTCCTGCCTCTCGATGCTTTTCGAGGAGCATTGGGGTGCGAGCGACCGATGCTTTAGCTTCTTTGGCCGCCTCTTCCAGTACGTGGGTGAACGAGTTCGAGCGAAGAGCTGCGGCTTTGGCCTGCTCGCCCATCTCACGTACAACCGTGAGGATGGTCCCTTCGACAGGCTTCAATACTGCCCGGTACGCGGTGGCGGTAGCGGCGACCAGGCCATCGCTCATGTCTCGTGCAGATATGCGCTCTTTGCCCGCGATACCGTCCGCGAAGCCGCGCCATATTTGCGAGAGTATCACGCCCGAATTGCCACGCGCACCCATCAGCGCCCCATGCGATATTCCTGATGCTATTTCGGTGCAGGAGTGGCTTGGAGAAGATGCTACGGACTGCATGGCCGCCTGCATAGTGAGGGCCATGTTCGTGCCGGTATCTCCATCGGGCACGGGGAAGACGTTGAGAGCGTTGAGGCTATCGATGTTGCGTGCCAGCCAGGCGGAAGCGGCGTTCAGCACCCGCTTAAGGTCCTGCCCGTCCCACGTATCCCCGGGTCCATTCGGAACGTGGTGATGGAGAGCGCCGGGGGAGGCATTGGCTTCTGTAGGGGTGCGGTCTCGTTGGCTGGTGGTCATAAGCAGTTTTGAATTTTGAATTTTGAGTTTTGAATTGGGTGTACTAGCTAATTCAAAACTCAAAATTCAAAACTTAGAATTCAGGAGCTGACGCGTATTCCCTGTACGTTGACGTTTACGTTCACGACGGGCACTCCGAGGGCCGATTCTACGGCGAACTTGGTGTTGCTCATGATGTTGCGGGCGACTTCGGAGATGCGGGTGCCGTATTCGATTATCACGTAGAGGTCGATAACGACCCGCTCGCCGGAGAACTTGACCTCTACGCCTTTGTGCTCTTCCTCACGTCGCAGAAGCTCGGCGAGGCCGGGGCGGGCATGGCGAGATGCGAGGCCGACTACGCCGTAAGATGCCTGGGCGGCGCGGCTCGCCAGGTGAGAGATTGCCTTCGGAGAGACCTCGATCTTGCCTAATGGGTGAGGCTGCTGAGGATTCCCGGTTTCAGATGCATCTGACTGTGATGCCTTATCCTTGCCATCTCGTTTCGCACCGGAAGCCGCATGCTGCCCATTAAGGGAGATGGTGGGCTGGAGATTGAAATTCTGTTGCTCTTTACGGTTCTTAGAGGTCATAGGTCTCAAACCTGTTTCGAAGTTCGAAGTTCAAACTTCGAAGTTCAAAGTTCAAAGTAATCGGTAGGTGCTGATTAGGGATCAGGAGTCAGAAATCCGATATAAGTCTCCTGTCGTCTGTCGTCTGTCGTCCTCAATCACTCCTTGCCAAAAAGGGCCAGGTGTGGTAAGATTAGTAGCTGTGCGGCTAATCGAGCCGCGCATAGATAGCGATAATATACCCGAAAACGGCGGTTCCGTAAAGGGAAGATTTAGTTGGGGACCGTGCCATGGGGTTTAGAAGCCAGAAGTTGAGGTGAGATAGATATGGCAATGTGCCAAATTTGCGGCAAGAAGCCCAGCTATGGGTTCAACGTAAGCCACGCGGCCAACAAGACCCCTCGCCGCTGGGTGCCCAACATCCAGGTCAAGCGCATGATGGTTGGGGATGAGATGGTGCGCATGAAGGTCTGCACGCGCTGCCTGCGGACGATGAGCAAGACGCAAGGGGCGTCTTCTTAGTTCCTGGCCCCACCCCCAACCCCTCCCCATTGGGGAGGGGAGTTTGAAAAAGTATCAAAAACGAGGTTCCGGCTGCGCCGGAACCTCGTTTTTGATGAAGATTGATTGCTACTTCTTAATCCCCTTGACGTGCTTGTCAATGAAGCTCAGGAATTGGGACGCGATGCCGCCGCGCCATGCCCTATCGCTGAAGAGGTGGTTCTCTCCTGGTGGGGCCACGAAGGTTATATCTATGCCTGCGTCTTTCATTAGCGCGGCGCTCCTTTCGGACCAGGAGAAAGGCGTGTTAGTGTCGCCAGTGCCGTGGAACAAAAGTACCGGCCCCTTGGTCACTGCCTCCTTGAAGTGCGGACCTACAGAGAGGTTGCGGTAGAAGTCCGGGTTGTCCTCCGGCCAGCCGTGCCTGGCGCGTACCAACTTGGCCTGGTCGGTGCGCGGGCGCGTCCAGCGGTTGAAGTTGTCTGCGTAGTCGGGGGAGGTAGGCGCGAAGAGGACGAATGCCTTTATGTCGGGAGCGCGCTGGGAGACGAGCGCCATCATGCTCACCTGCCCGCCGTTGGAATGGCCCCAGAAGCCGATCCTGCTCTTGTCGAGGAATGGCAAATCTGACCTCTTCACTGCGTCTACGAGGTTGAGAGTGTCATCCGCCCACCCAAAGGCTGTGAGGTTCTCGGAGGCGTTCTCGTCGTCGTCAGAGGTGGCGTAGTTGCGGAAGTCGGGGTGGATGGCGACGTAGCCGTTGGAAGCGACGAATGGAGATTCGCGGCGGGAGTCCATGCCTGTTACGTAGTCCTCAATAGGGATGAAGCCGTGGTTCATTACCATCACGGGGAAGGGTCCTGCGCCCTGGGGTATGTACATCTGCCCTGAGATGGTGAGGTTGCCGCTGCGGTAGGTTATCGCATACTGGGTGTAGGCGGAAGTGCGGGTAGTGACGTTGCCGAGCTTGAGGCTTCCCCCGGCGCGTTGCATCTGCTGAAGCGCGTCTATCGAAACGGGGTACGGCACGGGCGCGGGCGGTGGGGCGTTCCCATATACGCGCTTGTAGAACTCTTTGCCCAGGAGACCTAGCTGTATCTCATAGGGAGTGCCTTTGGCTTCGGGGTGGTATTCGAGGCGGTTGCGCTGGAAGTACTGCACTTTGTACATCTTGCCATCGGTGGAGCTGCGCTCATCGAACGCCTCCGAGATGGGATAGCCGTAGACGGGTAGCCCGCCTTTGCTCTGCCAGTAGGATAGGAAAGGCTCGGTCAGGCTATGCCCGGTTTGGGCGAAGTAGGTACCGGTTGCGGAGGAGGGGATGCGCTTGAAGGCAGCATCGGCGCGCCCGGCGGCGAGCTGCGCGCCCAGGAGGCTGAGCAGCACCGCGTATTGGGTGTCGCGCTTGTCGGAGTGCCACTCGAAGCGCGCCCGCTCGGTGTACTGGACGGTGCGCCCATCCTCGCTCAATTCGTCGGTGATGGGGAAGCCAAACTGCACGACCCCGCCGTTCGCCTGCCAGTAGCCGAGGAAGAGGCCGTGCATGCACCTTCCGGTCTCCTTGAAGCACTTCTCGCCTCCACTAAGGCGGACGGCGGATTTGGGGGTTGCGGCGGCCTGGGCAGGGGCGCTTCCAGTAAAGACAAGGGTTGATAGCGATAAGAGGAGGAGCAGGCGCACCGGCTCATTGAGAAACTTCACGCGCAAAAGTGGCCTCCTGATCTCCGGAGAGGAGTGTGAGGTAAGGGGATGTTGAAGAGCCGCAGGGCCGGCATCTGAAGATTGGGGGTTGGAGCCGCTTGGTGCGCGAGAAGGGATTCGAACCCTTACGCCTTGCGGCACTAGCTCCTAAGGCTAGCGCGTCTGCCATTTCGCCACTCGCGCTTGAGGCAGGGTAATTATACCTTACGGGGTCAGCTTGCTTCAAGCCTCCAATCTTTGAATAGACAGGGATGATGCAAAGCTGGAGACAGCATATGTCGCATGGAGCAGCACCTCTCCCCCTGTCATTCCGAACGAAGTGAGGAATCTCCGCGCTCGGCTGTATGGATAGAGATTTCGATTCCTCACTCCGTTCGGAATGACAGGCAAAGCCTTACAGTTCTTAGACACATTCCCAGAATGATAAGCTGAGGGCAACTCTCCATGGTCTCATATGCTGTACCTGACTTTACATTAGCCCTAGAACCGAGCAGATGGCATTGTTTGCGGTACTACCGTTGTGCTATACCGGCCTCCCAAGCCTGGGAGCCGCGGCACACATCCGGCGCTATATTCTTGTGTCAGCGTGCCGCATTACTGCAATAAGATAGGCTTCTTGTCGCATGGACTCTGACTTGTTGTGATAAGGGCCTGGCTGGAGGGTTGAAATGGCTAATCCAGAACACCTCAAGATTCTCAAGCAAGGTGTGGAGGTATGGAATAAATGGAGAGAAGAGATTCCCATCGAACCTGTTTTGTCAGACGCTGACCTCAGCCATGCAAACCTCATTGGAGCGAACCTCAGCAGGGCGGACCTCGGCAGGGCGGACCTCAGTTGGGCAAAACTAAGCGGGGCGAACCTCAGTAAGGCGTATCTTGGATTGGCAAACCTCCGTGAGGTGGATCTCGTCGGGGCGGACCTCAGCGGGGCTGATTTCGCCATAGCTAACCTCACAGACGCGAACCTCAGCAGGGCGGACCTTGGCAGGGCGGACCTTGGCTGGGCAAACTTCATAAGAACAAATCTACAAGGTACGCATTTGCACAAAGCACATATGTGGTCGACTGTATTTGTAGGCGTTGATCTTAGCGAGGCTATAGGGCTTGACCAAGTACAGCACGCGTGGCCTTCCAGTATAGGTATCGATACAATTTACAGGTCCAAAGGTAAAATCTCGGAGGTGTTTCTGCGTGGCGCTGGCGTTCCAGAGGTGCTTATAGAGTACATCCCTTCGTTGTTGCAGCAACCTCTTCAATTCTACTCGTGTTTTATTAGCTACTCCAGTAAGAACGAGGCTTTCGTCAGACGATTACATGCCGATCTTCAAGACAAAGGAGTACGGACTTGGTTTGCACCTGAGGACTTGAAGATAGGAGATAAGTTCCCTCAGCGTATTGACGATGCAATCAGGCTTCATGATAAGCTGCTGATTGTGCTCACAAGGCAGTCAATAGCAAGCAGTTGGGTTGCGCGAGAAGTGTCTGCCGCACGGGAGCGGGAAGCCAAAGAGAAGCGCACGATACTGTTTCCAATCAGACTGGATAATGCCGTGATGAATAGCGAGAAGGATTGGGCCATTGTCCTGCGAGACTCACGACATATCGGCGATTTTAGGGGTTGGAAGGAGCATGACAAGTACCAGGAGGCGTTCAATCGCTTGCTTCGTGACTTGAAAGCGAGCGAAGAGAAATGAGATGGAATTGGGCATAATCTGGCGAGAGACCTCCCGCTCCTCTATAATATCCCTATGCAAAGCGTGATCGAAGCAGAGCCTGAAGCGATAGAGCAGGCGAATATTGAAGAAGCCCAAGAGGAGCGCGAGGACATCCAGGAGATGGCGTGCGCGGTGGAGGCGCTGCTGTTCGCGTCCGCCGACATGGTGGGGCTGAACGAGCTGCGGCGGGTGCTGGCGGTGAGACAAGCGACGCTCGATAGGGTACTGGACTACCTGGGTCGCACGCTGTCGGAGGGGAAGCGCGGGGTGCGGCTCCAGAGGCACGCCGGGCAGGTGCGTCTCGTGACCGCGCCCGAAATGGCGCTGTACGTTGACAAGATGCTCGGCCAGCCCTCCTCCCAGCGCCTCTCCGACGCCGCCCTGGAGTCACTCGCCCTACTCGCCTATTACCAGCCGACCACCCGCCCCCACCTTGAGGCGATACGCGGGGTGGATTGCAGTGGGGTTATCAGCACGCTGATAGCTCGCGGTCTGGTAGAGGAAGTGGGGAGGCTGGAGACAGTAGGCCACCCCATCCTGTATGGCACCACGCCCGCCTTCTTGCAGCACTTCGGTCTGGAACGCCCCGACCAGTTACCCGCCATCGGCGAGATCGTGCGGAGCGCTCCACCCCCCACAGAGAAGGATCCTTGATAAAATAATCGGGGACTGCCTGAGGCAGTCCCCGATTATTTTATCAAGAAAGAGAAGATATTAGCTGCTTGCTACAGCCTGGGTCTCGCGCAGCTCGGTGACGCAGTTCTCCAGCACATCCAGAGCGTAGGCGATCTCCTCTGGCGAGTTGTCTATGCCGGGGGTGAGGCGCAGGCTTCCCTGTGCCAGCTCGCGTGGCACGCCCAGGGCGCGCAACACGTGGCTTGGCTCTGTAGAACCCGACGCACAGGCCGCGCCGCTGGATGCGCCGATGCCCCGCATATCGAGCTTAAGCAGCATCGTCTCGCCTTCTACACCCTCAATGCAGAAGTTGGCATTGTTGGGGAGCCGACGCTCCGGGTGTCCCATGAGATGAACGTCAGGGATGCGCTTCATTATGCCAGTGATGAGCGTATCGCGGAGACCCCTGGCATACTGCACGTCCGATTGGAGGTTTTGGTGCGCTCTCGTGAGTGCCGCTCCCAACCCAACGATGCCGGGCACGTTCTCGGTGGAAGCGCGGCGGCGACTCTCCTGCGACCCGCCATGCTGCTGGGGGAGGAGAGCTACACTCTGCCTGACGTACAGTACGCCCACACCCTTCGGACCGTGAAACTTGTGAGCCGATAGCGACAGCAAGTCAGCGCCCAGCCTATCTACGTCGAGATCGAGGTAGCCGCCCGCCTGCACCGCGTCGGTGTGGAAGAGCGCGCCACCCTCGTGGGCAATCCTGGATATATCCTCGATTGGCTGGATAGTGCCGATCTCATTGTTGGCGTACATGATGCTCACCAGCACAGTATCGGACCTCAACGCACGCGCTACCGCATCCGGGTCAACGCTGCCGTATTTATCGACAGGTAAGACCGTTACTTCGAAGCCATGATGCTCAAGCTCTTCTGCGGAGTGGAGGATGGCGTGGTGCTCTATCGCGGAGATGATGATGTGACCAGGCCCTGTAGAAGGAGGCTTATCGGGGAACATCCCACGACGGTAAGCCCAGGCTACTCCCTTCAGCGCAAAGTTGTCCGACTCGGTCCCGCCGGAGGTGAAGACCACGTCGCGTGGGCGGCAGTTGAGCACCGCCGCAACCTGCCGCCTGGCTGCCTCCATCCCCTGGTGCGCGGCACGCCCCCACGCGTGTACGCTGGAAGGGTTGCCCGACTTCACGGTGAAATAGGGGAGCATAGCCTCCAGCACTTCAGGCAGCACCGGCGTGGTAGCCGCATGGTCCAGGTAGACCGAGAACCTGGGATGCCCATTGCTCGATGATGTACCGTTCATATGTATACCCATCTATCTATTCCTTACCTCACTATTGGAGTACTTCCTGGTTTTGCCAGTGAGAGCGTTTTGTTTTCATTATAGCAGTTTGTTTTCATTATAACAGGTGGTAGGCAGATTCAGAAAGGCACATCCTCCCGTTCAGGCCAGGCTGCCGTCTCATGCCTGAATAACCATTAGATTCACGGCACAATCCATCAAACTTAACTGATTCAGGTGATGCGAAAGCGAGTCGTATCTTGATATGATATGACAGGAAGAGAATATCTGCGTTACTCTCTTCTGTTATTCGGGCACGTAAGGTTATCCAGTAAAGCTGGGTGACTTCGCGCTGCCTCCATATCAAATGGTCGAAGCCTGTACGCACAGTGATGTCCTAATAAGGAACTATAAGGAGGTAATATCTAATGGCTAATTCCCCTATCACGGAAGATGCGACACTCATCTCCCCACCACGGGCAACAATCGAGCAGGCGCGCTCTTACATCAACAGACGTGGAAGCGTCTACACGCCTCAAGATATAGAAGTGATAACGAACCATTATTGGCGACATGCCGTCCCCGCAGGCCTTGACCCCTTGCTGGTTATCGCGCAGTGCATCCACGAGACGAGCGAAAAGGACCCGGCCACCGGCAAATGGCGTCCACTCTCCAGCTGGTGGGCGCAACGCCCCAGGCGCAACCCAGCGGGCCTGGGTGTGACAGGGGTTACACGTACCACGCCGCCTGCTAATATGCAGGGCTGGGAGAAGGATACGCGGCCGAATCCCCCAATTTGGCGGGCAGGGCTCAGGTTCGACACATGGGAAGATGGAGCGCGTGCTCAGATGGGCAGGCTGCTCGCATACGTCATTCCCGCAGGGAGCGAAACCGACAAGCAGCGCGAGCTCATCACCTTTGCACTGAGTCTGCGCCCTCTTCCTGCCAATTTACGGGGCACCGCGCCTAAGCTCAAGGCTCTAGGGGCAAAGCATAACCCCACTGGCAATGGGTGGGCAAATCCTGGCATCGAATATGGCAAAAGGATAGCGAAGATTGCCCAGGAGATAGCCGAAACGCAGATATAGATAATATAGACGTAGTGGCAGGTCCACCCTATCCCCTTCAGCATGGAATCGTCCGGAACCCAACACATAGGTGGTAGAAGTTATTGCAGTAGGCATGAGCGCATGCTATACTCGTAACAGCCGGTTGCATACCTGGCCCAGCAGGAGGTATTACGATGGCTGTTAAAGCATCAAACAGAGCGATATGCTTGGTGACACCTGAGGGAGATATCATCGGTGACTCCGACGTGCTCCAAGGAACATGGAACAGAGAGCAGTACCTGAGGCTTACTAACTACAGTCGACGGTTGATCGAGTTCACAGATGGCGCGCTTGAGGTGTTACCTATGCCTACATACAAGCATCAGCTTATCTCACAATTCCTCCTCCTGGCGCTTTATGCCTTCTTACGCCCACGTCGCGGAGTCGTTATGTATGCGCCACTGCGTCTACAGATAGGTGAGGGGAAGTTTCGAGAGCCTGATCTGATGGTGGCTATTGACGAGAACGATCCCCGGCTGCAAAACGCTTACTGGCTCGGAGCTGATATAGTGCTGGAGATTGTGAGCGCTGACGATCCGGAACGCGACACCATAATAAAGCGAGCAGACTACGCGGAGGGAGGCATACCCGAGTATTGGATCGTGAACCCTCTCGACGAGACTGTAACGGTGTTGCGGTTGGAAGAAGCGGAGTACGTCGAGCATGGGCAGTTTAGGCGAGGTGAGATGGCTGCTTCGGCGCTCCTGGAGGGCTTCGCTCTGTCTGTGGACGCTATCTTCGATGCGTAGTAATTCACCACGTTAGCCTTTGCTGCATTTCCCTAACTAACGCTTCCGCCCAAAGACCTACCTTCACTCCTCCTATCGCAGCTTGACGTCTACCCCGTGCGCGAGTATAATCATCCCTACAGCCAAATACCCAACCAATAGCAACGACCAGGACGACTAACCGGCATAGGGCGCACCAGAGAGTATGAGGTCACCGGCTGAAAGCCTCTACCACCCCCGACCCGGCGAAAACCACCTGTTAGCTGTACCCCGGAAAGCACAAGAGTGCGAGTATGGGCTACCGTTAGGCCCCGTTATAGGCCCCACGAGGACGCGACTCGCGCAGCCATGGAGCGTGCATAGCGTCAAACTCGGGTGGAACCACGTGAGGAATTAGAGCCTCTCGTCCCGTATGGACGAGAGGTTTTTTCGTTAACGGGGGTGCAGGGGCGCTCCCATGACGGGGTACCAGGGGTGTCCCCTAGAAAACTCTCTTATAAGCTAACCTTACTTGAATAGGAGGAAAGAATCATGAGCGCAGTGGAAATGAAGGAAGTAGAACAAGCGGCAGCAGAGAAAGACCAGTTGTACAAGATACGGCACAGCGCGGCGCACGTCATGGCGCAGGCGGTGCTGGAGCTATACCCGGAGGCCAAGATCGCCATTGGCCCCCCGATAGAGAATGGCTTTTACTATGACTTCGACCTCGGCAAGGACGAGAGCGGCAAGCCACGAACGTTCACGCCGGAAGACCTCGATAAGATTGCCAGGCGAATGAGGCAGATCATCGGGGGTAAGCACCCATTCGCCTACAGGCAGGTGAGCGCAGATGAAGCTCGCGAGCTTTTTCGGGACCAGCCATTCAAGCTGGAGCTTATAGAGGGCCTGGCTAAGGGGGAGGTGGACGAGTATGGCAACGAAGAAGACGACAGTTCTGATCCGTCGTCCGTCGTCCGTCGTCCGTCGTCCGTAATCAGCACGTACCGCCACGATACATTCGAGGACCTCTGCCGGGGGCCGCACGTCGAGCACACGGGCCAGATACCTCCAGATGCCTTTGCCCTCATGAGCGTAGCGGGCGCGTACTGGCGCGGCGACGAGCACAATCCCATGCTCCAGCGCATATACGGCACGGCCTGGCAGAGCAAGAAGGACCTTAACGCCCACCTCCAAATGCTCGAGGAGGCGAAGAAGCGCGACCATCGCAAGATAGGGAGAGAGCTGGAAATCTTCATCTACGACGATGAGATAGGGCCTGGCCTCCCGCTGTGGCAGCCGAACGGCGCGGCCATGATCGAGGAGCTGGAGAAGCTGGCGAAGGAGATGGAGTTCAAGGGTGGGTACGAGCGCGTGAAGACGCCCCATGTCACGAAGGAGGCGCTCTTCCTGCGAAGCGGGCACTTACCGTACCTTTACGTCGACAGCATGTATCCGCCGATGGAGCTTGAGGGGGTGCGCTACTACCTCAAGCCGATGAACTGCCCTTTCCACCACAAGATATTCGCCGCGAAGTCGCGTAGCTACCGCGATATGCCGCTGCGCCTGGCCGAGTACGGCACGTGCTACCGCTACGAGAAAAGCGGCGAGCTTTTCGGCCTGATGCGAGTGCGCTCTATGCAGATGAATGACGCCCACATCTACTGCACGGAAGAGCAGTTCGAGGAGGAGTTCATGGCTGTGGTACGCCTGTACCAGGAGTACTTCCGCCTCTTCGGCATCGAAAAGTACTTCATGCGCTTCAGCACGCACCATGCGAAGGGCCTCGGCAAGAAGTACGTGGACAACGAGCGCCTATGGCTCAAGACGGAGGATATGGTGCGCCGCGCCATGCAGAATGGAGGCGTGCCCTTCGTAGAGGAATCGGACGAGGCGGCGTTCTACGGGCCGAAGATAGACGTGCAGATTTTCAGCTCCATAGGCCGCGAATTCTCCCTGGCGACGAACCAGGTGGACTTCGCGGTGCCTGAGCGGTTCGACCTGAAGTATATCAACAGGGAGGGCAAGGAGGAGACGCCTCTCTGCATCCACCGCGCCCCGCTGGGCACGCACGAGCGGTTCATAGGCTTCCTGATCGAGCAGTACGCGGGCAACTTCCCGGTGTGGCTTGCCCCTGAGCAGGTGCGTCTCATACCTATCGCAGATGCGCACAATGAGTATGCGCAGCGGCTTACGAATCAGTTGCACGACCTCGGCATTCGCGTGAAGGCCGACCTCGAGAGCGAGCGTATGAACGCCAAGATACGCAAGGCGCAGCTGATGAAGGTGCCGTACATGCTCGTCGTGGGCGACAAAGAGGTGGAACAAGAGACGGTTGCCCTCCGCAAGCGCGACGGCACGCAACAGAACGACCTACCCTTCGCCCAGTTCCTGGCGATGTTGAAGGAGCGAATAGCTACGAGGTCGGCGGAGTTGTAGGGGACGGACGAAAGGCGAAGGACGAAGGACGAAGGACGAAGCAGCAAATTCGTCCTTCGTCCTTCGTCCTTCGCCTTTCGTCCTTCGTCCAATCGCCTCCTTGCACCGTACCAGAATCTCTCTATAATAGACTTGGCGCTCTTCTTTATCCTGGCCTCTTGGCGTTTAATCACAAACTGAAGGGTGAGTATTAGTATATTGAAGGTCATAATGTTGGGAAAGGGAATAGGAAATGTTAGCTCCTACAACCGCTACTAAGGTCGGGGTCTACGTTGATGTGGCGAACCTCACTCGGAACGGTGGCTATGGAATGCGCTATGACGTGCTGCGCGAGTTTGCATGCAGAGGTGGTGGCGAGCCTATACGCCTGAACGCATACGTTAGCTATGACGAGCAGCGCGCCGACCACGATGCTAGCTACAGGCAGGCGCAGAACGGCTTTTACTCTTTGCTGAGGGACTTCGGCTTCAAAGTCATCCAGAAAGTGGTCAAGTGGTACGTAGACGACAGCGGCAACCGCTTCGGCAAGGCTAACGCGGACCTCGATATGGCAGTAGATGTACTCCTGCAATCAGAGAACATCGACCGCATACTCCTTGTGACGGGGGATGGAGATTTCATCCGCGTCGTACAGGCCTTGCAGAATAGAGGTTGCCGCGTGGAAGTGGTCGCGTTTGAGAACGTCTCGTCCGACCTGCGCCGCGAGGCCGACCTCTATATGTCGGGCTACCTGATACCGAACCTGCTGCCCATCGCAGGTGCGCGGGGTGGCAAGCCGTGGGGCGAGATCGGCTCGCGGGTGCGAGGGGTCTGCTACAACCACCAGGGGAAAGGCTACGGCTTCATGCGGGTGATGAAGGGTATCGCGCCTGAGCTTTGGAAAGTGGACTCAAGGCAGGCCGATTCCCCTTACGACAGCGTTTTCTTCCACGACTCGCAGCTACCGCATGAGGTCTACTATACGGACTTACCCAGCCGCAATATCATCTTCGAGTTCGAGTTAGCCCCCTCCGAAAGAGGCACAAAGGAGACGGACAACCCCGCAGGCTGGAAGCAGGCGATAAATATGCAGGTGGTCAGCCCGAGGTGAGGCGTGAAACGTGATGCGTGATGCGTGAGGGCAGGGTTGCTTGAAGCTTGTACTGAGCTTATAATTGGGACTGCTACTGCTAGGTATCAGGGTGTCAAAATTCACGTATCACGTATCACGTATCACGCATCACGTATCACGTTTCAGGTCAGGAGGTTCAACATGGGAGTCATCGGTAAGACATTGCGCTTTACCCTGGGATTGGCCCTGGGTGTGGGGATTGGGGCGGCAGCAGCTATGCTACTCGCTCCGCAGTCGGGCAGAGTTAGCAAAGAGCGCATACAGGGGCGGGTAGAGGAGATTATGGATGCCGCCAAGAGCGCTCAGCGCGAGCGAGAGAAAGAGCTGCAGGACTACTGGGAGCAGGAGATAGACATTCGCCACCACGATGATAGCGGCAAGAAATCGTAAGAACTTTACCTTAAACGAAACGCCAGGACGCTAAGACAGCCAAGAGCGCCAGGGTTATTGCGGGCTTATCAGACAATTCGGGGCAAAGGGATAATAACCTCACCCTGAATGTCCAGGCCCTCGAAACCTGGCGCTCTCTATTCTCTTAGCGTTTTGGCGTTTAGATTTCCGTCGAGTTGCTTAACTTACGGCGAAGTGCTGGTCCACCATTATCCTGGGGAGGTCGAGGCGCTTCACCTCTGCCGATTGCGCGAAACGGCGCAGGTCGCGCTGCCGTATCGTGTAATAATCGTCGGTGCGCTGGGAGGCAAGGCGGCCATCCTCAAGAGCTTCGCAAAGCTCCGCCAGTGTGACCACGTATGACCGTTCTTGAGTCTGCATTGACTTCATTTTCTTTCTCCTGAGAGCAGTGGCACGATAGGCCAGCAGAGTACAACGTACCTCGGTGGGATGCATCCTTTTTGCAGGATGTGTGCCAACATAAGAGCGGAAGACTGCCGCTATTTTACCATTAATTGCGAGCTATGATGTTAACAACGATTATCGAACCAAAAAGGTTCATTATTTTAAATATCCCCTCTGGCGGGCGCTGAATATAGCCCATTGGGGCTAACGCGGGAATTACTTTAGGTATTCGGATTTTGGATTTTGGATTGGAGGTTCATAGGTGGGACCTGGCAGTTACGGCATAAAGAGGGCGATCAACGAGATGAGGGCTATATTCGCCTGCCAGTGGCAGAATGGGATGTTGCCTCAGATACGCTTCATGCCTGGGCAGAGCGGCTACAGGCCCGACGCCGCCGACTGGGGCGTGACCGCAGCTATATCTGGAACGACCGCGCTACGCACATCAGGCATCACACAGCCTCCCATCGTTGGGCTGTGCCTCTATGAGGTTTTCGAGAAGATTGGAGAGGAGGCCCAGGAGCGGTATCGCGATGACTTTGTCGCAATGGCCGAGGGGGTTGAGAAGTATCACAATTGGCTCTTTCGCGAGCGCGATCCTCGACAGGAGCATATTGTCGCGTGCTTACACCCCTGGGAGACCGGCACCGACAACTCCCCGGCCTTCGACCCCCTGATTGACGCCACAAGATCTTACATCGACGGGATAGGACTGCCAGTAGACACCTTTGGGCGGGCCGACACTCAGCACGTCAGAGGAGAGCACCGCCCGACCGACCGCGACTATGCTGCCTACTTTGGTCTGATGGCCCTCTTCAAGCGGCATCATTACAACCAGGAGACTATTATTGCCGAGACCCCCTTTCTACTTCAGGATGTCCTGTTCAATACGCTCCTGGTAGCCTCGCTACAGTCGCTGGCTAGGCTGCAAAGTATGCTGGCAGAAATGGAAGATGAGGGCAACACACGCGCAGGCGAGCTTCTGGAACTCTCAGAGCAGAACATTGACAAAGCAGAAGCTCTAGCAAGTGCCATGCGGCGCAAGATGTGGGACGAGCAAAGTGGCTTCTTCTACAGCTATGATGTGAAAGAGCGGCGATTGCTGAAAACCCCTACAGTGTCAAGCCTCATGCCTTTGATGGCGGGCGTGGCGAATCGTCAGCAAGCTGCACGACTTATAGCCCACGCGAGCAACCCTGATGAGTTCTGGACTGAAGTACCCTTACCCTCGACAGCGATCAATAGCTCATCTTTCAACCCACTGCGCTATTGGTCCGGCCCCAGTTGGCCCGTGACGAACTGGCTGGTTTACCGCGGGTTAGTGGAACATAGCTCACCCCTGGCGGAAGAGTTGTGTTTGGGAACGCTAAAGATGATTGCAGAGGGTGTTGAAGCTGACGTGGCACGACGAGCGGCGATGCAGGTGATGGAGCATCACAGTTATGGCGAGGAGTTCACTACCCCGTCCAACAAGCAGTATGCTCATGCATGGCTATGGGATAGCGCGATTGTCGCGGTGAGCTGGCCGTTGGTGGAAGAGAAACCTACTCTAATTCATGTTGAGAATAAGCCGGGCTTCTGGGAGTATTATCACCCCCACACCGGAGAGCCATTGGGCGCGGCTCCTATGGCATGGACCGCATCACTGTACCTTGAGATGCAACACGCTTTGAGGGAGAAATAAGGCCAGAGGAAATCCAAGAGAAGTACGATCATTATCTGGTAACATGTAATAGTCTCAGTCGTCTACTTTACCCTTACTATTAGCATTTCGCGGCCGCGATCAGGTATACCGTCGGGCGTTATGACCACCGCGTCGCTGTCTGTGCTCGCATAAGCTGCCCACTCTCCACCTGGAGAGATCGGTACGAGATCCTGCACGCCGCCCCAGCCAAGCTCGCCTAATGATGGCTCGTGATCGTAGAAGCGCGCATAGCGGGCGCTGCTTGTAGCAAAATCGTGGAGAGTTACGGCTCCCTCTTGTATCACTTCCAGCCATTTGCCAGGTTCCAGCCACCACATGTTGGAGGTGAGGTTTTCGTGCAGCACTTCCAGCCTGCCGTCGTGATGGCGCCGCACCACGTCGCCTGAGGCGTAGTATTTTCTGCCCGTCACCCAATAGTAAATAGAGCCATCCTGCCCTTCGCCCAGGAATAAAATGGAGCCATCCCACTGGTGTTCTGCCAGGACCTCGGGCTGGCCACCAGGCACCAAGCTGTAGAGAGTGGAGCGCCCAGATGCCCCTGCGGTGTGGGTAGAGTAGAGGAGGGTCGAACCATCAGTTCGCCAGTGGAGGCGCACCAACTGCCACTGCATGAAGTAAGCGCTGCCTAGACTCCACACCAGGCCATCAGGCTTATATCTGAACACCTGGCCGGTAGCGGAGTCCCAAATAGCAATTGCCTGCACCTCTGGCTCAGGGTCCCTTTGACCTATTCTCTCACATGGGATGCAGGGATCGGGCAGGCGCTCGGCCCAATCGCCAGGCGGGGCGGTGGCCTCCACCCAGGCAACACGGCGGCCATCCGGCGTTGCTGCCCAGTCACGTATCCATGGGCCACCCGATGTGAGCGTGATAGGCGCGCCCGTGTAGGGAGAGAGGAGCATGAGGAGTAGGCCGCTTATGTCGCCCGTCTGGTAGAGGAGCGGCATGCCATATTCGCAAGGACAATGCGCACCCCCTTCTTTAGCCAGGACACGAATCTTGTGGCTGCTTGCGTCCACCAACAGGAGTCTGCTCTTGCCGTGTGGCTCACCCGTCGCCGGGGAGGCGCCCAGGTAAAGAAGAAAAGTGTCCTCGCTCAACCATGTCGGGCTACCGGGGCTGAGTGCTAAGCCAGGCTCGTGCACCTCAGCACCCGCCCACTGAGGCACGGCTGCATCGCGGTCGTAGACGGTTTGCTCTTGCTTTGTCGCCACATCGTAATATGACACGCCCCATATATCTTCTGTTGCCCCGATAAGCTTGAGGGCTCGTTTACCGTCCGGGTGGGGCACGCTTCCGTAAGGGGCATACCACTCCGGCGGCGGGGGGTTATACTTTTCGATTGTGCCCAATTGCAGGTCCACGAGGTAGCGGGAGCCTTCATAGGGAGCCTTCCCAGAGGACCAAAGGACCTGAAAGCGCGAAGGCCCTAACCAGCTTGGCATGCCTCCAACCCCGAAGCGGACTATGCCTCTATGCGGATACACTCGATAGCCATCGCCCACCTTGACCAGTGAGATGGGGCTGCCGTCGGCTGGAGTTGGCAGAGGAGTGGCGCTGGGGGGTAGCGGTGTGGGTGTCGCGGGCAGTATCGCGCGGAGTTCTTCCTTGAAGGTCTTGACGGGCATATTTTCATATTGCTTGGCTCCAGCGCCCGTCTGCACGCCCGCGTCTTCGCGAAGGAAAAATATGCCTGCGGTGGTCCCCAGGATAGAGTAGTTGTTGGGAGTCCCGCCAAAGAAGAGCATGAACTTATGGGGAGAAAAACCATCGGTGTTGCCGATCAGGTTTCGGGGCAGATAGGCCAGGTCGTCCCAGTTCTTGCTCGTATCCAGGGTGAGGCGCAGGATATTGTCTTTGACCCCAGGCTCATTCTTATGCCACTCGTGCGCGTAGAATATGAAGGTATAGGAGCCGGGTCTCTTTTCCGAGCCGATAATCTGCGCCTCTGCTACGACGCTGGCATTGAATACAAGTGAGTGAAGGTCCCACAGTGGTTTGGGAGTGGGGATAGGGCTGAGCGAAGCGGGTGTGGGGTAAGCCTCTGTGGTAGATGCTGGGGGAGGTAGCATGGGCACCTCACCGGTTGACACCGCTGCCGGAGGAAGGAGGGTGGGTGTAGAAGGCATGGGCTGGGCGATGGGCACAGGGACGATGCTGTTAGCGGGACGCAGCAAGCGCATACCAACGGCGAGTGCAGCCAACATCATCACCACGAGTAGACCCGCCGCAGCCACCGATGGGCGCAGCCGCAGACCCCTTAGAATGTTTACTATCATACTAGCTCCCAAACTTCACGAGGTCTATCAATGCATTTGTAATCTACAGATAGTATACGCTATGATAGCAAACAAGCCTCTAAAGATAACCACTGTCGAGCCTATTCTTCCTATTCGGCGCTACTTTGCGTCACTACTTCCCGCACGCAACAGGTCTATCGTTTCCATTGCGTGTCGCAGATGCGGGATAACAATGCTCCCGCCTACCACCAGCGCGACATTGAGCGCATCTGTTAGCTCGTCGTCGGTCCAACCCGCGTCTACGCACTGGATAAGGTGGTAATCAATACAGTCATTGCATCGCAAGACTGTGGAAGCGACTAATCCCAACAACTCTTTCGTCTTCCCTGGGAGCGCACCGTCGTTGTAAGCTACTGTATCAAGGTTGAAAAAGCGATTGATGCCCAGGTGGCCCGCTCCCAGGATGCGCTCGTTCATCCGCTTGCGGTATTCACCGAACTCTTCTAGCCTTCCTCGTGATGCCATTGGTGGTCTCCTTTACGGGCGAAAGACGAAGGACGAAAAAGGCCATTCGTCCTTCGTCCTTCGTCTTTCGTCCTCACAAAAGCTTCGTCAGCCAGCGCCGCAGGAGTTTCACCCGTGCGCGCTCGTGGTCGCCGGGGAGGAGGGTGCGCATCGAGGCGTCCAGCGTGGCGGTGCCGGCTCGTATCTTGTCGCGCATATCGCCATCAGCTTGAGAGCTATAGATAGGCTTTCCGACGCGGACCGTCAGCTTGCGGCGCAGCCATAGCTCCTGCGTGCCCGTCAAACCCACCGGAACGAGAGGGTAGCCGGAGACTACGGAGAGGTGTGATGCGCCATGTTTTAGCTCGTGCAGTGCCCCTTCTTCCTCACCTAATTTCCCTTCGGGGAAGATGAGTACGGAGCCACCGCGACGCATCACATCCTGCATCGTCTCAAGCGCCTCACGTGGCTTGTCGCGGTCCAGGGACACCATTATTTCCAGCTTGTCTATCACGCGGTTGCGGAAGGTGGAGATGTGCGCAACCTCCTTCTCCCCCACCACGTAGATACGCGGCTCTACGGGAAAGAAGAGGAGGGGTAGGAAAGGGTCGGCCCAGCCTAGATGGTTTACGCAAAGGATCGCTGGCCCAGGGGGCAACTTCTCCAACCCTCTTACGCGCACCCTGAAGGCGAGACAAAATAGGCCCTTCACCACCAACCGAAAGAGGCGCAATGGCAAGCGTGCGCGAGAGGCATCGCCCTGTTGAACGTGCAGGCCATTCTTCTTGGGCGCAACTTCAGTTGCCGTCTCTACAGCGTTCATTCTAGTACTCCTCAGCGGCCCGGCGCTCCGGCTTCACACTCTGCAATATGATAGCCGCCAGCACTATCATCACCCCGGCGAAGATGAACGACCAACGATAGCTACCGCTCTCACCAATAAATATTCCCATCACCCCCACTACACCACCGGCCAGCACGGACCCAAGCGGCTGTGCAAGCGACCACATAGCCGATCCCAGCCCCAGCAGCTCGGCAGTTCGCTTGCGCGGTATGAGATCAACCAGCAGGGCGATCAGGGGTGCGGATGTCGCCGCGTTGCCGATACCGATGATGCCGAGCGCTATCGCGGCCTGAGTTAGATTGGCGCTCTGAGAACCGACAATTGCGCCTATGCCGTACACAAGCAACCCTACCGTGATGACCCTCTTCTTCCCAATACGGTCCGCCAGCATCCCGAATGGTACGGCGAAAATGGCCGTGCTAACTACGAAGGCCAGGGGAAGCAAGAATACCTCACTATCAGTAAGCCCCAGGGCTTTCTTGCCAAAGAGGGTCACGAAGGGCGTGGCCCCACCCGCACCTATCCAGTAGAGGCCGAGTGCGAGGGTGTATTTAGCCGCCTCTCGGTAGCGCAGCAGCTCGCTGAAGTAGGCAAGAGGGCCTGGCCTCTCCCCCTTCGCGACCTCCACGTGTGCGGGGGCTGGGCGTTCTCTAACTGTAAAGAAAGTAAAGGCGAAGGTGGCAATCAGTATGCCTATCACAATGGCAAATACCAGCAACTCACTATCTTCCCAGAGGAAGTTTGCTATCAGCGCGAAAGTGATGATGCCAAGGGCGGTCGTCATCCCTATGAACCCGCCTACGCGTCCCCTGTGCTGGGGCGGGAAGAGGTCGGCCATCAGTGCGTTGTAGGGGTCCATCGCCACCGCCAGGAAGAACGAACCAATGGTCATCAGCAGGAGCATGAGCCAGAAATCGGGGTGGAAAGCGAGAAGTATAAGTGAGAGGGACATCAAGGGCACGCCAATCAGGAAGAATGGCCTACGCCTGCCAAGCGGGGTACGCGTGCGATCACTGAGGCGCCCCACTATGGGTTGGACGAATGCCCCCACAAATGACCTCTCATTTGCGAGCAACCCTATCAGGGAGGGGTGCAGACCGTAGCTCTCAAGGTAGAGTGGCATACCGAGATTGAAGAGGCCGTACACCACCGACGCGCCCAGGTTGGCGACGCTGTAGCGTGCTGCCAGGCCCGCGGTGAAGGCACCTTCTACGTGGGTCTCCTCCTTTAAGCTGTCAGGCGGCGTGCTTGTCGCTACGACCTCATCTCCTAAGGCGGCAGATACTCCTATTGGTGCGTCCATTTAGCTCTCCTTTACCGGCCGGTTATGACCGATAGAGACACTATATCAGAGGATTATAGCTTTTTCGTCGGCAGAACTGCCGATTTGCGGAGGAATGTATTGTTTATTAGGTAAGCACTATTGCCTATTCCGCTTCAAGCTGGAGTCAAAGATGGCAGATTTTCCAATGCAGTCTGCAACTCCTCCGGCAGGTCGCTGGTGAACTCGCGCCACTCGCCCGTTGAAGGTATCGTGAACCCAAGACGGTGAGCGTGCAGGAACTGGCGCACCAAACCTAACTTCGCACCATCCTTGAGAGTGCGCTTGCCGTAAACGGGGTCGCCCAGGATAGGGTGTCCCGTCGAGGCCATGTGGACCCTGATCTGGTGGGTGCGCCCCGTTTCGAGCGTTGCGCGAACGAGGGTGTATCTCCCCAATTCACGCTCGGTGGAGTAGCGGGTGCGAGCCGGCCTCCCGCCCGTTACGATTGCCATGCGCTGGCGATCACGCGGGTCGCGAGCGATGGGAGCGTCAATAACCCCTGACGGTGGACGGAGCGTACCGAGCACAACGGCTAAGTATTCTTTCAGCATCATGCGGGACGACATCTGTCGAGCCAGCGCCTCGTGAGCAGCACGCCGCTTCGCGACCACTATGAGGCCGCTGGTGTCCTTGTCGAGCCTGTGCACGATGCCGGGCCGCGCCTCATCCCCCATGTCAAGCTCTATCTCTGGCACGTGCGCGAGGAGTGCGTTGACGAGGGTACCGCCGCTGTGGCCGGGCGCGGGGTGCACGACCATACCCGCTGCCTTATCTATCACAAGCAGGTCTTCATCTTCGTATATTACCTTGAGAGGGATATTCTCCGCTACCAGTCCGCTTGGCTGGGGAGGGGGTATAGCTAGAGAGAGGAGGTCGCCCGCCTTGATACGCTGGGCAGGCTTGGTGGCAGGTGAGCCATTGAGAGTGAGCGCCCCCGACTCGACGAGCGTCGCAGCATAGGAGCGCGACAACTCTTCAACGTGAGCGGCAACGGCGCGGTCCAGGCGCTCACCTGCCTCGGATGAGGAAACGCGCCATTCTACTATGGTAGGAGAGGGGAGGGGATGAGGGTCTTGAGAGGCAGATATATCTTGAGGCACGTCGGGCGCACCGCTAGGAACGCCTGGAGGCCTGGCGAAACGCTATCAGAAAAAGTCCGGCGAGCATGACGGCGAGACCTGCCCAGCCCGCAGGCGTGGCGGCTTTGGGAGTGAGACTAGCAGGCTGAGTCAGGGAAATGTGTGTGTCAGAGGTTTCGCCCTGCATCGAACTGCCCATTGCTTGCGCAGTTTGGGGACTCTCTTTGCCGAAGATGAGGGTCGCCATGAGTAGGATAGCGCCCACAGTGATGGCGCTGTCAGCGACGTTGAAGACCGGGAAGGTGTAGTTAACATTGTTGATGGAGATGCGGGGACCGTAAACATCTATGAAGTCAACGACGTAGCCCAGGCGCAGCCGGTCAACCATATTGCCCAATGCACCGCCGACAACCAATCCTAGTGCCACCATGCTGAGAGGGTTGGTACTCACTTTAGAGGCTGAGATGACGATTGCCACGACGATGAGAATAGCGGCGACGCTCAATAGGGCGGACCACCCCTTGAAGAAGCCGAAGGCCGCACCCGTATTCTCGGTGTATCTCAGCCTGGCAAAGCCGGAGATTATAGAAATAGCCGGCTTTTCAGCTACGTTAGCGACCACCCAGAGCTTGGTAAGCTGGTCAAGCGCAAGGGCGAGAATGGCGGCAACCAACAAGATTGCGATTTTGGATTTTGGATTTTGGATTTTGGATTTTGGATTTGTTTGCTTCATTTCTCAATCAAGGGGATGGAATTGTCTGATTACAAAGGAAGATAGCTCCTATATACTTTCGGAAATCCAAAATCCAAAATCCAAAATCGTCACAGTCTGCCGTTGTCGGAGAGGCGCTGGCAGTCCATGCAGAGGGTGGAAGAGGGGTGGACTTCCAGGCGGGCGGGGTTGATGGGCTTGCCGCAGTTGGCACAGGTGCCATACGTACCCGCGTCCATACGGGCAAGAGCTTCATTTACCTGGTTCAGCTGGCGCTCGCTGCTGCGTTGGAGGCCAAGCATCGTTTCCTGCTCGGAGGTCTCGTTGGCGTCGTCGGCCATATGGTTGCTGACGCCGCCGCGCTCCGGCACGAGGTCGTCTCCGCTCTCCGCGACCTCCCGCTCCTTGACGTCAATATCGTGCTCCAGGTGCGCCCGGAGGTCAAGTAGTTGCTTGCGGAGGTCTTCGAGGTCAAGTTGAACGGCAGCTTCATTGTCGGACATAATTGTCTCCTCATATTGCATGGTGCGTATTGCGCAAAGAGTGAGTAGGGTGCCATCGCTGCTATAAGATAAGAGGTCTTACCGCAGCAATTATGCAGCATGAACTACGCAATACCAGACGATTATAACACACCTACCTGCATGGCAGGATGTCGCGGCCCAAGAGACTGAGGAGCACTTCGTAAGGTGTGCCCATATTTTCGGGGTGCAACTCGAAGCGAGCACGCTCAAAATACTGCACCAGGTAGGTGTGACCGTCCACCACGCTCTGCTCTATGACCGGCTCGGAGAGGGGGAAGCCGAATTGCGGTAGCCCGCCGTATTCCTGCCAGTACTCGAGGAAAGTCGCTCCCAGGGTGTGTTGCACCTGGGGGAAGTAGACGGTGTTGATGCCGGGCACCGGGTCCTGTACAGGCGGGAACACCCTGCCACGTATCGCCTGCACTCCCAGCAACCCAAGCTGCACGTCGTAGGGAGGCTGGTTCGCGGGGTGGTACTCGAAGCGGTTGCGCTCGAAATATTGCACTTTGTACGGCTTGCCATCTGTGGGGCTGGTCTCGGTGAACTCCTCGGTGAGAGGATAGCCATAGACGGGGAGGCCGCCGTGTTCCCGCCAGTAGCGCAGGAAGCCCCCACTCAGGCTGTGCTTCGTTTGCGGGAAGTAGACTTTGGTATTGGTGGAGGTGAATGCCTTTACTGGGCGGCAGGCGGCGGACGAGCGGGCGCTGATAACGCTCCAAATCTGAGGGTCCTCCTGCCCAAGCCGCCAGATGCCGAAGCCCGCCATCTTCTTGTCTTCTACGAGGTCCATCTTGGCCTCGAAGCTGCGGCGGTCCTCGTACCAGACCTCACGCGGCTTGCCGTCGCGCGTGTAGAGCGCCCAGGGTGCGTGCGATGCCTCATCGTAGCCGCTCTGCGCGCCTGGAGCGGTAGCCAGAGCGTTGGCCTCGAGGAAGGTGCGGCTCTCCGCCTTGCCATCGACGGTGCCCTCCTCCGTGAGTGCCCAATCATAGCCGTACACTCCCACGCCCCAGATCAACTTCGTGGCCGGTATTTTGGTGAGGGCGTAGGCGGCGGTGTCGCGCAGTTTGCCGATGGGTGCTACCGGGCCGGGGTCGCTCGTTGACCAGTGGTAGTCATACGCCATGATTAGCACGTAGTCGGTTGATTTCGCGAGGGCAGCGTAATCGTATGGACCTGACCAACCGGTTGTAGTCTCTTTCGTCTTCGCGGCTACGGCTATAGCCACCAGCTTCCCCTTAGTGTGAAGGCGATCATACAGCAGCTTCATGAAGTCGGATAGCAACCCCCGGTCAGAAGCGTTCACTGCCTCGAAATCGATGGTGATGCCGTCGTAGCGATTGTTCATGACGATAGTGTCTATCTGGTCCACAACCGCTAACTGTTTCGCGGTATCGGTCATCACTGTGGAGAAGTCGTTATATGTGGCGTCATTCTTGAGCATAGGGAGATTCTTGACCTTCGCCTCACGCAAAAGGGAAGATACGCGAGCATCATCCCTGCCCGTTACCTGCCCATCCTTATTCAGGTAGTAGAGCCAGGGGGAGAGGTGGGTCAGGTTCTTCACGTTCCCCTGGAGGGAAGTCCACGAATTGCCGCTGTAAGTAACGTAGAAAGCCCAGCGCACCCCGGATGTCTGAGGCGCAGTTGGCGCGGCGGCTACCTGTAGGGGCACGGAGCGTAGAGACGCACGCCGTGCCCCTACACTACTCCCAAGCCCCAACAGGAGGGCCAGTAAAACAAGCGAAAATGCAATCTTTGTAACACGAGGGTGCATAAGCTCTCTCATTCTATATAGCCTTGCCATAATTCTAGATTATAGAGGCGCGGCGCCGTACAGTCAACGGGTGTGGATAGTTCCCGCATGGTAGCCACAAAATTGCAATATAACTGCACTTCTTTACCCGTCATTACTTCTTTGCCTGTCATTCCGAACGAAGTGAGGAATCTCCAAGCTTGTCAGGTGGATAGAGTTTCAGATTCTTCGCTCCGCTCAGAATGACAGGTGGAAAGGTGCTGCTCTATGTGTCATGTGTTGTCACTACTTTCGCATCACTCCTCATAGTTCCTGGCGGTTCTAATAGGAGTAACGCACAACTAGCTTCCTGGTCGCAGTAGCGAGGCCTTACTACATCTTAAGTCCTATCTTTGCTCAAAATAGAGGTGAATAAGTTTCTAACCACTTGACACCTACCTGTGGAACATGATATAAGTTAGCTAGGCTAACTATTCGTCCAGCTAACTTATAGCTCTTCTATGTATCGAGGACGTAAAGACGGTAGGATATGCGGATGATAGCACCGAAAGGGATTGTATAAATGACACAAACTGTGAACAGAGCAGGTTCAAGCAAGATAGAGGACGTGGTAGAGGAACCCACAGTGCAAACTCCTGTGAGCGTCGAGGAGGCCGTGACGCAGGTCATCGCGACCATGCCGCGAATGTTCAGGACTATCAAGCATCAAATCAGAAGCGCGGAAGCGGGGGGACCTTCGCAGGAGGTAGGCGATACTCAGACCTGGGTGTTGCACGCCCTGGCGACGGGCACGCAGCTAACGAGTGAGCTTGCTAAGCGCTTCAACGTCACGACGCCGACGATAACGCGTATGGTGGACGGCCTCGTTGACAAGGGCTATATCAAGAGGCGACCCGACAGCGAAGACCGCAGGCGTATTTACCTTGAGTTGACCGATGCCGGGTGGGAAGCGACGCGCAACATAAATGAGTTGTTCCGCTCAAGTGTGGCCCGATTCCTCAGCCCCCTATCGGAGAGGCAGCTCGCGGACATTGTTGTAGCGTGCAGGCACCTGCAAACTCTCCTGCCGAACGACGGCTACGATTACAGCGGGTTATGTCCGCCCCGGCCAGCGGGAAGCAATATAGAAACGGAACAGGAAGATACCATAACAAATACGAAGGAGAATTAGAGAATGGAAGGCGGAGTTTCAGTCGTTTCGGCCCCAGAGGAGCGCGGCAGCAAGAATGGCACGCCCTGGGCCTCGAACGACACACCAAAAATAGAGACGCGCACACTCCTGGCAGTCATGGGGAGCGTGCTGCTCGGCATGTTGCTGGCAGCGCTCGACCAGACGGTAGTCGGCCCGGCGATGCCCAAGATCATCGGAGACCTGGGCGGCTTCAACCAGTACGCCTGGGTCTTCACAAGCTACCTGCTCACTTCGACGATTACGGTGCCCATATTCGGTAAACTCTCCGATATGTATGGGCGCAAGTGGTTCTACGTGGGCGGCATCGTAGTCTTCCTGGTAGGCTCTATGCTATCAGGCATGAGCGGGGATATAACGCAGCTTATCATCTTCAGGGGCATCCAGGGCTTTGGAGCCGGTATCATCTTCGCGAGCGCCTTCGCTATCGTAGCCGACCTGATACCCCCGGCGAACCGGGGCAAATGGCAGGGCGCGTTCGGCGCGGTGTGGGGCCTCTCCTCGGTAATCGGGCCAAGCCTGGGCGGTTTCCTAACGGATAGCATCAACTGGCGCTGGGTCTTCTACGTCAACCTGCCCGTTGGCATCATAGCGCTGGCCGTAATCATCGCGCTCTACCCCAAAGAGACGCCCCACCCGCACAACAAGATAATAGACTGGCTCGGAGCAGGTCTGCTCGTGATGGCTATCACGCCTCTGCTGCTGGCGCTCTCCCTGGGCGGCACACCCGATTGGGCATGGAGCTCGGCCCCAATTATAAGCATGTTTGTCGTGGCGGTCATTGGCACGGTGGCCTTCATCGTGGCAGAGGCAATGGCGAAAGAGCCTATTATCCCCCTTGATCTCTTCAAGAATCGCATCTTCACCCTATCCATACTGACTGTATTCACGACGGGCGTGGGCCTCTTCGGAGCGACCCTGTACATACCCCTCTTTATCCAGGCTATCCAGGGTGGGAGCGCTACCGAAAGCGGAAATAGCCTCACCCCCATGATGATCTCAGTAGTCATCGCGAGCGTCCTTTCCGGGCAGATCATCTCGCGCACGGGTAAGTACCGCATCATAGGCATCGTGGGTATGGCGTTCGTTACGGTAGGGATGGTACTGCTCTACACGATGGGCATGGACACCCAGCGCCTGGTGACGATAAGCTACATGGTGCTGCTCGGCCTGGGTATGGGTATCACGTTCCCGCTCTACACGCTGGTGGTGCAGAACGCCTTCCCGATGAATAAGGTAGGGGTGGTCACTTCGGCGCTCCAGTTCTTCCGCTCAATAGGGGGCACGGTGGGAGTGGCGGTGCTGGGTGGCATAGTCAACTCGACGTTCCACGAGAAGTTCCCTGCGGAGTTCGCGGCGAAGTACGAGGCGCTCAAGGCTACAGTGCCTTTGGGGCAAGGGGAAGGTATGCCTCCCGCCGAAGCCATGATGCATGGCTTGAGCAATCTCAACCCGCAACTGCTGACGAGCACCCAGGGCGTTGCTGCCGTAAAGGCTGGGTTGGTGGGCAATGGAGTACCTCAGAACTTCGTAGACACGCTGTTCAATGTCATTACGGACGCGATGAAGTCTCCTCTCTTCGCGGGCATACAGATAGCGTTCCTGATTGGGGCGGTCCTCTTCGCGGTCGGCCTGGTAACTACCAGCTTCCTCCCAGAGATACCTCTACGTGCGACTAACGACCACAGTAGACTAGCTACGCCCCAGGGCGCGACCAATGGCAAAGCTGCCCCTGGATTCGGCTGGAGCTCCGGCGACAAGGTAGCTGCTGAGGCCACGAAGGCAGGCAAGGAAATGGCGGCGGGAGGTATGCCAGGAGGCACTGTGCTCCCCGCCCGCGACGAACCGACTCTCGTCGGTAAGTGACAACGCTAAATTCTGTAAATGTGCGTTCAGAGGCTTGCCGGTGGCAAGCCTCTGAACGTAACATGTCGCCTGCTTGTAAATGCTATAATTGAAGTAAGCAACTTGCATCCACGCATGCTTGGATTTTCTGAATTAGCATAAGGGTGAGCTTCAGGTGGGGGAAAATCATGAGAGAAAGAATTGCTATACACCCAAATATCCACTTCGGAAAGCCTTGTGTGGCAGGCACTCGGATTCCGATTCAAAACGTGCTAGAACTGGTGGAAGAAGGCTTACCCTTCTCAGAGATCATCCAGAACTACTACCCTGACCTTGAAGAAGAGGATATAAAGGCGTGCATTCGATACGCTATTGATGTGATTGCAGTTGAAGACATACACATAGCACCGACGCTCTAATGAAATTCTTGCTGGACCAAGATGTTTACGGTTCGACTGCGCGTTTTCTTCTTGGCCTCGGACATGATGTTGTCCCTGTGTCTCAGATTGGCTATTCAGAGGCAGAGGATATAGATTTACTTCTGCTTGCGCAACAGCAAGGGCGCATATTGGTAACCAGAGATAGGGATTATGGTGGACTTGTCTTTATAGGCAATATAGGTACAGGGGTTATCTATCTCCGTATACTGCCGTCGACCCAGGACGTAGTACATCAAGAGCTTCAGAGGGTTCTACAGTCTTATTCTGAGGAGGAGTTACAAGGAGCATTTGTTGTTGTCGAGCCTGGCCGACATAGGTTCAGAAAACTTCCAAGTTGAGGAGACAAGTGGCTCACATTTGTAGGGGCGTGCCGCCGGCACGCCCCTACAAATTATACCTCTACTGTGAAGCCGGGCTGACCTCGACAAGCATCGAAGTCGCCCAGGGCGCGAGCCACGGACTTATAGGCAGGCTGTAGGATGATTGCTTCCTTCAGGTGGGAGGAGGCTAGGTCGCACTGTCCCAATGCGGCGTTGATACGCGCCAGGTTGAAATGCGCCTCTGCATACTGCGGCTTGATTGAGATGGCACGGCCAAAATCGACCATAGCTGAAACGTAGTCGCCCTGCTGGGCCAGCACCGCGCCACGGGTGTTGTATGGCTCCGGCTGGTTCGGGTTTAGCTCTATGCATCGTGAAAGGTCAGCGTAGGCGAGGTCCCATTCCCCCATCATCGCGTATACGTTGCCCCGGTTGTTGAGTATATCCGCGTCCTCACCCCTGATTGCGAGCGCCTGCATAAAGTCCTGTAGGGCGAGGGAATACTCTCCCGTGTTAGCGTACATGATGCCCCGGTTGTAGTAATAACCTGGGTTCTCCGGCTCAAGCTCGATAGCCTTGCTGAACGACACCATCGCCTGCTCTGCCATCCCCTGCGAAGCCTGAGCTATAGCCATAGTATTGTACGTGTTCGCTTCCGAGCCGGGGCCAACTGCTTCATCCCCCTCTCCGACCAGCCCGCCTCGCTCTTCATCCTCATGCATACGATTCCACCCTCCCCAGCACATTATAGCACCGGGAGTCGGTTGAGGTATTAATCGCAAAGAACACAAAGAGACGAAGGCCACAAAGATTTATTGGGATTACCAATATCAGCCCTTCCTCTGCATCTCCGCGGTGAACAAAACCATCAATTCCTTTGTGTCCTTCGTGGCCTTCATCTCTTTGTGATTAATACATCCGTCGTCCGTCGTCCGTCGTCCGTCGTCCATCGTCTATCGTCTATCGTCTATCGTCTATCGTCTATCGTCTCTGCCTACTGCCCGAAAGTCCCAGGCACGTTGCTACCATTTTGGCTATTGTTTCACACATAGGCCCGTGCTACGATACAGCATGGAGGATTATATTATATGAGCACACAGAAGGAACAACGCGTTATAAACGTGCCATTTGGCCCTGGGCGCACGCGCCAGCAGACCGCCCCAGCCCCTGATGCCCCCGAAACCGCAGACAAACCGAAGGTCGCGGCACCTATGCAATCGCTGGCCGCAGAGCTTCACCAGGCAGCGTTACAGGGTGTCTTTGAATACCCCCAGGGTTTGCGGTTGGTCGCGAGGGTAGCGACGGTCTTGCTCGTAGCCCTTGCGGCGTTTCACGTAGCCATGGTGATGATACCGTCAACACAGCCGGCAAGCTCGTTTGTGGGAGCAGTCGTCAGTTGGAGAATGCTGGGAGCATTATTGGGTGCCGTGGTCGCATTTGGACTGGCAGCATTCGTAGCGAACCTCTTCCAGACGATACACGTTACGCCGCAGGGCCTCGGTATCGCTGAGATTACAGGCAAGAGGATGATTGCGTGGAAGCATATTGGCGTGCTGCGTGTCATGGAGATGCCCTCGAGAGAACGGTACATGGTGATGATACCGGTCATGGGAGCGACCAAGCCGCCTACACCTGCCCCGATGCTGAAGCTGATGCCCGCGCTTTTGGGCGCGTCTCGAACGGGTGAGCGCGGTATCGTTATTACCTCGAACATAAAGAACTTCGAGCGCCTATTGCAGCTGATAGTCTCCTATCTGGCGCAAGAGGCGGGGCAGGTCGTCCCCGCCATAGAGGCGTTCGTTGACGAGCATGCGGTCATGCCTCTCGGCCAGCTAGCTGTTGAGTCGAACGCGGCCCTCAACCGCATGGCACGTCCTTCAGCGGATACAGTGCTCGATCCTTATGGGATGCCTGCTAACGAGGACAATATGGGGTTGCCCTGGCGAACCCTATTGACCCGGCAGGCGTGGATAGCCCTGGCCCCCACCGTACTGATGCTGGCGGACATTCTGCTGCGTAATGGGGAGAAGCCGCTGTCATGGGTCCAGGGATTGTGGGTAATCGCGATCCTGGCGGTAGGCGTTGGAGAGCTACCATTCATCTCCAAGCTGGTACAGGCAGTAGGGGAGTTGGTGGTGGGCGGCGGGCACCTGAAGCGCACCGTTTGGGCCTACCTTGAGCTGCAAACCCCACGCGTCTTGATGATCGTGCTGGGAGCAGCGCTGATGGGACTAGGCGTGCCGGCTGTGGTAGCGCAGATACTGTGGCTTCTCGGCATCCTGGTAACTACCGCGCTCCTGACCCGCTTCGTCCAAAAGCTCTACCACATCACAATTCCCCAGGCCCTCATGGCAAGTATCGGCGCGTTCCTCTTCCAATTCGCCCTATTGGCGTTCTATTTTGGAGTGAGGTAGGTTGGGGACGACGGACGACGGACGATAGACGATAGGGTAAGGTCAAGCTAATACGATGAAAACAAGAGCTTGGTAGAGAAAGCTACCAGGCTCTTTTCATTTGTCCATACCGATGTGCTTCCTTTACAATAGACCTGGCATTTAGCATTATCTATCGTCCATCGTCCATCGTCCATCGTCCGTCGTCCGTCGTCCACTCAGCCATGTACGTTCTCGGCACCGCAGGCCATGTTGACCATGGCAAATCTACACTCGTCAAGGCCCTCACGGGGATAGACCCCGACCGCCTCCAGGAAGAGAAAGCGCGCGAGATGACCATCGACCTGGGCTTCGCGTGGCTCACCCTCCACTCCGGGCGGGAAGTGTCTATCGTTGACGTGCCTGGGCATGAGCGCTTCATCAAGAATATGCTGGCGGGTGCCGGAGGTCTAGACGCGGCCCTGCTCGTTATCGCCGCCGACGAAGGCCCCATGCCCCAGACGGAGGAGCACCTTGACATCCTCCACCTTCTAGGCGTGGACCGGGGTATCGTAGTGCTGACGAAGCGCGACCTCGTGGATAGCGAGTGGCTGGAGCTGATGGTGGAGGAGGTGCGGGAACGCATCGCGGGCACCACCCTTGCGGATTCTACGATTATCCCCGTGTCGGCTCGCACGGGTGATGGCCTGGACAATCTGAAGGCCGAGATAGACAGGCTATTACAGGACACAGAGCCACGTAGTGATCGGGGCCGCCCACGCCTCCCTATAGACCGCGCGTTCACTATCGCGGGCTTCGGGACGGTTGTCACAGGCACCCTCGTTGACGGCTCCTTACGCGTAGGGCAGGAGGTCACAGTAGCGCCGGCCGGGCTGAAGAGTCGCATCAGGGGCCTCCAGAGCCATCGCCACAAGGTGGACTCCATCGGCCCAGGCAACCGCGTGGCCGTCAACCTTGTGGGCTTAGAGGTGGAGGAATTGTCGAGGGGTATGGTGCTGACCACCCCAGGCTGGCTTGAGCCTACCCGACGTGTAGACATACATCTCCACCTGCTACCCGGCGCGCCTGCGCCCCTTGAGCAGAACGAGCTGCTCGATTTCTTCACTGGCTCGGCTGAGACCCCCGCACAGGCTACCCTCCTTGACACCGACAGGCTCATGCCGGGGCAGAGCGGGTGGGTACAACTGCGCCTGCGAGACGAGGTGGCCCTTGTGAAAGGTGATCGCTACATAGTCCGCAGGCCCTCCCCAAGCATCACCGTCGGCGGCGGGCAGGTGGTAGACGCCCACCCCAGGCGGCACAAACGCTTCAACGAGGAGACCCTTCAGAGCCTGGAAACACTCCAAAAAGGTACCCCCGAAGAGCTTATGCTGGAGGCACTAGGCAGCATGGCGTTAGAAGCCAAGGCTGCAATCGAAAAGGCTGGACTGGCGAGAGACCAAGCCGAACAGGCCCTGGCTACGCTCCTCTTGGAGGGCCGAATAGTGCAGTTGAGCGGCAATCCCAACTCACCACTCGGTTCCCAACCCTCGGCGCTGATTATGTCAACTACGGCGTGGGAAGCAATTATGCGGCGGGCCGAGGCGCTGCTGAAGCATTTTCATCACCAACAGCCTTTGAGGCGCGGCATGAGCAAGGAGGAGCTACGCAGCAAGCTCAGCCAGGCGGTAACGCCCAAGGCGTTCGGCCCCATCATGTCTCTAGGCGTAAGCCACGGACTCATAGAGGAAGATGCAACTACTTACCGACTCCCCGGCTACGAGCCAACTTTCTCGCCCGCTCAAAAGGAGCAAGTGGAGCAATTGAGGCGCGCTCACACCACGAACCGTTTCTCCCCGCCTTCCCCTGCGGAGCTGGGGGTACAGCCGGATGTGGTAGCAGCTCTGGTTGACGCGGGCGAGCTTGTGAAGGTAGACGACACGCTTTATTACACGCGGGAAGCTTACGATGAGATGCGTGACCTCATACTGCAAGCGATAGACAAACGCGGCGACGTGAACGTAGCGGCTATGCGCGACCTCTTCGGCACGACGCGCAAGTACGCCATCCCCTTCCTTGAGCACTTGGACGAGCAGAAAGTCACCCGGCGCGTGGGGGATGTGCGCGTGCGGTGGTAGGTTGGACTTAGCCTTTTATCCAGAGACTTGTATCCGCCCCACCTCAAAGGGTATCGACACGTCTCGGCGTTCGTGCTGCGTTACATTCAACACCATATAGCCGAGCAGATTTCCTTCGTTGTCTACACGCTCAAAGATATCCTCAGAGATCTCCCTAAAATGACCTTTCGCGTCTTGAAACGTAATCTCCAGGGCATCTCCCTCATGGTCATACCAGATACGCATCATTGAGACCATAAAACCACCCCCTTCTTTTCTTTATCACTAAAGAATGCGGTAATCACAAAAGCATCATCCTGTAAGACCTTCACAACCACTATGAGATACTTCCGAGTCACAGGTGTTTCGATATACAACCTATGATAGAGCCTAACTTGTGCATCATTGTAGCTTAGAACAACCGAGTCGGGCGTAAGCAGCGTCTCACTGATGCGCGCCTCCTGGTCTTGCATCTCAGGATGCTCTAATATATGATATAAGCGTTCCTCGGTGAGCCTGATATTTAGACCCTAAAAGTCGGTGAGAATTTTCATTTAGCGGCATTATATTGCATAACAGGAGATTTGGGTCTACCAGCCTCCAGCTTTATAACCTCTGCCCTGGTATACAAGGCAGAGTAGCTATTCTTAATTTCAGGCGAAGGGATAAATAAGCATGTCCATTGTTACTAAGACCATAGACACAGCGCAACCTGCGCCGACCACTCCCATTGTCGGCTTGACGGAGCGCGAGGTTACCGAGCGGCGCGCTCGCGGAGAGGGGAACAAGGTGCAGATGGGCACCAGCCGCTCCTACGTGCAGATACTACGCCAGAACGCCTTCACCTTCATCAACAACATACTTTTCGCTATTGCGATCACCCTCATCATCATGGGGCGGATAGATGACGCTGCCGTTACGGGCGGGGTGATGCTCCTCAACATCATCGTCGGGGTCGTGCAGGAGGGGCGAGCCAAGAAGCAACTCGACCAGATAGCGCTCCTCACACGCCCAAAAGCCGCCGTTGTGCGAGACGGCATCGAGAAGACTATCGACCCAGGCGAGCTTGTACTTGGCGACGTGCTGGTTGTAGGGCCGGGCGACCAGATCGTGGTAGATGGCGAGGTGGTCGGGGATGGGCGTATGGATGTGGACGAATCGCAGCTCACCGGCGAGTCGGACCTCATACCGAAGCGTGCAGGGGACGAGGTCTTCTCAGGGAGCTTCTGCGTGACGGGCAAGGCGATGTACGTAGCTACGAAGGTGGGCGCGCAGAGCTTCGCCAACCAGATAACGGCAGGGGCGAGAGCTTTCCGTCAGGTCAAGACACCTTTGCAGCGAGACGTTGACTACACCATCCGGCTCCTCATCGTCATGGTGACTGTGTTGGGCCTGATGCTCATAGGCTCCTATATCATCGCGTCTATGGCGGGCGTAGATATCGTGCGCAACGCGGCTGTCATCGTGGGGCTGGTGCCCCAGGGCCTCTTCTTTATGATAGCCGTCAGCTACGCAGTGGGCGCAGTGCGCATGTCGGGCAAGGGTGCGCTGGTGCAGCAGGCCAACGCCGTCGAGTCGATGAGCAACGTGAACGTCCTCTGCCTCGACAAGACCGGCACCCTCACCACCAACGCCATCAAGCTGCACGCAATCCACCCACTCGGCATAGAGGAAGCAGAGTTTACCGCTCTCCTGGGCGATTACGCGGCCAGCGGCTCTGTAGGCAACAAGACCTCCGAAGCTATAGCCGAAGCCCTCCCAGGCAACAAACGCCCCATCCACGACGAAGTGCCCTTCTCGTCGGCCCGCAAGTGGAGCGCGGTAGCGTTGGCGACAGACGACGGACGACAGACGACGGACGACGGAGGGAAGGCAGAAAGCAGCGGGATAATTCCGCACTCCGCAATCCGCACTCCGCAATCGGGAGTCTTTGTGCTGGGCGCGCCGGAGATGCTTATGTCTAACCTCCAGCCAGGCGCGGACCTGGGCGCGCAGAGTGAGGAGTGGACGGCGCTCGGCCTGAGGGTGCTCCTCTTCGCCTACACGCCTGAAGTGGTCCCATTGTACGACGATACGGGCGAGCCGAAGCTGCCCGCGGGCCTCATACCGCTTGGGCTGATCAGCTTCAGCGACGTGCTACGGCCCGATGCGCAACTGGCTCTCAAGGGCTTCTCCGAGGCGGGCATCCGGCTCAAAATCATCTCCGGCGATAACCCGCACACCGTCGCGGCGCTGGCGAGGCAGGCGGGCTTCGCGGGCGACCTCAGCGTGGTATCGGGCCTCCAATTGGACGAGATGGACGATGATACCTTCACCAGGACCGCAGAAGAAACCACAGTCTTCGGGCGCATCACCCCCCAGCAGAAGGAAAAGCTGGTGCGCATCTTGCGAGGCAAGGGGTACTACGTGGCGATGATAGGGGACGGCGTAAACGACGTGCTCTCCCTCAAGCAAGCTAACCTCGGCATCTCGATGCAGAGCGGCAGCCAGGCTACTCGCGGGGTCGCGGACATGGTCCTCCTCAACGACGCCTTCTCGATACTCCCCAATGCTTTCAAAGAGGGGCAGCGCATCATCAACGGGATGCACGATGTCGTAAGGCTCCTCCTTGCCCGCACCCTCTATCTTATCTTTCTCATGGCAGGGGTCGCTATGCTCGGCTTGAAAGATGCGCCACTCACGCCCAAGCACAACTCCATCCTCGCAGTGCTGACGGTAGGTATTCCCACAGTGGCGTTGGTGGCCTGGGCGCGGATAGGCGAGCCTCCGAAGCGACTCTTGCGCTCGGTGCTTGGCTTCGTGATACCGGCGGCTGTCACTATCGCGGCTGTGGCATTAGCAGTCTATACGGGCTATGTGATCAATACAAACGCGCTCAATACGAACGATTTTACTCTGGCCCAGACTGCTCTTACCACCGTTACCGTGCTGTGTGGCCTGGTGCTTATACCGTTCGCCGAGCCACCCACGCCGGGCTGGGTCGCAGGGGATGAATATAGCGGCGACAAGCGCCCCACCATCCTGGCGGTAGCGATGCTCGCAATCTTCGTCATAATCATGCTGGTGCCCGCCACGCGCACTTTCTTCGTGCTCGCCCCGCTTGGCCTCTTCGATATAGCGTTGATAGCGGCGGTAGTGGTCGCATGGGCGTTCGCCCTGCGCTACATCTGGCGCGGGCGCATCCTGGAGAAGATAGTGCGCGAAGACGCGTAATCCTGGGAGAGGCTTCAGTGTAGGGGCGTGCCGGCGGCACGCCCCTACGGGAGTATAACGGTATACATCTACGTCAAAAGTCGCACATGATTACGACCATAGACGGGGGACAAGCGGTAAGGGTTGTATTATACTTACCCACAAGACGGCACATTTCCTGCGACTGTCGCCTGATAGCGCACTCGCCTCGTCTAAATCCCCTCTAGTCAGGTAGCCCTGTGTTCAGCGATAGTGATAAAAGAAATATAATCATGGGCAGTGTGGTAATCGCTCTACTGATTGCCGCCTGCGTCGGCCTCATACAGCTTTACAAGACGAATATTCCCGAGCACGTCGACCGCAGTACAATCGACGTCACGCAGAGCGAGTACGACCAGGCGCTCCAGAAATGGAGAGCGCGTGGGGCGTCGGAGTACGAGTTCTCTATCCACAGCGGTTCAGAAGACATCAGGCTGCATGTCCCCGGCACTTCAGGTCCAGCCGATGTCCTCCAGCACCTCCACTTAGGCTCCGGCGTTGATGAAGAGAACCTTCCTCAAGGTTCGGGGCGTCTGCGGCGCATGACGATTGAGTCCCTGTTCGAGGACATCAAAGAGGGAATCGACGTAAGCGCGATAGACTCCAGCTTCGGCTCCCCCAACAGCAAGAACAACCTCTTTTACGATTACAGCGCGCGCTTCAACCCCGAACTGGGATACCCAACATACTATTCCTCCTACCTGAGGGTTACTAGGCCCTCCAGGGAAATCGTCTGGAGAAGTACCCTCGACGCGCCCGTTGAAGTGACCGACGTCAAGATTATCAGGTAAAGGATTAGCATGTACGAAATTGAGCGCGACGCATACGCAGAGAGCGGACCTGGGTGCCTGTACCAGCTCATCGCACTCGCCTGGGTGCTGGTTACCGTTGCAGCTTTCGTGCTTGGCGAAAGCCTCAGGGGGATCGTAGTGGGATTCCTCGCGCCCAATACCTCTGAGCTTCCGAGGGTGCTGTCTGTCGAGGGTCAGGTATGGATGGGGGGTTTCGCGCCTCTTCAGATTCTCGCGGAGTTTGCGGGGGGACTGGCTTCAGGTGCAGTGATAGCAGTCGGGCAGGGGCTGGTGCTGTTCCCCTTCCTGAAGCTTGCCGGCGCTCTTGAATGGGCGGCCGCGACAATAATAGGGAGAGGGGTAGCCTGGTTAGCAATCTATATTGTCAGCCAGGCCATGGTGCGGCTAGTGCTCGACAATCAGATCGTCGGGGTATGCATGTTGTTCCTGGTTTTGGGGGGCGTGGGGATAATAGCAGGTCTGGCCCTCGGATATGCGCAGGGGGTGGTCTTCCGCAGGAGAGTGACCCATCCCACCTGGTGGGTCCTCGCCAACATTCCAGGCTACCTGGCTACGACATTCCTCATAACGCTCACCCTCTATATCCAGACCGAGAATACGGTGCGTGATTACACTACCCTGATAGCCGGCGGCATAACCGCCATAAGCACCGCAGTCGCCCTTATGGAAATGCTGCGCCACCCCACTCCCGAAGCCGAGTGGAAAGAGATGTTCAAGAATCGAGCGCACAAAGAGCGCCTGCCGAACGCGGAGAAGTACGATACGGTGCTGGGCAGCACCCTGTATGACCGTAGAGAGCTTGATGAGCGCAGAGAGCGGGAACGCTCATCAAGAACGCAGGTAACTGAACGCCCCACGAAATCCAGTGGCGAGGGAGAAGGAAGCTAAGTACCTCAACAACCAGATTTTGAGTTGAATCCGTCCAGCGAATAAATTCGCTGGACGGATTTTGACGTGCTTTCAACGCCCATTGTATCTTCTTAGCCAGCTTGATAACTGTCCTCAATGATCTCGGCGAGATGTATTATACTATCCCCCAAGCTCTCCATTGTCATTCGTTGAGGCTGTACATGTTGAGGAGTATAAGCACTATATCTATCTAGAACCTACCTGTTTGGTTAGGCAGGAACTGGCTGTATGACCGAAGCCAGAGGTGGATGCCTTATTGTAAAGTCCTTTCAGGAGCCAGTAGGAGTTAGGTCGAGCAATCTATGCACACTATCGAGATTATTCTTGGGCTGCTGGTAGCGGTCGTCATCCTTATTAGCGTCGCGCGCAGGCTCAATATCGCATATCCGATTCTGCTTGTGGTTGGTGGTCTGATACTCAGTTTCATTCCCGGTCTTCCAGAGGTAGAGTTGGAGCCGGAGCTGGTCTTCGTGCTATTCCTCCCTCCACTGCTTCAAGCGGGAGCGTTCTTCACTTCGCTACGCGACTTCAGGGCTAACCTGCGCCCCATCACGCTGCTGGCGGTGGGACTCCCCCTTTTCACGATAGCTTTCGTCGCGGTTGTAGCTCATATCTCGATTCCGGGCCTCACCTGGGCTGCTGCCTTCACGCTTGGAGCCATCGTCGCGCCTCCGGATGCGGTTGCGGTGATGGCCGTAGCTGCGCAGCTGCATCTCCCACGACGCATCGTAACTTTGCTGGAGGGAGAGAGCCTGGTGAACGACGCCACCGCTCTGGTCGCCTATCGCCTGGCGGTGGGGGCTGCCGTCACGGGCGTGTTCTCTATATGGGACGCCAGCCTGCGCTTCATTACGACAGGGGCGGGCGGGATAGTCATTGGCCTGATAGTTGGTTGGTGCGCGGTGTGGGTCTTCCAAAGGTTGCAGGACCCACCTATCGCCATCAGCCTCTCGCTCCTCATGCCCTTCGCGGCATATCTGCCGGCCGAGGCGCTGGGGCTATCTGGCGTGCTTGCAGTAGTGACTGCCGGGCTATACCTGGGCCAACACAGTTCCAAGGTTATGTCCTCTCAGACGCGAATACATGCGTTCGCTGTGTGGGAGATCCTTGTCTTCCTGCTCAACGGTATCGTCTTTATGCTTATCGGCCTGCAAATGCGCGGGGTGCTCAGCCACCTGGCCGAATACTCCCTATTAGAACTTATCTGGTATGCGGCGCTGGTGAGTGTGGCAGTCATCGTGGCACGCATACTGTGGGTCTTCCCCGCCACCTATCTACCACGCTTCTTCAGCGACAAGATACGCGCCAGAGACCCATACCCTCCCGTGCGAGCGGTGACAATCGTTGCCTGGGCGGGCATGAGGGGGGTCGTATCACTGGCCGCCGCTCTGGCGATCCCGCTCACTACCGATACCGGAGCTCCCTTTCCGGCGCGAGAGCTAATTATATTTATGACCTTCTGCGTCATCCTGGCGACGCTTGTTTTCCAGGGTTTGAGCCTGCCGCCGCTGATACGCGCCCTGGGTCTACAGGACGATGGGGCTATAGAGCAAGAAGAAGCCGAGGCCCGGCTGCGAGCCGCCCAGGCTGCCATGGCGCGTATCGCGGAGCTTTCCGCCGAGGAATGGGTACCTGCGGAAACGCTTGAGCACTTCAGCACGCATTACGAAGAGCGCCTCCATGTACTCACCGTCCGCTATCACGGCGTGGATGAACATGAGGGACATCACGACCACGAAGAGGACGAGGCCACCTACCAGCGATTGAAGCGCGAGCTAATAGATACCGAGCGCCGCACAATAATACGCCTGCGCGACCAGGGGGTCATCAATGACGAAGTGCGGCGCATCATCGAGCGCGAACTTGACCTCGAAGAGCTGCAATTGAAAGTCTGACCCAATTTAGACATCACCCGCTGTCGCTACGGCACCTGCGGCTTGAGGTCGGGTTCGCCCACTGCGGGGTCCACGCGACTTACATATGTGAGTCTCTCCCCTGGAGTGAGACACCCACAAGCAGCAGTAGCATCCCTAATAGGCTCAGGAGAGCAAGATAGAGGGTGATTATATCCATGCCTGCACCCGTACGGGGCATACCTGGTGCAGAATTACCCGAGGGTTCGGACGTCGGAGCTGGTGGCGACGCTACTACAGGAGGGGCAGCTTCTTCGGGTGCACTATGGGCGATCAGCACCTGGACACGGAAATCGACAACGGTCTTCAGGTCGCCAACAACCCATACTTCCGCGCCGGTAACGCCCGGAACCACCGCTACACCACTCAGGTAGCTATCTGAGCTAACAACATCAATCGGCTCAGCGTTCCATCTATCACCGTCCCAATGCATTGTCATAGGGCTGTGCCCACTGCGATTATCACACTCGGCAGGGCAATAATTGCCTACAGCCCACACGTCCCTGGCTGACGTCGCAGTCACCCCCGCCAACATAGTACTCTGCGTGCTAAAGGCATTAGGTATCACCTTCCACTCGCTACCGTCCCAATGCAATGTTAGCATCTGGTAAGGCACATTCGCCCCTATATCCGGGAGGTAGGATCCAACTGCCCATACATCGTCGCGAGCTATCGCGGTAACGTCTCTCAATTCGTAGGCATGTGAATAGCCCTCGCCGTTGGGACTATGTACCACTTCCCACTTGCTGCCATCCCAATGCATGGCTAGCGTCTTGAAAGCACCAAATCCCCCGTCCTCCTGGTAATCCGCGTAGGTTCCTACCGCCCACACGTCATCGGGGGACACCGCACTGACCCCGTCCAATCCATTGACTCGTGACCCAGGGTTGGGGCTGGGGAATATGGTCCACTGTGTTCCGTCCCAGTGTTCCAGCAGTGCAAAGGACTGCTTTCCATCCGCCATGCCGTAAGCGCCGACAGCCCATATATCATTAGCCGAAATGGCTACGACGTCGTCAAGGCCAGCAGCATTGCTTCCAAGGGAAGGGCTTTCTATCTGGCTCCAGAGGGTACCGTCCCAGTGCAGTATCAGGGCTTGTTGCCTCTCTTCGGTCAGCTCATAATAAACCCCTACCGCCCATACATCGTTCTTTGCAACAGCCGCTATTCCCCTGATCTCGTTGAGTACGCCGGGGTTTGGGCTGCGCACTGTGCTCCACCTGCCTCGATCCCTATGCAGTATCAGGCTCTTCACACTTAGAGGGGAACTGCTGAATATAGTATCATCGTAGCCTACCGCCCAAACATCGTCCGCGGAGATCGCGGCCACGGCATTGAGGGTCCCCGGTTGAATGATGGGGCTGTCAACGACGCGCCATATTGACGGCCGGTATTGCTCCGGCTGGTAAGCTGGGTACAGTTGCGTGTTGTGTGAGGTAGATGGCGGTGCAATGCTCTGGCTCAAGGCAGCCGCTTTGTGGGGAACAGCAGAGGCAGCATTGGCGAGCAACAAGCAGATCAGGGCTACAGATAAACGCAGATCGCACTTACAGATGTTCGTGCTTTTCGGTCTCGCCCCATTACGAGCCTCGCAAGTATATCTGTTCATGACTCCCGTCTTTGAAGTGCCTGCCAGATGAGTTCTGGTTCGTCAAACGCTCTCCGCAACATCAAATCTGAGCTATTGCAAATAAGTCGGCGCTCTATATACACAACGCTTGCTTAGCCGGTAGGTTGCTTGATACTGTCTAAATCTTATCTCTTATCAACTTCTTCGCTGATTTCTCGTCAAACAGTATCTACTGAGCGAGTTTACTCGCGTAGCGATCAACCATGCGTCTGCCCGTACTTCTCAATCCACGCCAGCATCCGCCGCCAGGCATCGGCAGAGGCATCGGCGTATTCTGTCGCCTTGCGGTCGAAGAAGCTATGGGGCGCGCCAGGGTAGCTTATGATCTCGTGCGGAACGCCTGCCTCGTCGAGGCGGACGTCCAGCTCTTCAACCTGTGCTGCCGGTATACCCGGATCGGCCCCGCCAAAGAGGCCAAGCACAGGGTATTTTACCTCTGTCGCGCGGTCCAGTGCCGTGCCATACCCACCAAAATCGCGCGACATCCCTGCATAGAATGCAATCGCACCCGCGAAGCCGAAGTCCTGCGTGGCGGAGAGCAGAGTGAGGCTGCCTCCCATGCAGAAGCCAACCACGAATGTAGATTGAGCAGCGCCATCCCCTTGCCACAGATAGTCTAACGCTGCCTGCACGTCTGCGAAGAAAGATGATAGCTGTAGCTGCTGCACGTGGGGCATGAACTCGAAGGAATCGTCACGAGGAGTCAGCCCGGCGGTGCGCCCGAAGTAGTCGATGGCTAGCGCCCGAACCCCTGTCTCGGCGAAACGCAGGGCGAGGTCTTTGTAGAAGCCATGCAAGCCCCGAACGTCCGGGTAAATGATGATCTGCGCTCCGGTTGGGCTACCAGGTTTGGCTAGAAAAGCGGCGAAGCGATTGCCGTCGGCGGCGGCCAGTACCAGGTCTTCTCCCTGCGCTTCCCCTCGCGTGGGCGGCATAGGGGGGCGGGCCTTGTCATCGTAGCACATGCGAATCTACCTCCAGAATTGATTTGGTGCGAGAGCAAAGCCCCATGCACCAGTGTCCATTCATCATAACCGATTTGCGCTTGGGCAACACGCTCAAACGGTAGATCAAGTCAGCAGGGGTAATGTAAGGTCAGATACAGAATATACAGACTAAGACAGAAGATTTTTACATGTCATCCTGAACGAAGTGAAGGATCACTTTCCTATAGCTCATGCTTGCATATACATTTCTTATCGGAGGCTGATCCTTCACTTCGTTCAGGATGACAGCCCAATTCTCGGTCATCTCCCTGCGCAGGAGGCAGGAAGTGTGTAGGTATTTTGTAGGAAAAAGTGTAGGAGTCTTTATAGCATTTAGTGTGTATGAGTTCGCGTAAAATAGTTATGGCAAGGTTCATGCATTCCACTCTTTACCAACATGATGCACGAGGCGTAGCGCGTGACGCCAAATTACGCAAGGCGGGCCTTGTTTGTATCTGGCCTGCGTATCATTCCTGGGGTCTACCCCAAACATCTAGAAATAGAGGGAGCACCATGCGATCCAACCAGACCGTCATAGTAAATTGGCCTTCCATTTTCCCCTGGCTTCTACGTCTTTTCGCGGCGATTCTTTTCTTCATCGTAGTTAGCGGTGCCGCCGGGGCCACCCCCATATCCCCGCCAACCACGCAAGACCCTGCGGGCGCAACAGGTGGGAGCTGTCAGCCCTGGATTCAGGTATCCGTTCCAAACCCGCGAACGCATCATTATCTCTACGACGTAGATGCCCTCACCCCTGACGATATATGGGCGGTAGGTCAGTATTACGACGAGAACAACGGCAGCCCCGACACCGCCCTCACGATGCACTGGGATGGAACACAGTGGACTATAGTCCCTACTCCTGTGGCTCCCTTCGGAGCAAGCTTGATTCTTTACGGGGTTTCAGCCCTGACCCCTACTGACGTCTGGGCTGTGGGCGAGAGCATTCCCAACTCCCAGCCCGGCCAACCCACTGCCTATCAGCCCGCCGCTATGCACTGGGACGGCGTCGCGTGGACGATCATTGAAACACCCCAGCAGTCGGGTGGGTTGATGTTGAACGACGTGGTAGCCATCGCCCCCAATAACGTGTGGGCAGTGGGCGCTAATGATGGCTTCCACTCGACTATAGCCATGCAATGGGATGGCACGGCATGGAGCATCGTCCCTACCCCTAACGGCGGTAACTTTGGGGATGATAACGTGCTGACTTCAGTGGCGGCGGTATCGGCCAATGACATCTGGGCAGTAGGCTACATCTACCCGAAGGGCGGCACCCCCACCACCCTCTCTATCCACTGGAATGGCAGCAATTGGACGCGCGTGACCACTCCCAACCCTGGCAATTACTCCCGGCGATTGGACGGGGTAACGGCTCTCGCCGCGAACGACGTGTGGGCGGTTGGCAGCTACTCCGCCGACTCCGGCACGACTTACACTCCCCTCTTCCTGCACTGGACCGGCACGCAGTGGCAGCATGTGGCGAGTCCGGTATTTGGCGACTATAACTCGCTGGAAGATGTATACGCTATAGCGCCGAACGACATCTGGGCGGTAGGGACCACAGCGGGTTGCAACTTTTGCCCCTTCCAGAGCCTTACTATGCACTGGGACGGCACGGCCTGGGCGCAGGAGTACAGCCCCAGTGGCTTCCGTGACTTCACCCGTATGCAGGGGGTAGTCGCAACATCTTCCGATGATGTGTGGGCAGTTGGCTTCAACGATGAGTATGAATACCCTTATTACTCCGACTCTTTCGTACTGCACCGGGTCTGCACCAGCCCGACCCCTACCGGCACCCCACCCACAGCCACACCTACGCGCACCCGCGTGCCCACTTACACAAATACCCCCACTCAGACGGTAGCGGCCACCCCGACGTGCAACCCCAACGGTCTGCGAGTGCTTATCGTCTACGCCGATTACGAGTCGCCACCCGCCACGCTTCGCAACGGGATACTCGCGCAGGGGGGCATACAGACGGTGGACTACTACCGCGCCGATTCCACCACGCCCACCCTTGCACAGATGATGCAATATGACGTGGTAGTGACCTTCGCGAGCCTTACCGTCTACGCCGACCCATCCACCCTGGGCAATAGGCTGGCCGATTACCTGGACGCGCACGGCATCGTGGTCGCATTCAATTTCACCTGGGACGGCTCGCTACGTGAGATAGGAGGGCGCTGGCAGAGCGGCGGCTATTCGCCGTACGAAGGCTTCGGGCAACGCGTTTACAGCACAGCCACGCTTGGCAGCCACAACGCGGCGCACCCGCTCATGGCTGGCGTAACCAACCTCAGCGCCTTCTACAGAGGCAATCTGGTGCTCAAGCCAGGAGCCACGCAGGTCGCCGCCTGGAGTGATGGGCTATCGCTCATGGCCTTCAAAGGGAGGGCAGTGGGCGTAAGCGCCTACGTTGGCGACGCCGATGGTGGGTGGAGTGGGGACTTCGCTCGCATAGTCGTGAACGCAGGTCGCTGGCTCAGGCCGGGCCAGTGCGGGTCCATTACACCCGTCGCCACCTCGACCCCTGGGTCGCCAACCGCCACCCGCACCCCCACCGCCGTGCTTACTCCCACCTCTACTGTTACACCTGGAGGGCCAGGCTCTTGCACGGTGCCCAGCTTCGCGCCGACTACCAATTATGCAGTAGGTGATACCCCTGAGCGCATCGCGGTTGGGGACTTCAACAATGACGGCAATCCCGACCTGGCGATGGTCAATAAAGACTCTGCGCAAATATCGGTGCTGCTTGGCAACGGCGGTGGTGGCTTCAGTCCGGTGACCACGTACGAGTTAGACGTCCAGCCTGCGGGCATAACCGTGGGCGACTACAACCGCGACGGCAACTTGGACGTAGCCGCAGCAGGCTTCGGCGTGAATATGGCACGGGTGCTCCTGGGCAACGGCTCAGGGGGATTCGGCGCAGCTACGGGTTATGGCTCAGGGTCCGATGGGGCAGGCATCGCCACAGCCGACTTCAATCACGATAACAGCCCCGACATGGTTATCGCCGATAGCGGGCACGATACCATGCTGGTGCTCATCAATAATGGGTCGGGCGGATTCGGTGTCGGCGTCCAGTACGACTTAGATTGGATACCAACCGACATCGCAGTGGGCGACTTCAACCGCGACGGCCACCCCGACGTGGCTGCGCCCAACTCCTTCTCCGACAACGTATCGGTGCGCTTGGGCACTGGCACGGGCACATTCGGCGCTCTCCAAAACTGGACCGTCGGCCCGAACCCCCGGAGCATCGCAGTGGGCGACTTCAACAATGACGGCAATCCAGACTTCGCCACGTCGAGCGGCGATAACGGCAACATATCGGCGCGCCTGGGCAACGGCACGGGCGGTTTCGGCTCGCCCTCCAATTACCCGGCAGGCACCGGTTCGATGTCTATAGGTCTGGGCGACTTCAACCGCGACGGCACAGTAGACCTCGCCGTGGCGAACGTCCCCGGCAACGTCGCCGTGCTACTGGGTAACGGCTCAGGCGGCTTCGGCCCGCTGACCAACTTCGGCGCGGGAAGCGGCCCTGTTGCGGTGGCGGTAGGCGACTTCAACCGCGACGGCAGGCCCGACCTGGCGGTTACGAACACCAACGGCGATAACGTGTCGGTGCTGCTGAACACTTGCGGCGGGCCGCTGGCTACGCCAACCCCCCTCCCGCAGGCTACAGCCACCCGCACCGCCATTCCCGGCACCCCAAATTCTACAAGCGTGGCAACCAACACGCGTACGGCCACATCCGTCGCTACGGGCAGCGCGGTAGCCTCCGCAACGTCACCTGCGAGCACCACTACACCTACAGTTTGCGCTATCATCTTTACCGATGTGCCAACCGATCACACCTTCTACAGCTTCGTACGGTGCCTGGCGTGCCAGGGCATCTTGGGCGGGTACAGTGATGGTACCTTCAAGCCCGGCAATCCCATAACCAGGGGGCAGATCGCCAAAGTGGTCTCCAACGCTGCCGGGTACTCCGACACACCTACAGGGCAGACCTACGAAGACGTGCCCGCCGATAACACCTTCTTTCTGTGGATAGAGCGACTATCCTCGCGGGGACACATGAGTGGATACCCTTGTGGAGGAGAGGGTGAGCCATGCGATGACCAGAACAGGCCGTACTTCAGGCCGTTCGCCAACGCCACACGTGGGCAGCTGTCGAAGATAGTGGCTAACGCAGCCGGCGTGGTAGGCACACCTACAGGTCTCTTCTTCGCAGACGTACCGGAGGACCATACCTTCTACGTATGGATCATGCGTCTGACGCAACTAGGGGTGATGAGTGGATACCCATGTGGGGGAGAGGGTGAGCCTTGCGACGACCAGAACAGGCCGTACTTCCGCCCTGGGGCTGAGGTGACAAGAGGTCAGGCATCGAAGATAGTAGCCAACGCTTTCTTCCCTGGCTGCCAGGCGCAACATCGGTAGCGGACGGGTTTGTTTTCAATTCAAAAGGAGCGCCTACTGCGCTCCTTTTGAATTGAAAACTGGTTATAGATTGCCCTGTTATGGAAATGTGATGCCCAATGGGATAGGCGGTTGAAGCTCTCCTGCTTCGTTGATAGCGAATTGCAGCACCCTGTGCAAGTTCGTATCCGCCACGTAGAGCTTCGCGCCGCCCTCCCCTGCCCATACCGACAAGCCCCCAGGCTCGTAGAGGTCAGACGGCTCGCCTGAGCCATAGAGAGTAGTGACCTCTTTCGCCGCGAGGTTGAGCATCTTCACTTTGTTGTTGTAAGTGTCGGCTATGTATAGCTTACCGTCGTGGTAGGCCACGCCCAAGCAGTGCTCAAGGCGTGCCTGCATAGCCTTGCCGTCTCGGTCGCCGAACTCGAAGAGACCCTCACCCACGAGCGTCTGAGTGTAGCCGTCTGGTGCGAAGTCCGCCACACGGACCGCGCTCGACTCGCTATCTGCAAAGTATAGCTTCTCCCCATCGGTGGCCAGGCCGCTGGGTTGGGCCAGGGTGGCGCGGGGGTTTGGGCCGTCGTCAATATTCTCGCGCCCGCTCCCAACGAACGCATGCACTTCACCCGTAGATAGCTCCATACGCCACAACTGGTGCGTACCCGCCATTGCGATGTAGAGCCAGCCATCTCGCTCTAAGAGGTCCCAGGGTGAATTGAGGGCGACCTCCGTGCCCACCCCGCCCGTGCGCGAATAGCCCTGCTCTCCCGTGCCCGCGATGGTGGTGAGCGAGCCGCGTTGGAGGTCGGCGGCGCGTATGGAGTGGTTCTCGGTATCGGCTATGTACAGCGTGTCGCCCCGTAGCGCCATCCCCTCCGGCTTGTTCAACTGACACATCGAAAAGTCGCCATCGATGAAGCCTGCCGCTCCACTTCCAATCACATGTTCGACCTGCACTGAGGTACCGTCCTCATTCACCCTGGCAACAAGCACGCGGTTATTTCCGGTGTCCGCGATAAAAAGCCTATTCCCGGCGGGGTCGGCAAGCACCTTTCCGGGGAAGAGGAGGGGCGAATCGCTAGGGGGTGCGGGGTCCGGCTCGAAATGCAGAGGCGATCTATCGAGGAGGCCGGTAGGCGCGTATGACTCTATTGCGGCATCGAATACGGGATCGAAGTCCTCAAAGGTAATCTCGCCCGAATGCTGCCCGATATACTGCCCATCCGGGCCGATAAGCACGACTGTGGGCCATGCCTGCACGTTATAGGCGCGCCAGACGCGGAAGTGCCGGTCATTCACGACAGGGTGCGGGATGTCGAGCCTGCGAGTCGCGGTGCGTATATTCTCGGTCACGCGCTCGGCGATGAACTTGCCCGCGTGTACCCCGATGACGACCAGTTCGTTAGCATATTTCTCTTCAAGCTCGCGCACGGCGGGCAGGATGTGGATGCAGTTGATTCATCCATAAGTCCAGAAGTCGAGGAGCACCAGCTTCCCCCGCAAGTCGCTGAGCTTGAGCGATTTGCCGCCCGTGTTGATCCAGTCAAGCCCGGGCAGAAACTCCGGCGCGGGGTACGCACCCATGATACGTTTAGCCATGCTAATCTCCCCTCATGGGGCATATTGCTTCAAGCGGAGAAGAAATCGTCCAGCGCATCTTGATCGTCCGTGAAGCCCCACCCCTCGACTACTTTGCCGTCCTCACTGACTCTCATCAGGTGGCCGCCTTTGATGTCAATCACTTTACCCTTCCGCTCACCTTTCAACCGGAATGTGGCCATTACGAAATCTCCATTGACCATTACATCCCCAAGCGTAAAATCCCATTGCGAAAGCGGGGCCATGCGGGATGGCATCAAATTGGTGTACTCTTCAGACCCGCTGTATTCTCCAGATACGGGATTGTGCCCAGGCACGTGCCAGACTATATCCTGGGCGATGTGAGCGCGCTCACTCTCATCTCCAGTATACATTAGACGCACCGTTTCGATATTGCGCCTGTCTCGTTCGGTCATTGCTATCTCTCCTCCTACATCTAGCATATTTCAATACCCACTGTAGGGGCGTGGCGGCGCCACGCCCCTACGGAACCATCCTGCTTTGAAAGGCGCTCTTAACTCACTCCCACCAGGCTCCGGTAGCCCTCGCGCAGGTACTCCTCCGAACGTCTCCAATCCCCTTCTATATCCTTCGAGTGCCCACCCGCGATCTGGCCGTAGGCGTGTAGGGAGCGGGCACGACCTATGGCGGACTCCCAGGCTTCCTCTATAGAAACGTCGAAGATCGCACTGTGCAGCTCCGCGAAAACCGGGATGAGGGGGCTGTCGTCGCGGTAGGGGGTAGAAGAGTATTGGCGACTGACGTGCCAGTACTTCAGCTCAAGGTCGCCCACCCGGCGCGGGTCGAAGCTGAAGCCTTTGCCATGCTTCACCGCAAGCCGGTAGAACTTGCGCAGGTAGCGGCGCACGGCGGGCACGTCGTGGTCCATCGGCTTCCAGATGATGGAGGCTCTCGTTACATAATAAGCGCCCTGGACCGCTCTCGGCCAGGAGAAGCCGAACTGCTCCCGCGCAAGGCTTAGCAGCAGCCACAGCAACTTCAGCCACTTCTTATCAACATAAGCGCGCCACCCCGCCACTTCCAGGTACGCAAGCCTGTCCGGGTCGAAAGTGAATCGCCTTGAAGGTTTTCTTTCACTCTCATTCGTTGAGGTATCAGCCACCTGCCCGGTAATCGCCATAAATGTTCCCTCCTTATTATGCTGCGTTCGAGACCATTGTGCTCGTAGGCGGGCCAACTAACCTGCGTTCCAGGGCTGCGGCTGCGAGACAGGCCGGGCAGCAGGCGTCGGCCCAATCGAATATGGCAGCGGTCTCCCCATCGGCGCGTGCCTTGCGCTTCCTCGACCGGAGGATAAGCCATCCGGCCAGCCCCACCAACACCAGGACCAACAGCAATACCCACACCGGCACGTTGAACCCGTCCAGCAGCGCGGTCACACCTGGACCCGCTAGATAGCCAAGCATGGTGTGGAAGCCAACGAAAAGCACTGTACCCGCAAATAATCCGAGGGCGAAGGTGGCGGTAGGCACGGCAGCCAGACCACAGGCCGCCACCGCGCCTATCCTCAAGCCCGGCAATGCGCGGCCAAGCGCCACCGCGACCCACCCGCGCCCCTTGACTGCCGCAGACGCCTTGTCGAGGCGCGCAGGCGTGAGGCCAACATACTTGCCGAAGCGATAGATAAATCCCCGCCCCGGCCCCCTCGCCAGCAGGTACTGCGCGAACCCTCCCACAAAACCCGCTATCAGGGTCGCCAGCAGCACCCCCCAGAGGGGCAAAGTGCCCGTAGCCGAGCGCGCACCCGCCACTATCATCAGCAAATCCCCAGGCACGGGTATGGGCGCGCCTACTTCCTTGAGGAGCATCACGACGAAGAGCAGCGCAACGCCATACGTGTCGAGTAAGCTAAGCACGGCATCCATGATTACCCCTCCTTCTGTAGAGCAAAGAAAGCCGCCAGCCTGTAAGTGCCACCCCGCCTGCGTATATATGCCTTCCCCAGGTAGTAGTTGCCCGTCACCTGCACAAGCTCATCCAGCACGTCGCGCACGATGAAGCCGGGGTTGCGCGGGTCGCTGTAATCGAGCTTCAGCACCTGCACGTCGGGATTGAGCGCGCCGGGCCCTGTGGAGGTGTGAAATGGAAACGCCGTAAGCAAGTCTCGCCCGTATGGGCGATAGCCATGGTACCTCGGCCAGTAGATATGCCCCCAGAATCGCATACCTTCCTTGAACACATTGTCCCCGGTCTGCGACTCCGCGTGGAAGCGCTTGCCCAACCAGGGCATATATAGCCGGGACATGATGCGCCCAAAACTATCAAGTGGCGCGAAGATGGTTGTACTCACCAGTTGCCCACGGTAGCGCCCGTCGAGAGGTGATGCGGGCGCGCTCCCCATCTTGAAAATAGCGTGCAGGTCCCGCATTGATGCTTCGCGCCTGGTATCGAGCCGCCTGGAGAGGAGGAAAACCTGCCGCGCAACTGCCGCGTCCGTAGTGGTCCTTCTACGGCGCAGCATATCATGCTCGGAGAGGGGCAGAGTGCTCATGCTCACCGCGTCGAGGGCGTGCTGAAGCGCCTGGTCCGCCTGCTGCATCTCCCTGACGTACGCCAAAACGTCCCCATCGCCAGGGGACAAGGGGTCCGGCTCGCTGCTTCGCGCGGCGCTCAGCCGCTCCACCGCCGCCTTCGCCACCGAAAGCCCGAGGCTATCGCTCCGCATCATCGTTTTGTTCCTTTCACTGAAATACGCATCTCGACACTTACATTCTGCCCCATTCACCTGCCCACTTTCCAGCCCAATAACTGCTCATTTTCTGCTCAAGACGGGGGCCGTGAAACATGAAACGTGATGCGTGATGCGTCAGAGTACTGCCTAATTCGTAATTCGTAATTCGTAATTCCCAAAACCCTCTGCGGTGAATAAATAAGACTTTGCATCTGGTCATTCTCTTCCTGTACAATTCTACAGTGAGCGCGCAAGAGACTATAGCGCCCCCTGCCGGGCCTCTACAGCATACCCCTGAACTGCAACCCGACATCGCCGACTCTCCCAATGCGGCCGTCGCCAGCGCGCATGGTGATGCCGGGGTTGATACGGAAGAAACGCCCAGGCGAACCTCTCCGTGGTTGGCCCTGCGCCACCGCGACTTTCGCCTCTACTTTTCGGGCAACTTCGTGTCGCAAGCCGGCACGCAGATGCAGATCGTTGCCATCAATGTGCAACTCTGGGACCTCACGCACGACCCTGTTCTCCTAGGGCTACGAGGTCTGTTCAAGCTTCTGCCCGTGCTGGCCCTATCTATGTTCGGCGGGGTGATTGCTGACGCGCTTGACCGCCGCCGCCTTCTGATTGCCACCCAGACCACTATGGCCCTGGTGTCGCTGACCCTCGCTACCTCCACCATGTTCGGGTGGGTATCACCCGCGCTCATCTACCTCCTCACGGTGATAGCGGCGTGCGCGGTAGCCTTCGACAACCCGGCGCGCTCAGCGATGATCCCCAACCTCGTACCGCGCAAGCACCTCCCTAACGCCCTCTCGCTGAACATCATCGTCTGGCAGGTCGCTATGATATTCGGCCCGATGGTGGCAGGGATGCTCCTACCGATCGGGGCAACGGGCCTCTCAGTCATCTACTGGGTAGACAGCATCTCCTTCGGAGCGGTCATAATCGCCCTCCTCCTGATGCGCGTGCGCTTCCAGACTACCGAGACGCGCGATGTGAGCTTCAAGGCCGCGCTTGACGGCCTCCGCTTCCTCCGCAATGCCCCTATTATTATGTCAACTATGACCCTCGACTTCTTCGCCACCTTCTTCGGTGCGGCGATGATGCTCATCCCTGCGTTTGCCCAGGAGGTATTGCACGCACCGAGAGAGTCGTGGGGCGTACTCTATGCCGCACCCGCAATCGGTGCTGTCGGGGCAGGATTCGTAATGTCATGGCTGGGCAACGTGCGCCACCAGGGCTGGATAGTGCTCTTTTCAATAGCGGCTTATGGGCTGGCGACGGTGATATTCGGGATGTCGAGCATCTTCTGGTTGGCAGTGCTTGGGTTGGCAGGTACGGGCGCTGCCGATACGGTAAGCATGGTCATGCGCCAGACGATACGGCAGCTGTCCACACCCGATAACCTCCGTGGGCGTATGACCTCGGTCAACATGATCTTCTACATGGGCGGCCCGCAGCTAGGCGAATTGGAGGCAGGCATAGCGGCAGCAATACTCGGGTACGGCACTTCCATAGTCCTCGGAGGGTTTGCCGTAATCGCCGTCACCGTCGTTACCGGGTTCCTTGTGCCCTCCCTTAGAAACTACGACCGCGGTGGGTAGCTTGATCCCTTGCCTATGCACAAATGAGGTTGGGAGTTTGAAAAGTGATAAAAAGAAGGTTCGGTACAGCCGAACCTTCTTTTTATCACTTTTCAAAGATTTGATTTACTACAAAGTGGACAAACCTCACCGTTTCAGGGAAGGTTGCCTCGTGATCTACTCCCTTCTCTCGCCACCCTTCACGCCACAAGAGAGCATTCCTGATCAGGGAAGCCCATTCGGGTAATTCTTTCTCCGCCCACAAAGCTGCCTGTCGCTTCGAGACTTGCTCGCCATTCTTGTAGGCATACAATGCTCTACACATCGTCAAAATTGCATACGATTGCGAAGGGCGTGAATGTATATGCTCTATCCAGTCTTTCCATGACTTTGCATGGTCTGTCACAGCCTGGATGAATTCTTCTTTCGTAACCGGAGCGATGATTGTTTTTGGCGAAGGACCGAAAAGTGCGATACCTTTTTCACGCACGACATACCAGTTCATCAACCAATCTTTCCCTGCTTCTATAACGTGAAACGGCTCGCCGGGGCTGATAATCGCCAGCTTGCTGACACGCAAGTTATACGTTTGTAGTGCATCTACGGATAGATAGGCTATTTCTATCCGGTTATCCCACTCTTTATTTCGATCAACGATGTCATGGTGCATCTTCTGTAGCTGCGCAAACTCATCCTCATCGATATCCGAGGAGATAGCAGCAAGCAAATCAACATCGCTGATACCTCTATCGAAGTCGTCGGTGACGAGTGAGCCATAGAGATATAAACCAACAAGTTTTGTGCCTAGAATTAACTGAATTTGATGCAGCAAGCCATCCAGTAGCTCGTTGACCTCAGGATAATCTGTGAACGGCATAGCGGTTCAGGATGTGTTCTAACTGGACTTCTTATCGGAAGCGTAGCTGATCCTGGGGTCGGCAACGGTGTAGAGGATATCAGCCAGCAAGTTCGATATCGCCACGACCAGTACAAGGATCAACATCAGCACCAGCGCGAACTGGGTGTCAATCGGCCTGTAGCCGCTGGCCGGGCATGGTGGCGGGTCATCTCTAAAGGCGATGCCCGTGGCGAGACAGCCGCCCATAGCGCGGTAGAATACCCTGCCCAGCCCCTCGTAAGCGAATATCGTCTCAACCACCAGTGCGCTCGACAGGACCGTAGGGAGGAGCAGAGCCGACTGCGTAATCACAGGAATCAGAGTGTTGCGCAGGGCATGCTTGAACACCACCCGCCGCGCGCTCAACCCTTTCGCCCAGGCGGTGCGTATGTAATCCTGTCGTAGAACGTCAAGCATAGCAAAACGGGTGTACTGCGATAGCCAGGCGATCTGCGGAATCGCCAGCGTGGTCGCAGGGAGCGCAAGATGTCTCACGCGGTCCCAGAATTCATCTGTGTCGCTCGTGCCGCCGGAAGGCAGCCAGGGGAGCCAGGACCAGCCCTGGTCGTGGAGGGCCTTCGGCAGCACGGCGAAGAACATAATAAAGAGCAGTCCCAACACGAACGGTGGGAGCGAAAGCCCTCCCAGCGTGAAGACGGCGATGGTATTGTCCACGGCGGTACGTTTGCGTAGCGCCGCCAGGATACCTAGCGGCACGCCGACAATAAGAGCCAACCCAAAAGACGACCCCACCAACAGGAACGTGCTCCCCCAGCGGTTATCGAGAATCTCGCTTATCGGTGCGCCCTTCCCGAAGCCCTCCGAGGTGCCGAAGTCCCCGGTCAATACTCCCGATCCTCGGATGCGCAGCCCAAGGATATTCACATCTATACCTTTGGTCGTGGTCAGCACGTTTCCAGAGAGATCGTACCCCCTAGTCTCGGTATCACCTGGATCGAAGAGCCAGACCAGGTAGCTTAGTGGCCAGGGCTTGTCGAGCTTATACCGCTTCTCTAGATATATAGCTCGATTTACCGTCTCGAAACCGATAGTGTCAGGGTTAGCTTTGATCTGCTGTTTGAGCCTATTGTAAGACTGACCAATCGGCATGGGCTCTGCTATGAACCACAATAGCGTGCTATAGATCAGCAGGCCGAAGAGTAGAACGAGCATAAGGCTCTGGAAAACCCGTCTCAAGACGTAAATCACCATTATTAGTGCTCCTGCTCCCTAATAGGCTCGAGAGATCAAACATACCCACGCGGATCGAGCACGTCGCGCAAGGCCCTGCCGATGAAGTTGATGGACAGAACCGTAACAAAAAGCATAATACTGGGGAAGATCACCAGGAAACCCCGTATGTCCGCAAAGGGGTTCAGGGTGGTCAGAAACCATGTCAGGTCCTGATTGAGAGCTAGCATGTTGCCCCATGAGACAACGGGTGGATTTAGCGTGTCGCGGAAACCCATGCCGAAATACGACAGCACAGCTTCAAAGATAATGAAGTCGCCCACCGCGAAGATTCCTGCAATCAGCATGGGGGTGAGAGTGTTGGGCAGAAGGTGGCGAAATATGATGCGCGAGGTGCTTGCTCCCAGGGCGCGTGCGGCCTCGATGTAGGCGTGGCTGCGCATAGAGAGCACCAGCCCGCGCACCAATCTACTGATGCTCATCCAGCCAAAAAGGGAAAATACCGCTATAAGTGTTAGCAGGACAGCCACTATGTTGTCCTGTAGAAATGGCCCGCTACTAATACGCTCCACGAATTGCTGGGGCCGGATTATCCTGATAGCGATCAAGTAGGCGGGCAAAAGGGGTAAGGCCAGCATGAAGTCGGTCACGCGCATGAGCATACTATCTATCAGGCCGCCATAGTAGCCGGCTATCGCGCCAACAAGGAAGCCGACGACGAGGATTATAACGGCGGGCACGAAGGCCACTATCAATGACAGGCGGCCCGCTTCGAACACGAGAGACAGGTTGTCGCGCCCATATTTATCCGAGCCGAGCCAGAAGACGTGGCCGTTCGCGGGGTCTACAGTCCCGATGGGCGCTACCCACATTGAGTTGTCGGGGTTGACGCGCCGGTAGGGATCGGGAAAGAAGATAGGCACGAAAATGATACCCATCACCACGAGCGACAACATAACCAGGCCGACCATGCCGAGCCGATGCCTGCGAAAGGAGTTCCAGATGAGCCTGCTCTGGCTCTGGCTCCCCTCATCTAGTTTTCTATCTAGGACCTCGACCTTTATCATACTTGCTCCGAGCGATTAATCTCCCTACTGCTCCTGCCAGCACTCGTCAGTAAAACAATTGTATATAATTGTCAGCTTTCGAAACAAGCTCTAAGCTCGACTTTGTACATGAATTCTCTATAAGTGTATCGTGAAAGTTAACAGAAACTTAATGCTTATTATGCTATAGTACTCATTGAAGGGCTAAATCCAACAATTATACAGTTGGAGAATATCTTCTGCGTGCAAAAAACTAATGTCGTTCTGCTGTTGACCTAATAACAGAAAGGAAAAAACCATGTCCTCCGCGAATAGCAGCGATCTTTCGCAAATCCAAATTTGTACTCAGATGCCGATCCCGCCGGAGCTCCAGGCAGAGGCGGTCAGACTTGCGATCCTGGAGAATCCCAAAAACGCTACCGCCCAAGCCGTGAGTTTGCAGGCCAGGGGCATCGCCAGTGCAGATGAGCTTCCGCCACCGGAATACCTGGCCCTTCCCATAGCAAAGATGTGGGCCACCGGACGAACGCTACGAGTCCAGCTGCTTGGGGGTAGCTCCTTTGTGCAGGGCAAGGTGAGGCAATATGCCGTGGTCTGGGGTAGCTATGCAAACATCCAGATGCAGTTTGTCGCTACCGGCACTGCGGAGATTCGCGTGGCCTTCAACCCCGGGGGATCCTGGTCCTACGTGGGTACCGACAATCTCGCCATCCCTGCCAGTAAGCCGACGATGAACTTCGGCTGGTTCAACGATAGCACCCCTGATGACGAGTTCTCACGAGTAGTAATCCATGAATTCGGCCATGCGCTCGGCTGCATCCACGAGCACCAGAGCCCTGCGGCGAACATCCCCTGGGATAAGCCCAAGGTCTATGACTATTATGCGAAGACACAAGGTTGGACAGCAGCACAGGTGGACACCAATATCTTCGCGGTCTACGATCGAACCACCACCCAGTATTCGGTATTCGACGCGCAATCGATTATGCTCTATTCCATTCCCGCCTCCCTTACCACAAACGGTTATTCCACCGACTGGAACCGGGTTCTCTCAGCGACTGACAAGTCCTTTATCGTCGCCCGTTATCCGCAGAACGGTGACCCTGGAATCTTCAATACTATGGAGGTACGACCCTGGAATGAGCCACGCCCCGACAATTTAAAGGAGATATTCTTTGCCAACCCATATACCAAACCGCCGCGTCTAGCCGTGGGATTTAACTGGCTGGATATCGATAATGGCGCCAACATCCGCGTGCGGGCCTATGCCAACCAGGTACAGACAGATAGATTCACCAGCCATATCGACGCCTGGGGGGATACCATACTCTATTCTGCTGGGTGTACATGGCTGGAAATGGCGGACGGTGACCCTGACTTCCAATCTGGACAGTTCGGCACCGAGGACGACCATCCCTGGAACCAGCCACAGCTCCAGACCTCGCGCCCGATCACTTTCACACGCGCCTATTCCGAGCCGCCGCAAGTGGTAGTCTGGCTCAATCAACTTGATATGGCCCGCGACAGGAACTGGCGTGTGCATATTTACGCGACTAACGTCACCGCAACCGGTTTCACCTGGCATATCGATACCTGGGGCGACTCGGTACTGTACACTGGCATCGCTTCGTGGATCGCCTATCCGGCAAACAAAGCGAACATCTTCAGTGGCAATTGCAACACCGAGGACGTGCGACCCTTTAACCAGCCACAGCTCAACAATAGCGGGCGGGCGAACTTCGGCAGCCAGGTATTCGCGACGCCTCCTCGCATCCTGTTGGCAATCAACTCGCTGGACATCGATTGCCAGCACAACCTGCGGCTCAAGGTGAGCGCCGACTCGATCACCAACACCGGAATGACCTGGCATATCGATAGCTGGGCCGACACTATCCTCTATTCCGCAGTAGCCTCGTATATTGCCTTGGGTTAGCCCGGCCATAGGGGGTAGAAGATAAAATGGAGTTTCAGGGGTCCGCTATGTTTCATGACTCATGACCCCCATCACCTTCTCAAGCGCCTCCTCTATTCCCAAACCATCACTGTTGATGCACACGGCATCCTCGGCCAGCTTGAGCGCGCCCGCGTCTCTATGCATATCCTGGTAGTCGCGATGCTCAATCTCCGACTCGACCTGAGCATATGTAACACCACGTCCTCGCTCCAAAAGTTCAATGTAGCGGCGGCGCGCGCGCTCTTGCAAGGAAGCATCGAGGTATATCTTCAGGTCGGCGTTGGGCAGCACTTCGGTGGTGATGTCCCGCCCCACCATAACTACTGGATCGCGCTCGGCCATGCGCTGTTGCTGCCTTACCAGAGCCGCCCGCACATCGGGCCAGGAGGCTACCTGTGACACCACAGACTCCACCTCCGGCCTCCTGATCTCCCAGGTCACGTCCTCGTCGCCGATAAGGACAGTGTAGGGCCTGCCGTCGGTCTCGCCATCTTTGGGTCGCTGGATGTGGATGGGTAGCTGCTCGGCAAGCTCGGCCAGCAGGCGCTCGTTCGTGTCCGAAATGCCTCGCCGCAACGCCGCGAGCGCAACTGCTCTGTACATCGCTCCCGTGTCGAGGAATACGTAGCGCAACCGCTCGGCCAGCAAGCGTCCTATCGTGCTCTTGCCCGCCCCGGCAGGGCCATCTATAGCTATTGTGCGCGGTAGCCCGCCTTGCTTTTTTACCAACGGTTACCCCCTGGATTTCTCGTCACGCGTTAAATCTGACGCCTGAGGCGTCAGATTTGATGAGTGGACTAGCTTTGGTTACCGGCGCGACCCCGGGTGAGTTGAGGCGTGCAGCCCTACAGCCTTGCGCAACGCGTGCACCTCGTGCAGAGCCAGGTGTCGCCACCTTCCAGGCTCAAGCGCCCCCAGCATTATCGGACCTACGCGGGTCCGCTGCAACTCGATTACCGGGTGCCCTACCGCAGCCGCCATAAGACGCACCTGCCTCTTACGCCCTTCATGTATCGTTATCCGCAGCCAGGTATTCCCCCCGACGGTATTGAGGTGCTCCACTTTGGCAGGCGCGGTCAGGCCACCCTCTATCTCTACACCTTCCCGCAACCTGCGTATCGCCTCATCGCCAGGCCGCCCTCGCACCAGCGCCCTATACTCCTTCTCCAACCTGTACCTGGGGTGCGTAACACGAAACGTGAGGTCTCCATCATTGGTCAGCAAGAGCAGTCCCGTGCTGTCCGCGTCCAGGCGGCCAACCGGATAAACCCTGGGAACTCGGATTTCGGATTTCGAATTGCGGATTTCGGATTTGGTTCGTCCGTCGTCTGTCATCCGTCGTCTGTCGTCCGTACTAGCAGCCCCGCGCAACACGTCAAGCACCGTAGGCCGCCCATGCTCATCTTTAGAGGTTGAGACCACGCCGAGCGGCTTGTTGATGGCTATGTAGACGTGTTCTTGCGCGGTGCGGTCCGGGCTGGGTGTATCGAGGCGCTTGCCATCTACCTGAATGACGTCGGCGGGAAGGACGCGCACCCCCATCTCCTTTACCACCTCGCCGTTCACGATCACCCGCCCAGCCACTATCATCTCCTCAGCCGCTCGCCGCGAAGCCACCCCCGCATGGGCTAGCACCTTCTGCAAACGCTCTCCTGATTGCGAAGCGCCTGGATTTTGTATTTCGGGTGCCCGCTTGGAGGCGTTTCGATTTTGGATCGGGCGAGCAACAATTGCCGGTGGGCGAGAACCTGCCTGCCCTACTCTGGGCGTTGCCTTCTGCCTTCTGCCTTCTGCTTTCTGCTTTCTGCCTTCAGCCTTCTCGGAACGGGGTTTCACTCTTCGTCTCCCTCGTCTTGGCTGTTAGCAGCTTTACCTGTGAGTATACGCACCTGGGCTATCCGCAGGCCATCCAGCTGCTCGACACGCAGTACGTAGCCGTTGCGCCTGATCTCATCGCCCAGTTCGGGCTTGCGGCCCAGCACTTCGAATACGTACCCGCCTATGGTGTCCGATTCGCTCTCTATATCCAAGTGTAGCGCCTCGTTCACGTCGTCAATTGCGACAAGTCCATCCACCAGTGTGCCTTCGGGGGTATTTACGATTCCAGATGAGGCAGCATTTTCCGACTCGAACTCGTCCCGCACCTCGCCCACAATCTCCTCGATGATATCCTCCAGCGTCACGATGCCCGCCGTGCCCCCATACTCATCTATCACCACAACCATCTGGACGCCACTCTGTTGCATCTGGGGAAGCAAGTCCGCAACGTCAATCGTTTCGGGCACGACTTTTGGAGGGCGAATTATCGTGCGCAGATCGAAGCCAGCCCCATGTATATGGATCGAGGCGCTGCTGAGGGCGTGGCTACTTTCAAGGATGTCCTGGGCTATTACCGCAAAGAGGTCTTGCGTGTGGAGTATCCCCACGATGTTGTCGAGGCTCCCTTCATACACGGGGAAGCGACTGTGTTTATGCTCAGTCACCACCTGTAGCACCTCATCGAGCGTACCGGTCACAGCTATTGCTTCTATCTCCGTGCGCGGGCGCATCACCTGGCGAGCCGTGATGTCCCCGAAGTCGAACACCCGGCGCAGGATAACTTCCTCTTCTCTGTCCAGCACCCCGGCCTTGCGGCTGGAGGTCACTATCATCTCAAGCTCCTCGACAGTGTACACGTTGCCGTGCGCGCTATCGGTGGGGAGACCGAGCAGGCGCAACACCGCGTTGCTCAACATATTGATGAGCCACACGAACGGCCTGAAAATGATCATAAAGAAGTTGATCGGCCTGATGAGAATCATCGAAGCAGATTCGGCCCGCTGGATGGCCGCTATCTTGGGCACCGTCTCGCCCAATATTAGCTCCACGATTGTCACCAGGAGCAAAGCGATCACGAAAGAGACGCCATGCGCCGACACAAACGCACCGGGAGTATCGTGTCCAAATAGAGACTCGAAGAGGGGCACGAACATCTGCGCCACTACCGGCTCGCCAAGCGTACCGAGGCCGATAGTGGCCATAGTGATACCTACTTGCGCGGCGGCAAGGTAAGTATTCAGTTGGTCCAGCGCACGCTTGACGAGCGCCGCTGAAACGTTGCCTTCGCCCGCGAGTTGCTCTATACGCGTCCGCCGCACGCTTACCAGCGCGAATTCCACAGCCACGAAAAAAGCCGTGATAAATACGAGCGCCACTACCAAAAGTAAGCCAACAATGTCCATGACTACAATATTAGCACGTTCCGGGCCTGTGTTCAAAGTGAGTTGTTAGGGGTCGGGGGTC